>CANRNE010000007.1 GCA_947631925.1 uncultured Clostridia bacterium
CGGCCAAATGGATCAGACTGTAAATCTGACGTCAACGACTTCGGTGGTTCGAATCCACCTCTTCCCACCACGCATGAGGACGGCGCTGCCGTCCTTTTTGCGTGGTGGGAAGAGGTGGTAAAAAGAAACGCCGCGTGGTTCGCGCGAGGCGCAAGGCGCCGAAGCTTTGCCGAGGGGACCCCTTCAGGGGTATCGGCAAAATCCACCTACGCTTTCGAGCGGTTCCCGCGAGAAAGTGTCAGCTCGTCTTTTTTTTGCGACGGTCGAGGTGACAGAAAAAATACTTGCACAATCGCCGGAACTATGCTATAATAGGTTTATGAACGAATGGAAAGAAATCAAGACGCAAGAGGACATTGAAGAATTGCTTGAAGCCTATGGTTGCTTTCATGATGGCTGTTTGACCCGTGCATCCTTTCAAAGCGGGACAAGCGTCGATGAGAATTTGAGCATGTGCTTCGGGGATGCAGAGGAATATACCCTGCATGTGACTTTTGAGCGCCAGTGGCGTCCGAAAACGCTGGAAATGCAATTCATCGGGCTGAGGCAATTTCATCTTATCGGCGCCGAAGCTAATTATATCCCCTTATTGCTCGACGCGTATCTCACGTTTGCCGAAGGTCTCTTACCGGGAGAGCCGCAACGTCTCATCGTGTGGTCGGACGTGCCGTTCGACCCGAAGAAGCTCTGTAACGGAATCGAGGAACCGGGCGACACCTACATAATCGCCAACCGATTGCAATGGAAAATTGCAGAATAATATTCGTTTTAGGTTATCATTGCTCCACCGCGAAAAGGGACACCTTGTTGGGTGTCCCTTTTCGTGACGGTCGAGGTGGTAGCGCGAGGCATAAAGCGAGATTCAGAACTTAATCCTCATTATTCGATTTCAAATATTTTCTCAAAATAAGGTTGATGAACTGGGAAAGGGAGCGGTCATCTTTTTCCGCTTCTTCTTTTAATTTCTGCAATAAGTCAGAATCGATTGTAATACTTATCTTCTCTTTCAATGGTTTCATAACTCACCCGTTTTCAGTTTCTGTTAAAATTATAACATTTATCTTATTTTCTCTTGACAAGTAGTATAAAGTAGTATATAATACTACCAATGAAACCATAAGGAGAAACAATATGAAAAAACGGTTGATGGTAATTTTGTCTCTTGCCCTTGCCGTCTGTTGCTGTCTCGGCCTTGCGGCGTGCGGGCTTTTCGGATTCGGAGCGGACGGCGGCGGAAGTTCATCGGGTAGCGGCTCGGGGTCGGGCGGCGGAAGTTCGCAGCCCCAAGTGGACAGCGACGGCACCTTTCTTTACAGCGGCTCAACAGTGAAAGCGGCGAGCACCTCCATTTCGGGTGCAATCACAATCCCCGCGGAACATAACGGTATGCCCATTGACACGATTCCCGCAAACGCGTTCAATGGCTGCAATGCAATCACTTCCATTACAGTCCCCGAGAGCGTGACTTCCATCGGCGCAGGCGCTTTCAACGGTTGTTCCTCGCTTCGGAGCATTACACTGCCCTTTATTGGTAGTCAAAAGGGGAACACGGGTTCCGCGGCATATTTCGGATATATCTTTGGGACATCTTCTTACCAAGGCGGAACGGGCGTTGAGCACGAAAAGGCTTCCTGGCCCACGAGATACTATATCCCCGAGACATTACGAAGTGTCACTATCACGAACGAAACAATAATCGGGAAGTACGCATTCAGAAATTGTACTATGCTGACAGAGATAAACTTGAATGAAAAAGTCATACAAGTCGGAGAGAGAAGTTTCGAATATTGTTCCAAACTCGAAGAAATCAACTTGCCGAGCGTCTCGATTCTTCCCGAGGCTTTATTCGGCGGGTGTATCTCTTTAAGTAAGTTCACAATTAACGATTCCGTAGATTCCATTGGAGAAGAAGTGTTCAGAAGCTGTCACGCCTTATCGTCCATCAATTCGGAAACGGCGGGGACCTTTATTATTCCGGATACGATAACTTCGATTGGGGCGGCAGCATTCAACGGCTGTTCTTTGGTGAAGGATATCACGTTGCCGTTTGTTGGATATCAAAAGGGGAACACGGGTTCTGCGGCATATTTCGGATATATCTTTGGGACATCTTCTTACCAAGGCGGAACGGGCGTTGAGCACGAAAAGGCTTCCTGGCCCACGAGATACTATATCCCCGAGACATTACGGAGTGTGACTATCACGAACGAAACAATAATCGGGAAGTACGCATTCAGAAACTGCTCCATGCTACAATCCATCACAATCAACAAAGCAGCGCAAAATTCCGTCGGTGAAAAAGCATTTGAAAACACGGCGACACCGACCTGGAATTGAATAAATAATATTCGTTTTAGTTTAACATTGCTCCGCAAAAAAAAGGGACACCCAATTGGGTGTCCCTTTTCGTGACGGTCTACCCCCAACGGGGTCGCAAACGCATTCTTCGCGGCCCAAGGGGGACAGGGAGATTTCCCGATGGCTTCCATCGAAGGGCATCAGAATTGCGGCTCGGGGATTTGAAAAAGTTCAAGAAACCGCCTTCACGATGCAATTTCAAATACTTTCGCAATTTATATAAAAATTATCACAGAAAAATTCGCCTGTGCTCTTGACAAAACGGGGCGCACTATGATATACTGAGTACAGATTTCAAATTCGAAAGAGGGGGGAACGGTATGAAAAAAACGGTCGAAACCATCTTCAAAATTCTTGAGGCAGAGCGGCCGTACACCCTCCTCAACGCCGTCGATGCCGAAGAGGAAGAGGACATCGAATCGCCCTGTTATGAGTACGACGGCGGCCTCGATTCCCTCCTTGGCGCCTTGGCAGACGCGGTCGGGCGGGACGACAGGTACCGCGATAGTTTCGGAACGGTTCTGAAGACCTCTCCCGAGGCGCTCACCCTCCCGCAAATTTCCACCTACCTCACTTGGCTTGTCACCGAGGAGAAGGACTGCGGCGGACTCATCGCGGGCGAAATCGAAAACGGCGTCTTAAAGCGCGTCCTCAGCCGTCTTCTCGTCCTCTGCCCTTGAACTCCTCCTTGAGATAAAAGGACGGTACCATGTCCGAATGGTAGCCATCGGATACGGACATGGGTGCCATAAAAATTTCATCCCAAAAAAGCAAAATCCGCAGGAGAAGTCGCTCTTTGCGGATTTTTTTCGAAAAATGGGGGAAGATGCTTGCTTTTTTGCGCGGGACGGTTTATAATTGTATAAATCAAAATCGGCAGAGGGCATTTTTGCCAAAAAAGGGACATGGAAAAACAACTCAGAACGGAGAGCGATTCGGTAGGCGAGCTCTCTTTAGACAGCGCAGCCTACTACGGAATTCAGACGCTTCGCGCCAAGGTAAACTTTGAGATTACGGGCACCCGCATCAGCTTTGCGTTCGTGCGCAACGTCGTTCTCATCAAGAAGGCGGCCGCCGTCGTCAACAAGTCCTTCGGGCTTCTCGACACCGCCAAGGCAGATGCCATCATCGCCGCGTGCGATGAGATTTTGCACGGCAAGCACAGGAAGGACTTCATCGTGGACGCGGTGCAGGGCGGCGCGGGGACTTCCGCCAACATGAACGTCAACGAGGTCATCGCCAACGTCGCCATCGAGAAGTTGGGGGGACGGAAGGGGGACTATTCCGTCATCAGCCCCAACGACGACGTCAATATGGAGCAGTCCACCAACGACGTTATTCCCACCGCGGGGAAGCTAACCGTGCTCACCCTTGCCGCCGAACTCATCGCCGAGCTCAAGCGTCTGCACGCCGCTCTTCTGCAAAAGGCGAAGGAATTCAACGGCATTCTGAAGATGGGCAGAACGCAGCTGCAGGACGCCGTCCCCATGCGCCTCGGGCAGGCATTCCGCGCCTTCGCGACCGCCATCGACCGCTCCGCAAAGCGGATAGAGGCCTCCCTCTCCGAAATGCGCACCATCAATCTCGGTGCGACCGCCATCGGGACCGCCATCAACGCGCGGGAAGCGTATTTTACCCATATCACGGAGGAACTCTCCCAGCTCACGGGGGAAAACCTCCGCCGCGCCGACGACCTCTTCGACGGGACGCAGAATGTGGACGGGTTTGCCGCCGTCTCCGGCACCCTCAAGGCGCTCGCCGTCAACCTCTCCAAGATGTGCAACGACCTTCGGCTGATGTCGAGCGGCCCGCGCACCGGTCTCGGGGAAATTATTTTGCCCGCGCGGCAGAACGGCTCCTCCATCATGCCGGGGAAAATTAACCCCGTCATCCCCGAAGTCGTCAATCAAGTCGCCTTCCTCGTCATCGGGCACGACGTCACGGTGACGATGGCAGCCGAGGCGGGTCAGCTCGAACTCAACGCCTTCGAGCCCATCATCTTCTATCAGCTCTTCGAATCCCTGCGCGCCCTCACAGGTGCGGTGAAGACGCTCTCCGACCACTGCATCGTGGGCATCGTCGCCAACCGCGAGCGCTGCGCCGAGTGGGTCAACAGAAGCGTCGGCATCGTGACGGCGCTCAATCCCTACATCGGGTATCTGAAGGCGGCGGAGATTGCCAAGGAATCCCTCAAGACGGGGGAATCCATCAAATCCATCGTGCTACGCGAGGGACTGATGGACGAGAAGAAGCTCGACGAGGTGCTCGACCCGCTCGTCCTCACCGAGCCCTGCGGGGGACATTGACGCAAAACGGGCATACCATGTCCGAGGTTTACGGGAAAAATTCAGCGGCCGCATCCAATCGGATGCGGCCGCTTTTCAAACGGTTACGGCGCCCGTATGGGCGCCGTTTTCATACTTTGATGAGGTCCTTGACAACTTCCGCGGCGAGGAGAAGACCGCAGACGGGCGGCACAAACGCACAACTTCCCGGGACGCTCCGTCTCCCTTCTTCGGCTTCCGCCTCACAGGCGGCGGGGAGGGGCTCCTCGCGGGAATAGACCACCTTCAGGCTGTCGATGTTCAATTTGCGCAGTTCCCGCCGCATGACTTTTGCGAGCGGACACACCGCGGTCTCGTAGATGTCCGCCACCTCGAAAGAAGCGGGATTGAGCTTGTTCCCCGCGCCCATCGCGCTGATGACGGGCACGCCCGCCTCCTTCGCCTGCTTGACGAGCGCAAGTTTTCCCGCCACGGTGTCGATGGCGTCCACGACGTAGTCGTATTCCGTAAAGTCGAATTCCCCCGCCGTTTCGGGGAGAAAGAAGGTCTTGTGCTTGGTCACGCGGCAGGCGGGATTGATGTCCGAAATGCGTTCCGCCGCGACGTCAACTTTGTCCCGTCCCACCGTGGAATGCAGGGCGATAATCTGTCGGTTGAGGTTGGAAAGGCTCACCTTGTCGCTGTCCACGAGGTCGAGGGCGCCGATGCCCGAACGCGCGAGCGCCTCCACGGTATATCCGCCCACGCCGCCGATGCCGAACACCGCCACGCGGGAGGCGGCAAGTTTCTTCATCGCCTCGTCGCCGAGCAGAAGTTTTGTCCTCGAAAATTCGTCCATGTGAAAATTATAACACGCCAAACGGTTGCTGTCAAATATTTTGCGTTCCGTCTTTTTGCCGCTTATAGAGGGGGAGCAGCATGCGCGTATTCCTCTTGTAGAGGTCGAAGCCCTCCTTTTTTGCCTGCCGTCCGTCGGCGAGCGGGATGCTGACACAGAGGAAGAGGAGGGTGTTCGCAACCGCCCCCGCAAGCAGCCACCACCGCGACGGCATGACGCAGACCGCCGCAAGTCCCACGCCCCACCACATCAGAATTTCTCCGAGATAGTTCGGATGGCGAGAATATTTCCACAGCCCGTTGCGGATGAAGGTCCCCGTCCTGTGCTTTCGGAACTTGTGCATCTCGCAGTCCGCGGTGCCCTGCAGGAGTACGGCGAGGAGGGAGAGGGCAAAGAAGACGGCGCTCCCCGCATGAAAGGCGGGTGCCTCGACATAGGTGAAGACGGCGGGCAGCACACAGCCGTACACGACGAGGGTGGGAACGAGATGAATGCCGACGAAGTTGACGAAGAAGTAGCCCTTTCCCGTCTTTTCGGCGAGCATGGTGTATCGCCAGTCCTCAAATTTCAGCCCGCGGAAGGTATACGCCCAGTTCGCGGTCAGCCGCACGCCCCAGATGAGAACGGCGATGAGGGGGAGCAGATTTGCAGCCGTCGGCGGCGTGACGACGGCATAGGCGATGAGGATGACGATGGGCTGGACGCTCCAATAGGGGTCGTAGACGGAGGCATTGCGGAAGATGAGACTGAAGCAAAAGACGAAGACGGTCGCCGCAATGTCGGCAATGAGCAGGGAGAGCCAGAAGGGAAGGGGAAGCAGGGCATACACGCCCACTCCCACCGCCGCGGCACCGAGATAGACCGCCGCAAGCGCAAAATAGCCGATGATTCTGTCGCGCATAAAATCCTCCTTTGTCATAAATTCTTATGACAATATTGTAAATCTTTTGAGCGCCGCCGTCAAGTGTTTTTTTGATTTTTCGACCCCGTTTCCCAAATTGATACAAATTTCGCCCCCGCGCCCGTGGTACAATGTCCGAAGAAATCAGGAGAACGGTATGAAATTGCAGGCAAACCGCAGAGGGGAGAACCTCTACATCTATCTCTCGGGCGAACTCGACGAGCATTCCGCGGCCGCCATCCGCGCGGGGACGGACAGGCTCATCGACGAAAACGCGGGGCTTTCGCGCGCCGTGTTCAATCTTGCGGGGCTCCGCTTTATGGATTCGACGGGCATCGGCTTTCTCATCGGCAGATACAAGCGGCTGAAGAGGTACGGCATGGAGATGTATGTCGAAAACCCCGAGGAGAGCGCAGATAAAATTCTTTCCGTCAGCGGTCTGTATGCGTTGATGCCGAAAATTTAGGAGCGTCCATGAACGAAATGATTTTGAAATTCCCCGCGAAGTCGGAGAACGAAGTGTTTGCGCGCAACGCAGTGGCGGCATTCGTCCTGCCCCTCAATCCTTCGCTCTCGGAGCTCTCCGACGTCAAGACCGCCGTCTCCGAGGCGGTGACGAACAGCATCGTCCACGGATACAGGGACAGCGAGGGATGGGTGACGCTCGTCTGCCGTACGGACGGCGCCCGCCTCGAGGTGGAAGTCATCGACGAGGGAGGGGGGATTGAGGACATCGAACAGGCCATCGAGCCCTTCTTCACCACCCGTCCCGAGGAGGAACGCTCGGGGATGGGTTTTACCATCATGCAGACATTCATGACCGACTTTTCCGTCAAATCGGAGCGCGGCGCGGGCACCAAAGTCAAGATGAGCAAACTGTTTGCGGGGGCTGCGGATGCTGGGTGAGGAGGAGACGCTCTCCCTCATCCGCCGTGCGAAGGAGGGGGACGGACAGGCGAAGGAGCGCCTTCTCGAACACAACACTTCCCTCCTCAAGAGCATTTTGCGGCGGTATTTGGGGAAGGGGGTGGAGTATGACGACCTCTTCTCCCTCGCCTCTCTCGGGTTTCTGAAGGCCATTGCAGGGTTCGACGAAAGTTTCGGCGTGCGCTTTTCCACCTATGCCGTGCCCATGATTGCGGGGGAGATTAAGCGCTTTCTGCGGGACGACGGAAGCGTCAAGGTCTCGCGCGCGATGAAGAAGGCGGCGCGGGAAATCAATCGCTATATCGAAAATTTCACGCTTGCGCATGCAAGACAGCCAACCGTTCGGGAGATTGCGGAGGCATTTTCCATGGACGAGGGGGAAGTGTCCCTCACGCTCGGCTCCTCCCGCATGCCAGTCTCCATCTACGAACAGACGGACTATAAGGACGAGAAGGCGACGACGCTCGCCGACAAGCTCCCCGCCAAGGAAGGACAGGAGGAGATTCTCGATAAGATGATATTAAAGGAGGCCATCGAAAAACTGCCCGAACGGGAGAAGAAGATCGTCTTCCTCCGCTATTTTCGGGACATGACGCAGAGCGAAGTCGCCAAGGCCATCGGCGTCTCGCAGGTGCAAATTTCCCGCATCGAGAGCAAAGTCATCGCCGCCCTCAAACGCGACCTCACCGGCTGAAGGGAAGGCAAGAGATTTCTCAATGGCGAAGCACTACGCTCAGCATGACGAATTTAGAGCGCCACCCCTTCCGTCGCTCTCTTCGTTCGCGCCACCCTTCTCGGGCAGGACTCTACCTGCCCGAGAAAGCTCCGCCATAGGCGGTGAGGGGGTGTCATCCCCCATTTACGGAAAAAGCAAAAACCGCGCTTTTTGCTTTTTTGCGTGGGCGGCAGGGACCGCCGCACGCCTCTTCGCGGAGGCCACCGCTCATGTCGCGCCGCCGCTCACAGCACCCCGTGCTGTTGAGCGAGAATTGCGGCGCTCCACTCAATTTGCGACCTCGGGGCTTATTGTCCGATGAAACAGTACCGTTTGCGCGGCTAAGAGCTGGAGAAGGTACGAACGCCTATCCGCTCGACGAAAAGATTTCCGCAGGAAAGCTTTTCGCCGAAAAATCTGTTCGTTTCTTTCTCACTTTGTTTTTCGTGATGATTTCATGAAACCGCACAAACTTTTTCGTCAAGTGTTTGACATTTTTTTTGAGAGATGATAATATAATATAGAATTCAAAAAGAGAGCGCGTAAAGCCACCAAGGTTTACGCCTCTTTGCTATGTTTCGAGTGAAGCAGTTGATTGGAGGTGAAGGTTTTTGCTCAAAAAACTTGCAAAATGCGTGAGGGAATATAAGACGGTATCCATCCTGTCGCCCATCTTCGTGTCCTTTGAGGTGGTGTTCGAATGTCTGATTCCCTTCGTAATCGTCAAACTCGGCAACGCGATAGAACACAACGCGGGGCTGTGGGGGAGCGCGACGAGCTGGGACACCCTCGGCGTGGGGCAGTACGGCCTCATCCTGGTCGCCATGTCCATGGTCTCCCTCGCCTGCGGTGCGCTCGCGGGTGCATTCTGCGCAAAGGCTTCGGCGGGCTTCGCCAAGAACTTGCGCAAGGACCTCTACTACAAGGTGCAGGATTTCTCCTTCGAGAACATCGACAAGTTCTCCACGCCCTCCCTCGTCACAAGGATGACGACGGACGTCACCAACGTGCAGATGTCCTATATGATGATTGTGCGGACGGCCATCCGCTGCCCGCTCATGATGGTGTTCTCCGTCGTGATGGCATTCGTCATCGGCGGAAATCTCGCGTGGATTTTCATCGGCGTCGTTCCGCCGCTCACCGCTATTTTGCTCCTTCTGATGCGCAAGGCGATGCCGCTCTTCCACCGCGTCTTCCGCAAATACGACGACCTCAACGAATCCATTCAGGAGAACGTCAACGGCATCCGTGTCGTCAAGGCATATGTGCGGGAGGACTTCGAGAAGCAGAAGTTCGACAAGGCCGCCACCGAGGTCCAGCTCGACTTCACCAAGGCGGAGCGCATCCTCGCATGGAACCAGCCCGTCATGCAGGTCTTCTTCTACGGCGTGCTCTCCTCCGTGCTCTTCCTCGGCTCCTATCTCATCTTTGAAAACACGGGCATCTCGGTCTGGAGCATCTCCCAGCTCGTCGTGTACGGCATGCAGATTCTCACCTCCCTCATGATGTTCTCGATGGTGTTCGCGATGATTACGATGTCCATCGAGAGCGCGAAGAGAATTTGCGAGGTGCTCGACGAACAGCCTACCCTGCACAGCCCCGAGCATCCCGTCACCGAGGTCGCGGACGGCTCCGTCGACTTTGAAAATGTCAGCTTCAAATATTCCGCCAATGCCGAAAAGAACGTGCTCGAAGACATCGATTTGCACATAAAATCGGGCGAGACCATCGGCATCATCGGCGGCACGGGCTCCTCCAAGACCTCCCTTGTCAACCTCATCTCCCGTCTCTATGACGTGACGGAGGGGTGCGTGAAGGTGGGGGGAAGGGACGTCAGGGAGTACGACCTCGAGGACCTTCGCAATCAAGTCGCCGTCGTCCTGCAAAAGAACGTCCTCTTCTCGGGAACCATCAAAGAAAACCTCCGCTGGGGCAACCCCGACGCCACCGACGAGGAGCTCGAAGAGGCCTGCCGCCTCGCACAGGCGGACGAGTTCATTCAGACCTTCCCGCAGAAGTACGACACCTACATCGAGCAGGGCGGCACCAACGTCTCGGGCGGACAGAAACAGCGCCTCTGCATCGCACGCGCCCTTCTCAAGAAGCCGAAGATTTTAATCCTCGACGACTCGACTTCCGCCGTCGACACGCACACCGACGCCCTCATCCGCAAGGCGTTGCACGAGTACATGCCCGCGACGACGAAGATTATCATCGCCCAACGCACCTCTTCGGTGGAGGATGCCGACCGCATCATCATCATGGACAGCGGCAAAATCAATGCCGTCGGCTCCCATGAGGAACTCCTCGGCACCAACGCCATCTATACCGAGGTTTACACCACCCAAAATAAGGGCGGAAAGGCCGTCTCCTCGCTCGAAGAGATGACGGAAGGAGGGGAAGACAATGCCTAAAATGATGACCCGTCCCGCCCGCGGCAGAGGCACGGCAGCGGCGCCCATCCGCACCAAGGGGACCTTCAAACGCGTCATAAAAGCGCTCTTCCATTACTATCCGCGCATGCTTCCGCTCACCCTCGCCTGTATCGTGTTCAACGCCATCATCTCCGCCCTTCCCTCCATCTTCATGGAGCGCGTCTTCTCCGTCGTGGGGGCGGCGGTCGAAGCGGGCGTCGGCTGGGGCGGCGAAGTGCTCTTTGAAAACGCCACCATCGCAGTCGGCAGCACCATCACCCGCTACATGCTCACCCTCATCGGGCTCTACATTCTCTCCCTCATCGCGACGGGCGTCTATCACCAGCTCCTCGCCATCATCACGCAGGGATTTTTGAAGAAGATGCGCGGGCAGATGTTCGACGGCATGCAGGACCTTCCCATCCGCTACTTCGACACGCACAACCACGGCGACATCATGAGCTACTACACGAACGATATCGACTCCCTCCGTCAGATTATCGCTCAGAGCGTGCCCCAGCTCATCACCTCGGGCGTCATGGTCATAACGCTCTTCGGAATCATGCTCTACTACAGCTTCTGGCTCGCCCTCATCGTGCTCGGCGGCGTGGGGGTCATCCTCTTCGTCACCAAGGTCGTGGGCGGCGGCGCGGGGAAGTACTTCCTCGGCCAACAGCGTGCCGTCGCAAAGACGGAGGGCTTCATTGAGGAGATGATGAACGGGCAGAAAGTCGTCAAAGTGTTCTGCCATGAGGAGGCGGCGAAGGCGGACTTCGACAAGGTCAACGACCATCTCTATGACCAGTCCAACCGCGCCAACCGCTACGCGAACATGCTCATGCCCATTCTCGGCAACTTCGGGCACGTTCTATATGTCATTATCGCCGTCGTGGGCTGCGTATTTGTGCTGAACAGCGTCAACAACGTCGGAATCATCACCCTGCTCGGCGTCGAGGGGGGGACGTTCGCCGTCGCCAACGTCGTCTCCTTCCTGCAGATGACGAGGCAGTTCTCCAACAACGTCAATCAGGTCTCCAATCAGGTCAACTCCGTCGTCATGGGCCTTGCGGGCTCGGCGCGCATCATGGCACTCATCGACGAGAAGCCCGAGGAGGACAACGGCTATGTGACTCTTGTCAACGTCCGCGAGGCGGAGGACGGCACCCTCACCGAATGCGAGGAGCGCACGGGCGTATGGGCATGGCGGCATCCCCACAAGGAGGACGGCTCCGTCACCTATACCAAGCTCGAGGGCGACATCCGCATGTTCAACGTCGACTTCGGCTACGACCCCGACAAGATTGTCCTCCACGACATCTCGCTATATGCACGGCCGGGTGAAAAAGTCGCCTTCGTGGGCGCGACGGGCGCGGGCAAGACGACGGTCACCAACCTTCTCACCCGTTTCTATGACATCGCCGACGGCAAGATTCGCTACGACGGCATCAACGTCAACAAGATTAAGAAAGGGGAACTGCGCCGCGCAATCGGCATGGTCCTGCAGGACACCAACCTCTTCACGGGCACCGTCATGGAGAACATCCGCTACGGCAAGCTCGACGCCACCGACGAGGACTGCATCGCCGCGGCAAAACTTGCGGGCGCGGACGACTTCATCACCCGCCTCCCCGAGGGATATCAGACGATGCTCCACCAGAACGGCGCCAACCTCTCGCAGGGACAGCGCCAGCTCCTCTCCATCGCCCGTGCCGCCGTCGCCGACCCGCCCGTCATGATTTTGGACGAGGCCACTTCCTCCATCGATACGAGAACGGAGGCCATCGTCCAGCGCGGCATGGATAAACTTATGGAGGGCAGAACGGTGTTCGTCATCGCCCACCGCCTCTCCACGGTCAAGAATTCCAACGTCATCATGGTCTTGGAGCACGGCCGCATCATCGAGCGCGGCACGCACGACCAGCTCATCGCCATGAAGGGCAAGTACTACCAGCTCTACACGGGCGCCTTCGAGCTCGAATAACGGCATAAAACAATCTTTGCCCTCGCCCACCCCTTGAGGGTGGGTGTCGCCAAAGGCGACGGAAGGGGTGTTTCATGTCTTTCACCACGCGGCAATCGCGTGGTTTTCTTTTGACCTCCCGTAATTTGTCTTCGGCAATTTTGATAAAAACTATTGCAAAAGTTTGCATTCCGTGGTAGAATGTGATTGGCGCTACTATTTTGTGAAGTATAAGGCATTCAGACCCGAGCGGTTCGGGAAATATTCGATCGAAAATTAAAGTCAACAAAAGGAGTCGAGAGCAAAACTCTCGACTCCTTTGTTTGACTCGCCCAAAGGTGTATTCCGATAAAAAATTTTGTTTTGTGATTCCCTATGGAATACACCCTTTTGCTGCGTCTTTTTTGTCCAATCGATTGTTTTGAGAAATTATTCTCTGCCTGCCATCTTCTTGTAGCCGGCGAGGCGCTCCTTGGAGCTCTCCTCCGTCTTCTTGAAGAGTTCTTCGGCGACGGCGGGCTGTGTCTTCTTGAGGGAAGCATAGCGGGTTTCGCCGAGGATGAACGCCTGATAGTCGCCCGTGGGGTCCTTGCTGTCGAGCGTGAAGGGGTTCTCGCCCTTTGCCGCCAGTTCGGGGTTGTAGCGGTAGAGCTGCCAGTAGCCGCATTCGACCGCATTCTTCTCTTCGGACTGCGACTTGGTCATGTTGATGCCGTGGTTGATGCAGGGCGCGTAGCAGATGACAAGGGACGGTCCGTGGTAGGCCTCCGCCTCTTTCAGCGCCTTGACGAGCTGGTTCTTATCCGCACCCATCGCGCACTGTGCGACGTACACATAGCCGTAGGAGGCCGCAATCATGCCGAGGTCCTTCTTCTTGACGCGCTTGCCGCTCGAAGCAAACTTCGCGACCGCGCCGATGGGGGTGGACTTGCTTGCCTGACCGCCCGTGTTGGAGTAGACCTCGGTGTCGAGGACGAGGACGTTGACGTCCGCACCGCTTGCGAGCACGTGGTCGAGGCCGCCGTAGCCGATATCATACGCCCAGCCGTCGCCGCCGATAATCCAGAAGGACTTCTTGACGAGGCAATCCTTTTCGGCAAGAATTTCGTCGAGCAGGGCAAGTTCTTCGCCCTCGCATTCGGCGCGGCAGCCGTTGAGCTCATTGACAAGGGCGGCAGAGGCCGTCTTGCTCGCCTCGGCATCGTCCATGGAAGCCACCCAGTCGGTGAGGGGTTTCACGCATTCGGGATAATCCTTCCAGAGCTCTGCAAGTTTTGTGACCTTTTCGGCAAGCGTCGCCCTTCTCGCCTGATAGGCAAGGTGCATGCCGTAGCCGAATTCCGCATTGTCCTCGAAGAGGGAGTTGGCCCATGCGGGACCGTGGCCCTGCTTGTTGGTGGTGTAGGGGCACGTCGGGGAGGAACCGCCGTAGATGGAGGAGCAGCCCGTCGCGTTGGCGACAATCATTCTGTCGCCGAAGAGCTGGGTGACGACCTTGACGTAGGGCGTCTCGCCGCAGCCAGCGCATGCGCCCGAGAATTCGAAGAGGGACGGGGTGAACTGCGACTTCTTGACATCCGCCATCTTGACCGCGGAGAGGTCGACGTCGGGAAGGTCCACCGCGTACTCCCAGTTCTTCGCTTCCACTTCCTCGAGTTCGGCAAACGGCGTCATGACGAGCGCCTTGTTCCCGCGCATGCCGGGGCAGACATCGGCGCAGACGCCGCAGCCCATGCAGTCGAGCGGGGAGACCTGCATGCGGAATTCATACCCGGGGACACCCGTCGCGGGCTTGGTGTCGAAGGCGGCGGGTCTGTCGCTTCCATTCGCCACGAGGGCGGGACGGATGCACGCATGCGGGCAGACGAAGGCGCACTGGTTGCACTGGATGCAGTTCTCTTTCACCCACTTGGGAACGGTGACGGCGACGCCGCGCTTCTCGAATTTCGTGGTGCCCGTGGGGACGCTGCCGTCCGCATTGAAGGCGGAGGAGGGGAGCTTGTCGCCCTCGAGCGCGAGGATGGGCGCAACGACCTTTTTGAAATATTCGTCGTTCGCGACTTCGTGCATGGGAGCGCCCTCGGTGGTGGTCGCCCAAGCCTTCGGGATGGCAATCTTCTTGAGGTTTGCCTTCGCGCTGTCGATGGCGTTGTAGTTCATCTGCACGACGGCGTCGCCCTTTCTCGCGAAGGACTTGTACGCCATCTTCTTCATGAGGTCGACGGCCTCCGTGTACGGCATGATCTGCTCATTGATGAGGAAGAACGCCGACTGCAGAATGGTGTTCGTCCTGCCGCCGAGCCCGAGTTTCTTCGCAATCTTGATGGCGTCGATGACATACAGCTTCGCGCGCTTTGCGGCGAGGGCATTCTTGACTTTGGCGGGAAGGTTCTTGTCGAGTTCTTTGACCGTCGTCCAAGGGGCGTTGAGCAGGAACGCGCCGCCCTTCTTGAGGTCGGAGACCATGTCATAGCGGGTGACATAGGAGGGGTTGTGGCAGGCGATGAAGTCCGCCGCGTCGATGAGATATTCGCTCTGGATGGGCGTCTTGCCGAATCTCAGATGGGAGACGGTGATGCCGCCCGACTTCTTGCTGTCATAGAAGAAGTAAGCCTGTGCGTACATGTCGGTGTGGTCGCCGATAATCTTGATGGAGTTCTTGTTCGCACCCACCGTGCCGTCCGAGCCGAGGCCGTAGAACTTGCAGGAAGTGGAGCCCGCGGGCGCCGCATCGAATTTTTCGGAGAAGTCGAGGGAGCTGTTCGTCACATCCTCGAAGATACCCACGGTGAAGTGGTTCTTGCTCTCTTTCTGCTCGAGATTCTTATAGATGGAGAGCACCATGGAGGGGTTGAATTCCTTGGAACCGAGGCCGTATCTGCCGCCGACGACCTGCACATTCTTCACGCCCTTTTCGAGGAGCGCCGTGCAGACATCGAGGTAGAGGGGCTCGCCGAGGGAGCCGGGCTCCTTCGTTCTGTCGAGGACGGCGAGCTTTTTGACCGTCTTGGGAAGGGCGGCGATGAAGGCATCCGTCGCGAAGGGGCGATAGAGGCGGACCTTGAGAAGGCCGTATTTCTTGCCCTTGGCATTGAGTTTGTTGATGGACTCTTCGACGGTCTCCGCACCCGAACCCATGATGACGATGACATACTTCGCATCGGGAGCGCCGACATAGTCAAAGAGGTGATAGCTTCTTCCCGTGAGGGCGCTGACTTCGTCCATCATCTCCTGCACGACGGCGGGGGTGGCGGCGTAGTAGCTGTTCGCGGTCTCCCTGTTCTGGAAGTAGGTATCTCCGTTCTGCGCCGTGCCGCGCTGGACGGGGTGCTCGGGGTTGAGCGCACGGCCCTTGAAGGCGGCAACGTCCGCGGCGAGGCCCTTCTTGTCGAAGATGGCCTTCATCTCGGCATAGTCGATGACGTCAATCTTGGAGACTTCGTGGGAAGTGCGGAAGCCGTCAAAGAAGCTGAGGAAGGGAACGCGGGAGCGAAGGGTGGAGAGGTGCGCGACGAGGGAGAGGTCCATGACTTCCTGCACCGAGCAGCTCGCGAGCATCGCAAAGCCCGTCTGACGGCAGCTCATCACGTCGGAGTGGTCGCCGAAGATGTTGAGGGAATGGGCGGCGAGGGCGCGCGCGGAGACGTGCATGACCATCGGGAGAAGTTCGCCCGAAATCTTGTACATGTTGGGAATCATCAGAAGGAGTCCCTGCGAAGCGGTATACGTCGTGGTGAGCGCGCCCGCGGAGAGGGAACCGTGCACGGCGCCTGCCGCGCCGCCTTCCGACTGCATCTCGGTGATGCGGAGCTTCTGCCCCCACATATTCACTCTGCCCTGTGTCGCCCATTCATCGGCGGATTCCGCCATGGGGGAGGAGGGGGTGATTGGGTAAATCGCAGCGACTTCGGAGAAGGCGTATGCGACATGCGAGGCGGCGGTATTGCCGTCGATAGTCATTTTGGTCATCAACAAACCTCCAAAAAATATGTTTTTTTCTTGAATTTCGGGAGTAAAGCGGAACGCTCGCCCCGCAATCTTCCATATTATAATCCATTTTATTAGCAAAGTCAACCGAATCGCGAAATTTTGCCCCGCTGTTTGATGAAAATTTGCCAAAACGGGTGACATTTGGCAGGCAAAGTGGTATAATATTCAAAAAGAGGGAGGAAAACCATGAC
This sequence comes from uncultured Clostridia bacterium, assembly GCA_947631925.1. Lineage (GTDB taxonomy): Bacteria > Bacillota > Clostridia > Christensenellales > Borkfalkiaceae > Gallimonas. Next base: position 16,580 of record CANRNE010000007.1, read on the forward strand.
GAAATCCAAGAAGGCAATTCCAATTTTGCTCGCCGCATCGCTTGCCGCGCTGCCACTTCTCGGCATCCCGGCTGCGCCCGCCGCGGCCAATTCCGCACCCGCCTACTGGGACGGTACGTCCTCCTCGGGCCCCGGTGTCGTCGGGGCTTGTCCCGTCGAGGTGAAGCGGGAGGACCTCACGCTGACGGTCTACGACCTTCCCGCTCCCGTGATGTCCGACCTCTCGCAGTATACCGCAAGCGTCGAGGCGGCTTATACCTTCTATAATCCCACGGACGGCGACGTGGACGTCACCCTCGCCTTTCCCTTCGGGGAGCTCCCGACGTATGTCGACTATTCGGCAAACCCGCCCTTCGACGACACCGCCCGCTATCAGATTACGGCGGATGGGGAAGAAGTGGAGCGCACCGTCCGCTACCTTGCGAGCAGCTATTCGGGCGCGGGCGGAGCCATCCCTTCGTACCGCCTCGAGCATGCCGCCTTTGACGGAAAAATCGAGGACGATTTCTTCGCCCCCGACCTCGTTTGCCATACCCATGTCGTGGATGTGTCGCTCGAAAACGCAGCGGAAGAGGAGGGAATGCTCTCCGTCATGCTCTCCTATTCCCCCAATCGGACGCGCATTTTGTTCGACGGCGACGCCAGATCGTGGGGCCTTCGCGACGGCGAATATCAAATTGTGTATTTCATGTCGAAGAGCGCGGAAATCACCTTCTATTCCTTGGGCGAAGCGCCGACAATCACCGCAAAAGTTTATCCCCGTGCGAGCGTCGAGGACAGGGACCGCACCCCGCTTGCGGGCGCAGTCGCGACCGTCTCCGACGGCGAGGACATGACGTATGCCGAGCTTGTAGAGGCCGCCCGTCCCGAATTTGTCGAGGAGAACAACTACTACAACATCGTGACGGATTGGCTCACTTCGAGCGGGCAATATTCCTACGGCGCGTCCCAGCTTTGGCTCCCGCAGTATGAGAATCAGCTCACCCGCGTCTACGTCTATTCCCTGCACATTCCCGCAAAGACGGAGCTCGTCAACGTCGTCACGGCGCCGCTCTATCCCGACTACGCGCCCACATCCTGTTTCTACCGCTATCTGCTCTCGCCCGCCGAGGGCTGGGCGGATTTCGGCGAATTCCACCTCACCGTCAAGACTCCCTATACGCTCTACAACTGCACCCTGCCCCTCACCGAGCACAACGCGGACGGGCAACTCGGGGAGCATTATTATGAATATACCCGCGACGGACTGCCCTTGGGCGAGCTCACCTTCAACATCCGCAATCCGGGGAGGGGCGGCGGCTCCTCGTCCACCGTTCCCTATGTGTTCGGCGTCATCGGCCTGTCCGTTCTCGCCGTCGATGTCGCCATCCAGCTCATCGCCGCCATCGTCGTCATCGTCGTCTACTGCGCAGGAAGAAAGCAACAGAAATGACCGTGCAAGAATTGCCTGAAAATGCCATAGAAATGCGAAACGTCTCCTTTTCCTACGGACAGGGAGGATTTTGCATACAGGGCCTCAATCTCGAGGTGAAGAAGGGGGAATTTCTCGCCGTTCTCGGGCACAACGGGAGCGGGAAGAGCACCCTCGCCCGCCTTGCCAACGGTATTTTGATGCCCGACAAGGGGGAAATCAGCATCTTCGGGCAGGTTCTCGACGACAAACATCTCTATGATCTCCGCAGCCGCGTCGGAGTGGTCTTTCAGAATCCCGACAACCAGACCGTCGCCTCCGTTGTGGAGGACGACGTTGCCTTCGGCGCGGAAAATGTGGGACTCGACCGCGAGGAGATTGGGCGGCGCATCGACTTTGCGCTCTCCGCCGTCGGCATGCAGGACTATCGGTATGCCACCGTATCCCGTCTCTCGGGCGGGCAAAAACAGCGCATCGCCATCGCGGGCGTGCTCGCCCTCCGTCCCGATGTCATGATTCTGGACGAATCCACCGCCATGCTCGACCCCAAGGGGCGGCGGGAGATTATCGATGTCGTCTCCCGCCTCAACCGCGAGGAGGGGGTGACTGTTGTGCTCATCACCCATTTTGTCGAGGAGGCCCTCCTTGCCGACCGCGCCGTCGTCATGAACAGGGGGGAGATTGTCATGCGCGGCACCCCCGCGGAAATCTTCTCGCGCGGGGACGAACTGCTCACGTACAACCTTACCCTTCCGCGCATCGGAATCATCTCCAAGAGGTTGCGCGAGGGGGGCATGTCCGTGGGTGACACCCTCGATTTCGAAAAACTTGCAGAGGAGATTGCCCGATGCGTATCGTAGCCGAGCACCTGACGCATATCTATAATGACGGCACGCCCTTCGCGGCGAAGGCGCTCGACGACATCTCCCTCACCGTCGAAGAGGGGGAATTTTTCGGCATCATCGGACACACGGGGAGCGGCAAATCCACCTTCGTCCAGCACCTCAACGCCCTCATCCGCCTGCCCTCCTCCAAGAAGCATTTTCATAAAAAACGGCTGAAGAAGGGAGAGATTCCTCCCCCCGCAACCGTCCTCAAGGTGGGGGATTTCGACCTCACGGACAAGAATACGGACTTCTACGCCCTCCGCCGCAGCGTCGGCATGGTCTTCCAATACCCCGAATATCAGCTCTTCGCCGAGACGGTGAAAGAGGACGTGGCGTTCGGCTATAAAAATTTCTATGGGAAAGGCAAACCGTCGGAGGAGGAAGTGACAACTGCCGTGCGCGGCGCGCTCGAAGCGGTGGGGCTCGACTACGACGAAATCGCCGACAAGTCGCCCTTCGACCTCTCGGGCGGACAAAAACGGCGGGTCGCGGTCGCGGGCGTCATCGTGACCAAACCCGAAGTGCTCGTCCTCGACGAACCTGCGGCGGGGCTCGACCCCCTCGGCAAGCAAGAGATGATGCGCCTTCTCCACGAAATTCACGGCAGCTGGTGCAAGACGGTCATCATCGTCTCCCACGACATGGACGAAATCGCGGAAAACTGCACCCATGTCGCTGTTTTTGAGGAGGGGAGGGTGCGCTATGTGCTCCCCCCGTCCGAACTTTTTCAGAGAGCGGAGGAGCTCCTCTCCCTCGGTCTCGACATTCCGCTCACCGCAAAACTCGTCTCCGCCCTCAAACGGCGGGGGATTTCCGTTGACTGCGACTTCACGACGGAGGACTTCATCCGCAAGGTGCTCGCCCTCAGGGGAGGCGGCGCATGAAGGCAGTCGCATTCGGGCAGTACTATCCCGCAAATTCCTTTGTCCACCGCCTCGACCCGCGCATGAAGCTGCTCTTTCTCGTCGCCTTCATCGTGGCAATCTTCGTGGCGAACAACTTCTACGGGCTCGCCGCCTGTGCGGCAGTGCTCGTCTTCGTCATCGCCTTCTCCCGCGTGCCCTTTCTGAAGGTGCTCTCCGCGGTGAAGGGGATTTTCTTCCTCGCCATCTTCACGGGCGCCATCAACGTGCTCTTCCACACGGGGGAGAAGACCTACTGGGCGGGTCCCGCCGTCTACTGGAACTGGGGGATTTTCTGCGTCTCGCAGGAGGGCATCGTCTTCTCCGTCTTTTTGATTCTCCGCCTGCTCCTGCTCGTCCTCTGTTCCTCCATGCTCACCTACACGACGACCCCCGTCTCTCTTACGGACGGCATCGAGAGCATCCTCACCCCCCTCAAATGGGTAAAATTTCCCGTCCACGCGCTTGCCCTTATCATGAGTATCGCTCTGCGCATGATTCCCACCCTCATGGAGGAGACGGCGCGCATCAAAAACGCCCAGACGGCGCGCGGCGCCAACTTCGAGAGCGGCAATCTTTTCAAGCGCATCGGCGCCTTCATTCCCGTGCTCATCCCCCTGCTTCTCTCCGCTTTCCGCCGTGCGGACGAACTCTCCGACGCGATGGAGGCCCGCTGTTATAAGGGCGAAAAGCGCACGAAGTACAAAAAACTCCGCTTTTCTTGGAGGGACCTCGTCGCCTTCCTCGTCATGGCGGCGATGATTGCGGGCGTCGCCCTTCTGCGCGTCTACTTGGGGGAAATCTTATGAGATTTGTCCTGATTGTCCAATATGACGGCACCTTCTTCCGCGGCTTTCAGCGGCAGGCGAAGGGGGAGCGCACCGTGCAGGGGGAACTCGAGCGCGCGGCAGGCGAAGTCTTCGGCGTCCCCACGCGGGTTTCGGCGAGCGGGAGAACGGACGCGGGCGTGCATGCGCTTGCGCAGGTCTGCCACCTCGACGCGGAGACTTCCATTCCGCCCGAAAGGATTGCAAACTGCATGAATTTAATCCTTCCCCCCGACTGTAAGGTGACAGCGAGTTATCCCGCCCCCGAGGGGTTTGACTGCACGCGCAGTGTCAAGCGCAAGACCTACCGCTACCGCGCCTATCTTTCGCCCATTCCGCTCCCCATGCTTTCCCGCTATGCGGCGCGCATCGGGACGCGTCCCGACCTCGTGAAAATGCGGGAAGCGGCGGCCCTTCTCGTGGGGGAGCATGACTTCAAGGCGTTCTCCTCGACGGGGGCCTCCGCAAAGACGAGCGTGCGCACCCTCTACGCCGTCGAAATTTGCGAGAAGACGGAAGACGGGCATACCATGTACGAGATAGAGGTCACGGGAAACGGGTTTTTATACAACATGGTCCGCATTCTCGCGGGAGAAATTTTTGCCGTGGGAACGGGAAAAAGCACACAGAATATCGTGAAGGCGCTTGCGGGCGGCCCCCGCAACCTGCTGGCAAAGACGATGCCCGCCGCGGGGCTCACCCTCGTGCGGGTGGAGTATGAGGCGCCCCATGCGGCGCAGGAGGAATTATGAACTTTTTTCAATGGAGTTCGCTTATCAGGATGCTGGTAGACACGGCCCTGACGGCGGACGGGGACGCCGTCTTCGTCCTTCGTTCGGAGTGGCTGCTCGGCGTCGTCATCGGCGGCGCAATCTTCCTCGGGCTCACCGTTCTCGGCGGCTTCGGCCTCTTGAAGATGGCAAAGAATCAGGGCAGACGGGACGGCTTTCTCGGCTTTATTCCCATCGTCAACACTTGGTATGTCGGCGTGCTCGCGGGCGAGACCAAGGTCTTCGGCAAGAAGATGAAGCGCGCGGGCCTCTATGCCGCCCTCCTCGAGGGCGTGTGCGTCGCCGTCGGCATCTTCGGGCTCGTTCTCGAGCTCATGCTCACGTCCTACGCGCAGGCGGAAGTGTACCTTGAAGTCGGCTCCCGCAGCCTCTACACCTATTATATCGACCCGCAGCTCGTTCCCGACGGTCTCCAATGGGCATACGGCGCCGTCTATGGATATACCGCCCTCAACATCGGCTGGCTGATGGGGGTCTCCGACCTTCTCGCCATCGCCTTTGTCGTGTTTGAGTGCATCCTCTACACCGCCTTTTTCCGCAAGTATAATCCGAGGAGCGCCATCGCCATGACTGCGCTCGCCGTCCTCTTCCCCGTGCGCGAGATTCTCTTCTTCTGTTTCCGCAACCGCACGCCTATGGACTACGGGGAGTACTTAAGAAAGCGCAGGGAGGCATACGCCCGCGCATACGGCTACAACGTGCCGCCCACCCCCGAGGACAGCCCGTTCGGGGACTTCTCCGATTCTAAGCCCAAGCAAGACGACGAACCCTTCGACGAATTCAAGTAAAACAAAAAGACCTTCCGCGGAAGGTCTTTTTTGCTGCTGTTTTGTTATTTGGAGAGGCTGAGTTTCGCCTTGGCGACGACATTTTCGGGCGTGAAGCCGTAGAGGGGGAAGAGCAGGGAGGCGGGCGCGCTCGCCCCGAAGGTGGTCATGCCGATAATCTCGCCCTGTTCGCCCGCATATTTGTACCAGCTGTACGGGCTCCCCGCCTCGACGCACACCCGCGCCTTGACTTCGGGGGGAAGGACGCTCTTCCGATAGGCGGCGCTCTGCTTTTCGAATTCCTCTATGCAGGGCATGGAGACTACCCGCGCGCGGATTCCCTCCTCCAGAAGAAGGGCCTGCGCCCTGACGCACGGCTCCACCTCGGAGCCGCTGGCGATGAGCAGGACATCGGGCGTCCCCTCGCAGTCGGAGAGGACATACCCGCCCCTCAGCGCACCCTCGCCGCTTCCCTCGTATTGGGGAAGATTCTGGCGGGAGAGCACGAGCGCGGTGGGGGAATTCCCCTTGAGCGCCGAGAGCCACGCATACGCCGTCTCCTTGCCGTCCGCAGGGCGGTAGACTTTGAGATTGGGAATGGCGCGAAGGCCGATGAGCTGTTCGACGGGCTGATGCGTCGGCCCGTCCTCGCCGACACCGATGCTGTCGTGCGTGAAGAGGTAGATGACGGGGATATTCATGAGCGCAGACAGACGGATGGCGTGTCTGCAGTAATCGGAGAACACGAAGAAGGTCGCGCAGTACGGGCGCAGTCCGCCATGGAGATAGATGCCGTTGGTAATCGCCGCCATCGCGTGTTCGCGGATGCCGAAGTGGAGATTGCGCCCCGCATAATTTTCCGCACCGAAGTCGCCATATTCTGCCCCGTCGGCATTTTTCATGTCCGAGAGATTGGAGGGCGCGAGGTCCGCCGAGCCGCCGATGAGGGAGGGGAGCTTCTTTGCGATGCGGTTGAGCGCGACGGCGGAAGTCTGCCTCGTCGCCATGGGTTTGGAGAACTCGAAGAGCCCGTCTTCGAGATTCTCGGGAAGTTTTCCCGCCATCATGTTGCGATATTCTTCGGCGAGCGCGGGGAAGCGCTTCTCATATTCGGAGAACATCGTCCGCCACTCCTTCTCCGCCTTTGCGCCCCGCCGCGAGGGCCGCGCCGTGTGGCGATACACTTCCGCGGGGACTTCGAAGGCGGGATATTCCCAGCCGCACTTTGCGCGCATTTCGGCGATGTTGTCCGCCCCGAGCGGGGAGCCGTGGCACTTCGCCGTGTTCTCGAGAGGGGAGCCCTGCCCGATGTGGGTGCGGAAGATGATGACGGAGGGCTTGCTCTTCTCGCGCTGGGCCTTGCGGAGGGCGTTGGAGATCATGAGCACGTTGTCGGGGGACTTGACGAGGTCCACCTTGATGACTTGCCAGTTCTGCGCCTCGAAGCGCTCCGCGACGCTCTCTTTGAAGGTGATATCGGTGTCGCCCTCGATGGAGATGTTGTTGTCGTCGTAGAGCAAAATGAGCTTGCCGAGCGCATGACTGCCCGCAAACGAGCACGCCTCATAGGAGATTCCCTCCTCGAGACAGCCGTCCCCGCACAGACAGTAGGTGAAGTGGTCGACGATGGGGAACCCCGTGCGGTTGAAGCGCGCCGCAAGATGTGCCTCCGCAAGCGCCATGCCGACGGCATTCGCGATGCCCTGCCCGAGCGGACCCGTCGTCGTCTCCACCCCCGCCGTGTGGCGGTATTCGGGGTGGCCGGGGGTCTTGGCATTGAGCTGGCGGAAGTTGCGAAGGTCGTCCATCGTCAGCCCGTATCCATAGAGATGCAGAAGGGAATAGAGGAGCATGGAGCCGTGTCCCGCCGAGAGCACAAAGCGGTCGCGGTCGTCCCATGCGGGGTCTTTTGCGTTGAATTTGAGAAAGTCCTGAAAGAGGGTATAGCCGATGGCAGCCGCGCCGAGCGGGAGCCCGGGGTGCCCCGAATTCGCCTTCTGAATGGCGTCCGCCGCAAGAAAACGGATGCAGTTGATGGTTGTCTGTTTCATAGTATCTCCTTATCGTTTATCGGGTGGATTGTTCGAGCGGGCCGAGGTCGACGCCGTGCTGTTTGCGAAGGAATATGAGAAGTTCCCGGAGCATCTTCTTTGTGCCGCCCGCCCGTTCGGACTCCGCATTGACGGGGAGGACCGCCTCGTGCAGACTGCGCCGTATGAGCAGCCAGCCGCACCCGTGTTCCGTATCGAAGTTGACCCGAACGCCCTCGCGGTTGTCTCGGTCGACGGCGGCATAGGGGAGTGCCTCGATGTACGCCTCGAACGAATCGAGGATACCCATGCCCGCGACTCGATAGTCGGAAAGAGTGATGGGAAGGCGCACCTCCACGGCCTCCGCGGGCTCCTTCAGCCCGTCGAGAAGGCGGTCGAGCGACCGTCCCGCTTGTTGCTCTTTCGCCATGGCGACGAGGAGGCGGGTGACGAGGTATGCCCCGTCGTCGAGAAAATTGTTCTCCATCAGCGCGGCGTGGCCGCTCGTCTCGATGGCGAGCGGGGCGTATTTTCCCTCCGCGTTCAGCCGCTTTGCCTCGTCGATGACGTTCTTATAGCCGCGTTTATATCGATGATGAATGCCCCCGTGCTCCGCAATGAATTCGCCGAGCCCGGTGCTCGTCACGCTGTCCGTGACGATGTACGCGCCCGCCCGCTCCCGAAGGAGAATGGCGGAGATGAGCGCGATGAGGCGGTTGCGGCAAAATTCCGTCCCGCCCTTTCCGACCGCCCCCGCGCGGTCCACATCGGTGTCGAAGATGACGCCGAAGTCGGCATGGCACCGTTCCACCGCTTGCGTGAGCGAGCGCATCGCATCCGCGTTCTCGGGATTGGGGATATGGTTGGGGAAATTCCCGTCCGGTTCAAGAAATTGCGACCCCGCGGTATCCGCGCCGAGGGGAGCGAGCACCTCGCTTGCATAGAATCCGCCCGCGCCGTTTCCCGCATCCACGAGAATGCGCAGTCCGCGCAAGGGTCTCTCCTGCCCCGTCGCGCCCCGCACGTAGGAGACAAGTTTTGCCGCATACTTCGCAAGATAGGGCCGCCGCTCGCACGCATAGGGCTTTAAGGTTACGGAAACCGTCTCCGCAAGCGCAAGGATGGCGCGCACCTCGTCGCTCTCGAGCCCGCCCTCCCGCGTGAAGAACTTGAACCCGTTCCTGTCGCGGGGCAGATGGCTCGCCGTCACCATGACGGAGGCGTCCGCGTCCGCATTTTCTTTGAGAAAATCGTACATGGAGGGCGTGGTGGACAGCCCGCAGAGGAGGACGTTTCCGCCCTCGGAGCCGATGCCGTCCGCGATTGCCCGCGAAAGCGTGTCCGCCGAGAGACGGGAATCCTGCCCGACGGCAACCGTCACATGCTGTTTTTTCAGGGTTTCTCTGAGGATGCGCGCAAACGCCGCACCGATTGCAGTCGCGGCCGCCGTTGTGAGCGTGACTTCATGCCCGTCGATTCCGAGCGCCACGCCGCGGATGTCGCTGCCGTTTTGCAGAGAAAGATAGTTTTTTCGAGCGTGTTCCATATCTTTTTTCCGTCCAAAGTATACCATTTTTCCGCAGTATGGGCAGTGTTTTTCAATATATCGAATAAAAATTTTGAAATTTTGACACATGCGTCCGCTTTCGACAAAAATTTCAAGCGCGCCGCCCGCCGCCAAGGCATGGAACGCATTCCCGCCCATATAATAGGGGCATGGATGAGAGCATCGAAGAGACGATTGAGGCATACGAGAAGGCACAGCGCGACCGCCGCAACGAGGCATTCGGGCGCCGATTTGGCAAAATCACCTTTGAGGAACTGCTCGAGGAGCTGTCCTGCCTCGGCGGACTGCGCGAAGAACTCTCCCTGTCCTAAAAATTTCGCGGGGCGCCGCGAATTATTTGACAATTTTCCCCCCGACGGCTATAATGGATTCAAAAACGTAGCCTTTGAGGAGTTCTTATGAAGAATGTCATGGATACCCTGCGCGCGCGGGATTTTATCAAGCAGACGGTGTATGAGGAGGAGCTCTACGACCTCTTGGGGCGGGAGAGTGTGCCCTTCTACATCGGATTCGACCCGACCGCGGACAGCCTGCACGTCGGGCATTTCATGCAACTTGTCGCCATGCGGCACATGCAGGACGCGGGGCACAAGCCCATCATCCTCATCGGGGGCGGCACGGCGATGGTCGGCGACCCCTCGGGGAGAACGGACATGCGCGCCATGATGACCAAGGAGACGATTGCCCACCATGTCGAGTGTTTCAAGCGGCAGATGGGGAGATTTCTCCGTTTCGACGGCGAGAACGCCGCCATCATCGTCAACAACGCCGACTGGCTGCTCTCCCTCAACTATGTGGACTTCCTGCGGGACGTCGGCGTGCATTTCTCGGTCAACCGCATGCTCACGGCGGAATGCTTCAAGACGAGAATGGAGCGCGGGCTGTCCTTCCTCGAATTCAACTATATGTTGATGCAGGCATATGACTTCTATGTCCTGCACGAACAGTACGGCTGCTCGCTCGAGCTGGGCGGCGACGACCAGTGGAGCAACATCTTGGCGGGCGCCGACCTCATCCGCAGAAAGACGGCAAAACCCGCCTACGCGATGACCTTCCAGCTCCTCACGACGAGTGAGGGCAAGAAGATGGGCAAGACGCAGAAGGGCGCAATTTGGCTCGACGAAAACAAGACCTCCCCCTACGACTTTTTCCAGTACTGGAGAAACACCGACGACGCGGACGTGGAGAAGTGCTTCAAGCTCCTCACCTTCCTGCCCCTCGACGAGATTGCAACGCTCTGCGCCCACCGCGACGAGCGGATGAACGCCGCCAAGGAACGGCTCGCCTACGAGCTCACCAAGACGGTGCACGGCGAGGAGAAGGCAAAGGCGGCTTTGGAGCAGGCCCGCGGCGCATTCGGCGGGGACGGGGCGATGCCCGAGGTGAAAATTTCCGCGGCGACAACCATTCTCTCGGCCCTCGTGGAGACGGGTCTCTGCAAATCCAACGGCGAGGCGAGGCGGCTCATCGAACAGGGCGGCGTGACAGTGGACGGCGTGAAGGTGACTGCCTTCGACATGCCGCTTCCCGACGGCGACTTCCTCCTCTTCAAGGGGAAGAAGGTGCGCGTGCGCGTCGTGCGCTCGTGATGGAATACCTCGGCGTCACAAGGGAATACTGCGCGGAGCGGGTAATCGAAAAGTCCCGCTTCCTGTCCTATCTCGCCCCCGTACGCGGCGAGGAGGACGCCCAACGCTTTCTTGCCGACGTAAGAAGGCGCCATCCGCTCGCCACCCATGTGTGCTATGCCTTCATCGCGGACGCTGCGGGGAACTTGATGCGCTTCTCGGACGACGGCGAGCCGCACGGCACGGCGGGGATGCCCATTTTAGGCGTGCTCAAGGCCCATGCGCTTCGGGAATGCGCCATCGCGGTCGTGCGCTACTTCGGCGGAACAAAACTGGGCGCGGGCGGCTTGGTGCGCGCGTACACCGCCTCGGCCGCCGACGCCATCGAGGCCGCCGAGATTGTAAAGTTTGAGCCGTGCATCGATTTTCGGGCCGTCTTTTCGTATGCAGACGTCGGCGCGGCGTCGAGATGCCTCGAGGAATTGGGGGTGCCCATAACGGGGCGAGACTTCTCCTCGGAAGTCGTCTTCACCTTTACGGCGCCCGTACGGCGCAGGAAGGAAATCGAGGAAGCCCTCATCTCCGCGCTCCTCGGCCGCGTCAAAACAGAGGCAAAAAACGAGCATCTGAGCCCATTCCCATTGTCCGAATAAAAAATCAAAAAGCGGCAAAAACAGCCGCTTTTTTCATACATTTTTGCGAAATTTGATTATTTCGATGAATTTCGAAATAATTTTGTCCCGCGCGCCTGCGTAATATTGCCGCCCGAAAACACATAGGATAGGGCGTGAAATACCGCTCCCGCCATCCCCGGATAAAAATCCTCGCGGCGCTTCTCCTCGTAGTCGCAGTACTCATTGCACTCGTCGTCCTCGTGCATGTCAACGTGACGAAGGTCTTGAAGGCGATTGCCGAGGCCAACATGCGCTCGATTACGACGGTCGCCGTCAACGACGCCATCTACTACACCCTCTCGGACGGCGTGCGCTACGAGGATCTCGTCCATGTCTCCCGCGGGGAGCGGGGGGAAATCTCCTCCATCACTTCGGACCCCTTGCAAATCAACCGCATCGCCCGTGACGCCGCCTACATGTCCCAGCAAAACCTGCAGACGATGAGCGAGGAGGGGGTGGACGTCCCCTTGGGCGCCTTCTTCGGCATCGAGGCTTGGGCGGGCTTCGGGCCTCCCATTCACATGAAGATTATCCCCATCTCCAACGTCTCCTGTTCCTTCGTCTCCCGCTTCGAGAGCGCGGGCATCAACCAGACCAAGCATTCCATCTACCTCGAAATTGTCGCGGACATCTCCATCATCATGCCCTCGGGAACCAGCAATTTCGCCTCCCTCACCGAAGTTCTCATCTGCGAGAGCGTCTTAGTCGGCGACGTTCCCGACACCTACCTGCAGGCGGACATTTTCGGAAAGGGGTATTCGCTCGCCCCGCCCGTCAGCCGAGAACCCGCTTGATTTCTCCGATAATCTTCTCATTCCCCGCACAGATATTTGCCTCGCGCAGACGATTTTTCAGCCCTTCATCGGAGCAGGCCTTTTCCACTTTTTCGCAAAGGTCTGCAAGATGCTCCTCGGGCAGGACATACGCGAGCCCTTTTTTCTCGAAATAGGCGGCATTTTCGGCTTGGTCGCCGCGGGAGGCATGGGCGAGGGGAACGAGCACGGACGGCTTTTGAAGCGCAAGCAGTTCAAACACCGTGTTGCTCCCCGCGCGGGAGAGCACGACGTCGGCCGCGGCATACGCGCTCCCCATGTCCGTCTCGAATTTTTTGCAGAGATAGTACTCCGTTTGCACCTCTTTTGCGTCCTTTCCCGCGATGTGGAAGACCGTCCAGCCGCGAAGATGTCTTCTCCAAGTTGAAACCGCCTCGTTGAGCGCACGGCTTCCGCTCCCGCCGCCGAACACGAGAAGCACTTTCGCATCCTCCGAAATCCCGAATTTCTTCCGCGCCCTCGCCCGATCTGCTGCGAGAATCTCCCTGCGGATGGGGGAGCCCGTAAACACCCCGTTTGCAAATTTTTCCGCCGTCTCGGGGAAAGAAGTGAGGACATGTACGCATTTTCGCGCGATGAGCCGCGTGCACAGCCCCGCCGAAAGGTCGCTCTCGTGCGTCAGAACGGGGATATGCAGCTTATTTGCAGCCCACACGGCGGGATAGCTCGCATAGCCGCCCTTGGAGAAGACGAGGTCGGGCTGTTCGCGAGCGAGAAGGGCAAGCGCCTGCCGCTTGGCGACGTGCAGACGGTAGGGGATGGCGAAATTTTGCAAAGAGAACCCCCGCACCAGCTTGGGACAGTCCACGCGCAGAAAGGGAAAATCCTTGACGAGAGTCATTTCGATGCCGCCCGTCCCCATATAGACGAGCGAATGCGTGTACTTGAGCTCCTGCATGAGGGCGAGGTTGGGGATGACGTGCCCGGCGCTTCCTCCCCCCGTAAACACAATCTTTTTCATCTCAAACAGTATATGTCGGCGGCGAAATTTTATTGAATCCGCCGCAAATTTGCAATATTTCACCGTAAATTGGGGATTGACAAACGCCGAAAGCGTGATATAATGATGATAATAAAAAGTTTGCGAGGCGGCAAATGCAGACGTTTTTGTTGAACAGCGGGGAAAAACTCCCCCAAGTCGGCTTCGGAACCTTCAACCTGAAGGGCGAGGTCTGTGAAACTGCGCTCCTTCGCGCCTTCGAGGTCGGCTATCGGCTCATCGACACGGCGAATGTCTACATGAACGAGCGCGCCGTCGGCAGGGGAATTGCACGAAGCGGCATCCCCCGCGAGGAGATTTTGGTCACCTCCAAGCTGTGGCCCATCCAGTTTCCCTACAAGAAGGCGACGCGCGCCATCGACGAAACGCTCTCCCGTCTCGGGCTCGATTATATCGACCTCATGCTCCTCCATAAACCGTACGGTGACGTGAAAGGGGCATACCATGCCCTTGAAGAGGCTGTCGAAAACGGAAAAGTCCGCATGATTGGCGTCTCCAACTTCATCGAGGAAGATTTGGAAAAACTTCTCCCCGCCTGCACGCACAAACCCGTCCTCGACCAGATTGAAATCAGCCCCTGTTTCTATCGGAAATCTCTCTGCGACTACTTAATCAGCCGCAATATATTGCCCCAATCGTGGTGTCCGCTCGGCAGCGGGGACAAAAAACTTCTTTCCGACCCCGTTGTAGCGGAAGCGGCAAACAATCATCATAAAACGCCCGCGCAAATCGTTCTCCGCTGGCATCTCGAATGCGGGTATCTCGCCATCCCCGGCACAAAATCGCCCACCCATGTCCGCGAGAACATCGATATTTTCGATTTTTCTCTCACGGATTCCGAGCGGGAAGCGCTCTCAAATCTTCCCCGCGGGAAGTCCGTCTTCCCGATGAAGCGGGGCATCGAGCGCTACGCCGTCTACTTCCAGCGCATGAATTACAACCGCCAAACGTGAGTGAAGAAAAAAATTGTCTTACTTTGGCAAAAATTTTCAAAAAAGGTATTTACAAAATTCATTTTTTGCGTTACAATAGAAGCCGCGCATGGGCGAATCCCCCCGCGGGTGTTCCCATGGGCGTATGAAACCGTGAAAAAACCATAATCGGAGGTTTGTTATGGAAGAAAAGAAACAAAAAAGGAGCATCTTCGAGACGCCGATTCTCTCGACGAAAGTGAAGTCGGCGAATGCGAAGATTTTCCCCGAGGGTGCCTTGGGATACTTCCTCGGACCGACGCTCGCGCTCATCGCGAACTCAGTTCTTGCGAATTATCTCAACATGTACATGTCGAATGTGCTTGGCGTCAACTCGTGGTCGGAATTCGGTAAGCAGTTCTTCAACTGGCTTCCCGTCGTTTCCGTCATACTTGTTATCGCGGGCAACATCCTTGTCGGAAGACTGATGGACCACAGCCGCACGAAAGCAGGCAAAGCAAGACCGCTGCTGCTTCTCGCGATACCGCTCTCCATTCTCGCGCTTTTGGTGCTGTTCGTATTCTCACCGTTCCCCGAAACGGATAGCCAAAAGACAATACAGCTCATTCTCCTTGCGCTCGGTTATAATCTTTGGTTCGCCGTTGCGTATCCCGTATACTATACTTCCCATGCTGCGCTCGTCAACCTCTCGACGAGAAACAGCAAAGACCGTTCCCTGCTTGCGACTATTTCCAATGCTACGACGCTGGCAGCGGTTGGCCTCTGCACGATGATTCTTCCCTTCTTCCTCAAGTTGCTTTTCGTGTATCAGCTTGACCCGGCTGCCGCTGCGGCAGTTGCGGCACAGCAACAGGGTGTTGCAGTTCCTGTTTATGATACTGAAAATGTATTGCAATATTTCACCATTGGGGAAAATGGTGCCATCATCTATGACCAGCTTGCATCTCATCAGCATTGGAAGATTTTCGTCATCGCCCTCATGGTAACGACAGCGCTCGGTGCAATTTGCGAGTACTTCTTCACCCGTGAACGCATCACCGAAGAATCCTTCAATACGACGATTGCGGCTGAGGCGAAAAAATCCACGCCAATCGGCCAGCAGGCGAAGATTTGCTTCAAGGATAGATTTTGGATTATCATGATTATCTTCTTCTTCCTGTACCAGCTCGGCGGTATGATGAAGAACGTTTCCCAGCTTTATTTCTGTCAGGCAATGTTCAAGGACGCCGCAGGTAACTATACAACGGCCAACGGCGGCAACTTCTCCGGACAGCTCGCCATCTACGGCGCTATCCCTACGGCCCTCGGCATGGTGATTGCATGGCCGCTTGCCAATAAGATAGGAAAGGGCAGGGCAATCCTGTTCGGCGCCATCCTCTCCGCAGTCGGCGGCGCCATCGGCTTTATCGCTCCCGACAACTTCATCTGCGTCGTCGTCTCTTTCATGGTGAAGGCGCTCGGCTCCACGCCCGCGATGTATCTGTCCCTTGCGCTCCTTGCCGACATCCTTGACCATCAGGAAGCACGCTACAAGGTGCGTACCGACGGCCTCACGATGACCATCTACGGCGCCATCATGGCGGGCATGACGGGCATTGCAACGGGTATCATGAACATTGTCATCACCTCGACGGGTTACGATGCTGTCAAAGGTATCATCTCTAACGATTTGATTCGCGTAGCGATGCCTTGGATTTTCATCGGCGGCGAAACCATCTGTTATGCAATCATCGCCATCATCTTCATCTTCATGGGCGTCGAGAAGTTCTCCAAGCTCGACCACAAGGCCATCGTCCTCGACCAGAAGGCAGAGGCAGAAGCCAAGGGCGAAGAGTACATCGACCCCGCGACCAAGCTCAAGCTCGAAGAGGAGCAGGCTGAGGCGGACGCCGAGAAGGCGCGCATCGAAGAGCTCAAGGCAAAATGCGAGAAGAAGGGCCTGAACTTCGAGGAAGAAGAGAAGAAGGTTCAGGAAGCCCGTGCTTTGAAGGCGGAGAAGGCCGCACAGAAGAAGGCCGAAGCCGACGCCAAGAAGGCGGAGAAGGAACGCCTTGCGCAAGAGAAGTACGACGCACTCTCCGACGAGGAGAAGGCGAACCTCGAGGCCAAGAAGGCGGAGAAGACGAGGAAGCAGAAGGAGCACGACGAGAAGACGCTCGCCGAGTTCAACAAGCTCCGCGTCGCCGCCGGTCGTCCCGAGCTCGTCCTTGCGGAAGACGGAGAATTCGTCCTCAACGCATGACGGTTTCATCAAATCGCTTGAAACAAGCACATCATAAAAACTATCGCCCCGCTCTGCGGGGCGATAGTTTTATCTCTATTCTGCTTAAGCCCTCCCCCTGCATGAGACGGCTGACGAGCGAAGCGAGACTGAGGCGAGGATTCTCGGCGCCCCCTTGAGGGGGAGCTGTCACGCAGTGACTGAGGGGGTGTCGTGTGAACAAGCGCCACCCCTTCCGTCGCTCTCTTCGTTCGCGCCACCCACCCCTCAAGGGGTGGGCAAGTGACTTGGCGCCCCCTTGAGGGTCGCAAACGCATTTCTCGCGCACAGCACAGTGCGCTGTGCGCGGCGTTTGCGGTGAGTGAGCGCATTTGCCGCGCGAACGATGCCCGAGGGCAGGACTCTACCTGCCCGAGAAAGCTCCGCCATAGGCAGGTAGGGGGTGCCGCTTCCCAATCCGTCACCCTGAGCCTGTCGAAGGGTATCCTTACAATGCGGATATGCTTCGACTTACGCTCAGCATGACGATTCGAGAATGGCCGCCGTTTCTGTTGTCTGACGCGGCTTGCGTTTATGTCCCCGCCGGGATATTTTTTGCGTTTATAGCCCCGCACGGGCATGAAAAAAGCGCCCTGCCCTTCGGCTTGACGCTCCGTTCCCTTTATGAAACCCGCAAAATCGCATGTTCCCTTTACAATTTTACTCCCATCTTTTCCGCTTCCTCTTCTCTCTTGCAATACGCATCCCATGCCGCTTTAGCGGATTCGGGCGCGTCCTCTCTGACGCCGTTCCATCCGTCGTCGTCCATTGTTATATAATCAATAAAATCCTTCACATCATCGTAAGCAATCATTCAGTTAAATCTCCTCTTTCAGATTTTCCATACTTCCCTTGTCAATTATGAACCTTTTTCGCCGTTTGATGAAGGGTTGGATTGTTTATGATTTTCCAACCCCGTTACGAACTATCTCGTTGAATTTTTCTATAGAAACAAAATACTCGCACTTCACTTTGTCGTTTACGATTGACTTCGGGATTCCCACATACAATTCGCTGTAGTTCATGCAAAAATTATGATTTTCGGGCTCCTTCCCTTCAATCAAAACATCTTCCGCACTTTGAAGCATCTCATCAAAGCCAACATGATAAAAGCCGCACTTTTTGCATTGTTTCATCATTGTTTCAGACACTCCTCCAACATTTTTTGTATGGTATCGGGAAGTTCTTCTCCGAAATGATTTCTTTTTGTGCCGACGATAAATCTCTAAGGCTTTGTCGGCCAAGCGAACGCCGTGAGCGCGCGGAGAAATCTCGTTCCAATCCGTCACCCTGAGCGCAGCCGAAGGGCCTTATTTCTTATCCCGATCCTTTTTGACGGCCTCCTCTTCCTCGGCGGTCGAGAAGGAGAACGCGATGCGCGGGTTGCGCTCCATTATCGTGCGCACGAAGTCGTCATACCAGCTCTCCTTGACGATGATGACGATGTATTTCGTCTTGTAATCGTCAAAGTAGACGGCAAGTTTCCCCGTGCCGCGGAAGAGATGCACCGAGTACACCGTCTTCAAATCGTATTTGGACTTGATAATTCCGAACTGCGTGACGAGATACCGCTCGTCGATGACGTACTGCGAACGGATGAGCATTGCCGAAAGCAGCACCGCGAGCGCAATCGCGACGAAGTACAATAAAATATATTTCATCCACTCGTACGCCGAGGAGATGTCGCCGCCGAGAAAGCCGACGAACTGCCAAGTCGTGAGGCCGATTCCCGCCGCCGAGAGGGCGAGTCCGAGGCAGCAGAGCGCGGTGACGAGGGGGGTAAAGCGGAATGGATAGCGTTTGACGGGAGTTTCCATACCGCCATTATAGCCTGTAGAACAAAAAAAAGCAATAATTTTTGCGAATGTCTTGAAATTCCTCCGCAAAAATGGTATGATTATTACGATATCGCCCTCAAAGAGGGCGAGGAGGTGGGGGATGAAAGTCATCCGTCAGAATGTCTACTACATGGAGAACCGTCTCGTCAAGGAATCGCAGGCGTTCATGACCTCGGACAAGCGGGAGGCGGCGAAGAAGCGCACGATGTCCCATCAAATCCTCTTCGGGAAGAAAGAGTTTGACGCGTTCGCCTTCCGCGTGGAGGCCGACCAAGACCTCTTTGCAACCGCCCACGCCCTGCATCTTCCCGCGGGCAGAAATTTTCTCTTCTATCATTCGGACGCGGCGTTCGCCCGTGCCGCGGCGGAGCGGTTCGGCGGCGAACTCGTCCCCGTCTCCTTCTCCGACCCCACCTGCTACCTGATGGAGCAGGCAAAGGGCGGCGACCTCTTCATGACTTCGTTTCCGAGCGGCGTCGGCGGCGTCGGCGCCCTCACCCTCTTGGGGGACGCGGAGGACCTTCTCCGCGCGATGGAAGGCGGGACAATGCCCGATGTGCGGCCCTTCGCCGTCTTTGTGCGGGGAAAATTGCCGCGCGGCACGGGCCCCGTGGACGTCGCCCTTGCCTTAAAACTTGCCCTCGGCGGACGCGCAAAGGGGAAGGTGCTCGAATTTTTCGGCGCGGCGGAACATCTCTCCGCGGAATTTCGCGCCCGTATTTCCGAACTCGTCGCCCCCGACGCCGCAGGAATTGTCTGGCAGTCGCAGGGGGTCGCGCCCGTCCAGCCCGCCTATTACGAGGGCGGCATCTCCCTCGACCTCTCCAAAATCGAGCCGATGGTATCCCGCGACGGCAATATTTCCACCCTCGCGGCAGTCTCCGAAGAAGGGTTCTGCGGCGGCGCGGCCAAAGTGGGCTATGAGAGCGCGGCGGAGGTCTCGGAACTCGTCCGCGGGAAACACGTCCGCCTGCCCGTGACGCTCGTCCCCGCTTCGAGGACGGCCCTTCTGCAGATTTCCCAACTGCTTCCCACCCTTCTCGAGGCGGGAATCGCGGTGGAGCCCTGCGAAGAGGCGGGGGACCTCATGGACCCCCTCACCCTTTGCTCGAGCGCGCTGCACGGGGCATATTTTCCCGCGACGGGGGAGACATATGTGCGCCGCCTCAAAAAACCCGCCAAGGAGAGGGCAACTTCCTGCGAGGTCGTCCGCATCGAGGGAAATGAGGACGCGCCCTTTCCCATGCCGTCCGCGCCATCGTCCTCGGCCGAATTCCGCGCCGAATCCGATTAAAACACCCCAAAACGGTGTATATCATTGATAAAATGACAGTTCCCCGTCATCAAGGCCAAGCCGCGCAACGGCGCATGGAGCCACCTCCCCCCCCTTTCTTCGAAAAAGGTAGAGCCCTCTTGGCGCCCCCTTGAGGGGGAGCTCCGCCATAGGCGGTGAGGGGGTGTCGCTTCCCAATCCGTCACCCTGAGCTTGTCGAAGCTTATTATGAATGCGGATATGCTTCGACTCGCCGCGATGCGGCGGCTCAGCATGACAAATTTAGAATGCGCCCCACCTCAGTCTCGCAATGCTCGACAGCTCTCTCGGGCAGGTAGAGCCCTGCCCTCGGTCATCGTTCGCGCGGCGAATGCGCTCACTCTTCGCAAACGCCGCGCACAGCGCACTGTGCTGTGCGCGAAGAATGCGTTTGCTACCCACGGAGGCGCCATGCATGCCCCTCCCGAGGAATCGCTCCTCATGCCCCCTCCCGCGGAGGGGGGTAGGGGGGTGGGTACGAGTTCTGAATTCCTTGCCGTAGGCGGAATTCACTTCCGCCGTGGGCGCCCCCATTTGCGACCTCGGGGCTTATTGTCCGATGAAACGACCGCGACAGTGAGCCTGTTAAGGCGCCAACGCCAATTTCCTCGACGAAAAGATTTCCGCAGGAAAGATTTTCGCCGAAAAAAAATAAAAAAATAAAATTTACGGAGGTATTCTATGAATAACTTACTCGCGCTCACAACGGGCGCCATCATCGCGATTGTCGTCGCAGTGCTCGTCGTGGCGATTGCCCTCGGCGTCGCCGTCTGGTGGGTCTCCACCCGCAACGCCCTCGTCACGCTCCGCAACAAGAAGGAGGAGGGCTGGGCGACCATCGACGTCTCTCTCAAGAAGCGCTATGACCTCATCCCCAACCTCGTCTCCACGGTGAAGGGGTATGCCGCCCACGAGAGCGGGACGCTCGAAGCCGTCATCAAGGCGCGGAACGCCGCCATGACCGCGACGGGGGACGCCCGCATGCAGGCGGAGAACGTGCTCTCCGGGACGCTCAAATCGTTGTTTGCCCTGCAGGAGGCCTATCCCAACCTCAAGGCGGACACGCAGTTCCTCAACCTGCAGCGCAATCTCTCCTCCATCGAGGACGAGCTCGCTTCCGCACGCAGATATTACAACGGAATCGTCAAGGAACTCAACACGAAGATGGACGTCTTCCCCTCCAACCTCGTGGCGAAGGGCATGCACCTCGAAAAGGGCAGCTACTTCGAACTGGACAGCTCGGAAGAGCGGCAGAACGTCCGCGTGGAATTTTAACGCACACCGTTTCCAATCCATCCAACCATAAATAAGAGCAATGAAGACCTTTCGGAAATTTCTCATCCCGATCATCGTCCTCGCCGCATTCGCCGTCTTCTTTCTCGTGGCATGGCTCATCCCTTCGGACGGCTCCTCTGCGCCCGCCGACTTTGACATCGAGAGCTATGAGGCGACTTACACGGTGCACGAGGACCTCAGAGTGGAGGCCGTAGAGCACGTCTCGGTGCGATTTTTCTCGCCGCGGCACGGGCTCATCCGCGATTTGCCCCTCGAGCAGGGCGTGCGCTACGAGAATATCACCGCCACGCGGGACGGAAGAAGCGTTCCCACGTCCTTCCGCAACGACAGCATCTCCTTTATCTCTCTCGCGGTGGGGGACGAGGACGGCGAACTGCTCACTGCGGCGACGTACGACTTTTCGTATACGATGTACCTGCCGCCAAGGGGAGACAATCTCTCCCTTGACGTCTTCGGCTACGGCTGGAACGCGAAGGTGGAGGACATGCACGTCTTAGTGACCGTCCCCGAAGGACATCAAAGCTTCAAGATTTTCTCGGGAAAGTCGGGCACGCAGTCTGACGATTACAATGTTTTAAGGTCGTGGGAGGGGAACACCCTCACGCTCACTGCAAGCCGCACGGGCAGGGGCGGCGTCACCGTCGACATCGGATTTGAGGAGGGTGTCTTAAAGGCACAGCCCGACCTCGGTCCGCTCTGGGCGGCGCTCATCCTGATTGGACTCGTCGCCGTCTTTGCCGTCGTCAAGTTTGCCTTCTGCCGCGCGCCCCTCATCACGCGCACCGTCAACCTCTCCGCGCCCGACGGCATGGACCCCCTCCTCATGGGGACGCTCATCGACGACAAGGCGGACACGGAGGACCTCGGCGCCCTCGTCTTCTGGCTCGCGGCGCAGGGGTATCTCACCATCGATTTGAAGGACAAGGACGACCCGATTCTGATAAAAACGGAGAAGGAACCAGACCCCGCCATGCCTCCCCATGCCCGCATCCTATGGCACGGCCTCTTCCACGGCCGCGATTCGGTGAAGACTTCCGACCTCTCGGAGCACTTCTACCATACCGCGGAGGAGGTGAAAAACTCCGCCAAGGCGAGCGCGGGGAAGGTCTATGCCCCCGTGGGCAGGACGGCAACCGTCGTGCTCGGCGTCCTCGCCGTTCTCCTCTGCGGCGGCTTCGCCTTTCTTCTCAACGACCTCAAAGTGGGGAGCGGGTATCAATATTTCACGATGTTTCTCGTCTGCGCGGCGGCCTATGCCGTCTCCGCGCTGTTTTCCTTTACGGCGGAGCGACTGCGCAACAAGTGGAAGAAGGCCAAGTGGATTGCATTGCGCTGCGGAGCATTTTTGCTCGGCTGCCTGCCCTGCCTCGTCGCCGTCTTTGCGCAGAGCGGCGCCCTCACGCTCTGGGGGAGAATGCTTCTCACCGTCGCCTGCGCTCTTCTCGGCACGCTGTCGGGCACGCTCTCCGTCTACACCAAGGAGCATGCGGAAAAGCTCGGGCAAATCCTCGGTTTCCGCGACTTCATTCTCTACACCGAGCGGGATAAAATCCAATTCATGTTGCAGGAGAATCCCGACCTCTACTACCGCATTCTCCCGTATGCACAGGTGCTCGGCGTGACCGACGCGTGGACGGACAAGTTCGCAGGCCTCGACCTCATGCCGCCCGCCTATCTCTCAGCAGGCCCCTCCGACCTTCTGAACGCCCTGATTCTGCGCGACCTCTTCCTCAGCATCAATGTCCGCATGACGACGAATATGCTCTCCCGTCCCGTCGAAGTCAACCGCGGCGGGGGCGGCGGATTCGGCGGATTCGGCGGCGGAGGCGGCGGCTTCGGCGGAGGCGGATTCGGCGGGGGCGGCGGTCGGTCGTTCTGAAGTTTTGAACCTTTGAACTTATGAGGTACCCCATGAAATACATCATTTCCCTCGATGCGGGCACGACGAGCATCCGCGCCTTCCTCTATGACACGGAGAAGCGGGCATTCGTCCACCGCGCCCAACAGGAATTTCCGAGCAGCTATCCCTTCCCCGGTTGGGTGGAGCAGGACGCCGAAGAGATTTACTTTAAGGCGGCGTTCGTGCTCTCCGACTGTATCCGTACTGCGGGCGCGGAGAATGTGATTGGCATCGGCATCACCAACCAGCGGGAGACCGTCGTGCTCTGGAACAGCGAGACGGGGGACCCCGTCGCTCCCGCCATCGTCTGGCAGTGCCGCAGGACGAGCGACTTCTGCAAGGCAATCCCCGCGGCGGACGCGGAGACGATTCGCGCCAAGACGGGACTTCTGCCCGACGCCTACTTCTCCGCGAGTAAGATAAGATGGGTGCTCGACCATGTCCCCGCCGCGCGCAAATTGCTCGCGGAGCACAAACTCATGGCGGGCACCGTGGACAGCTATCTCATCTACAAGTTCACGGGCAGTTTCGTCACCGACTGCACCAACGCTTCCCGCACCATGCTCTACAACATTCACACCCTCGCTTGGGACGAAGATTTGCTCGCCTATTTCGGCGTGCCGCGGGAAATTCTTCCAGAAGTCCGTCCCTCGGACGCCCTGATGGGGTACATGAAGGCGGGGAAGGCCTCCATTCCCGTCGCGGGCGTGCTCGGTGACCAGCAGGCCGCTCTCTTCGGGCAGGCATGTTTTACGGACGGCGACGCAAAAATCACCTACGGCACGGGGCTCTTCATGCTCTTTCCCACAGGAGAGAAGCCCGTCTCCTCGGCGAGCGGCCTTCTGACTACAATCGCCGCGAGCGTGGGGGGAAGAACGACGTACTGCCTCGAGGGAAGCGTCTTCCATGCGGGCAGCTGTGTCCGTTGGTTGCGCGACGAGATGGGGCTCCTTGCGGACGCCGCCGAGAGCGAACGGCTCGCGACTTGCGTCCCCTCGACGGAAGGGGTGGTCTTCGTCCCCGCCTTTACGGGCTTGGGCGCACCCTATTGGAACAGCGAAGCGCGCGGACTTATTTCGGGCATCAGCCGCGGAACGAGGAAGGAGCACATCGTGCGCGCCGTCCTCGAGAGCATCGCCTACTCCGCAAAGGACCTCGCCCTCTCGATGGAGCGGGACAGCAAAATCTCCCTCCGCTCCGTCAAATGCGACGGCGGCGCCTCCGCCAACAATTTCCTCATGCAATTTCAGGCGGACGTCCTCTCCATTCCCGTCGACAGACCCGTCGAGCGGGAGAGTACCGCCCTCGGGGCCGCCTATCTTTCGGCGATTGCCCTTGGGGAGGAGTCTCTCGAAGGCGTCCGTGCGGCGAGAAAATCGGAGAAAATCTTCCTGCCCTCCGAGGACAGGGAAAAGTATGAAGAACTCTACCGCGCCTATCTTGCCGCCGTGCGCCGCGCCCTCTGACCAAAAAATTTTCACGGGCTGCTTTCAAACGATTGACGGATTTGCAAAAAACATGTACAATAGCAAGTGATTCGGAAACACCACGGAGGACAATCGCTTGATTACGCACGGGAACGAAATCAAACTGTTTGCGGGCAATTCCAACCTTCCGCTTGCGGAGAAAATCGCCAAAAAGCTCAACACGAGCCTCGGCGAATGCGAAGTGAGCAAATTCTCGGACGGCGAAACAAGCGTCCACATCGGCGAGACGGTGCGCGGGCGGGACCTCTTCATCATCCAGTCCACATCCGCACCCGTCAACGACAACCTCATGGAACTGCTCATCATGATTGATGCGGCGCGCCGTGCTTCCGTCGGCAGAGTGACTGCCGTCATTCCCTACTTCGGCTATGCGCGGCAGGACAGAAAGGCACGCTCCCGCGACCCGATTACCGCCAAGCTCGTCGCCGACCTTCTCACCTCGGCGGGGGCGGACAGAGTGCTCACGATGGATTTGCACGCCCCGCAGATTCAGGGATTTTTCAACATCCCCGTGGACAACCTCTTGGGCGGCCCCACGCTGTACGGCTACTTTGCGGACAAGGTGGACGAGGACTTCATCGTCATCTCCCCCGACGTCGGCTCGGTGGGGCGGGCGAGAAAGGTCGCCGAGCGCCTCGGCTGTCACATGGCAATCATCGACAAGCGCCGTCCCAAGGCGAACGTCATGGAAGTCATGAACATCATCGGCGATGTCAAGGGCAAGAAGTGCCTTCTCGTGGACGACATGATCGACACCGCAGGCACCATCGTGCAGGGCGCGGAAGCGCTCGTTGACGCGGGCGCCTTGGAAATCAAAGCCTGCTGCACGCACGCCGTGCTCTCCGGTCCCGCCCTCGAGCGGCTGGAAAAATCTCCCATCGACGAGTTGGTCATGCTCGACACCGTACAGCTTCCGCCCGAAAAACTTCTCCCCAAGATGAAGATTTTGACGACGGCGGACATCTTTGCAGCGGCCATCGAGAACGTCTACCTCGACAAGCCGATGAGCAAGATTTACGACTGAAACAAGGCCGCCGCACGGCGGCTTTCTCACACTGTATGTTTCTCATCGTCGGCCTCGGCAATCCCGAGCCGCAATATGCCAAAACATTCCATAATCTAGGCTTCCTCGCCGCGGGGGACTGCGCCGAACTTCTGCACACGAAGTTCAAAAAGCGCGAGTGCGAAGCGAGCGTCGCCGAAGCCTATCTCGCGGGGGAGAAATTGATTATCGCCCGCCCTTTGACATACATGAATAATTCCGGCAGGAGCGTCAAACAGCTCATGCGCAAGTATAAAATCTCCGCAAAGCAGCTCATCGTCTTGTACGACGACTACGACCTTCCCAAGGGACATGTGCGGGTGCGCCCCTCGGGGAGCGCGGGCACGCACAACGGCATGCGCTCCGTCATCGCGGAGACGGGCATTTCCGACTTTGCACGCGTGAGAATGGGCATCCGCGACCCCGAAGTCAACATTCCCCTCATCAATTATGTCCTCTCCGAGATTCGCAAGGAGGACTACGACCTCTTCTCTTCTGCCTGCAAGCGGGCGGCGGAGGCCGCAGTCGCGATTGCGGCGGGCACGGACATCGACCTCGTCATGACCAAATATAACGGATGAGTTTCTATTCCTTTGAACAACTCGGCGGGGAATTTTCGGAGCTCGGCGCCGACCTTACTAAGGGCGTCCCCGCATCCGCATACGGCCTCTCGGACGCCCGCAAATATCTCATTGCGGCGATGACAAGGGGCCGCATTGTCTATGTGACCGCAGATTCTCTCTCCGCCGCGCGCGCCGCGGCGGCGATTTCCTCTCTTTCGGGCGAAAAAGCCGTCTTGCTCCCCGCAAAGGACGAGGTTTTGACCTACCGAAACGCGGGCTCCAAGGACGCGCTCTATCGCCGTCTCTCCGCCCTTTCCGACTGGGAAAACGGCGCGCGAATCCTCGTCACCGACATCGAGGCAACACTTCAGCTTGTCCCCGGAAAAGTCCCCGAAATCTGCCTCGCGGTGGGGGACGAATGCGACTTTTCCAAGCTCGCGGAGGCGCTCGTTCGCATCGGCTATCGGCGGGAATACGAGGTGAGCGGCAGGGGCGCCTTTGCCGTGCGCGGCGACATCCTCGACATCTTCCCCGCGGGCGAGGAACACCCCTTGCGCATCGACTTCTTCGGCGACGAGGTGGAGGCGATAAAGCCCTACGACGAGGTGACGGGGGAGCGCTATCCCCGCCGCGAGTGGGTGCGCATCATCTCCGCAACGGACGTCGTGGAAGGGCCGCATGACAGGGAGAACGTGGAGGCGCAGTTCGAGAAGGAATTCAAGAAGGCGCCCTCCGCGGAGGCGCTCTCCCGCCTGCGCAAAATTGCCGACGAGACGCTCTCGGGGGATACCATGTCCGACTTTGTCCTCCCCCTTCTCGAAAATTCCCGCTCCTTTTTCGACCTCGTCCCCGCGGACACGCTTCTCATCTTCGACGAGTGCAAACTCATCACGGACAAGATAGACGGGCTGTACCGCGAGCACGCCGAACGGCACAAACTTCTCCTCGAGGGGGGCGAATGCGCCTCCTTCTCCAAGGCGCAGTATATCCCGCAGACTTCCCTCGGTTTCAACGGCCGCAGATGCCTTGCGCTCTCCGTCTTTCTCGGCGCGGTGCGCCTCTTCGAACCCATGCGGCTGCACGCCTTCACGTCCGTTCCCGCCCGCCGCTATCTCAATTCCCTGCCCGAGCTCGTGACCGACATGCGCGCTTGGCTGAAGACGGGCTACCGCGTCATTTTGTATGCGGGGAGCGGGGACCGCGTGGAGAAGATTGCCGACCTCTTCAATGAGTCCGCCATTCCCTTCTCGCGGACGGCGGGAACGAGGCTGGACGCCTTCCGCGGCGCAGCCGTTCTCGCGGATTCCCTCGAAAGCGGCTTTCTCATTCACGAATGCAAGCTCGCCGTCATCGGCAGCGGCGACCTCTTCCCCAAGCGTGCGGCGCAAAAGCACATCCGCCGTCGCAGAGGGGACCTCTTCCTCGCGCCCGAGGTGGGGGACTATGCCGTCCACGAGACGCACGGCATCGGCCGCGTCACGGGTACCAAGAAGATAGAGACGGGGGACGGGGTAAAGGAATACGTCGCCCTCGAGTACCGTGGCGGGGACACCCTGTACGTTCCCGTCGAACAGATGGACGTCCTGTCCAAATACATGGGCGGGGACGCCCCCGCGCTCTCCAAAATCGGCGGGGCGGAGTTCGAGCGCGTCAAGGCGCGCGTCCGTGCCTCGCTCAGGAAGATGGCGTTCGATTTGCGGCAGCTGTACGCCGAGCGGCAGGAGCGGCGGGGCTTTGTCTTCCCCGCATTCCCCGAAGAGATGGAGGAGTTCGAGGCGGCGTTTCCCTATGAGGAGACCCCCGACCAGCTCCGCTCCCTCGAGGAAATCAAGGCGGACATGTGTTCGGACAAGGTCATGGACAGACTGCTCTGCGGCGACGTCGGATTCGGCAAGACGGAAGTCGCCCTGCGCGCGGCGTATCTCTGCATCCTCGCGGGGAAGCAGGCCGCCCTGCTCTGCCCGAGCACCGTCCTCTCCGAACAGCACTTCCGCACCGCCTGCGAGCGGATGAACCCCTTCGGTGTGCGCGTCGCCGCACTCAACCGCTTCCGCACCGAGAGCGAGGTCACAAAGACGCTTGTCAAATTGAAGAGGGGGGAAGTCGACCTCGTCATCGGCACCCACCGCCTTCTCTCGGACGATGTCGAATTTTCCGACCTCGGACTGCTCATTCTCGACGAAGAGCAGCGCTTCGGCGTCGAGCACAAGGAAAAAATCAAGAATGTCAAGCGCAACGTGGACTGCCTCACGATGACGGCGACGCCCATTCCGCGCACGCTGCACCTCTCCCTCTCGGGGATTCGCGACATCTCCACCATCCAGACGCCGCCCTCCGCCCGTCTGCCCGTGCAGACCTACGTCACCGAGGAGACGGAGACGCTCATCCGCGACGCCTGTGTGCGTGAAATCGCACGCAAGGGGCAAATCTTCATTCTCTACAACCGCGTGGAGACCATCGCGGAGTTCGCCGCCAAGGTGAAGGCAATCGTCCCCGAGGCGCGCGTCACGATGGCGCACGGCAGAATGGAGCGCAACCTGCTCGAGAAGAACGTCTTCGGCTTCTATCGCGGGGAATACGACGTCCTCGTCACGACGACCATCATCGAGAACGGGATTGACCTCCCCAACGCCAACACCCTCCTCGTCATCGACGCCGACCGCCTCGGCATCGCCCAGCTCTACCAGCTGCGCGGCCGCGTGGGACGGGGGACTCGCCTCGCCCATGCCTACTTTACCTACAAGCCCGAGCGCATCATGACGGAAAACGCCGCCGAGCGTCTCAAGGCCGTCATGCAGTTCACCGAACTCGGCTCGGGGTTCCGCATCGCCATGCGCGACCTCGAGATTCGCGGCGCGGGCAACGTGCTCGGCGCCGAACAGCACGGGCAGATGGACAAAGTGGGCTACGAGCTGTATTCCAAGATTCTCAAGGAGGAGCTCACGGGACAGAAGCAGGAGAGCGTCGACCTCGACGTCAAGACGACGGCATTCCTTCCCGAGAGCTACATCGAATCCAACGCGGGCCGCATGGACTGCTACAAGCAGATTGCGGAAATCCGTTCCGTCGAGGACTACAAGCGGGTGTGCGATTCGATGGAGGAAAATTACGGTCCGCTCCCGCCTCCCGCCCTCAATCTGCTCGTCATCGCCGTGATGAAGAGCTACGCCTCCGTCCTCCGCGTCAAAAAAGTCTCGGTGGGACCCAAGGGGGGGAGTCTCGAACTTGCGGAACTTGCCGTGCTCTCCTCGGCGGGAATGGCGGCGGCGATGCAAAAATACGCGCCCGTCGTCTCCCTCGAAATGACCACCGCGCCCCGCATTCTCTTCCAAAATATGGGGTCGAGCGCCAAGACGATGCTCCAAATGACGAGATTTTTGAAATTTGCGGCAAATTTTGAGTAATTTTCCCCGCGAATTATTTGCACATTTCCGCAAAATGCGTTATAATGGATAAAGCGACGAAATCGGGGCGCGCTTTTTTGCGCGCACGCGAAACACAGAAATACAGCCAAGGAGTTGTTATGAAGAAGACACAGAAAGCATTGGCAGTCGGAGTAGCGGCAGTCCTCGCCTGCGGGACGCTCGCGGGCTGCGATGCACTCACGACCACCGACAGCGTGAAGGACTACGCACAGATTATCGCCACCGTGGACATCCGCGACAGCGAGAACTTCACTACGGAATTCGGTGCGGACTGCAAGGACTTTATCCTGCCCTCCGAGATTACCAAGCAGGAGATGGCAGCAAGCTTTATTTCCAACTACAGCTATCTCGCCCAGTACGGCTATGACGTCTCCGACATCTTCGACATGATTGCCGAATCCCTTGCCGAGCGGCAGGTCCGCGTGCAGTATGCGGTAGCCAAGCTCGCCCACATGTATCTCACGGCGACGGAGGACAAGACCTCCTACGCCGACGGCGATGCGGCGGCATACAAGGCCGCAACACAGGGGAAGACGGGCGAAGAGGCGCGGGTCGCCTCCCTCGAGTTCTTCCTCACCGACGACGAGGCGGCGAAGGCGAAGTACGACGTGCGCGTCTCCGTCAACAGCTCCCTCGACAGCGCGGAGCAAAGCTTCATCAACGCCACGGACGACGATGACAGCTCTTCCGACTCCGTCCGCACGCTCCCCACGGGGGCAGACACCGAGAACGAAGATTACTTCGTCGGAAAGCCCGGGGAAGACGGCAATGAGAAGGGATACGCCATCTACACGGGACTTCCCGCCCAGCTCACGAACAACGAATACGAGCCGCAGGACGGCTCCACGCTCACCACGCGCAAGAAGGCATACAACCGCTTTGTCGCGAGCCTGCGCGCCAACAGCATGCTCGGCGCCTCCGAAGAGACGGTGGACGTCGAGACGACTTCTTATTTCTATCTCCAGCTCCGCTCCCAGTATGAGACGGCCATCTTAAACAAGGTGGACGACATCCTCACCGAGGAAGCGGAAAAAGGCCTCAGCCAAACCTTCGCCGAGAAGACCTTCAACGAGACGCTCGCCGCCCAGAAGGAGAAGTTCGAGGACTACTCCGCCTTCGAAACCGACTTCAACGGCATCTCCGACAGCTCCTTAATCCTTGCAACCAACGACAGAAATTACGGCTACGTCATCAACATCCTTCTTCCCTTCTCCACCGCGCAGAGCCAGCAGCTCACCGACGCCACGGCGGACAAGGGCGGCAAGGGCGACAAGTTCGCCACCCGCCAGAAGCTCCTCGAAAAGATTATCGCGACCGACCAGCGCGGCACGTGGTTTACGGGGAGCGACGACCTCTCCTTCGTGTCGACGGACGCCTACACGGGCGACGTGGCGACGAGAGACCGCCTCTTCTTCGAGAACAGCCTGACCAAGTCGGGCGAGGGCGAAAAGTACGAGGCCATCAAGAACTACTACGGCAAGTACACCTACAACGGCACCGCAACGGCCAAAGAGGAGGACGGCAAGACGACGTACACCTTAAAGCCCGCGCGCATCGACATCGACGGGTTCCTCTCCGAGATGCAGAACTACCTCGGCTATGCGAAGGACGGAAGCGGCAACGCGCTTCAGGTCAGCTTCGACAATGGGTTCACTCCCGCAGGCGACCATTCGGCATACTTTGCAAAGGACTCCTTCACCTTCACCGACACCGCAGACGGGCACAAGAAGGGGGACGTCGATTACTCCCAATTCGTCTATGCGAGCGGCAAGGTGAGCGGCACTACCGCCTTCGACGCCAACAAGATGTTCGTCAAGGGCTCTTGGGAGAACACCGCATTCTCGGTTATAAACGAGCTCTCGTTTGCGTATAATACGGATACGGCGGGTCTCAACACCTATCTCGGTTACATGATTTCCCCGTACAAGACCTCTTTCATGGCGGAATTCGAGTACGCGGCACAGCAAGTCGTCGCCAAGGGCGCGGGCAACTTCATCGTCATTCCCACCGACTACGGCTGGCACATCATCTACTGCACCTTCTCGTTTGCGGACATGGCAACGGATGCGACGACGCCTTACACCTTCGATTACGAAGCGCGCAAGGGCGGCTCTTCGGAGCAGGAGAACAGCTTCTCCTACCTCTACTTCGAGGCGCTCAAGACGCAGGCGGTCAACAGCTACCTGTCCGAGTCGCAGTCCAAGGTGCGCAACGACTACTATGCCGACGGCACCCACCTCATCGAAGAGGCCTTCGCGGACCTCAAGAACCTCGGTTAATCCACGCACCCGCCGCGGGTGCCGATGAGATTTATCCTCTATTGTATTTTCCTCGGAGCGGTGCAGGGACTCACAGAGTTCCTGCCCGTTTCTTCAAGCGGACATCTCGTCCTGCTCGAGCGGCTGCTCGGCGTATCCTTTTCGGGCGGAAGCATGACCTTTCTCAACCTCATGCTCCACCTCGGGACGCTGCTGGCGGTCGTTATTTCCTACCGAAAAGAGATTGCCGCACTCTTCAAAACACCGAAAAAGATCCTCCTTCTCGGCGTTGCGACCCTGCCCGCGGCGGCCGCGGGACTGCTCTTCGGGGACGCCGTCGACGGCCTGTTTGCGGGGGAATGGGGGAGCCTCCTTCTCGCATGTTCCTTTTTTGTTACGGCGTGCCTGCTGTTTGTCTGCGGGAAAGTGAGGCGAAAGCCGCGCGCGTTCGGCATGCGGCAGACGGTGGCGATGGGGCTCATGCAGGCGGTCGCAATCTTCCCGGGAATCTCGCGGAGCGGCTCCACGATTGCGGCGGGAACGCTCGCGGGAGCGGACTCCGAAGAGGCGTCGACGTTCTCCTTTCTGATGAGCATTCCCATCATCCTCGGTGGCTTCTTCGTCGGACTGCTCGGCGCGCTCACAAAGGGCTCTTCCTCGGGCATGGGTGCCTCGGATATCGTCGGAGTACTCCTCGGCGTCGCCGTCTCCGCGGGGTTCGGCATGGCGTCGCTCCGCCTCATGAAGAAGCTCGCACGGCACGGAAATTACAAGTGGTTTTCGCTCTATCTGTGCCTTCTCGCCGCCGCGGTGCTCTGCCTGCATTGTTTCGGGCGCGTATAAAGATTTCCCCGCCGCGCATACTGCAGGTACGGAGGTAAAACCATGAAACTCAATTGCGGTGACGTCTGCCCCAAGACGGGCGCGTACAAAGTCGTGGACAGAAACGGCAAAGTCGTGAACACCGTCTATGTCGGCGAGGGCGAAACGATGCCCCCCACACAGTATTCCGACTGTCATTACGAATCCGACTTTTGACGGGGAAGCGCCGCGGCATTTGCCGCGGCGCTTTTGCACTTCTTTTTTCTGCCCTGCATAGCATGATAAAAAACGAGAGGTGGATATGGAAGTCAAACGGGATGTCAAGTCGCTCCGCACGGTCTCTTCTGCCTATGCGGGCCGCAGCGGGCTCCTCACGGCCGTACTGCAGTATTTTTATCAGGCAATCGCGCTCGCAGACACCGACGAGGCGCTGTCGCGCGAGTTCGAACGGTTGGGAGGGGAGAAGCTCCGCCAGCTCTTCCGCCTCGGCAGTCTCATCGCAAAGTTGGGCGCAAGTCCCGTCTTCACGACGCTCCCGCCCTTCCCCGTCTCCTACTTTTCCGCCTCCTGCGTGGAATACGGAAAGACGCCCGCAAGCATGCTCGCGGCGGATTTTGCGATGGAGAGCAACCTTACGGAGAAGTTTTGCACGATTTCGGAGGAGCTCGAGGACCCCGCCGCGCTCGCCGTCATCAAGGACATTTCAGAGGAGACGAAGGGGCATCTTGCCGCGGTGCGGAGGCAAATGAAGCGTCTTCAGACTTCTCCGGCATAAATTTCCAGTACCGTACGGGCATGTAGCCGCGCATCTGGCGGAGCCGCTCGCGGGAGGGGAGGTTGACGCTCTTGTAGTACTTCTTCCAGAGAGACTGCCAGCCCGCCTCATCCGCAGAGAGAATAATTTCCGCCTTTTCGAGGGGCGCGAGGAAGGTGTTCTGCCCGTCATAGACGGCAGCCTTTCCCCGCCGCACGTCGTGAATGACGAAGGGATAGCCGGTGAGGCGGGAGCGGAAGTGCGGCACCAACAGGTCGCAGATGTCGTTGTCGGGCGAAATGGGGGCGTACATAGCCCCGCTCGCGCATTCGAGAAAGCGCAAAAACCCGTGCATGCGGTGAATCTCGAATTCCACCCGCCGCATGCTCTCCGTCGCCGCGATGACGGCATCCTCCGCCAACATCTTTCGGACGGGCGCGCCGTATGCCGCAATCATCCGCATATAGTTGTATGCGACCGCATCCCTGTCCTCCGCCCCGCTGCGAAGGAGCAAGTCGAGGTCGTGCATGCAGTCCTTGTCGAGTTCGAGAAGCCGCGCCTCCGCACGGGCGGCCCGCGCCTTGTCCGCCCGCACGAACGCCGTCCGCTGGCCCAGTCCGAGCTGGTGATTCCCGCTCGTGAGCACGGCATCCTCATCAGGATAGGCGAGCAGGAACGCCGTCAAAAAAGCCTCTTTACTGCCGTCATAGAAGTAAATCATAATTCCCCCGTGAGCGCGGACTGCGCCGCCATGCTTTCAAAGGTGCTCATCTGCACACCCGTGCCCTTTTCCGCGAGCAGTCCCTTGATTGCAGCTTCCCGTCCGCCGAAATATTTCCCGCCCGCCGTGATGAAATGACGGGCATTTTTCATGGCTATCTTCATCCTTTTCAAGTCCTCGAAGGTGAGGCGGGTGTACCGTCTCGCCTCTAAAATTTTATACGCGCTCCTCGCCCCGATGCCGGGCACGCGCAGCAGCATCTCGAGGGGCGCCGTGTTGATTTCCACGGGAAAGAGCTGCATGTGCCGCAGCGCCCAGCTGCACTTCGGGTCGTATTCGAGGGAGAGGTTCCCGTCCTCTTCGACAATCTCCTCCACGTCAAATCCGTAGAAGCGGAGCAGCCAGTCCGCCTGATAGAGGCGGTGCTCCCGCATCGGCCCCGCGGCAATATCGGGCAGAAGGGAGTCATGCACGACGGGCACATAGGAGGAATAGTACACCCGCTTCAGCCCCGTCTTGCGGTATAAACTCTGCGTGAGCCGCAGAATCTGTCCGTCGGGCTCGGGCGACGCCCCGACGATGAGCTGCGTCGTCTGTCCCGCGGGCAGGAAGTGTCCCTTGCGCTTTTCCTCCCGAAATTGCAGTTTTTCGCGCTGTAACTGCCGCATGGGGAGGAGCACGCTCTCCTTCGACTTCTGCGGGGCGAGAAGTTTCAAACTCTGCTCCGAGGGAAGTTCGATGTTATAGCTCATGCGGTCGGCGTACTTCGCCGCCTCATGCACGAGCCGCTCGTCCGCATGGGGGATGCCCTTAAGATGGATATATCCGTAAAATTTATACTCCGTGCGCAGCTTCTTCACGGTGAGAAGGAGCTGTTCCATCGTGTAGTCGGGGGAGATGTGCACCGCCGAGGAGAGGAAGAGTCCCTCGATGTAGTTGCGCTTGTAGAAG
Organism: uncultured Clostridia bacterium; assembly: GCA_947631925.1. Classification (GTDB taxonomy): domain Bacteria; phylum Bacillota; class Clostridia; order Christensenellales; family Borkfalkiaceae; genus Gallimonas. The sequence continues at coordinate 51,398 of CANRNE010000007.1, forward strand.
TCGATGACGAGCTCACAAATCTCCTCGGGCGTCGCCGTGGTGCGGGGGACGTCCGCATCCGCGCGGGAGGGACAGTACTTGCAGCGGAAGAGGCAGTCGTTGGAGAGCAAAATTTTCAGCAGGGAGATGCACCGCCCGTCGGGCGTGAAGGAATGACAGCACCCCGACGCATAGCCGTTCCCGATGCCGCCCTCATTTCTTCTTCCGCTCCCCGAGGAGGAGCACGAGACGTCGTATTTCGCGCTCTCCGTCAGAATTTTCAGCTTCTCTTCCGAAATCATATCCCCATTTTAGCACAAATGTTCGGATAAGTCAAACGTTTGTTCTTTGTTTTTTGAGAGGAAGAGGAAATTTTTCTTGACCTGCGCGCCCAAAACGGGTATAATAACAGTATAAAACATTTGAAAGACGAAGTTTTCGGCGGGGATGCCCGACTATCGGAACAAGGGAGGGAAAAACGGTGAAAATCCTCATAGTGGACGACGAGGACATGATTCGTCTCGTATTGCGCGAGTACATCGAGTTCGAGGGCGGCGAAGCGGACGAGGCAACGGACGGCATGGAGGCGGTGGAGAAGTGCCGCGCCACGGAGTACGACGCCATCCTGATGGACGTCATGATGCCGCGGCTCGACGGATTTTCCGCCGTCAAGGAGATTCGCAAGTTCTCGGACACGCCCGTCATCATGCTCTCCGCGCGCGGTGAGGAGTACGACAAGCTCTTCGGCTTCGAGATGGGCTCGGACGACTACGTCACCAAGCCCTTCTCCCCCAAGGAAGTCATGGCGCGCATTCATGCCGTCATACGGCGGGGCCGCCCCAAGCAGAAGAACGAGCAGGTGCTCGAATTCGGCGGTCTCAAGGTGGACATCGCGGGAAGGAGTGTCTATGTGGACGGCGAGAAGGCGGAGCTCACCCCCAAGGAGTACGAGCTGCTCTTCTTCTTCGTGCAGAACGAGGGCGTCGCCCTCACGCGGGACGTCCTCCTCAGCAAGGTCTGGGGGTACGACTTCTACGGGGACGACCGCACGGTGGATACCCACGTCAAGATGCTTCGGAGCAATCTCAAAGAATATCGCAAGTTTATCGTCACCCTGCGCGGGCATGGCTATAAGTTTGATTCGCAACAGTAAAGGATTTCGCGGATGAAAAAGCTGAAAGGAGTCTATCGCAACCTCAGGGTAATCCTTTGGTTCGCATTTACCGCATTTTCCATCGTGCTCATCCTCGTCTTCCTCGCGCTGCAGAGCCTTCTCGTGGGGCAGAGCTACCGCGCGCAGACAGTGGATTCCGTCACCAAGGCGGGCGAGGAGATGCGCGCCGCAGTCGCCGCCGCGGGCGGCGGCTCCTACAACCTGTGGAAACAGCAGGTGGAGATTGAGGAGGCGTACGACGTCACGGTCCGCTTCCTCGACCCCGACGGCAACGTGCTCTACAGTCAGGACGAGGGCAGATACAGCGACATCGTGCGGCAGGCGGAGAGGAGCCTCGTCGGAGGCAAGACGGACGTCGTCCTCAACTATGACAACGCCACCATCTATGCAACCGCGGTCACCCTCGAAGGGCAACGCATCTATCTGTGCGTGCTCGGCTTTCTGACGCGCATCCACGCCCTCGAGAGCAACCTCTGGTTCATGTCCCTCGTGACGGCGCTCTTCGCCGTCGTGCTCTCCTTCGTGTCGAGCGCCTTTGTCTCCAATGTCATCACCCGCCCCGTCTCCGAAGTGACGGCGCGCGCAAAACAGCTCGCCCGCGGTAGCTACGACGTCGCCTTCAAGGGCGATTACTACTGCATGGAGATAGCCGACCTGTCGGACGCGCTCGAATATGCCCGCGAGGAGATTTCCAAGGCGGACACCATGCAAAAGGAGCTCATCGCCAACGTCTCGCACGACTTCAAGACGCCCCTCACCATGATTAAGGCGTACGCCTCGATGATACGGGAAATCTCGGGCGATATCAAGGAGAAGCGGGACGCGCATGCGCAGATTATCGAGGACGAGGCGGACAGGCTCTCCTCCCTCGTGGACGACCTTTTGGACCTCTCCCGCATCCGCGCAGGCGTGGGAATTGCCCCGCCGCAGGTCTTCAACCTCTCCGAACTCGTCTATAAAATCGTCTCCCGCTTCGACTTTCTCGCCGCCACAAGGGGGTATGTCTTTGAACAGGACATCGAGGATTCCCTCTATGCCTTTGCCGACCGCGGCAGAATCGAACAGGTCGTCTACAACCTCATCGGCAACGCCGTCAACTACACGGGGGAGGACAAGAAAGTCGTCGTCCGCCTCCATGCCAAGGAGGACGGCAGCAGCCGCTTCGAAGTCCTCGACACGGGGCGCGGCATTCCCGAGGAGGAGCTTCCCAACATCTGGGACAGATATTACCGCACCAAGGAGGCGCACAAGCGGCCCGTCCGCGGCACGGGGCTCGGCCTCTCCATCGTAAAGAACATTCTCGTCTCGCAGAACTGTCCCTTCGGCGTGCAGTCCGAAGTGGGAAAGGGGAGCTGCTTCTGGGCGGAATTCCCCGCCCCCGCAGGGCAGGAAGAGACGCAAAAAACCTCGCCGAAGGAGGATGAAACGTGATAATAAAATTGGGCGCGATTTTATTTGCGCTTGTGCTTTTTATCGCCCCGACCTCGGACATGGGTGCCACCAATCACGCGGAGAGCGCTTCCTACCTCGAGAGTGAAGTCTGCACGGGCGTCATTGCAAAGGAAGCGGACGGCATCGAAGTCGAGCGACAGAAAATCACCATCTCCGTCCCCGAACTTCCCGTCCCCGAGCGCCCCGCCTCCCGTCCCGCCTCCGTCTGCACCGAGTACACCTTCCGCAACACCTCGAAGGAGGATGCAGAGCTCAAGCTCTACTTCCCCGTCCCCGCCGAGGAGGAGCGCGGACAAGCCTGCACCGTCGAAGCGGACGGCACGCGCATCCTTCCCGAGAAGCGGTTTTCCTTCCACGGGTCGCGGTTTGATGCGAAAGAGGAGGTGGACAACCTTCTCGACTCCAAGCGCACGGACGCCTTCTTCCACGAGGATACCGCGGTTTCCACCACCGTCTTCACCTTCAGGGCCGATGCGGAATGCGAAGAGGCCGACTATCTGCACCTCTTCTATAAGTACAACCCCAACGCCACCCGCCTCATCTTCAGCGAGGGCGCGACCATCAAGACGACCAACGGGCGAGTCCACGTCTTCTGGCAATTTTCCTTCGGCGAGGCGGAGGAGAAGTCCGACCGCGCGGTGGAAGTGTACGCCGTGGGGGAGCCCGTCACCCCCGAGGAGGTCTTTGTAAGTTCGGATGCGGCAGGGGAGGAGCGCGACGAGCTCTGCACCGCAACGCATGAGCCAAAGCTCTCCGCGCCCGCGCAATTCGGCAAATTCGTCTCCAATCTCCGCCCGCCCGCCGTGCCCGAGGTCGACTGGTACAACGGCGTCGTGGGGCTTCTCAACCTCAAGATGTCCAACAGCGGCTATTCCACCGTCTCGCGCAACGCCATGACCATCGAATGGCTGCGCCCGTGGTACGAATACACCGTGCCCATCGCGGCGGGGGAGACCGCCGAAAACGCCGTCACCGTTCCCCTCGTCCCCGTCGTGAGCACGCGGGAGAACAAGAGCGTCTATTCCTATGAATATCTCCTCTCCCCGGCAAGTTTCTGGCCCGTCTTCCACACCCTGCAGGTGGAGATTGTCACGCCGTATTCCTTGGATTCTCCCTCCTTGGATTTCGACAAGATTCCGGGCGGCTACTCCATCGAATGGAGCGGACTTCCCCGCGGGGAGCTCACCTTCTCGCTCACAGAGAAGCCCGAGCGCAACTGGGGCGAGCCGACGGCGGGTCTGTCCCCGAGCAACATCGTCGCCATCGTTCTTCTCGGCGTCCTCGTCTTGGGCAGCGGCTCCTGCGCCATCGCCTATTTCGTCCACAAGCGCAAAAAGAACAAATAAACGCTTGCATTTTTTTCGGCTGTGCGCTATAATCAAACTACCTAAGCGGAAAGAATTTCTGACCGCAAAGGGATGAAGATACGAAGTAGATGCGCAACATGTTGCGCCTGTCTCCCTTTGTCCCTGCGGCAGAGGGAGGTTTTTTATGGAAGAAAAACGCATCGCTGTGCTCTCCGTCGTCGTCGAGAAGAGGGAACAGGCCGCAGAGCGCGTCAACGCACTGCTCTCCGAATTCGGCGAATACGTCGTGGGAAGAATGGGCATTCCTTATCATGAGAAGAAGGTCTCCGTCATCTGCGTCGTGCTCGATGCGCCCCTTCCCGCCGCAAATGCGCTCACGGGCAAGCTCGGGCAGATTGACGGCGTGACGGCAAAAACATTATTCTGCAAATATTAAACAAGGAGTTCCGATATGAAAAAATTACTGACAAAATTGCTTGCTTGCGCGCTTTTGTGCGCCTCGATCGCGGGCATGGGTGCCTGCTCTTCGCTCAGTGACGACCTCGAAGTCTACGCGCCCGACGGTGCGCCCGCCCTCTCCCTTCTCTGCGGAATCCAGGCGGAGGACAAAAAAGAGGACAGCGTCTTCGATTTCGAAGTCGTCGACGCCTCCACCATTCAGACCTATGTCACGGGCAAGAATCCCAAGGCGGATTTCTGCATCCTTCCCGTCAATCTTGCCGCCAAACTGCTTGGGACGGGCGAGACTTATCAGATGCTCGGCACCGTCACGCACGGCAATCTCTACTTCCTCACCTGCGGCGACGGCGAAACCATCGTTCCGAACAATCTGAAGGACGCGCTCACAGGGAAGAAAGTCGGCGTCGTCCAGCTCCCCAACGTCCCCGGGCTCACCTTGAAGGCGGTGCTGCATAAGTACGGCGCGGAATATACCACTCTCGAGAGCGCGCAGGCGGAAGCCGACCCCGCGAAAGTCAACCTCGTCGCCTTCGCTCCCGAGAACGTCACGCCGAACGGCGGCTGCGACTACTATCTCGTCCCCGAACCCGCCGCGACCACGAAAATCAATGCTACGCAGTCCGCACAAAAGCCCTTCCGCATGGCGGGTGATTTGCAGATGCTCTATGGCGAACTTGCGGGCTATCCGCAGGCGGTCGCGGTCGCCAGGAAGTCGGTGATTGAAACCCGCTCGGACGACGTGCAGACCTTCATCAGCTATCTCACGCAGGCGAAGCTGTACCTGCAGACCGCCTCGACGGAGACCGTCCTTCATCTCCTCGAAGAGGTGCGCGAGGGCGAGCTCAAACCCACCTTCTCCGCCGCAAATCTCACCAAGACCGTCATCGAGAACTGCTCGGTGGGCTACATTCCGAGCAAGGACTGCAAGGCGGAGGTCATCGGCTTCCTCGACGCGCTCCTTGCCGTCTCCGAAGACTCGGCGGCCAAGCCGCAGGACGCATTCTTCTACCTGCAATGACCAAGCGACGCCTCAAAATTGCGCTGTTTTCCGCCCTGTCCATCCTCTTTTTATGGGGGATGTGGGCGGTCGCGGCATTTGCCATCGGGAATGAGTACATCCTGCCCACGGTGGACGAGACGGTGAAAGAGCTCGGCGGCGTTCTTGCGGACGTCGCTTTCTGGCGCGCATTCGGCGGAACACTCTGGCGAACCGTCCTTGCCTTTCTCGTCTCCTTTGCCCTCGGCGTGGGGCTCGCCGCGCTCGCGGGGCTTTCGGACGGCCTCCGCGCCTTCCTTGCGCCCATCATCTCCATCTTGCGCTCGGTGCCCACGATGGCAGTCATTCTCATTCTGCTCATCTGGACCTCCCCGCGCTATGCACCCGTACTCGTCTCCATGCTCGTGCTCCTTCCCGCCGTCTATGCCGCCGCGCTCGCCGCGCAGGATGAGGTGAAGGAGGAGTACGGCGGGCTCGTCAAGTCCTTCCGCGTGCCGCCCGCGCGCAAGCTCTTCAAACTGTACATCCCGCTCATCGCCCCCAATCTCCTCGGGCAGGCGGGGGCAATCCTCTCGATGGGCCTGAAGATTACCGTCTCGGGCGAAGTGCTCGCCAACACCTTCCACAGCCTCGGCGGCCTCATGCAGGACGCGAAGATGTTCGTCAGCATGCCCCGCCTCATGGCGCTCACCCTCCTTTGCATTCTCGTCGGATTCGCGCTCGAAGGAATATGCCTTCTCATCAAGTCGTCTATTTTGAGGTGGCGCAGATGAAATTGACCAATATTTGCAAAAATTACGGCGAAAAAGCCGCAATTTCGAATATTTCGATAGAAATCGAAATAGGAAAAATCTGCGCCGTTCTCGGGGAGAGCGGCGCGGGAAAGTCCACGCTTCTGTCCATTATCGCCGGCATGACTTCCTACGAGGGGACGGTGGAGGGCGTCGGGAGAACGTCCTATCTCTTTCAGTCGCCCAAACTTCTTCCCAACCTCACCGTGGAGGAAAATCTCAAATTCGTCCTGCCCAAACAGCGGTGGGGGGACATCCTTCCCATGCTCGAAAAGGTGGGACTTGAAAAATTGCGCACCTCCCGCCCCGGCGCTCTCTCGGGCGGGGAGCGTCAGCGCGTCGCCATCGCAAGGGCGTTTCTCTATCCGCATGACACGCTGCTCATGGACGAACCCTTCTCCTCCCTCGACCTCGCGCTGAAGAAGTCCCTCATCGAACTCTGCGCCGCGCTCTGGCGGGAGAGCGGGAGCACCGTCCTCTTCGTCACGCACGACGTCCACGAGGCGGCAGTCCTCTCCCACAGGGCGCTCGTCCTTCGCGGCGGCAGGCTGGCGGGGGACTTTGCCGTGGAGGGGGAGCCGCCCCGCGACTTCCTTGTCACATCCCCCCTCGAGGGGAAACTCACCGCGGCGCTCATGCAAAACTGATGTCATAGTTGGACTTCCACCCCTGTTGGGGTGGTTTTTTTTGCCCTTTTGCGCGCATTTTCCTAATTTATTTATAAATTTTCCCTTTCGGCGCTTGACATCTTGTCATAATTGCGGTACAATATTGTCATAAAATGATATTACACCTGTCACATCTCCGCGTGACGGAAGGCCGCGGCGGAGAAAGAAGGAGGACATAAGATGAGCAGAAGTTCCAAACAGAACAAATATAAGAGAGTGGGGAGCAACGGCCTCAGCGTCGCCATGAAGTGCCTCGCGGTATTCTCCGCCTTCGCCGCAGTCGGCGTCGGGGGATACAGTCTCATCTCGGCATTCCTCACGACGGCGGACCGCAATTCCATCGACCTCGAATACGGTTCGGTCTCCACGCCCGTCGAGGAGGGGGAAGTGTACGAAGAGGGCGTCTATGACGGCGTGGACATCTTCGCCCGTCTCAACTGGACCTTCGCACAGCAGACGGATTGGTACGGCGAGTACCACGGCACGGTGAACACCGTCGTCTCGCAGGACGTGCAGACCTATAAATACTATCACGACGGGATGCTCATCTCGGCGGACATCACCAAGAGCAGCATCGTCAACGCCGCGCGGCAGTTCTGCTATGTGAAAGATGCCGACCGCGTCATCTGGCGGGAGGCGGCAGTCGGTCCCGACGGCTATAACAAGATGGAGACCAAGTGGTCGGAGGGGGCGCCCGAGGAGGGCTCCAACCTCACCATCTCGGGGGAACACGGCTTCAAGGCCACCAACGGACTGCCCGCCTACGAGCTCTCCGTCTACGTCATCGAGCCCGAAACGGTGAAGAGCGCGGAGGTTATCGACCTCGAAGGGGGGCTCCACAAGGTTACATACGTCATGAACCCCGACACGTGGGAGGAGACGGATGAAAACGGCAACACCGTTGTCAAGGGTGCCAACGCCTACTACATCAACCAGATGATTTTCACGGGCGGACTGCCCGAAGCGCCCGTCTTCGAATCGCTCACCGTCTCTTTCACGTTCGATGACAATTGGTACACCTACAAGACGGAAGTGGAGGAAGCATACAGCGCGAAGTACGGCTTTATCGCGGCGCCCTGCACCTCGACGGCGTCCACCGTGTACTCGTATGGCGTGAATGAGGACTACCCGACCGCATACGAGGATTATTTCTATCAGTACATGGATGAAACCGCAGACGTCGGCCCCGGGGAAAAGGAACTCACCGTCCTCGACTGCCTTGCAAACGCCTTCGGCGTTCTGCTCGCCGAGCCCACCGACCTTTCCTGCGATTTGAGCCTCGACGGCATCCCGCTCGCAGGGGCCGTTTCCCTCGACCTCTCGGGGGCAGACCTTTCGAATTTCAGCATTGACGCGCTCAAGGCGGGTATCCGCTTGGGCGGCCTCGGATTGCATATCGACGGCGGACAGGCCTACGTCACCTACGGCGGCGCCAAACTCAAGCTCTCCCTCGGAGAGCTCGTTTCGCTGTTCTCGAAGCCCGAACCCGCCGAAGAGGGGACGGAAGAGGGGACGGGCGGCTTGGACACCGACGCCCTGCTCGGCGCGCTCACGGGCGGCACCTTTACGGTAAAAGAGGACTCGGCGGAGCTGCACTCCGTCCTTCCGCTCATGGGAATGGAGATAAAGACGGACTTCTACTTCCTGCTCGACGGGGAGAAGAATGTCTCTTTGGACCACGCGGAGGTGGCGCTCAGCCTCGGCGGGCACGACATCGCGGCAACGATTGCCTTCGGAGGGGAGGGCGTCCCCGCCCTTTCCGCGGAGGAGAAGGCGCTCTACGGCGACGCCATGCCCACAATTCTCTCCCTTGCCGATCTCATCCGCGGCGGCAAATACGGCGTCGACCTCTCCTATGACGGCGAGGGATTCCAAGTGACGGGAAGCGTGGAAATCGCGGCAGACCCCTTCACCCTTCACGGCGAACTTACGATGGCGCTCGACGGCGGCGCTTCCAAGAAACTTGCCTTCTCGTACGACGGCACGTCGGCATATGTCGACCTCGACGGCATCCGTCTCAAGGCGAACGCGGAGGAGGTCATCGACCTCGTCAAGGCGTTCACGGGCGACCTTCCCGCGGCGAATCTCGACCTCGGCGCCCTCGCTAAGACCCTTCTTTCCCCCGAATTTGCGGGCAACTTCTCCTCCCTCTCCGAGGAGAGCGCGGTGCGCCTTCTCATCCGCGGCACGCAGCTATTGAAGGCATTCAACCTCGACTTCACCCTCGGCGATGTCACCGTGGACTTGAAGCCGGACTGCGTCACCGTCTCCGCGCTCGGCATTTCCGCCACCCTTCGTGCGGGCAATGACTTTGCCGTGGACACCGAACATTACACTGATGTCATGCCCTTCGCAAAGCAGATTGCCGACCTCGTCTCGGGAAGATATCTGCGCGCGCAGGTAAATTACACTTCGGAGGACTTCTCCCTCGGCGGCACCGTCAACTTCGACATCGGGACACTCACCGTCTCCGCCGCTCTCAATCTCAATTATCACGGCAGTGTCAAGTCCTTTGACGTCATCTTCGGCGGCGACGCGCTCTATGTCACCGTCGACGGTCTGCATGTCAAGGCGACGGTGGAAGATGCCGTGCAACTCATCAAGGAATATGCGGGTCTCCCCGACATGGGCGAGCCGCTCGACATCGTTTCCGCTCTCTTCGGAATCGACTTCTCCGAACTCGTCAAACTGCAAAAAGATGAGGACACGACGACACTTACCGTCGCGGGCAGCGCACTTCTCTCCGCGCTCGGGCTCGAATTCGACCTCGGCGACGTCACCCTGATTGCGGACGGGGAGACGCTCACCCTGCGCGCCTACGGGGCAACCGTAGAAATCGGCGCGGGCGAACCCTTCACCGTCTCGACGGAGGGCTATGCGGAGCTCGTCAAGTATGCAAACACCCTGCTCTCCATCTACAACCACGGCACCCTGCGCGCCGAACTCAACCTCTCCGCGGGCGACCTCGCCGTCACGGGGGAAGTCAACCTCGACTTCTCCGACTTCGATGTGCAGGCAGACCTCGCCCTCCGCTATCTGAGCGCGGAGAAGCACTTCCTCATCGGCTATACCGCGGGCAATCTCTACCTTTCGGTGGACGGGCTGAAAGTCAGCCTGAACGCCGAGGAGGCCCTCGCCCTCATCGTCGGCTCCCTCGGGGCAGAGGGGGACGAAGAGGCGCGCGACCTCGTCGCAGACCTGCTCGCCATGGACTTCTCCGAGCTCATCCCCGAGCTCTGGGAATCCAATGATATTCTGCATGTCGCCCTGTCGAGCGGCGCCCTCTTCCGTATGTTCGGCATGGATTTCGACCTCGGCGACGTCCACATCAACGTCTCCGAAGAGAGCGTGCTCGTCAAGCTCGGCACGGCGGAAATCTCCGTCGGCAAGGGGATTGACTTTGTCGTGGACACGCAGGACTTCCTCGATGTCACAGACACGATCAAGGGCGTCATTTCCCTCACGCAGAGCAAATATCTCCGCATCGAACTTGCCTACACGGGCGAGAAATTGCAGGTGGCGGGCGGCATCGACGTGCTCCTCGCCGAACAGTCCGCAAGCGGCGCCTTCACGCTCACCTACGGCGGCACGGCGCACGAGATTGGCATCATCTATCTTGCGGGCGACGACACCGTCTATCTCTCGGTAGGGGAGAACATCAAGGTGCGGGCGAATCTCTCCGAGGCGGCGGACCTTCTCAAGTCCCTTCTCACCCGTCCCGCCGCGGCGGCGGAGCCTGTCGCGCTCTCCGACGGGGAAGACCTCTCCGACGAAGAGAAGAGCCTGCTTGAAAAGATTCTCTCCTTTGACCTCTCCGCCCTTCTCGAACTCAGGGACACGGAGGACGGCATCTCCATCCTCGTGGACTGCGACAAGATTGCCTCCTCGCTCGGGATTGGGGAAGTCACCGTCGATTTGAAGGACGCGGGCACAATCGCCGTCACCGCCCTCAAGGGCAACCTCACCGCCTCCGTCGCCCGTACGGAGAGCGCAAAAGTCGGCTCCACGGACGGCTACATCGACCTTCTTCCCTATGTGGACGATTTGCGCACCCTCTTCGACCAGCCCACCGTTATCGTCGGCATCGGCTACGACGGAACCGACCTCAAAGTGCGCGCAGACATCAAGGCAGACACCGAGCGCCGCGTCGTCACGGGCCGCTTCACGCTTGTATATAAGGGTAGCACGCGCGACGTGATGCTGTACTATGTCGATGGCACCCTCTATCTTGCGATGGGCGACTACCGAATCAAGGCGGACACGACGTCCGCAGTCGTCCTTCTCGCGGCATATCTCGGCTTCTCCGAGACGGAGGGCGCGGACTATCGCGTCCTCGCCGAAGCGCTCGGCTTCGACTTCGAAGGTCTCCTCGCCCTCTCCGAAAATGCGGAAGGGGACACGCTCACCGTGCTCATCAAGGGGACGGAGCTCCTCCGCGCCCTCGGCGTCGACCTCGACCTCGGCGACATCGGCGTGCAGATAGGCAAGGGGTATCTCCGCATCGACTTCAAGGGCGCACAGGTGGAAGTTGCGGGCAGCACCATGCCCGTCGCCGTGCCCGACGACCTTGAAAGCTACACCGACCTCACCGAGTACGTCAACGTCCTCACGGGCATCTTCCAAAGCGGCGTCCTCAAAATCGATGTGGCATATGCAAAAGAGGGCAAACCTACCGTGGACGGCACGCTCTATCTCGACATCAAGGGCAAGCGCGCGGACGCACGGGTCTCCGTCCTCTCGAAAGAGGGCGACACGGGCTTCTCGCTCGGACTTGCCTATCGCAGGGAGGGCGGCTCCACCGTTCTCTATCTCGACCTCGACGGCGCAAAGCTTAAGCTCGACCTCGACGCACTGGTCGCCCTCGCCAAGGGCGAACCCGCGAAGGCGTCCGAAATCGCCCTGCTCGCACTCGAAGAGTCTCCCGCGGCGCTCGGCGAAGAGCAGAGAAGCAAGCTCCTTGCGCTCCTCGACAAACTTCTCACGCTCAACCTCGACGACCTGTTCACGATGACGGAAGGGGGCGATTCGCTCTCCGTCTCCGTGGACGGCGGAAAGCTCTTCGAAAAACTTCTCGACCTCTTCGGAATTTCCGCAAACGGCGGCGACCCCGGCGAGATTGTCTTTGCCGTCCACAAGGGCGGAGACGCGGGGGACAACATGACGCTCTCGGTCATGGGTGCCTCGTTCACCGTGACGGGCAGTTCTTCGGAGGAATATCCCGCGCTCGCCGACGCAAGCTCCTATCTCGATGCGGAAAGGTACGCGCGCTATCTTGTCGAACTCTTCCAAAAGGACGTTCTCCGTCTTTCCGTCTCCAAGCTCTCCTTCCTGCTCGGCGAAAAGCAGGTGGGACTCTCCGCGGAGCTCGACTTCGCGGACGGCGTTTTGGGCGGAACCGCCGAGGTGCGCTACGGCGACACCGAAATTCCCGTCTCGGTGTACTACGAGAGCGCGGAGAAGACGGTCTACCTCGGCGTCGGCGACGGCCTGAAAGTCAAGGCAAGCATCGACGACATCAAGGCGCTCATCAAAAACATTCGGGACGGCAAGGCGTCGGATTCGGCGGAGCCCGCAACCGTTGCCCTCATCGGGCTCTACAGCTTCGGAATCTTCTCCCTCACGGAGACGGACGAGACGCTCTCCCTGCTCGCCGACGGCAGCAAACTTCTCAATCTTCTCGGCGCGAATTTCGACCTCGGCAACGTCACCCTCGAGGTCGCCGAAGGCAGGTTGGGCGTGGCCGTTTCGGGCGGCGCATTCGAACTTCAGGCGGAAATTACCGAGGGCAGCACGGCAAAATTCGATGCGGACAAGGAGAGCTATATCGACATCGTGCGCTATCTCGATGCAGCGGTCGAGCTCTTCCGCAGTCCCGCGTTCCAAATCGACCTCTCCCTCGAAAAGGGGAAGGTACAGCTCTCGGGAAGCGTCACGTTCGACGTCAACAATAAGGCGGCGGAGGGCGAAATCGACTTCGTCTACAATGCCTCTGCCAAGAAGCATCTCTCGTTCGTCTATCTCGACGGGGTGATGTACCTCAACCTCGGCGAAAAATACCGTCTGAAGGCGGACACGACGTCCGCGGTCGTCCTGCTCGCCGCCTACCTCGGATTCTCCAATTCCGAAGACGCCTCCTACGAGATGCTCGACGGCATTTTGGAAAGCTTCACGGGCATGCTCTCCCTCCGTGAGAACGCGGAAGAGAACACCCTCCTTCTCCTCGTGAACGGAACGGAGTTGCTCTCCAAACTCGGGATAAACTTCGACCTCGGCAATGTTGCGGTCGCAGTCTCCGACGGCAAGCTCTCCGTCTCGGCGGACGGCATTCGGGCAGACCTTGTCGGCCGCAAGGATTTCACCGTGCCCGACGCGTCCGACTTTGCGGACTATACCGATGTCACCGCGTATGTGAACGCGCTCACCTCCGTCTTCGGGAAGAACTATCTCGAAATCGCCGTAAAATACGGCAAAGCGGGCGAAACGCAGGCAGAGGGGACCGTCTCTCTCGACCTCAAGGGAAAGCGCTTCGTCGGCAATCTTGCCGTCACTTCCGCAGACGGCACGGGCTATCGCTTCGGCTTTGCCCTCGTCAAGGAAACAGCGGGCTACGTCCTCTTTGCCAACCTCGACGGCGCAAGGATGCGCCTCGACCTCGAAGAGCTCAAGGCTTATCTCAACGGCAGCGACCCCGCGGCGGCGGCAATTGCCCTCGCGGAAGCGGAAGAAGCCGCTCCCGCCTCCTTGGGCGACAAGCTCGGCGGCATTCTCGACACCCTGCTCACGCTCGATTTAGACGATTACTTCACGCTCGCGGAGGAGGATGACATCCTCACCCTCGTCGTGAACGGCACGGGACTTCTGCAGAAGATTCTCGGGACCGCCACCCTCTTCGGCAAAGAAATCAATCTCGGCGACATCTCCATCACCGTTCCCAAGAACGAGAGCAACATTCAGCTCACCGCGGGGACGCTCTCCCTCACCGTGAGCGGCAGTGACGACGCCTTCCCGACCTTTGCGGAAGGGGACGGCGCGGAAAATTACGCCGATATCCTGCAGCCTGTCAAATACCTTGCCGCACTCTTCGAAAAGGAGATTTTCTGCGTCAACCTCGAAAATCTCACCTTCACCGTGGACGGAACGGAAATCTCGCTCAACGGCAAGGTGGACTTCCGGACGGACGGCACCTTTGCGGGCGGCAACCTCACCCTCACCGTAGGGGAGACCGAAGTCGCCGTCACTCTCTACTTCGAGCGCGGCGCGGAAGGGGACGTCCTCTATCTCGGCGCAGGCGACCTCAAAGTCAAGGCGTCCGTTGCGGACATCAAGGCCCTCATCACCCGCATCAAGGAATTGAAGGACGGCTCCGCGGAAGCGCACGCCATCCGCCTGTTCGCCCTTGCCCTCTCCGAACACGATTTGTTCGGCTTTGCCGAGGAAGAAGGCGTCTACACCTTGGGCATCAACGGGGAGAAGCTCCTCAAGCTCTTCGGCTCCGACTTCGACCTCGGCAACGTCACCCTCGAGGTCGCCGAAGGCAGGTTGGGCGTGGCCGTTTCGGGCGGCGCATTCGAACTTCAGGCGGAAATTACCGAGGGCAGCACGGCAAAATTCGATGCGGACAAGGAGAGCTATATCGACATCGTGCGCTATCTCGATGCAGCGGTCGAGCTCTTCCGCAGTCCCGCGTTCCAAATCGACCTCTCCCTCGAAAAGGGGAAGGTACAGCTCTCGGGAAGCGTCACGTTCGACGTCAAAAATAAGGCGGCGGAGGGCGAAATTGACTTCGTCTACAATGCCTCTGCCAAGAAGCATCTCTCGTTCGTCTATCTCGACGGGGCGATGTACCTCAACCTCGGCGAAAAATACCGTCTGAAGGCGGACACGACGTCCGCGATCGTCCTGCTCGCCGCCTACCTCGGATTCTCCAATTCCGAAGACGCCTCCTACGAGATGCTCGACGGTATTTTGGAAAGCTTCACGGGCATGCTCTCCCTCCGTGAGAACGCGGAAGAAAGCACCCTCCTTCTCCTCGTGAACGGAACGGAGTTGCTCTCCAAACTCGGGATAAACTTCGACCTCGGCGATGTTGCGGTCGCAGTCTCCGACGGCAAGCTCTCCGTCTCGGCGGACGGCATTCGGGCAGACCTTGTCGGCCGCAAGGATTTCACCGTGCCCGACGCGTCCGACTTTGCGGACTATACCGATGTCACCGCGTATGTGAACGCGCTCACCTCCGTCTTCGGGAAGAACTATCTCGAAATCGCCGTAAAATACGGCAAAGCGGGCGAAACGCAGGCAGAGGGGACCGTCTCTCTCGACCTCAAGGGAAAGCGCTTCGTCGGCAATCTTGCCGTCACTTCCGCAGACGGCACGGGCTATCGCTTCGGCTTTGCCCTCGTCAAGGAAACAGCGGGCTACGTCCTCTTTGCCAACCTCGACGGCGCAAGGATGCGCCTCGACCTCGAAGAGCTCAAGGCTTATCTCAACGGCAGCGACCCCGCGGCGGCGGCAATTGCCCTCGCGGAAGCGGAAGAAGCCGCTCCCGCCTCCTTGGGCGACAAGCTCGGCGGCATTCTCGACACCCTGCTCACGCTCGATTTAGACGATTACTTCACGCTCGCGGAGGAGGATGACATCCTCACCCTCGTCGTGAACGGCACGGGACTTCTGCAGAAGATTCTCGGGACCGCCACCCTCTTCGGCAAAGAAATCAATCTCGGCGACATCTCCATCACCGTTCCCAAGAACGAGAGCAACATTCAGCTCACCGCGGGGACGCTCTCCCTCACCGTGAGCGGCAGTGACGACGCCTTCCCGACCTTTGCGGAAGGGGACGGCGCGGAAAATTACGCCGATATCCTGCAGCCTGTCAAATACCTTGCCGCACTCTTCGAAAAGGAGATTTTCTGCGTCAACCTCGAAAATCTCACCTTCACCGTGGACGGAACGGAAATCTCGCTCAACGGCAAGGTGGACTTCCGGACGGACGGCACCTTTGCGGGCGGCAACCTCACCCTCACCGTAGGGGAGACCGAAGTCGCCGTCACTCTCTACTTCGAGCGCGGCGCGGAAGGGGACGTCCTCTATCTCGGCGCAGGCGACCTCAAAGTCAAGGCGTCCGTTGCGGACATCAAGGCCCTCATCACCCGCATCAAGGAATTGAAGGACGGCTCTGCGGAAGCGCACGCCGTCCGCCTGCTCGCCTTTGCCCTCTCCGAACACGATTTGTTCGGTTTTGCCGAGGAAGAAGGCGTCTACATCTTGGGCATCAACGGGGAGAAGCTCCTCAAGCTCTTCGGCTCCGACTTCGACCTCGGCAATGTCACCCTCGAAGTCTCCGACGGCACGCTCTCCGACGGCACGCTCTCCGTCGGCGTCGAGGGCGGGGCATTCACCCTTGCCGCGCAACTTGTTGAGGGCACGACGGAGAACTTCGAAATCGACAAGACCGACTTTGTCGACATCCTCAAATACGTCAACACCGCAATCGACATCTTCACCCAACCCACCTTCGAGCTCGACTTGCACTATGCCAACGAGAGCAAGACGCTTTCGGCCGCCGCAAATGTCGTCATCGACACGAAGCAGAAGGCCGTCTCGGGAACTGTCACCCTCACGCTGAACAAAGAGGGCGCATCGGCAAACAAGCGCGCAACCTTCTGCTATCTCGAGGGCACGGGCTATGTCTGCCTCGAGACGGGAGAGGGCTCGACGCTCAAATTCAAGGCAAAATCCGCGGCCACCGTCGCCCTTCTTGCGGGCTATCTCGGCTTCTCGGGGTCCGATGGGAACTTCAGCGAGGAATTCAAGTCCGCCTTCGAGGGCATGTTCGACGACTTCGACCGTCTCTTCACCCTCAAAGAGAGCGGTGACGTGCTCACCCTGCTCCTCGACGGCTCGCAGCTTCTCAAAGATCTCGGCGTCTCCGTCGGAGACATCGGCATCTCCATCGACAGCAACAAGAACGGCGAGAAACTCACGCTCGCCCTGCTCGGGGCAGAGCTCTCCGTCCGCGGCAGCTCCGTTTCCGTCACCGCCCCCGGTGACCTCGACAGCTACACCGACCTCTCCGAATATGCGGACACCGTCGCCACGCTCTTAAAGAGCGGCTATCTCGACTTCGCACTCGACTACACCGAGGGAGAGGGCAGTGATGCGCTCCACGCCGCGGGCACGCTTTCCGTCGACCTCAAGGAGAAGCAGGCACGCGCGGAGATTGCAATCACGAGAGGGGAGAAGTCTGTTCTCAATCTCACCGTCGTCTACACCAAGGACGGCATGCTGTATGTCGATTTCGGCGGCTCCAAAGTCAAGGCCAACCCGAAGGACGTCGTGGACTACGTCAAGGGGCTGATAGACGGCACCGCGGGTATCTCCGCAATCGCCCTCGAGCCCATGGCGCTCTCCGACGAGCCGCAGACGGTCGCCCTCACCGAGGAGCAGAAGAAGAATTTGACGAATTTGCTCGAGAAGCTCTTCACGCTCGAACTCGACGACGTCTTCACGCTGACGGCCGAGGAGGACGCGCTCACCGTTGCCGTCCGCACCTCCGAACTTCTTCGGAAACTTCTCGGGAGAGAGGTGAAAATTTCCGACATCGCCATCACCGTCGGCGAGAGCAAGTACGACGAAAGCGGCGCCGTCACCGAATGCGGTACCGTCACAATCAAAATGGGCGGCGCCACTCTCACGGCCTCGTCTGCGGACAGCTTCAAGGACCTCACCGAGGAAGAGAAGGCGGAGTACGCCGACATCCTCGAATATGTCAAGCGGGCGGCGGACATCTTCGCCTCCGAGGCAAAGCGCATCGACATCGCCCTCACCGTGGACGCATTCCGTCTCGGCATCGTACTGCATACCGTCAAAGACAACTCTTTCGCAAAGGGAGAGATTACGCTCACATATAACAGCGCGTTCCAGACCCTCAACTTCGTCTACTGCAAGGATGCGGAGGGCGTCGGCTATCTCTACTTCGCCCTCGACGACATCCGCGTCAAGGCGAAGACGGAGGACCTTCTCGGCCTCGTCAAGAGCCTCTTCTCCTCCCTCTCGGGCAGAGAGGCGACGGACGGGGAGACCGCGGCAATCGCCTACGGCGTCGCAATCATCGAACTCGGAAGCGATTTGGATGCGGAGAAGCTCGGCCTCTATGAGGAAGACGGCGCGCTCGTGCTCGCCATCGGCGGCGACACAATCATGAACTTGCTCGGCGACAAGGTGAAAGAACTGCTCGGCGACAAATTCTCGATCGGGCGCATCGCGCTCTCCGTCTTCGAGACGACCTTCGGCGTCGAAGCGGCGCTCTCCGCGGGCGGCAAGGACGTCTCCTTGAGCCTCGGCATCTCCAAGGGCGCCGTCTTCGGGATTTCCGACGAAGAAAGGGCGGCATTCGAAAGCTACATCGACATCTTCAAGTACGGCAGAATGGTCAAGAAGTTGTTCACCGAATCCGCCACTCTGCAGGCAGAAATCAAGGCGAAAATCGGCGGAAAGGACCTTGTCGTCACGCTGCGCTTCAACAAAGACCTCTCGGCGGCAGAGGGGACGCTCAGCCTCGGCTCGCTCAGAGTGGGAATTACCTACGTTCTCTATTCGCATGAGAAGGACGGCGAGACGGTAAACGACGTCATGCTCTACCTCAGCTACGGCGACGACGTCAAACTCTGCGCCAACGTCTCCGAGGCCATCCGCCTCATCCGTGCGGCACAGCCCGCCACCGTCGCCCTCACCGCCGAGGAGCAGACCGTCTTGGAGCGCGTCCTCGCCCTCGACTTCGGCACGATTTTGTCGCTCAAGGAGAGCGTCACCGAGAGCGGCGACGAACTGCAGGTCACTCTTGCGACCGCAGAGCTCTTCGAGGCGCTCGGAATCAACTTCGACCTCGGCACGGTGAACGTCGTCATCTCGGAGGGTCAGCTTGTGCTCTCCGTGGGCGGCAAAGCGGACATCACGGTTTACGGCACGTCCCGTCCCAATACCGTCGTCGCCCCCGAGGGCTATCACGACATCACGAACATCGTCGGCCGTCTGTGCGAGATTCTCGCCGCGCAGGGCATCGAATTTGCGGGCAACCTCGACATCGGCGATACCGTCGTCAGCGTCGAACAGGGCGTCGTGACTTGGCGGGAGGGCGGAACCAAGTTCTACCTCCGCGGCAGTCTCGGCGAATCGCAGTTCGGGCTCTCCATCGCAAACAGCCACGTGCGGCTCCGCCTCGGCGCCTTCGGCATCGAGTTCGATTACGGCGACGTCGGCGACTTTGTGACGGCCGTCAAGGCGCTCATCGAGCGCATCAAGGGCACCATTGAGAAGATCAAGGAGTCCGTCACGGGCACCTTTGACAAGGACGAGCTCATCGCGTCGCTCAAGGGCATCATCGACCTTCTCGAGGGCAGTGAAAAACTCACAACGACGATGGTCGCGGCGGCCGTGGAAGTGGCGGCGGGCGAGCCTTACTTCGAGATAGCGCCCGAACGCGACGCCTTCCTTACCTTCGCGCTCGGCGCCGTACAGCTGTCCGTCTTTGACGAGACAAATTCGGAACGCGCTTTCCTCGGCCTCGGCGTCAAATTCGAGAGCGAACTTGTCAAGCTCAACGGTCAGTTTGACACCGCAGTCTATCCGAAGGAGCTCGACTTCCCCGTCCTCGAAGGGGAGTACTACGACCTCAAGCAGATTTCCGCCATCCTCGGCTCCGTCGGGGCGGCGGTCGACCTCGTCGCCGAGCCCGACCTCTTCTTCACGATAGGCGGCGACGTGACTTCGGAAAATGTCGCTCTCTACACCGACAGCGGCAAGAAGTATGATGTCAGCGGCACCATGGAGTACCACTCGGGCGGCAGTTTCCCCATCCACATCGAGATGGATAAAAACAACCTCTGGGTGAATACCGACCTCTTCGTCAAGTTCAGCCTGCAGCTGAAGGCGGGCACCACTTCGGACGCATCCCTCAAGGATTTGTACATCGACATCGCCATTTTGGACTACGATATCGACGACGGCTCCAAGGACGGCATGCTCGACTTCTACGTCAGCATCTCGCAGGTGGGGGATGGCAACGACGGCTACGAGCCGCTCCTCCTGTATGCTCCCGCCGACGAAATCATGACGCTTCTCTCGGGCGCCGCATCGATTGTCGGCCTCGACGGCGTGGAGATTGTCAACGAGTATCTCATCAAGACTTGGATTACGGACGGCGACATGGTCGCCCGCCTCAAGGGTCTCGGCGTCAGCCTTATTCCCACCATTATGGACCTTCTCAAAGGGGATGAGACGGGCACGGCGTCCATTCTCAACGTCAAGCAGGATGAAACCTTCGGCGAATTCACCTTCGACATCGGCGACAGCGACCTCGTGCTCAAAACGCAAGTGGACGAGAGCGGCGTCGCCCGCCTCACCTATCTCGGCGTCGCGAATGCCAAGAGCAAGGACGAGACGACGAACATCGAATTTACCATCGACCGCTCCTTCGACAGCAACGCTTTCGCCATCTCGGGGGACTACTTCCGCATCGAGGGCGTGGACGAACTGCTCCTCGCGCTCGGCAGGACTTCCACCCATCTTGCGACGGACGATGAGATTGCGGGCGGAATCGCCTCTGCGGGCGAATACGTGCGCAACGACCTGTTCTTCATCGACGGGAAACTGAACTTGCACGTCGGACTTCTCAATCGGGATGTCGATGTTACCGTTTTAGGTCTGTCAGTCAATTTTGATAAGGACAACAACATCAGTTTGAACGCGAGCCTTTCCTATACCGGCCTGCACATCGGAGCGTCGGCGCTATTGGGGGGCGGGAACGGTGACATCATCAAAGGGGACAGCGTACTTGACATCACTATCAAGAATGGCATGATGTATCTGCGCAGGACGCAGAATTCGTACTTCGACGGGTCGACCGAAAAGCGGTTTCCAACACCCGAAGTCGTCTACCGTGCCTTCCCGCTTTCCAACTTCATGAAGGACGATGCGACCATGATGGACAACATCTGCTTCATGTTCAATTTCAGCGAAGAATTCTTTGCATGGATTATGGAGCAGGCGACTTCCACAGACCCCGCACCCGCAGGGACTACCACGGATTTGGGTACACTGTTCAAGAAATACATTGTGAGCTGTACCTATGCTCCCAAGGACGAGAAGAATCTCGATTATACCCTTATCTTGAACGGTCCCGGGCTCGTCGGTAGCAATTTGTTCTCCAATATCGAGGTTACGTTGGGAGTGATAGACGGCGTGCTCCGCTCTATCAAGATTCCCTCATTCAGCATTGTGAGCATTATCACCGTCACGGCCGACCTCGAGCTCCGCAACCCCGAATATGTCTTTGACGCGGGAACGTACGACACGACGACGGACATCGCGGGCACCCTCGAAGAGGCCATGGAGGCGAAGCTCTCCTCCGCGAACTGGAACGTGACTTCCTATCTCGAAGGCCAGCTCGCCACCGTTACCTATCAGATAGCGGACGTCGTCGTCGGGACGCAGTATGTCGTCTTTGACCCCGCGACGAAGGAGCTGTACGCCCGCCTCAACTTCCCGTCCATCGACAGGTGCCTCGAAGAGCATCCCGAATTGCAGGCCGACGGCTACACCTACATCTGGGATAAGTACGACCCGAACACCTTCTACGCGACGATTACGTATCAGGCGCGTCCGCAGGCGAATTCCTACACCCTTGTCTTCATCATCAGTGAAGAGCACGCCGACACGTATGCTCTCTCGCGGCAACAGATTCTCGACGCAGGCTATGTGTGGGATGAAGCGAGAGGGGCGTATGTGCGCACGGTCCACTGGACGTTCAATCCCGACAACCTCATCGACCTGCCCTATGTGACGACCGAAGTCGGGCGCATCGTCGGCTTCCGCTGCCCGAACGGCAATCTGCACAACGAATCCCACCGCGGCCTCGACTTCTACGACCGGGAGACCGTCGTATACACGGCGGAGTGGGAGTATATCAACTACACCGTGACCTTTGACTTCGGCAACGGAACTTCGGAAAAGAAGACGGGCCACTACGGGGATGCGCTGCAATACCCTGCGGATACGGAAGTTCCCGAGCGCACGGGCTACACGTTCGACGGTTGGAACGTCACCGTCGAAACGTTCACGGAAAATGTGACCGTCAGCGCAAAGTGGAACCCCAACACCTATCACATCACGCTCGTCAGCGCCAATCCCATCGACGGATTCACGCCCCGCGGGGACGGCAAGTACACGAAGGTCATTGACTATGTGTACGGCACGGTGGAGACGCTCCCCGTCAACATCCGCTCGGGCGGCTACATCCTCAACGGCTGGTCGCTCACGGAAGGGGAGACGGAGACCCACTTCACGCAGCTTCCTCTCCTCGCAGAGGACCGTGAAATCTATGCCGTGTGGGATGAAGTCGGCTTCGACATCCACTTCGTCGTGCGGGCGGCGGACAGTGCAACGGGCAGCGAGACGGAAGTCGCCGTCAAGAACTTCAAGTACGGCGCCGCGCTCTCCAATCTCCCCGAAGTGCCGCAAAAGGACGGCTACACGGGCGTCTGGGACATTCCCGAGGGCTACACCGTGGAGGACGAGGCGACCGTCTACGCCGTCTACACGGGCATCACGTACTACATCACCGAGTACAGTCTCCAACATGTGGAGGGGTACGAGAAGGTGGAGGCACACTTCGACGTCGACGGCTTCGAAGGGGACTCCTATTGGAAGAAGACCTACGCGTACGTCTTCGGCTCCGCACCGCACCCGCTCCCGCTCGGCGTGAGCGAAGAGGTGTACGGCTATGACTTCGACGGCTACTACACGCAGGCGTTCGGAGAGGGCAAGCGCATCGACAAGAACGTCATCGACGATGACATGATACGGACCATCTTCCGCTTCAATGTCGGCCACAGCGACGTCTTCGAGGAACAGAATGTGCTCTTCGCGCGCTGGGTTGACAACTCCGTCACCGTCTATCTGTACAGCGACTACGAGATTCTCGTGAGCGGCAGTGTCAACCGCGACGTCGACGGCTACTACAAGACGGTCACGAAGGCGGAGAATGACTACGACATCTCGGGCGAGGACATCTCGCTCAGGAACAGGACGGGTCTGCGCCGCCTCGGCTGGTGGCATCTCGACGATGCGGGCAACTGGTCGAGCATCACCGACGTCAGCGCTTTCCGCAACTTCGACAACCGGGACAAGGCGACCGTCAAAGTCTTCGCCCTTTGGATTGAGGACATCAAAGTCAAAGTCACGCAGTTCTATACGAATAGTTTGATTGGCGGCGCGCAGTACAACATCGGCGGCACGGTGTCCGGCGGACTTCCGAGCGGCAACAAGAGCCAACAGATTTTCGCGGCAGCCAATATCACGCCTTCGATTACGGGCTACTACGTCCTGTTCAATGCCAGCGGCAGCACGAACGACACGCCGGGCGGCAAGCAGGACATCACGGTCACCCGCGACCCGAACACGAACATCGGCTCCTTCATGCAGACAAGTATGAACAGCGGCACGTTCGGCGCCTTTTTGTGGACGGAACGCGCGAAGTTCGGCGGCGTCGTCATGCGCATGGAATTTGCGCACAACGGCGATTCCATCGTGTTCTATGGCGGAAACGTCGTCTCCGCCGAGACCTACACCGTCACCTATCACAAGGAGAGCGGTGAAGTCGTGGGAAGCGTCTCCGACGTGCGCACGGGCTATTTAGGCAACTACAATCTCGGCGCGTTCAGCGATTGGGGTATCAAGGCGTCCGACCTCGCCTTCGACAACATGCCTTACATCGACGAACTCGCCGCAGAGAACAACATCCCTTGCCCGCAGGACGGCTCCCGTCAGGGCGACGGCGAATATGTATGGCCGCACAGGGCGGTCACGGGCAACACCGAGGTCTATCCCTATCTTCTTCTCGACCCCGTCTCCGTGACCTTCACGAGCGACTTCAAATTCTCCGACGCATGGAGGGCGAGCGCCGATGGGACGTTCACCTACACGGCGAAGATACGCCCCGGCTCCACCGTGGAAGTCGTGTACAGCGACCGCACGGATACTCTCTACAAAGTGACCGAGGAGGCACAGCAGAGCGTCACCCTTCCCTCCACCGCCTCCCTTGCATCGGGCGGGCTCATCGGACAGTGGAGCGCCTCGTCTGCCATTGTCGGCGAATACGGCGCGACCTTCGTCGTGCAGTATAAGCCCAACACCATCATCTATCAGAGCGAACTTACCTTCACCGCAACGGTGGACGGCGAGACGGTCGGCTTCAGCGCAAATGAGGAATACAGCGTGCAGTATACGAGCGCGTATACCCTCATCGTTCCCAGCGGCGGCACAACGACGGTGAACGGCACGACGTATAACTTCCTCGGTTGGTACACGAAGAACGCAGACGGCTCGTGGGCGAAGTTGGGCGACACCCTTGCCGTCACGGCATCCGACGAGCCGACCTATGCGTATGCGCTGTGGCAGAAGACGGCATTAGGTATTCGCTCTTTAGGCGGTTCAAGAAAGACTGCGGGATGGAAGCAGTATAAGTTCACAGTTACGGTTGAACAAATAATCGATGAAGTTTTAGTTGGAGCGTTTATATCGGATTCTTTGTTCACTCGGGCTGTGAGCTATCGATTTGTGGTCAACAAGAATGCTTCAACTCCGAACGACAATGAATATTCCGCGCAACAATCTTCGACGTCATATTCAGTCACATTAGACGATACAAGCATGTTTGATAACGTTTATGCGCACGCACAAGCGGTAGTTGAATACAAGAATGCGAGAGGCGATGTGCTATTGACGCTGACGGCAAACGCAACCCACTCCAGCTGGTAAGAAATGCATCTCTGTTGGCAGTACTAAAAAAACTTCAAAAAAAATTCGCGAAGGGTATTGACTTTTCGCGAATTTTTTCTATAATTATAGCTATATAAGGGGGAACATGCTTCGCGCGCCTGCGGTGCGGAAGAAAAGTTCGGTTTTCGCGCAAACGATTTGCGTAATAATTATTTGGAGGTAACTATGAAAAAACTGCGTCTCACTGCTATCGGGGCGGCAATTCTCATGGGAATTTCCTGTCTCGCGGCATGCGCACCCCGCGGCAAGACATCGGGGCTCACCGATGAACCCTTGAGCGGCGACTACCTTGCCGACTTCTCGAAGGGCGACCCCGGTGAAAAGGTGCTCTTCGCCACGAACGGCTACTCAAACGGCAGCGTGTTCAACACGGTATGGACGAGTGACAACCTCACCTATTCGAACGGGCAGATGCACCTCGGACTGAAGGCGGAGGAAAAGACCGTAGACCTTAACGGAACGCCTACGATGTTCCAATACACTTCCGGCGAAGCGCGCACGAGGTATTACTACGGCTACGGCGACTACGAAGTCCGCATGAAGCCCTCGACGTCCAAGGGGACCGCGTCGACCTTCTTCGTCTGCACGGGGCCGTACGACGTCTATGACGACGTTCCCAACCCTTGGGACGAGATTGACATCGAGTTCCTCGGACAGGACCCCACAAAGGTGCAGTTCAACTACTACGCGGACGGCATCGGAAATCATGAGTATATGTGCGACCTCGGCTTTGACGCTTCCGAGGAGTTCCACAACTACGGCTTCCGCTGGGCGGAAACGTACATCACTTGGTTCGTGGACGGCAAGCCCGTCTACCGCGTCGAAAAGGCCGACGTGAAGGATGGGGAGAAGTTCCCGTCCACCGCGGGCAGAATCCTCATGAACTACTGGTGCGGCACCAAGGACGCCGAAGGCTGGATGGGCAAATTCAGCGGCCCCGACGGCAAGACGGCGGACTATGAGTGGGTCAAGACCTCCGCGGCGAGGACCAACCCTCCCGGCGGGGACCCTTACGCACCCGCCAAGGGCGATGCCTATGAGGGCGATTGGAATGCCGTGACGGCGGCAGACCTCGCGTTTGCAAGCAACGACGGGTACACCGTCGCGCCTTCTTCCGACAAGAAGTCCGCAGGCATCACTTATACCAACGTCTCGGGCACTTCCTACCAGAACGTCAACATGGACGTCACCGCGGCGGCCGCAAATCACAGCTTCATGCAGCTCACCGTCAAAAACAACGGCACAGTCGCCGTCGACCTTCGCATCAACGTGCAGAACGGTGGCAAATGCCTCAACGCCGCGGCCTCTCAGGACGGCGAAAAGGCAAGAACCGACCTCCAGTGGGGCGGCTCCTTCTTCACGGTTGAAGCGGGCAAGACCGCAGTGTGCGAAGTGAAATTCGTCGGCGTCGCCACCTCTGTCGAGCTCATGATTGACTCGTCAACCGGCAGTGAGGCTACCCGCAGCGGCAACGTCACCGTCTCCAATCTCAAATTCGCCGGAGAAGGGCAGGGGACCGAAACGCCTTCGGGCGACCCCGTCGCGCTCACCTTCACCAAGGCGGAGAATTCGGGTTACACCGTGACGGCAGCCGAGGAGAACAAATCGTGGACGCTCAACTACGTCGGCAAGGGCAACACCTACAACCCCGTGACCGCCGAATGCGCTGCGCTTGCCGCAGGCAAGACGACGTTCTCGGTTACCATCAGGAACAACAAGGATACCGCCGTCACCGTCCGCGTGGACGTACAGGGTACAACGCGCGTAGATACGAGCAACGGCAACGGCTCGGGCAGTAGCACGGACGCAACCAATAAGACTGCGACCTGCACGGGCGGCACGGGCCTCTACACCGACCTCCAGTGGGGCGGCACGAAAGTCACCCTTGCGGCGAATGAGGAAGTCACCCTCACCATCACCTATGACGGGGCGATGGCGCAGGGCGCGGTCAAGAACATCCTCATCTTCGTCGACTCGATGGGCGGCGATGAAAATGACCACGACGCGAGCGTCACGGTCAGCAAGTTCATCTTCGCATAATTTGCGACAAAACGGGCGGGGTTTCCCTTCGGGGAGACCCCGTTTTTTCACAAAAAAACCGCGTAGATTTTCACGCCGTTCTTAAAAATTTCACCTAACTTTCACATTTTTTCACAAATTTCGATTTTTATGCGCTTACTTTCTTGACATACATTCACAGACGCGCTATAATATTGGAAAAAGGTGCCAAGCGCACCGCAATCCACCGAATATGGGGAAAAACGCATGAATTATTGGCAAATCGTCAATTTGATTTTTGGAATTCTCTGGGGCGTCTACACGCTGATGCTGCTCCACTACGCCGTGTTCACCATCGTTGGCATGTTCGCAAAGAAGAAGTTTCCCAAGACGGAGGAACGCCTCCGCTACGGGATTATCATCTCGGGCCGCAACGAGGAGAAGGTCATCGGCAAACTCATCGACAGCATCCGCGCAAACGACTATCCCGCCGACAAGTACGAGATTTTCGTCTGCGCGCACAACTGCACGGACAAGACCGCGGAGATTGCCCGCAGTCACGGCGCGCATGTCTATGAGTACAACAATCCCGACGAATGCACGCTGGGCTATGCCTACCGCGCACTCATCAACAATTTCATCGAGCCCAACTTCGGCACGCAGAATTTCGACGGTTTCATCGTGTTCAATGCCGATAACGTGCTCCGTCCCGACTACCTCACCCGCATGAACGAGGCATTTGTCGCGAACGGGAAGAAGTATACCATCGTCTCTTACCGCAATTCGAGCAACTTCGGCAAGAATTGCATGTCCTACCTCTATGGGATTTACTTCGTCACGGCATGCCGCTTTGAGGCGCGCGGCCGCACCGTCTGCAACTGCTCGACGCGCATTTCGGGCACGGGCTATCTCTATCCCGCCTCCGTCATCAAAGACGGCTGGAACTATGTCACCATCACCGAGGACTGGGAATTTTCCGCCGACCAAATCGCAGACGGCATGAAGATTATGTACTGCGACGATGCGGAGTTCTTCGATGAACAGCCGACGACGATGCCCGTCATGTTCCGCCAGCGCCTCCGCTGGGCGAGAGGGCACACAGTCGTCTTCTTCACCCGTTTCAAGAAGCTGATTGCAAGCATCTTCCGTCCCAAGAAGAAGGGCGGGCACGACAACAAGTTCTCTGCCTACGACATCGCCGTCTCCATTGTCCCGCTCGGCGTCGTCGGGGTACTTCTGACTCTCCTGCAACTCATTCTGCTTGCCTTTGCCCCGCTTGCCGGCGTGGAAAACCTTGCCTCGCTTTGGGGATGGTATGGGATTATGATGGCAATCGGCGTTGCGGGGTCGTATCTCACGATGGTGCTCTCGGCAGTCCTTCTCATCCTTCTCGAGCGCAGACGCATTCCCAAAGTCGGCTTCTGGAAGGTTCTCGGCTCCCTGCTCCTCTGGCCCTTATTCCTGATTTTGAATGTCTACCTCGACATCGTGTCCCTCTTCGTCAAGAATTTGGTCTGGAAGCCCATCCCGCATGCGGGTGACATCGCCATTCCCGAGCGCAAGCAAAAGACGGCGGAGAAGGAGGAGATTGCACCCCCCGAGACCCGCCGTAGCAACAAGCACATTCCCACCGAAGCCGCCTCGACTTCCGTCAATTCGTAAACAACCCACCGCCTCCCTCTCCACCCCGAGGGAGGCGGTTTTATATCGAATTGTCATCAGGGCCAAGCCGCGTACCGCTTCCCAATCTGTCACCCTGAGCCTGTCGAAGGGTATTATGGCGCCTCCTTCGGAGGAGCTGTCTCGCGAAGCGAGACTGAGGTGGGGGAGAGAGATTTCCCCCCTTCATGACTTTTTCGAATTTCTTTGCAAAACCGACGCATTATCGCTTGACGAACGCCGCACTTTTTTATATAATAAGAAAGCAATCTGTGCTTAAGGAAACAGTAGTTGCCGGTGTAGCTCAGCAGCAAGAAGCGCATCCTTGGTAATTATATACTTATCCGAGGAAAAGGGCTGTAAACGGAAGAAAAACAGACGAAAACCACCGAAAAAGTCCCATTTCCAAAAATACCTGTAAAAAAGCTGTAAAAAACGGTGTAAAAACAACTTCAAATATGCTGGTGTAGCTCAGCAGCAAGAAGCGCATCCTTGGTAAGGATGAGGGTGAGCGAGGCGTTCTGCCGACCAGCCCGGTGGGCTGTCGGCGCCGCGCGAACTGAGCGCAAAGCATTTGTCGCTTTGCGCGTGACCGAAGGCGGGGCTCCACCCGCCTGAGAACGGCGGTCCGAGGACCGTCGACCGAAATAAATTTCATATTA
>CANRNE010000008.1 GCA_947631925.1 uncultured Clostridia bacterium
ACCCCCGGGGTTTGACCCCCGGGGGTTTCAGCCTTCCCTGCAAGGTTGGCGTGGGGTATTACGAACGGTTGTCCGGACGAGCCAGGGCACCGAACAGGCCCTTGCCCTTCGGAGCTTCTTCAACCGGTGCGTCGGAAGATGCAGCTTCGTCGGTCTTGGTCTTCTGACGGAAGATGCCACGGGCCGGTTGTTCCGGCTCCTTCGCTTCTTCCTTCTCGGGTTCGCTGGCCTGCTCCGGGAACGGCGGCTTGTCCTCGTCGTTCTGCGGGGTCTGGCGGATCAGGCCATCGTCCTTGGCCACTTCCGGCTGGCGATCCGACTCACGGCGATGCGGGGCAGTGTCAGTCGGAATCACCGGCTCACTGGCTTCCTGCACGCCTTCGATCTCGGCACGGTGACCAGCATCGCCACGGCCACCGATGAGCTTGATGCTCAGCTCGGTGCCCTTCAGGTGCGGGAACTTTTCGTACAGGGCAGCGAGGATCGCAGCCTCGATGTCGCTTTGATCCATGACAATCTGGATCTTGGTGTTGATTTGCATGGGTTAACCCTTCAGTAGACGAATGAGATTTTGGAACAGGGGTGTCAGCACCCCTGCATGGATTGTTCCTACGGCATCAGCCATGTGCTCGGCCTTACCGGCGCTGACCTTACCACCGTGCATGGGCCAATTGGCCCCCGGGTAGTGGGCCATTGCCGCTTCAATCATTTCCACTTTCGTGGCCGTCTTTTTTCCTGCCAAAGTTTGTTTGACTTCGGTGGGCGAGACTTGAATGATTTGGATGCCCTCGGCTGCGAGGCATCCAAGAACTCCGATACAAGCACCATAACTAACGCACGCACGAGCGGATTGAGAACCAACGGGCACCTCCACGAAGACCACCTTCGCCCATCGGGCGTGGTTCAGGGCGGTCTTGGCCAGTTGCGAAGCTCGCGCCAGATCAAGAGAGTTCTGGCGTACCTGCTTGGACGTAACGACCTCCGGGGAACAAAGGTCGAGTTCCAAGTCCTCAAGGACCCCGGTATCGAGGTCCAAGAGGCCGCGTGCGATCCCCCAGTTGGAAAAGCTG
The DNA here is from genome assembly GCA_947631925.1 of uncultured Clostridia bacterium. Classification (GTDB taxonomy): domain Bacteria; phylum Bacillota; class Clostridia; order Christensenellales; family Borkfalkiaceae; genus Gallimonas. The sequence continues at coordinate 1,071 of CANRNE010000008.1, forward strand.
GGGTCCATGCCAACTACGGGGATCTTCATCGGTTACGACTTCTTGCCGAACAGGCCGGTGCCGGTCTTGGCAACCGGAGCATTGCCAGCGACCGGAGGAGCGGACGCACGCTTCGGAGCGCCGGCCACGCCAGTGGCTGCGACTTCTTCGAACTTGATACGGTCCTTGCCTTCGTTCTTCTTCAGCCACGCATCGTGGAAGGTAGCTTCCTGGCCATTGATGGCTTCGACCACCGTCAGCTTCAGCTCGGAGTGGAAGAGCTTGGCGACTTCGTTGTATTCACGCTTCTCGTTGATCTTCTCGTACTGGCCGGTGACATCGTTCTTCTTGGACTTGTTGTCCACGACTTTCTGGAGAGCGATCAGCACCTGCTTGCCTTCCAGGTCGGTCAGGCACTGCACGGAAGTGGGGACTTCCTTCTTGGCATCGAAGTCGTACAGCTTGATCACGCGCTCGGTGGTGTCCTGCTCGGACAGCGGGCTTTCCGTGGTCAGGATGCACAGGTCGTCGATCACCGAGAAGCCCGGCAACGGGATCTGCTTGCCATCCTTCTCGTAGTAGTTCTTCTGGCCCTTGTCACGGCCCGAGGTGATGTACTGAGTATCACGGAACTCGGAGCCGTCTTCCATCTTGTAGATGACGGTCACGTTCATTGCGCCACCGGAGGATTCGCCCGCGAAGGCGGTCTCCACGGTTGCGAGATAGACGCCGGATTCACGGACAACAGTGCCGCCGCCAAGGGTGTCCTTCTTGGCTTCCAGACCATCGGTGGTCAGATTCTTGAACATGCTCATTGCAGGTATTTCCTTGAGGTTATTGCAGGGTAAGGCTTAGTCGCCGTAGTAGGCCGACAGGTGTTGGAGGAGCTTGTAGGCATCGTTGTCGATGAAGGTCTCCGAGTCTTCGAAGAGATCTTCAGGTCCACGAATGCGCTCCCCTGTGGTGCTGGCCGTCAGCTTCGTCTGGTAGACGTGCTTGAAGCCAAGCATCCGCTCACGGTCAGTGATGTCGAGCATCTTGGAGCCATACTTCTCCAGCTCCTTGACCGTTTCTTTCTTGCAGGCAACGACGACGGAGAACGAGGCTTCCACGCCATTGCTCTTGAGCTGGCCCTGACAGGGCACGGCGCTCTTCCACTTCTTGGAGACTTCATCGTACTCCTGCTTGGTATGAGCCAGGATGATGGTGGGCTTGCCGAACTGGGCGATCAGCGTGCGCAGGCTGACGAAGTTCTGGAAGTATTGCCCCCAGGCCGCACGACCATCAGAAGCACCATTCACGTACTGGTTCACATACATCTCGAACCAGAAGGTGAGGGAGTCGATGATCACGCCGTCGATTTCGTCCCGGTTGTCCACACATTCCTGAAGGAAGGCGAGCAACTGATAGGCGTCGGTCACAACGACCTGTTGGAACTCGTTCTTGAACGGCAGACGCTTGCCAGTCTCGGTGTTGAAGTACACCCAGCGTTTCTGGTTCGGGATGTTCTTCAGGCTACGGCTCTTGCCGGAACCAGACTCTCCCACGACCAGAACAAGCTGGTTATTGATTTCGACCTCATCGGTCATGACACTCTCCTACTGCTTTAGGGGATCAGCGGACACCCCGAAAAAATCAAGGTGCCCGCATCTCCGTGATGGATCAGATGTACTTCTTCGCCACGGACTTCAGTACCGTGGATTCCAGCTCGCTTTCCGGCAGCGAGTTGCTGATCTTCTTGTTGAAGTCCAGCACTCGGGCATGCACGTCTTGGAAGTCCAAGCCGGAGTCAGCCAACGCCATGGCGTACTTCAGCATGACGTTGTTGCGATTGCCGGTGGCGATACGCTGAGCGAACCAACGTTCCAGGTTGTCGTAGGACTCGACCTGCTTCTGGGCAGCGATGTGCTGCTCGTTACGGGCCGTACGTGGAATGAAGGGAAGTGCATCCAGCAGCTCGCCTTCGTTGTAATGAACCACCGCATCCGGGCAGGTCATCCACTTCTTGGCTCGCTGGTTCGCCGACTCGTCCGCATCAAAGGGCAACCACGCCATCACGGAGTTCATGAACTCCTTGTACTCGTCCGAATCCATGTGGAGGACGTAGTTGATGGGCAGCAGCAGACGGAAACGATTCTGCTGATCGGTATGCCGCTTGGTGGTGTAAGTCATGAAGGTGTACTCCTTCAGCAACTCATGGACCGTGGTAAGCGGGATGGTTCCGTCTACGTCGATCACCACCATGTTGAAACCGTTGAAGGCGTTCTCTTCCTTGCGGTGCTTGTCCTTGAAGAAGTGGTTGGCCCAGTGGTAATCATCCAGCTTGGCCAAATCCCCGATCTCGTCGAACGGGCATTCCACAGCTTCGTAGTGGTAAGCGAAGTGCTGGCTGTAGGACAGCATGATCTTGGACAGGTCCGTTTTCTTCAGGGTCTCCCCCGAGAAGAACTCGATGCCGTCGCTGTAACGCTTCTTGATGATGATGTGTTGGCGATAGCCCCATGCGGTAGCCATCGTCATCATCTCGTTGCGAGCTGCTGTGCCGGACTTGTAGAAGCGCAGGGCCTCATTCAAGTCAGCGTGAGTGACCTCGTTGTCGCAGGCCGCGATGTAGCGAGCCAGCTTCATGTAGGACTTCTCACGGGTCAGGATCGACTGAAAGGCTTCGCCTGATTCCTCGACCAGCAGGATGGCACTCAGAAGCTGATCCATGGTTATTTGGCTCGTGCCGTCCACGAATGCGTAGGCACCAGCCAGCTTCAGAGCCTTGAAGAAGCGGTGGCTCAGTTCAGCCTTGCGGATTTCCTCGTGCTCGGCCAGTTGGTCTGCTGCGAACTCGCAGGCAGCCTTGTACTCGACCAGCTTGATACCTACGTCTTCAAGGACGACCATGCGCCACTCGTAGCGTTCCGGGTCTGCCAATTCGGTGAACCGGGCAGCCCAGTCAGCGACAGTCTGGTTGTTGCTCACTTGGGTCTGACGACGATAGATCTCTGCTGGATCCATCGAGTAGAAGGCCTTGCGGTCCTGGTGACCGATACCGAACAGGCAACGACGAGCGTAGCCAGTTTCCAAGAACGAGTAGAACTCGTCTTCGGTCTTGTCACCGTCAAACAGCTTGGCCGGCGTACCGAACAACAGCATGTTGGCCGGTGTCTTGCCGTCCAGATCTTCACCACGCACGTTGTCCTGCGTGTTCTTGGTCAGCTTGTTCTTGGTCTTGCCTTGGTCGTACAGTTCGAGGTACGTGGTCAGCACTTCGACGTTGCCGACCAGATTGGAGCCGATCTCGTCGATCTGCAAACTGACGGCACCGATCTTGCCCATCAGCAGCTTGTTGCGCAGCTGCTTCACTGCCGGCGTGGTACCGGAGTCAAAGGTGAAGGGGTAGGCACCCAAACGGCGATACTCGCCCTTGACCTTCTCGAAGGCCTCTTCTTCATTGTCCTGACCATCACGGATGGCCCGTTCGACAGCCAGCTTGCGCAGGTTGTCTTCGGCGATCAGGCCCATGGTCTCATCCATGAATCGGGTACGGAACCCGGACAGGAACTCGTCTTCCATGATGCCCACGGAATGGCCCTTACCGAAACCGGATGTGGCCAGACCGAGGGCGTAGATGTTCACCGGGATATCACCACGATCCTTGGTGACAATCACGGCACGTTGGTTCGACGCCATCTTGCCGAGGAAGTAGGCGGCCTCGACCTGGAAGAATCCACGGTCGGTGTTCTGGGTCTTGTTGCACAGCACATCGACGATCTCGGTGATCGCCTTGTGGTGAGTGACGCCTGTCAAATCTATCATTTCAGTAACCCAAGTTTCTGGTTGGTGAGAGCAAACTCGCCATAATGTTTTACGGCTGCTTGGTCATACGCATTGGCAGCTAACTCAGCAGATTCGAAGACACCTAAGTGCAATCTCTTTCTGTTGATCATGATGGCGGATTTGTATTTGTATCCATGAGGTGTAACCCCCTTAAAGCCTGAGGAGTTACGAACACGTTTACGTGTGTTGGCCCCATTTTGACTTTGGGAAGCTGGACGTAGGTTCTTAATGGCGTTATTTGTTTTGTCCAAATCAATATGATCTAGACCACCTATCGGCCACTGCTGGTACACGTAAAACCAAGCTAGTCGATGTGCTGAGAACACTTTCCCATCAACATAGATTTCTAGGTATCCATGGGTGAGTGTTCCTACAACATCCCCGACTTTTGAAGCAGAACTCAAAGAGACTTTTCGAGTGAACTTACCTGTCTCAGGGTTGTAGTCCAAAAGCTCCAAAAGTCGGGCATGATCAATCATGGTTCAAGGAATCCTTCTGGGTGCAGATCGGGAAGCCGTCGCAGTAGGAGCAACGTTTCGCCGTTCGCGGGGCGGGTACGACCACACCCTTGCCGGCAGCCGTCTGGTGAGCCATGGCTTCAGCAAGGGAAGTGAAGTTCTTGGTGGAGCGGCCACCGGCAGCGGCAGTCGCAGGATTGGAGTAATAGCGGAAGGACGGATCGGTCATCCACAGATCAGCTTCGCTGCATTCCGGGATGTCAGCTTCATCAGCATCCCAATACTGAGAGATCAGACGAAGCTTGTTGAGTACCCACACTTCGACCTCTTCCCGCGACATCAGCGGGTAGGTGGAAGTGGCCATACGGCACTTGGGGTAGTCCGGACGGGAGGCAGCATCCGACTTCTTCCAGTCAGTGAACAGGAAGTTGATCTGGATGGTGTCGGCAAAGATCTTGTCAGGATTGAGCCAGCGATACAGGGAACCCTGCATGATGTAGTCGTCGTCCTTACCACCAAGCAAATAGGTGTAGACGGACGTGCTCTTGGTGTCCTGCACCTGACCGAAGACGGTCAGATCGAACTTGCCACCGATACGGTATCCGGCGATATCACGGAAGGCACGCTGCTCGATGTAGATCGCCGACTGGCCCGGAGCCAAAGAAGCTGGATCGGGGTTGATACGGACCAGCGAGATTTCCTCATCGGAGTAGCCCATACGCTTCAGGGCGTTGACGTGGTTCCCGTTGGACCATGCCTTTTCGACGCCGGCATGGATGGCGGAACCCAGCGATGATGCAATCGACTCGCTGAGGTCCTTCTTCTTCATGGTTCCCTTGGCTCGGGCAGCCAAGATGATCTGACGGACCGGCTTCATCAACGTGGTGACCGAGATGTACTTCGGATCATGGATGTAGTCGTAGTCGTCGTGCATCAGCCAAACGGCCATTGCCAATGGGATGTTGTGCTCGTTCGTGTATTCGATGGAAGACATTGAAGCCTCGCAGTTGAAGAAGCCCGGGGTATCCCGGGCTTCAATTTTGGCCTTACTTCGTCTCACTGAGTGGGACGGTGTTGACCCGCGTTCGGGCAGCACACTCACCAGCCAAAGCGGAATAGCCCGTCTGATCGGAGTAGTCGTCGGCCCGGAACTTGCCACCCTTGGAGCGGGCCATTTTCAGCAGAACCATGAACTGCCAGCCCTGCTCTTCGGTGATGTTGTGACCGAACATGGCATTGAAGGCTTTGACGGTTGCAGCCATGCTGCGCTCCCCGTCAGTGGCATCACGTTCCTCGCCACGCTCCTGAATGATCTGGAGCTGCTGGGCGAGAAAGTGATCAGCCCTCATCGTTGCTCACCACGGTCAAGTTCGGCTTGCCTTCGCTCGTGCGGGCTTCAGCGGCACGAGCTGCCTTGACGGTATCCGGCAGGCCGTCTTCCCATTCCTTCTCGGTGAACAGGCCCAGCGGGGTGATGCCCAGGATGATCACGTCGATGACGGTCATGTCCCGGGGATCCAGGCCACGACGCTTGATCTGCTCGATGTAGGTAAGGCCAGCCTTCTGCTGGATGCGGCCCAGATCGGAGGCGTTGATGCGCTGCACGGTGGTTGTGGTCAGGACGTTCACTTTGGCCGTGAAGACCTGTTCGCCGACCTGTACTTCAACTTCGCAGGTGGCCATGTAGTAGTTCAGCTTGGTGCTCACAATTGCTCCTAAATAACTAGGGGGAGCCGAAGCTCCCCCTGGGGTGGTGAGAGGAGGGTGACGGTACCGGAAGGTACCGCTCCTGTCTCTCAGAAACTTCTAGGGTCTTATGACCCCGGGTACTTGGGGTGGTAGCTCCCCAAGATGATGTGTAGAACTTCGTGACCGAACACAAGAGTTGCATCATCGTCCACATTCTTAATGGGGAGTGTGTAGACGTACTGCGCACCAGTGGCTTTATTTTGCGCAGCGAAGCCAGTCAGTTTGCCTCCCTCGGGAATTGTCCCACCAAAGGCAAGATACTTTGCCTGTAGGTCCTTCTCATTTAGGATCACCCATGTGAAGGCAGGCACGTCACGGTATTCTCCGGCTTTGGGGAATACCGGATCTGGCTGCTTTTGGCAGCCTGCGAGGAGGATCCCGAGCGTCATGGGTAGGGCAATCTTGAGAAGGTTCATGTCAGGGGAATATCGTAAGGAGGTGGTTGATTACCACCTGGGCCACCGGGTCCTCCAGTAATCGGAGGTGCTGAGCCACCACCGCCCGACAAACCTGAGGAAGACCCAGGGTTGTTGCCGGACTCGTTGTAGTTGGCAATGTCCACTGTGAGCCGCAAGGCTTCGGTTCGGTTCTGGGATGTGCGGACTCGAAAAGAGACCGTGCTCCACGAGTCTAGTGTGGTGTAGCGAATGAGTATGGGAAAGCTGCCTCGGTAGTTGCAATTGAAGGTCACAGACTCGATTGGCAGCCATGGACCTCCGTCGTACTGCACCTCTAGGGTTGCCGTCTCATTGCCAGTATCCCCGGAGATCTGAGTATCCAACCAGACATCCATCTTGTTTCGTGCGAACCGTTTCCAGTTATATCCCGAGCCGTTGCCCGGGGAAACGAAACCATCAACTGTCAGGGTTCGGCTGGCATTGGTTCCGTTCTGGACAATGTACCGCCCATCTCGGATTGTGAAGGGCGCGTATCGGCCTCCCCCTGTCGCAAGGCGAAGTGACTCAAGAGCCATGGCAGAGGACTCAATGATCGAAGCCTTCATTCGGCCTCGGATTTCGAGGTTACCTGCATCGTCCAGAGAAAGAGAACTGTTGGCCTTTGTGGCTCCAGCGGGGCCGACGTTGGGGCCTGCGGCAATCAAAAGATTGTCGCTACCAATGCCACCACCAATTACCACCTGAGCCGTGCCCATGTATGCCCGAAGCGCGCCAGAGATCCACTCAAGTCCTCGATTGGCGGAGCCGATGACCCGGAACACGTCTGCAAGAACTGAGAAGGACGAGCGCGTACCGTCGTTTTCTGATCGTGTACCGGAAACGTAGCCATCCACGTTCAGGGTTACTGTGTGGGCAGCGTTGTACTTTCCAGAGAGGGAATCGTAACTTGCCTGCAAGGTGGAGGTTGCAGAAGTCAGGTTTGCCTGAACCTGATCAATGCTCTGGGACAGGATGGTTACCTGCCCATTGGTGTTGGAGATGTTGGTCTGCAACGTGGACATTGCAGTTGCAATGTCACCCCCAGAGTTCAACCGGGAATTGACCAGATTGATCTGTTGGGCATTCGCCTGATCGGCAGTAGCTCGGGCACTGGCTTCTTGGCTCACGAGAGCACGCAAGTCAGTGTCGAACTGGGCAAACAGCAGATTCGTTTGTGAGGCGTAGGACTCGTCCTCATTACTCCGTGTCACGGACTCAGCAATGATGGCTGACTCCAGCTCACCATGCAGGGCAATCATGGCGTCAGCTCGGGCCAAGGCCTCGGCTGCGATTGCATTGGCGGTGTTGGTGTTGGCTTCGTGGATCGCCACCTCTGCTGCGTACAGTCGAGCATCTGCGGCCATCTGGGCTTGCAAAAGCTTGAGATCCTGCTCAGACAGCCGCTCCCCCAGCTCCGCATCCAATGGGCCACGGATCAGTTCAATCAGGGAACCAAGGTCTACCCCATAGCCCAGAGAAGCAAGGAAGTCGTAGACAGACCCTACATTGCCGGCCTCCAGCCAGATCTGATAGGCAGACTTGCCATTGCCTTGCAGTCCACGAGGTCCGCGAGGACCGGTTTGACCCATGGGACCTTGTGGCCCACGAGCTTCCTCTCCTTGGTTCGGGTACTGGATCGGAGCCAGTGGTCCAAGGTCGAGCTTCAGTGGACCACCGATGGGATTGTCGATGTAACCAGAACCCTCCCCCTGTGTGTTCAGGGGGAGGGCTACAGGCAGCACCGAATACCCGGGCAGATCCAGCTGGAGAACTGGATGCTGGGATACGGTGATCTCGCTCATCGGGTGATGCCTCGCTGGATATCAAACAGCAGGGTGGAGGTCAGCACCTTCTGGCCGGTGGGACTGGTCAGAAGGATGTCGAACTCGGCCATACCCAGCGGCCATGCTTCGGTGTCGTGCTGGGTGACGGTGACTCGGGCTTCTGTCTCGGTGTTGTCCCAGACAGCCGGGATGACCGAGATCAAGCCTTTTTCCTTGTCGTGGTGATACCGACGCAGTTCTGCCCGAAGGGTCCAGCCAACGAACTGTTCCGGAGTCACTGACTCCGGAAACGAGAACGTGAACTGGAAGCTGGCACCGCGCTTGAAGGCAGCAGCTTTACACTGGTTCATGAGGTGTGTTTCTCGATATGTGAGTGGATAAGATTCACCACTTCACTCTCGGACGCCCCATTGGGGATGGTCAATTCCTCGGCCCAGGAGGGCCAGAAGATGGAGAGTTCTCCCCCCAGTTTCACTTCATCGTGAGCAATGGCGGGGTGGTCTTGCCATTCTACTGCCTTGACCAGATGCTCGTTGCAGAACAGGACCGTGGCCAAGTTGTCACGAATCAGCATGTACCCAGCGTCATGGATCTGAGCGCACAGGCGGATATGCAGCCGCATGTGTGATGACCGGACGACATCCATGAACTCGTTGTAGGCTCGGCTGTTGAGCAAGCACCAGCTCTGCCCAAGGGCATTCCCAGCAGACCGCCCCTCAGCCGCAGCTTCACGCGGAGTGACTCGATTCCCCAACTTGGTCTGTCGGATCAGTGGGGTTCGGATACGGAGACCGAAGGCAGCAGTGATGTAGCCTGTTGTCTCGGCTTCCTTCAGCTGGGTCTGTACCCATGCGTCGCTGACGGCATACAACTCGTGATACCGCTTCTCGATGTCCTTGGCTTCTTCTTCCGTGAAGCCGCAGTTCTTCATCAAGGTACTGTAGGTACCCTGATAGGTCAGTGCGAAGGTCGGTGCCTTGGACTTGCTCCGGAGCTTCCCATACTTGTGTTGGATCGAGTTGATGCTCTCCACCGTATTCTCGATGTCAGGCATCAGATGAGGCCAGTACGAGTAGGCCCGCAGGCTGTGCCCGTCGTAACCATCGGTGTAGACCTTCAGCTTGTTCGGGTCTTTGGTGGTCAGTGCTGAGATGCGATCCTCTAGTGAGGCAAAGTCCAGACCCACCATGAGCCAACCTGGAGGGGCTTGGAAGCAGGACTTGATCAGCTTGCCGTAGTCCGAACCTGCTGGCAGGTTCTGCAGGTTCGGGTCTGAGCTGGACAGTCGGCCTGAAAGCGTCCCGCCCAGATTGAAGTTGCCACACAGGTAGTGCCACCCGTCCTTACCCGGTACAGCGTTCTTCATCGCTGGGATGAAGGACGAAGTGATCTTGCTGACGCCCGCGAAATCCCGAAGGGCTTGCAGGAGGTCGATCACTCGTTGGTCTGTGGTGTGGTTCGCCAGCTTGCCCAGCGTGTCACCATCAACGGATGGTTGCTTGCTGTCGGTGTAGCTGATGATCGGCAGACCCAGCTGCTCGAACAGCAGCTTCTGCATTTGCAAGGGCGAGTTGGGGTTGAGCATCAGTTCGGGGGCATCATCCATGCTGACCCGCTTCACCTTCAACTTGGCATTCCTGTCCTCGACCCACTTCTCTTTCAGGACATAGCTGAACTCCTGGACGTGGTAGTTGTCATGGATCTGTTTGAGGTAGCCAGCTTCCAGAAGCGAAAGTTCCTTCTCGACTTCGAGGACACGCTTCATGTTGATCGGCAGTCCTGTTAGCTGCATCTCGATGATGTCCCGGGTACTCTTCTTGAACAGCCCTTGGTACAGCCCCTCCTGCTCGTCTTGGATCAGGGTGTTGCGGTGCTTCTTGTAAACGAACCAAGTGCCCAGGGCGTCCTTCAGGTTGTAGGTCAACAGCTGAGCCATAGGAATCTTGGTGATGTCGGAGATGTCCGCTTCTGCCCAGTTCCCAAGGAACTCCTGCGCCTGACCTTTCAGAGAGAGGTCATTGCCGGCACAGGTGTTGGTAGCGAGATAGGTGATGAGCTTGGTGCAGTCCCAATCACGCAGCAGGACATCCTGCCCATAGAGCAGTCCTTCCACGTCCGTGATGTCATCCATGAAGAGTTGGTAGATCAGAACGTAGGCATCGAAGGCGATGTTGTGATAGATGATCTTGTTCCGGAACCGGATCAGAAAGTCAGCCAGCACTGCACGCACTTCGTTGTTAATCACCATCCGAGTGAAGGGTGCCTTCGTGGCTCCAGGGATCTCTTCCAGATCCACCGGGAAGGCGAGTCCTTCGTGTTCGTTCCACGCGAGGGACACGGTACCAATACCAGCCTTGTGAGCCTTCAGACTGACTGACTCGATATCGAGGGTCAGCGGGACGTTGAGCTGATAGAGCCACTCCAGCTGGTATTTGATCTCCCCGATGGTCTTGGGATAGATCGCCATCTTGATCACGTCATCACCCGGAGGTGAATACTCTCCGGAGAGGTCAGCTTTGACAGCATCCATGGCTCGGCGAATCTTTTCACGCACCGCATCAGGGTTGTGGAAGATCTGGGAGACTGCCGGCAAGTAGACCACCTTGACGGCAGGGTCCCAGTAGGCTGAACGAACGTAGCCGATATCAGCGTCGGCCTTGACCTGATTTGACAGCAGCTTGTAATAGTCTGCGTTCGTGACCAGTAGGTACTCCATGGAGAAGTCTTTGATGATCTCGACCAGCTCCGTATCCACAAACTCCCGCATCTCCTTGACCGGAGTTTTCTTGGCTCCCGCTTTGAAGTGGGGGATGAGAACCATGGCCTCCTTCGGGTCGATGGATGCCGGGTCCCAGATCTCCTTCTGTAGTTGCTTGTGGTTGATGGCGTTGGTGATCAGGCAGTAACGGTAACTGTCCTGCATGTCTCCGACATACGAGTGTTGCATGGTCAATCCTTCAGCAGCTTATGGACCATCAGATCATCAGAGAACTTGCGGATCAATGCGAAGTTTGCTCCTGACGTTCCCATCTTCTCGATCTCCTCTTCCGGGATTGATCGTGAGGGCAAGCTGATTGGCAAGTTGAGGAACGAGATCAGATGATCTGGCAGCACGTCACGGATGTGTTGAAGGTCATCCCCTTCACGGATCAAGTCAGTGAGAGCCTGACGGATCAACACGGAATTGTTACTGATCTCGTTACTGCGAGCGTGCATGGCCATGGCTCGACTGTTCAACGAAGGGTGGATGGCCTGTCGCTTGACCAGCCGCATGTCCCGACGTTGCACCCCTGAGTGGATGTGCATCTGGGAGCCAACGAGAAAGCCATAACGTGTGGAGTCCTGGCCATTCTTCTCGAAGTTGGCCACACACAGTCGGTCACGTTCCTTCTCAACAGCAAGCTGCTGCTGAAGGATCAGTTGGTTGAGGATCTCCGCCCGCAGCAGCGTGGCGTTGTCCGCAGAAATCATGAGATGACACCTCCGTATTTGGGAGCCAGCTGACCATAGAGGTACACGGTCTTCTTGGCTCGTGACACAGCGACGTACAGCAGTCGTGCTGCGGTATTGGGATCGTTACAACGGCTCAGGTTGTCGAGGTCAATGAAAATGAACTCGTAGGTAGAACCTTGTGCCTTATGCACCGTGCCAGCATCTCGCATGCGCAGATCTGGGAAGGTTTCCTTGACGTGGAAGTAGTTGATCCAGTCCTTCTGGCTCGCAAACCACTTGACCACACGGGTGAGGTGATCACGGTCGGTTGTGATCTTGACTGCGTACTCGCCACCGAAGGCATCACGGATCTTGGCATCCATGTACGGGATCTTGATCTGCGAGTTCCCTGCACCCAGCCGATACACCTTCACATCCTCGTTCAGTTCCTTCAACAGAACCTGTTCCTCGACAGCGATGTTCCGCTTCTCGGAGAGCGAGCGAACTGTGAAGGACGAGTTGCAGATCAGGTGCTCACCCTCGATGAAGAGGGGCGGCATATCACGGAGCTGACGAACGTGGTCGTTGTAGTCCAGCACGGTGCGGTTGGCATAGGCCACGATGCGGCCTTCATGTTCTGGGTCGGTAAACTTCTCGGCTACCAGACGCTCAGCTTCGTCACCATCGGTGATGTGAACGATGGATGTTCCATTGGCCTTGATCGGATGGAAGACGCCAGTCCGGACAGTGTCACGCAGCTGCTGGTGCAGAGCCATGAGATCCGGATCACCTGTGCGCATCTGCTCGGTGAGTTCGATCACGTCATGACCTTCCTTGAAGATGACCGACAAGTCTTCACCAACCGGTGCCAGCTGACGATCATCACAAACGTAGACGATCTTGCAGGTTTCAGAGACCAGGGTCTTCAGGTACTGGCGCAGCTTCTTGTCGATCATCGAGGCTTCGTCGATGAACAGGATCTGGTTGTAGAGCACCCGGGTGTTGCTGGTGGTAGTCAGACGCATCATGCCCGTTTCGAAGTCTTCGGTGACCTTCAGACCCAAGTGGGAATGGATGGTACTGGTGGGTCGTCCGGTGGCGACGCTCAGAACTTCTGCTGCCTTGTTGGTGGTAGCAGTCATGTGTACTGAGGTGTACTTCACCGGGATGTTCAACAGAGCGCAGGTCTGGTGATAGGTGGGGATGATCGTGTCGATCAAGTGGCCCATGAGGAACGTCTTGCCGGTACCTCCCGGTCCGGTAAGGATCAGCTCCTTCTTGGTGTCGTCCAGCAGGAAGGCGAAGAAAGCATCTGCACCCTTCTGCTGCCCTTGGTTCAGTGCAGACATTTTGTTCTCCTGGTTGAGTGCCCCTCGTTTCCGAGGGGCACCGATTATTTCTTGATGATGAAAGGACGGAGATTCGGCGGACGGTATTCCTTGCCCTTGCCGATCTTTCCGTTCTCCTTGAAGACCGGTGCACCGGCTTCGAACTTGGAAAAATTGGATGAGTTGACTTCACCCATCGCACCAACAATGTCCATGCCCAATGCGTGTGCACATCCAACGGAGGTGACGATGGTGTCGCACAGTCCGTCCAACAGGCTGGTACGGGCGATGTCGTCATGGACGATCAAGGCCTGTCCACTCTTCAGGGCGTCAGACAGCTTGCGAAGGGAGGCACGGGCCTCATCCATCAGCTTCCCGGTCTGTTCGTCCAGTGGTTCGATGGCCTCCAGAGTCTCGGCCACTTCTTCGCAGTGGACGCCGAACTGCACCGAAAAAGTGTTCGGTGCGGAGGTGGGGCGAGCAGTGGTGAACCACTCCTCGGTACGTTTCAGGGTATCGCTCATGATGCGGATCCTTGGTTCTTGTGAGCTTTGACAATCAGGTCACGGATGAAGGCATTGATGGGGTACTTCACAGATACCTGCTCCGAGAGCCACAGAAGCTCAGCTTCAGTGAGGGTACGGAGCAGCCCATCCATGAAGGCGTGGCGAGGATTTACCACAGGGATGTTCATACGCTTCAGACGCGCACTCACACTGGTGGGGTGCATGCCGAAGTATTCAGCGATACCCGTCACCGACATCCCCATGTTGTTGAGCGTGACGATCTCTTCGTCAGAGGCTTTCTGGTTCGGTTGCTGGCTCATGGTTCAATTCTCGAAGAGGCCCTACCCCTGATGAGGTAGGGCCTATGGTTTACTTCAGGAGAGCCAAGATGGCTTCCTTCTCGGTGTGGGAAACGCCCAAGGCTTCCCACGACTTCTTGGCCGCCTTCTTGATGGCAGTGGCTTCGGCAGCCTTCTTGGTCGAGCGGATCGGACGCAAGGCAGCGATCTTTTCCCTGGGGGTCAGAGGCTTCTCGATGGCCTCTTTCACGGCATTCGAGAGCTTGCCTTTCAGCGCCAGCTTCTTGGCTTCCTTTTTCACGGGAGTTTTGACCACTGAGGCCGGCTTCACATGCTGAGCATTGGTGGGAATAGCATGGACACCTTCTGCATCAGCATTTACAACATTGCTGGTATCCAAGGGGCTGACCACATCAACCACACACGGTTGTGTGACCTGCTTCTTCACTTCTGCAGGGGTGTAGTGCACGTCCTCTTTCGAGGGACCGGTCACCATCACTGTGCCCAGAACGTCCGGAATCCAGCCGTTGACCAACGCGGTGACCACCGCAAGATCTTCCTTGTGCTGCACCGGGTCCATTGGCCTGTTGCTGTTCAGTGCCGCAGCTGCGCTTTCGGAGACCTTGTGGATGATGTGGTAGCGGGCAACACGTACCTTGTCAGGGGTACGGTGTGGAACCACGATCACGTCTTCAGGCCGAATCAGGCAGATGACCAATGCGCCCCCGTGGAAAGACCTGAGATAGAGCCACGGCGAGCGATGTGCAGGCCTGCTGCACAGTCCTGGCGGCGGTTGAGGTTGATCTTGCTGATCGGCATGACCACTTCATCACCCACGCGCTGCTCCACAGTGCCGAAGTGGCAATCCGCCATTACGCCTTCTTTCCGGTTGTTCAGACGCTTGTAGGCGATGATGTCGCCGTTGATCGTCAGCGGCAGATCGGCACGCTTCAGGAACGAAAGTACGTCCTGAGCTGTGTGCTCGAACTTGGTTTTGGCCATGCGCTTGATCAAGGCCGCTGCACCGTCACGAGAAACCTCGTTGGTCAGTGCCGCTTCCAATGCTTCAACGCCAATCATGGCTCCGTTGTCAGTCACTGCGACGATGGTCTGCTTAGCCACCTCGACACCTTGGGTCACTTCTTCCTCGGTAATCGGTGTGGCTTGCTCCATAACTTCCTGGATGCGCAACTTGGTGACGGCATCTTCCGAGATGCGAACACCTTGCTCGTCACGCGCATTTTTACCGACGTTGGTATCAACGTCGTCCAGACGGATGAACGTACCGTCGGTCTGCGTGGACAGGCCGAAGATACGAGCAGCAACCTTGCGAGCCATACGGAAGAACTTGATAGCTCCACCGGCTTCCTTCTCGATAGCCTTCAACGGGCCAGCGATATGGGCACGGAGGTCAGAGTCCTGGATGCCCCGTACCTGATCCTCGGTGATGGTGAAGGTTTCCCCCTTGGTCAGATGGGTCTGACACAGTTCCACCAAGGCCGGCAGATCAGCACGCCCTTGCGGGACGTTGAGGATCTTTCCGGTAGTGGTGGTCAGGGTCAGATACTGCGGCGTCAGCTGTGCCGACAAAATCTCATGTTTCATTGCTTGTAGCCTCATTCGAAGTAGGTAGTAAGGGCCTCTTGGAACGTCAAGTCTCCAGCGAGGACTGCGGTTATTACAGCGTCAGCATCAATGAACTTCTTGACCGTGGGCAACAGTTTGCGCACTTGTTCCCGGATTGCTGCCATGTCGATACCTGTTGCCCATAGAGAACTGCGGGTCAAATAAACTGGGTCATACCACGGCAATTCACTTGAGTTGTTGGCGAAGTGCATCATGCACAGGCCAAGGTCTCTTGCCTTGGCAGCGTCAGGTGATGGAAATATTTGCGAAATTACCTTTGCTGCTTCTGGCCCATTTCCCAGACGGCGGAAGGAAGTCTGAGAGAAGATTCCGGTCGCCACTTGTGCGTAGAAGTTGATCTGCGCATTGACATCCATGTGCTTCAACGTCTTGTTGATGTAAGTTGAAAGCTCCGGAACTCCTTTTTTCTCCATTGCTTCGCTTTGTGGCTTGGTGACAGTCAGTGCAATCTGCTTTGCAAACTCGTGCAGAACGACGTTGTTGTGAACTGTGCAATACAGTTCGGTGCTCAGGTGGTTACCACCAGTCTTGCCGTGGGCAGTCGATGTCCGAACGTAGGCGATTGGAGCGTCAACACGAGTCTTCTTGGGATCTTCGTCGAGTTGCCTTGCTGCTTCCAAAGCAGTGACGCTGTTGAACCAGTCATTAGCTGAAGCGCGCCCTGTGCATCCTGCCGTGAGAGACAGATGGCCCAGCTTCGGGGAGCTGATCTTGACCGTCTTGGTTGTTTTAGCTGTCTTGGCTCGCTCAGGAGCTTGCCAACAGTTGTGCACTTCCCACCCAGCAGCTTTGAAGTTCTCCTCATACGCTGCTGCTTTTTTGGCTGACGAGGTGTGCAGGACAACACCGGTATTTCGGATGTTGAACACAGGGAGATCAGTGACCAGACGGGTAATGAAAACCCGCTTTGACAGCAGCGCAAGCTGATCAACTACATCACGAGTGTCGAGCAATTCGAGATCCCCGTTGGGGTACTTCACGGACTCTCTGCCCTTCTCCACCAGTGAGCGAAACTGAAGAATTGTCTTGCGCAACTGCTTGGGCAAGGCCATGCGACGGGAGTAATACGATGGTGCTTGTTCAGTGTTGAGCAGTCGGGTAGCGAGTTGTCTTGCAACACCCATGGAGTACCCCCGCTCATTGAGCAAGAGGGTGATGAGATCCTTCCAAAGGATTGTGGAGGCTGTCTTGAGACTGACGCCCTCCAACTTCCTGGTAGCCAGCGAAAGTGATGCGGGCATCATGGTTCTGCTCAGAAACTTTGAGAAGTGCGTCTCCAGCACCTTGAGCAGATTTCCATAGGAGATGGATCCTACGAGCACATAGCCGCTATCCAGCCCATCGAAGTTTTCGCGTGGAATAGCTACACCATTGTCATCAGTCTTCGGTGACTCCGTTGAAGCCTTCAGCTTCTCCCGGAGTAGTGCCATCGTGTTCTTGGTGTAACCCGGGACATCGTCGAAGAGCTTGAGCGTGTTCCGCTCCAATGCCTTCAGCGTATTTTTGGTGGTCTCGGTAAACACCAAGGTTTCACGGCTGGGCTGCAACGACAGGCTATCTGCCGGAGCCTGGATCACCCATGTGTGGTCCGGGATGTGCGAAAGCTTGATGTGCTCCCGGTCCATGATCGGATAAACGACGGCACCGTAGCGGATGAGGACCTTCGCGTTCCGAGAGGTAGTTGCATAGACGGGGTTGTAATGGGCTTTGTCGGAGTAAGAAGAGTAAGAGGTCCTCACCAGCGTCGCACTTCCCGGAACCTTACTCAGATCAATAGTTTCCAGAAAAGGAAGGTCATTGGGCTTAGTGGAACAGACGGTGTCTTTCAAGGTGGCATGAATGCCACCATAGAAGACCACCCCCTTGACGTAGGCAACCACGTCACTTATGTCGATGGAGTTGACAATAGGTACGCGGACTTCGAGACCGGTGTCTGTGGTAGGACCACGGAACATCACTTGGATGCTGGGACGCCCATCGTTGTCCGGATCGGACTTGACCAGGGTGTAGATGGTCTTGGTTCCGTTGTGGTTGCTGGTGACGAAGAATTGATCGACCACTGCCCACGGAGCCTTAGAGCCAAGACCGAAACCACCAGTGGATCCTGAGTCGTCTTTCTTGGTGGACTCACCAAAGACCAGATAGATGTCGTCCATCTTGTCGTCGGGAATACCGTGACCGAAGTCACGAACGACGAGCATATCTCCTTGGCTCTCATCAAGTTCGCCAACGAAGATCTGAATAGGTTTGGTTACGCCGGCCTGCTGGTGTGCGTCATCGGCATTGCACACGATTTCGCGGATTGCGGCCAACAGCGGGTTGGAGTACAGCGAGGCAGACAGGATGTGGTAGAACGCTGCACTGTCTGCCATGCGAGCGGTACGGGACGACTTGGTGCCAAAGGTCACCTGAGCGATCTTGTCGCTCTCGTGAGAGATCTGCATTGGTTCGGGCTCTGTGAGTGAGTGGATGAGAAAATTAAAAGCCCTACCCAAGTAGGGTAGGGCTGGGACACCCCCACACCAAAGGTGCTGGGTTACTTGGTCTGGACGAGTGCGCCTTCCATTCCATAGACCACCGTGTTGCCGGCCTTGGCCGAGTTCACGATGGTGTCGCGCTGGATCTCGGCCATGCGCAGCTGCATGACCTTGTCGTTCAGACTGGCGGCCAGAATGCCGTTGGCATCGGCCTCACCCTGAGCCAGAGCGACCAGGCGCTCGGCTTCGGCTTGTGCCAGTTCGACTTCCTTCTGCTTCTTCAGGATGTCCTGGTCCATCTGCACCTGTGCACGGATCGAGGCTTCGATGCCCGGATCGGTGGTCAGCTGACGAACGTTGACGTTGCTGACGATGAAGGCGTCCGGGTCAGTTGCATTCAGGCCGTCTTGCAGAGCTTCACGAATGGCAGAAGCCAGCTCATCGCGCCTGGTGTGCATGGTCGTGGCCGGGAACCTGGCCACTGCCTTGAACGCTGCTTCGCGTGCTTCACGGGTGATGCGCTGGTAACCCATCACGTTGACGTGGGGGGTGTTGGAACCCTCCACGATGTTGCCGTGCTGGATGTAGTCACCCTGGTACTTCACGAACAGGGACGGCACCTTGGCGGGATCGGTGGCCACATAGATGTCGAGGTCCAGATCCTGCAGGGTGAGGTTGTCCTGTGACTTCGGCTTCAGATCCGCAATCGGAATCAGGACTTCCTTGGCAGTGAACTCGGTCACGCTGTCGATGGTCACGGTGACGCCCGGACTCAACGGGGAGGGGTTGACCTTGCCCATCCAGGTACGGACACCGATGTTGCCGGAGTCGATCTGGGAGCAGCCGGTGAAGGCCAGAAGAGCCACTGCAGCGAGAATGAACTTTTTCATTGGTTGAATGTCAATCCAGAGTTGGTTGAAGAGATGACCGTCACGAAGATGGCGGTCAGGAGTACAACAACGGTGGTACGAAACCCGTGGTCCCGAAGCTGAGCCCAGGCGAATGCCCGGGCCTGCTTGGAAAACACAAGGGCAGCACACACCACCACGAAAACAAAGATGATCAGGCGTGCCACTTTGGCTCCTTATCCGGGAACGAAGTTCTCGGGAATGGTCTGTCGGAAAGTCATCCAGCCCTTGAGGCAGCCCCATGCTTCAGGGGCACCGAAGAAGTCATACACCGTAGGGGCTTCGCCGAACGGGTCTTCTTGGGTCGGTACGATGGTCTGCAATTTGAAGACAGGCAGCGGAGTTGCTTGGTGCTCAAAGGGACTGGCGTGTACTGGCTTGCTGCCGGCAAGTTGTTCGCACAGCTCCAAATCCTTGGCGATATTGATAGTGCCATCGAACCCGAAGTAGCTGGTGCGTGCACAGCGGGCAGCCGACATGCACAGCAGCAGATGCTGCAACTCCATCGCGCGATCTGGAAAGCTTGGGTGGATCAGAGGTGTGCCACTACGGTGCGCTTCGTTGAGGAACTTAAAGGCAGCCTCCTTGTCCTCCTGACGGATGTAGGGCATATGCCATTCGCCCGGGTGCAGGAGCTTGAACTCGGTGTTCTCGTAGACCTCCCGCATCCTTTGAACCAAGGTGCGGAACTCAGGCTGTGCATCCGAGTGATCACGCAGTGCCCAGATGTTGGCGTACTGGCTCGCGGTGAAGATCACCTTGATGCTGTTGTACGGCTCGGTGATGCGGTTGGTCCACTGCTTGTGAACTTGGGCAGCATCAAAGCAGCTGGCCATGGTTCCAGCGAGCCACGCGGTGAAGTGCCATGCTTCGCCCAAGGCGATGCCATCGACGTAGAAGTTAGCTTCTGGGGTCAGGCCTACTTCGTTGCAGAAGTAGATGTAGGCGTCGGTCAGGATGGTTGGGATGAACACCCGCGTATTGACGGCCTGACCGGCCTGCATACCCTTCTGGTTCTGGCCGAACATTTCCGGACCCCACGGGACGAACTTGGCCGTCTCGATGGCGTACTTGTTCGGGCGTGCACGGGAGCTGGAGGCGTTCTTGGCAGCGTTGCGATGGGTCATCACTTCGCCGTGAATTGAACGCCAATACTCCAGCTCATAGGTTGCGAGCTTGATCCCAGAGACGCTGGACTGGGAGGCGCTGAGCAGCGCGACAGTGGGGGTGGATTGCATCATGCTTTCTTGGTTCCGTTGGTGGGTGAAAGGGTGACCTCAACAGAGACGCCTGCCACCTGAGCCATACGCAACAGGGTGTCTATTGGGACGCGGTGAGGGCCGCCTGACAGCATGTTCAAACAGACCCGGGTAGTAGATCTCAGAAGAGCTGCTGATTCAGGGATGGTGCGACCGCTGGCTTTGTGCCAGTTTCTCAGTGCCCGGGTCAGGGCACTCTTCAAGGTGTCAACGTAGTTCACTTGCTATAACCAATGCTGGGGAAAGGCGTATCCAGAGTGATGACCGGGAACGGCTCATCATCGCGGGAGGGATCGGGATGGTAGTCGATGGTACCGGACACGCCTACCCAATAGACGGCTGTGCGCGGTGCTGCCGGGGAGTAGCCCCAGTAGCGATGAACGGCCTGAATAGCCATCACGCCAAGGTCTGCAAGCTCCTTCTCGTTGAGGACCTCTCCATCTTGGGTTTGGCGAGTCTCCTTCACCTCTAGGGTCCCTTGGGTGGCCGTGAGCAAAACAAAATGTCCGAGCTTCTTCATTTCATTGTTCTCAAAAGAAAAATCCCCAGACACAATGGTCTGGGGATCTCCTACCGGTGGGTGCTTACTCGCCCAGGTCGGCCAGCATCTGCTTCAGCTCGTCCACGGACTTGCTGTTGATGTCGCGGGCCTCGGCTTCGGCCAGAGCCTGCTTGATGGTCTCGCGCTGCTGACGGCGACGGGCCTGCTCGGTAGCCTTGGCCATCTGGTCCTGGCGATAGGCGATGACCAGCTTGACGATCTCCAGCTTGTTGACCAGATCGTCGGTGGCCGGGTTCTTCTGAGCCACGAAGGACTCCTCGCCCATTGCCTTCAGCTGGGTGTTGATGGCACGAGCCACGTCGTCCAGGTTGGGCTTGACATAGCGGAGACCGGTCGGCTGAACCAACGGCAGCTGGTACAGGTCTTCGATGGTCAGATCACCAACGACGGATGGGAAGCGGTACTTCTTGATGGCTGCAATCTGCAGCAGGTTGATTTCGGACACAGGAATCACTCCTTGTTGGTGACGTTGAAGATGTGCGGACGACCATCCATCTGCACGCGGAAGGTGAACTCACCGGCCATGGTGGAGCTGATGCCCACACCTGCCAGCTGTTCATTGTCGTTGGCCAGGATCATGGTCTTGTCAGCGATGAGGTCAAACACCTTGCGGTGTTCGTTGAGTTCCGGCTTCAGGAACTCGTTGTAGATACCACGGACATTGTCCGGGCACTTCGCATCCTTCAGGATGAAGAAGGTGTGCTTGTTCCCGGTCTCGCCTTCCCAGTGGTTCGGCGACAGCGTGACCACGCTAACCTCGTTGAACTGCTCGGTGTTCACATCCCAGAACTGGCCCGGGGTGCTGACGCCCTTGCTGACGGTCAGGCCGGCACAGGCACCGGGGACATCAACCACTTCGCCGTTCTGGATCTTGAATACCAACGTGGCACTCTGGTTGGTGACACTGCTGACGGTACGCACGACGCTGTTCTCGATGACCACCTGCAAGGTCCAGCCTTGTGAAGACTGATTGCGGGTAGAGAAGCGGTTGACCCCCACCTCGTACTCGCCGTCGATCAACTTGGTCAGGTAGATGTTTTCGACCGGATCGGTACTGTTGGTAATGCCACCAGCATTCATGTCCACGTCCAACCTGGCGTGATTGCTCATGCGATTGCCGAAGTAGACCACCTGGGTAACCCCTGGAGCGCGACGCAGATGCAGATCCATGTCATCGCCATTGGCCCAGCCCAGCGAGAAACGCAGGGCAGCATCAGTGACGCCACCAGCAGCCTTGACACGTTGAGTCAGGGCATCGGTGACATTGCCAGCGTAGGTCCAACCAACGGAACCAGCCCAACGGAACAGGTCCGGGGCGTTGTTGTCTTCCGGTGCGGTCATCACCATGAAGGAGTTCTTCATGGAGTTGGGCACCAGCAGCTCGACCTTCTCGGCGTTGGGCAGTACCTGCTCGATGAACTCGGACAGCAGCAGCTTCTTGCCTTCGGTAATGCCCTTGGCCTTGGCCGGCTTCTTGGTGCTCTTCAGCAGGGCGTCGGTCAGAGGGTCCTGGTTCAACTTCTTGGAGGCCGAACGATCAACCCACAGGACGTTGTTGACATTCAGATCGCCCAGTACGGCATGACGACGATCCAGTGCCGAACGCAGGCCGAGTTGCTCGATCTGGCCCATGGCGTTCTGCACCATCTTCGGGGTAACCACGGCAGCAGTGCGACGGTAGTTCTGCGGGGCAACCTTGGCCTCGTACATACGAACGGCTTCGGTCAGGTCCACGCCGTCGATCAGGTCGAAGACCAGCGAGCCAATGGAGCTGTTCTTGAAGGTAACAGCCGGGTGCGTGGCATTGAGCCAGAGGTAGTTGATCACCTTCGGGTAGGCTTCCAGCTGTTCCACCTTGGCCAGCAGCTCACGCACCTTGCGGATCACCGGAGCAAACTCGGAGCCACGGTAGATGCTGTTTGAGGCGATCAGATCTTCCACTTGGCTCAAGGCGTCCAGGCCGTTCTGGGTCACCAGTGCATCGACGGTACGACGCAGCACATCGACGCCGGTGTTCCACGCACCACGACGGGTGTCGTCCCGTGCCAGCCACCCGTCAGGGGTGTTGACCATGAAGTGGGTGAAATGGATGCCGGTGTCATCCACGTTCGGCTTGTGGCCGAACATGCGTTCACGGGTGGTGAACAGGGTCTTGATCGGCAGCTCGGCGACCTTCTGGGCCATGGCGTCAGCCACGACGTAGTACGGGAACGGCAGGCCGGAGGTGATGGCAGCATCCCAGATCGAGACACGACGGCCATCGGCAGCCACAGTCACCAGACCGCCGAGCTGACGAATGAAATTGCGGTCGTAGGAGCCATCATGCTCGGTACGGACACGGAAGATCGGGTTGGTACCTTCCGGGAAGGAGGCCAGATAGTGCTGCCACAGCTCATCGCCCAGACCATCGCCGGGGATGGTGACAGAAAAGACCCGCTCGGGGAAGGAAGACACAGCAGCTGCAACTGCAGCAGCAAAACTCTTGAACTCGGACATTGGACACCTATACAGGGAATGAGAAAAGGCCCCCTTACGGAAGCCTTGGATGGGTACTACAGGGTGTTGCAGAAAAGATTCGGAACAGGCGTCTCGCCTAGTGCAGAGGCTCATGAGTTCCCTGCTGAGTTCGGGCTCAGTGCCGCCTGTTCCGAAATTGGTGGGGGCAGTTGGATTCGAACCAACGACCTACGGGATCAAAACCCGTTGCTCTTCCGACTGAGCTATGCCCCTAAATATGAGGGTGCCTGACGCACTGTAGCGGCTTCGGCGTATCGCTGGGGGACACACAAGGCACCGAGGGGAGAACGGCACCAGTGTTGGATTTGCAGCAGCATGGGGCCTCCCTCATTCCCCAACATTTCGACCGTTCGATAAACTGGCCAGCGGTTTAGAGGTACGTCCCTTGGGTCATCTGGCACGGAGCTACCGGCACTCTCACAGCCTTGCGGACTGTGCATCAAACTTGCGGACACTGCTGCAAAACTTGGTCCGAGATGCAGGATTCGAACCTGCGACCCTCTGCTCCCAAAGCAGATGCGCTACCAGACTGCGCTAATCTCGGATGAAATCTTCTTGTGTGTGGCCACCAGAGGGATCGAACCTCTGCCGCCAAACCCGACTCACATTCGGGTCCGACCTTTGCCACCGAGAGTGGCCACAGACAAAAAGACTCAAAAGCCTCCTACGACTTTAATCATGTGCAATGGCTTTCAATTCGTCCATAGCAGCGTGAAGGAGACCTACTGCTGTCACAGTCCGCATTTGCAGCCCGTAAAACTCAACAGAGAATGGTTCATCCAGAACCACGATGGCATTCACATTACCAACGGCTTCAACACGATCTGCCAGAGCGCGTAGTGAGTCTGCCACTGACTTTGACGGAGCACCCTTAGGAACCAAGGTAACTATGCTCATTGCTCCCAGCTCCTGCAAGTTAATTGATGGAGGATAGAGTGGGATTCGAACCCACGGAAGGTTTGACCCTTCGCCGGTTTTCAAGACCGGAGCTTTCAACCGCTCAGCCATCTATCCTTTGGATCTGGTGGATGGTCCAGGTAACGCTCCTGGCTGGGAATCTACCGGCAGATTTACAGTCTGCCCCCGCTCTTTACGGGACTACCCATCCTAATTTGGTGCTGGCCATAGGATTCGAACCTATGACCTACTGCTTACAAGGCAGTTGCTCTACCAACTGAGCTAGGCCAGCGTAGCTCCCCGTATCGCCGGGGACACGCGGGGTTAGAAGCATCGGTCAGCTTGCTGACTTTCAGGTGTTAGAGCTGGCCGCGTGGGCATCAGCAAGCTGACCGATACATCCAAACAACAAAAGTAAGGGGTGCAGTGGTCGAGCCTCTCCATGCTTGATGGAAACTTCGAGATGTCCCCAAATCCTGCAAGCATTCAGGATTGGAGAGACTCGATCACTGCACCCCACACAACAAAAGTCCGGGGACCCGTTACCTGTTTCCAGGCGCGCTCTCACAACAGCACGGGCCAACACTGTCCGCGTTCCTTCCCCTGCTGAGTAATTCCGGTCCTCAACAGGCATGTGCTTTTCAGAAAAGTGAGCTTACACTCACTTTTTTACTTTTTCCAGCCACTTTTTGTTCATTACGTAGCTTTTGTCGGGACGTGGGGCACTTCGTTGAAAAGTTCCCGGATTCCATACCGCCCATGGGTGCTTCTTGGACGGCTTACGTTTCTTGTTTTCCAAAGTACATCAATCCCCATAAAACCAAAGGTTTATTGTCCCTGAAACAGAACCCGCTTGCCGTAGATACCTTCCAGCATGACCAGCGCCAGATCAGCCTTGGACAGACGATCCGTAATCTGAACCACTGGGATTCCGTGGCTCCAACGAAGGCCGATCTCGACACCGTGCAGATCCAGCAAGGTGTTCATGCGCTTGGTGATCTCGCCCGGTTCCTGCGGCTGTGGGTAGCGCCCACCTTGCAGGAGGATTTGGGCCACTTCATGGTTTCCGTCTTCCTTGTGGAAGTACAGGGTTGCGAGGCTGACCATCTCAGTATCAGGCTTGCCCCAGAAGATGCCGATCTTCGCTTCTTGGCTCAGGAGCATCTTCTCCAGATCGTCGAGGAACAACGAGCCTGCTGCCCAGATGCCTGCACGAGCCACAGCACCCTTTTCAGAGGTGAGCTTGTGGCTCTTGTAAGACGACTTCAAGGTCTTGGCTTGGGTACGACGGATGGCTGCGATCTTTTAGGCCTTGCCCCGTAGCAAGGCTGCTGGTGTACGACCTTTCATACTTTGCTCGCCGATTGTTTCTTTCGAATGATGGCCTTGCGCAAGCGTTGCGCAGTCCGTTGAAGTTCGGCAGTGGTCCGTTGGGACGCATCTGCCTTTGCTTGGTACTCCCTCTCCAACTTCTTGAGTTGTTCAAGAGTGAGGCTGTTGATTTGCTTCAGGTCCATCAATATTTCGCAGGCACAGGGCTATCTTCTTGGTTCTGGTACTTGCCGTCGTACTCGGCTTCTTGTTCCAAGGTCTCGAAGATGACCTGACAGATGCCTACGCCAGCAGGGATGTAGATGGGCCACCACTTCTTGTAGCTGATCTCGATAGTGAGCCAACCACACCAACCGGGTTCGATGTTGGTGGTCATGGAGGCATCAATGCCCCTACGTGCCCAGGTGCTCTTGTTGAGCACCCGACCCATCAGATGCTTGGGCAGATTGAAATACTCCATGCTGGAGCCCAGACGGAAGCGCCGACCCAAGAAGAGCCACATGCCCTTCTTGAGACGGATGTCATAACCGCACTCGGTCAGCCCGTAAGAGACGCCGTTCGGGTCATCGTTGTGCCGCTTCTTGTAGGTCAGCATGTTGGTGATGGGAGCGTCCCGAAGGAGTGCTTTACCGTTGCGGATCATTCCTCGGTTCCTTTGTTCTTGCTGGTCTGTTCGTCCACCCATTGGCGGGCAGCCGTCTTGGCCACGCTCACAAGGCCAGATACGGTGGCGTAGTCGCCCAGTGCAGTGAAGCTCATGGCTATGGGGACTACTGGGCCAACTTGGTGCCAAAGCTTCAGTGGGATGTCGTTGAAGTGGGGATCAGTGCTGGCCAGCAGTGCATCGGCACCGATCATCCGGACCACGCAGGCGATGGTGGATCCATTAACCAGTTGAGCGTAATACTGCCGGTGCAGCGCCGCTGCCGTACTTCGGTCAGCACCTGGCAGTACGCTCATGTACTGACTCCGGGACATAGTCATGTCAGGTTTCCTCGCGCTTGTTGGGCTGCTCGTCGATCAGGGCCAGCAGACGATCGGCTTCGGCCACATCCGCCGCGTACTTCTCCTGCGACTTCATGAAGTGCATGGGCATCGACTCAACGTCTACACCCAGTTCTGCCAGGGCCTTGAACCGCATGACGGCCTTGCGGAACTGCTCCAGGTCGATGGCCGGGGCCGGTTGTGGTGCGGCATACAAGAGAGTTCCCGCCCGGAGATGGACCGCGCCATCAAGTTTCTTGATGCCGTAAGGGTAGGCGGAGTACGCAGTATCCTGGTCTACCACGACGGCCACTGGTGCGTCGAGTTTCGCCAACCTCATCCCCGCCTCGTAGCCGATGTGCAAGTCATTGCCGGGCTGGAATGTCAGTGAGGTAAGGTGTTTCTTGATCCGCTTCATGGCCTTGAACGGGCCGCACCTGTTAGCGTCCCAGTCGGCAACGATGTCTGCAATTTGCTCGCCTCCCTTGGCTTCGGTAACAGGCCGCATCACCGGCACGCGCCAGTCGTAGCCAGCGGGCATGGGGATGTTCGACCAGCTCCAGTCCGATTTCCACACGCCCTGGTCTGCCCATTGGCCGTAAAACCGGCCGTCTCCATCCTCGTTCCAGCAATGCCGATCCGCCCACTTCGGCCACTGGTCTGCAGGGATCATGTTGTGATCAGTCATCGCTTGTTTTTCCTTTTACCGCCCTTGTACTTAACGTGCAGGGGAATCTGGGAAGCCGGCTTCCGGACCAACACAGCCGGGGTTTCTTCAAACACGGCGGTTTGCTCAGCAACTTCTGCACGACGTTCGTCGATCACCTTCTGGAGGCGTTCCCGTTCCTCGATTGGCAAATCATTGACCCAGACGGGTGGTTCGGGATCCAGGTGTTCTTCGATCACCAGTTCCTTGGGGGCAGCGAACCAGCTGGCAATCCAGCTGGTCAGACGGTTGTAGAGATTCTTGTGCATGCTCAGTCCAGTGAAATGACTTTCCCGAAGGGAACATCCACATCGGGATTACGCACCACGCCCCAGTAGACTTCGCAGTCCACGGAGAGTGGTTCCATGGGGTAGCACTCCATATCGGAGAGGATAATAGCTGCCGTTGGCTCAATTTCCTCGATCTTGGTGTGAACACAGGCCAGATCGGTGCCGCCACGGCCTAGCAGTACCAGCCCGTCAAGGGAGTCTCCGGCTTCGACTTCGAAGCTCGTGGTGATCTCTTCGTCGAAGCAGAAGATGGACATCTTCAGAGGACAGATCTCCGTCCAGATGTAGCGGATCTCGGTCAGGAACTGCTGGACGTTCTCATCAGTGGTGGACAGGCTCATGTCGATGAAGTACGCCAGATGAGCCAGACGGCCCTTGTCTACCTTGTAGTACGGAGCCACCAGACCACCTTGGCTCCGACGACCCTGACGGGTGGTGGTACGTTGACGGCCTGCCAGATCCAGATGAAGGTTCCGCAGGACAGTACGCCAGTCAGCCTTGGGGGACAGGAACTCACTGATCAGCAGCTCGGTCTGTCCACCTACACCTGCCTGACCAGCAGCCTTGGCCATGTTGTTGGCCTCGATCACCATGGTGACGATCTCGGCCTGCTCGTCTGGGGAGGCTTCCATCACATCTTCTTGGAACCAGTTCGGGACAGTATCCGGGTCCTTCACGAGAACATCGTAGATGGCCTCCTCGGACATTCCCTTGAACCTTGGTTCGTGAAGAACATCGAAGTCGGGGATCTTGAACCCTTCGTCGAAGGCATCCTGGTTGATGACGTAGTCACAGGCGGCATTCCACAGACGGTTGTCACGGTGACCACGACGGAGCCAGTAGAGCCGGGCAATGTGCTCCAGCTCATGCTTCAGAGCGAACTTGCGGGACTCGACACTGAAGCGGTTCCAGAAGTTCGGATTGAACGTGATGGACTTGCCGTTGGTGGCGGCAGGAGCCGGCAGATTCGACTCCCATTTGTATCCGACCAGGCACATGATGCTGGACAGGAAGACCCCGTTGGGGCTGAGGAACATTTGCAGCTTGATAGACTCAAGCTGACGGTTCAGGGCGTCGGACATGCCGGCTCTCCTTCAGAGGGATTCGGTGGCGATGGGAGCTGTGACTGGCTGGACCCAGATCAAGCCACGCTCCCTTTTGTTGGGTCGGAAGTGTTCGATAGCCCGTTGACGGGCTTCAGCCAGATGTTCTGCAAACAGGTACACCTGCTCGCCCTTCTGGTTCGCAGCCACGTACAGGCTGTCACCCACACGCTTACGGTTGATCGCGCTCATGGTTCTGTTTCCGCTTGAAGGGGTGGACGGTGATGGTGCCTCTCGTGCGTTCCACGGTGTGGGGCACGTTGAGTAGTTTTAGCAGGCGGTGCACCTGCCAGACGGCTTCCCGTTTGGTATACATGGTGGGGAAGTGGTCACGGACTTCCACTGCGGTGCCGGGATTCCGGCAACACAGGAGAGCCGTTTTCAGATACCCACGGGTCGAGCGGCCAGTTCCACGTAGGGTATCCATGGTCAGTTTCCTTGCAGAGCGCGGGCCAGAGCCTTCTGGAGCTGCGGGAAGACCGGCAGCATTTCCACGTCCGGACGCTTCTTGATCAGGTTGCGTCCGAACACAACCAGATAGCTCGGTGACGGGACACGCAATGCGTAGTCCACCAACCGCTCGATATCGACCACATCGGTGTCGTCCTTGATGTAGGACAGGATGGACACAATGACGCCGTAGACCAGGCTCGCAGTGGTCGGCATTTCCGTCAGCTGCGGGTTGGCGATGATGTCCTTGACAGCCGGCAGCTGCAACGTGGTGGTGCAATGCACACGGAACTTGGCAGCAGTGTCGGAACCAACACAGCCAGCGATGATCGGCAGGGCCACATCACTGGACACATCCAGCTCACCTTCAACCAACAGATCGTTGAGCATGGACAGAGTGCGGGGAGCACTGAAAGTCAGCTCTTCTCGCGCGGTCGGATTGAAGGTCAGGAACTGAGACGTGTTGGACATCAGGAACGAGATCAGGCGGTGATCGTAGTTGCCCGGGATGGCAACATCGTCCAGCCACTCGTCCAAGGACGGTTCCACATCCAACGTCACCACGCGGGACTGCAAGGCAGTACCCACGGCATTGGCAGCAGCACGGTCAGAGACACGATTGCCAGCCACGACGATGAAGACGTTGGGATGCAGGCGGTAATCGCCGACGGCGCGATCCAGCAGCAGCTGGTACAGGGAGGCCTGTACTTCACGGGAAGCGTTGGTCAGCTCATCGAGAAACAGGAGCCAGCCGCTGAAGCCTTTCGGCACTTCCATGCCTTCCAGCGGGAACTTGTCGGTGAAGGGCAGGAACTTGGCCTTGCCATCGACCACGGCACCCATGCCGTTCACGTCTTCCGGCAGCAGGCCGGAGGCACGCACGTCGATCATCTTCAGGTTGGCCTTCCGAGCCACATCGGCAACAACGGCACTCTTGCCGATAGCGGGACTGCCCAGCAGGAAGGGGATCTGTCCGGATGACAGGATGATTTCTACAGCTTCGCGTGCTTTGCGCAGCGAGATCTTGAAGGTACTCATATCGGATCACTCTTGATTGTTGAGAGGGGGGATCAAAGATCGCCCATGAAGTGCATGTGGATGGCGGAGTTGAGCATGCGAATGCCCAGGTTCACCTCGGCGTTCAGCTCTTCCATTTTGGTGACGACAGCCTTGACGGCTTTCTTTTCGTTGGCCTTGCGCATAGCGACGTAGGCACGGAACAGGGGAAGCTGCGGAATGATCTGAGTCAGTTCATCGACTGTCACCTGATCGGTGTGCAGCACCAAAGGAACACGCCCAACAAACTCGGTGCGAAGACCGGTAGCGCGGAGATCAGCAATGTCGTGGATCTTCTGGTTTGAGAAAGCGCCGGCGAAGATGAAAAGGCTGTTTTCAACAACCACCTGGTCGTACTTTCCGTACTCTCCGAAGATGCTGGTGTACTTCGATTCCAGCATGGTCAGGAACTCGTCCTGCACATTGGATCGGAAGCCTTCGGTGGTCTCGCCGTTACGCTGGAACAGCTTGTCGAACTCATCGACGAACACGACGTTCGGCTCGTTCCAGTGCTCACGCAGCTTGCGCATGGCCTTGGAGAGGGAGTTGCCGGACAGGCCTTCGGCAGTCAGCTGTGCACCGTTGATTTCAATCATGGGGACCTTCAGGTCCTTGCAGATCGAGCCAGTGAGATAGCTCTTGCCGGAACCAGAAGGACCGGTCAGAAAGAAGTGGGGACGGATAGCGGCATCGCTCTCCTTTAGGGTGGATATGATCGTGCTCATCTGACGATGCACGTTGACCTGAGACGGGAAAATCATGTCTTCTGTTCCTTGGCTCGTTTGGCTCTACGCCGTTGGTTTTTGAGATGGGTAACCAGCTCAAGATGAGCTGGGTTGCAGCACAAGCGGTTGTTGCACAGGTGATCCACCTGTCGCTTGGAAGGGATGTAGCCGTAGTGGTGGGTAGCCACGACGATGTGCACAGCCACGGTTTGGTTGTCCAAGCACATGCGGCCATACCCACCACCACGGCCATTACCAGAGGTGGGGCCTTGCCATACGAGACAAGGGGAGAGCACACCATCAACGGTGTGACTATGGTCCTGCACCTCGCATCGGCCCATGATCTTGTCGATGATGTTGTCGCGCCGGGTCACTGGGTTCTCCACGAAAAAATAAAGCCCAAACCACAAAAGTGGTCTGGGCTTAGAAGATCAACACTTAGGCTCGTTGAATGTGGGAGTCTTCGTGCGGTATTTGTGCAACTCTCCCCGAAGCCTTTGGTTCTCTTCACGAAGTTGCTGAAGCTCTATGGCTCGCGCTTCGTTCTCCATGTCTGCTGCGAGATGGAACTCATCAACAGTCATGACAAGCATGTTGATAGAGCCAGAGAAGTGCGTGACTCTTAGATGGACATCATCAGTTCGGCGCACAGTCATTCTGGACTGCACAGCATCCGCCAACGTTTGCGCGAATGCGTAACGGATCTCATCTTCCGCCCTGTTCTTTGCGATAACCGGAGGCTCGTCATACATAGGTATCTCTATGTTGTGTGTACGAGAGATGACCTGTGGGAGATCAGGAAGTCCCCGTTTTCCTGCACTACGGAGTAGTGCCTGGGTTTGGAACCAAAGGGGAAAACGTCGGCGTAGTGCTTCTATAG
The DNA here is from genome assembly GCA_947631925.1 of uncultured Clostridia bacterium. GTDB lineage: Bacteria > Bacillota > Clostridia > Christensenellales > Borkfalkiaceae > Gallimonas. Next base: position 32,664 of record CANRNE010000008.1, read on the forward strand.
CCTGTGCGGTTCTATGTGGCATTGCAAATCTCGTTGGTGTCTTTACCCATAGAAAAAATTAAGCCGCCACCCCCGAAGGGATGACGGCTTGGTTGGTTACCCGATGGTCCAGATGTACCCGGGTGGGTAACTGGCACAGGTTCGGACGACTGCTTCGTAGGAACCGAAGCGGGGAATGTGACGTACGGTGCTGCCATCCCAGACGTGGATGGTCCAGAGCTTTTCCATGATGAGAGTCCTCAAGACAGGGCGTACTCAGCTTCCAGCACATCCCTCCACATGTCTGGATCCAGCTTGGTAACGGGAACGTCTTCACCGGCCAGCTGGGACATGAGGAAGGAGAGCAGGTTGCTACGGGCGATGTTGGAAAGGAGCAGTGCGTACTGCTTGCGCAAGTCGTTGCCATAGTTGGGCAGACAACGGAAGCAGTCATGTACAGTGAGCACTTCAAAGGGCTTCACCGGGAGAGAGTCAATCAACTCCCGGATGACGGCTTTGTCAACGAGATCCACAGAGCGATGGGTCAGGTGATCCAGAATACGTGCAGACAGGAATCCCGAATCCTTGTAGAGCTTCCACAGCTTGCTGACGATTGCCCTTTCTTCCTTGGCTCCGCTGTGCTCCCACGGATCACGGCACTCCAGCGCATTCAGGACTGCCAGTACACGGTCGATGTCGAAGGAGCAACGACGAACCATCTCACGGACGATCAGGCCGTCAATGGAGTGAACGATGTTGGCACCCAGCGAGCGGCCAGTCGGTTGTGGACCAACGACTTTCACGGGTACTTCATAGCGACCGTCATCGAAGAAGACAGCCTCATTCACCTTGCCCACTACCTTCACCTTGACGTGGAAGTTGTCCGGAAGGATCCAATCGTGGCTCTCGGCTTGAGGGTTCCAGAAGGACATGAAGGACTCGTTGAGTTCCCATGCACCCGGGCACCATTGCTTGAGGGTCTGGTAGAAGAACTCCAGCTGCTCACCTTCACCGAAGACACGCTTCGGTTCTGCTTCGGAGGTATAGAAGGCGGTCATGATGGCCTTCTTCACATCGTCACGGGAGGCGGTCAGCTTGACACCTGCCTCCTGAGCCAGAAGCTGGTAGAGGGTGGTGTAGGCGTCCATGCGGTCGCCGTCTTCATTGGCGATCACGTTGCACAGCATGGCCGTGGAACGATCACCAGTCAGACAGGAGAGGATCTGCATACCGGATGCGGTTGCATCCAACGAGATCGGGTAACCAGAGGGCAAGCCAGCTTCCGCTGCCTCCCATGCCTTCATGCCGGCGTAGAACATGGCCGGGTCATGTGCATCACGCAGCAGCAGTTGCAGCTGATGCTTGTTGTCCTCGAACCACTGGAGACGCTGCTTCCAAGTGGCTCGCTCGTTCTCCTTGGAGAAGGAGTTGGCAATGTCGATGGCGAGGTACTGCTTACCGGTGAACTGGATCATGTGAGAATCCTTGGGGTAAAAATGAAGAGGCCACCCGAAGGTGGCCTTGGTTACTGCTGGTTCTTGCGGTGGTGCCGTCGTCCAGCGCCTCGCAAGGAGGCACTGAAGTTGGCGACTTTGAGGGCATACCACAGAATGCCGATCAGGAAGACGGCAGGGATGAAAAGGGCGAAGACGCCGATGCTGATGCAGAGGATTGCCAGCAGTCCGAGTAGGATCAGAAAGACCTTCATGCGATGTCCTTTCGACAGTTGAGGAAGTTGAGGCGTGCACAGAACAGTGCAGCTTTGCTGTCACGCAGGCTCACGGTCCAATTGGACAGGGGCAGAGCTTGCCAGATCTGAAAACAGGATGACCAAACAAGACGAGGCTTCTTGCTCATGTGTGCTCCGGGAAACGACGCCATGCCTGGATGCAGAGCACGTCACCGTTATCGGTGGCAAAGCAGTCAAGCTCATCGTCGTAGAAGGCGGTGTACGTGCGGAGGATTGAGTGAGTGGTGTCGATGCGGCCCAGCACAACGATCACCACACCTTTTACACGGGGCAAGGTGAAGGGGTGCATCCAAGGATTGGATTTACGCATGGGTCATTTCTCCGGAAGGAAAACTTTCAAGCGATCCAAGGATTCCTTGATGGATTCGATGGTGGCTCGGGTTGCGAAGGGGAACTCGACCCCTTCACCAGTCACCATGTCGTGGATACGCAAAGTTTCTGCGTGCTCGGGATCTTCGTGGTGCAGGAGACCTGCACACTTTTTGTTCCCCAAGGTGATGTAGACACTGAAGTCGGCACTCATGACTTCAGTTCCTTCAGATCGGCGACCAGACGTGCCATGACTGCCACGCAGTCGCTATCAGCTGGCACCACCAGCAGATGTTCGTCTGGCTCACCGTCGAGGGTGGTCTTGCCGTAATCGGCATAGATGAACAGCATCGGAGGTGCGTCTTCCAGTGACACCTTGATGTTGTTGTCATTGAGCCACTGGGCATCCTCGGGATTGATCAGGGTGATCTTGATTTCCTTGGTATCGCCATTCGGACGGATGTAGAGAGTTGCCTTGATGCTCATTCGGTGATTTCCTCGTTGGCAAACAGGACGGAAGCTTTGTTCCAGCTGTTGCCCTGATAGTTGATGTGGTAGCCGGCACAGTAGGTGCGGCCCCTCTTGTCCACGTTGTGGGTCAGGTAGAACTCGTTGTCGTGCTCGGTGATGATGTCGATCACCTTGCGGGCAGTACGGTCGTACTTGTCGAAGGCTCGTTGACGCTTCTTGAAGGTTCCGAAGTCTTCACCGGGACGTTGCTTGTCCAAGTGCTTCCAGCTGTTGTGGATGGTGTCCACAACATCACGGTTCACTTTCAAACGGATCTTGTTCATCCGATTGAGGTGATCCAAACACACGTCACCGTTGTGGTGGTTGTCATTGAGAATGACCGACTTCTTCTCGACCGTGAGGTACGGGTTGTCGAGGTTCGACTTCAGCTCCGCTGGTTCGATGACCATGGGCAGTGGGTACTGGAACATTTCCAGTGCTTGCCACACTGCCGGAGTCAGTTCATAGATGACGATGAACAGTCGGAGGCTGTCATTCCAGACGAAGAACTCGTTCCTGACCAACTCTCCGAGAGCGTCAGCAGTCTTCTGACAGTCGCCATCGAAGTAGTGACGCAGCAGACCAATCATGGTCGGCACGTCAGCACGTTTGTGCAGAGCCATCTGGCACAGGGCATCGAGACAGAACATGTCCTTGATGCCCAAGGCGTCCAGCCCAGTGATGGTATCGACCATCGACTGGGGCAGACCTTGGATGAACTCTTCGCGCACGCGGGGCAGCAGCTGATTCTTGGAGTACAGAGTTTCCAGCATCAGCTGGTGTTCGCGGTTGCTCATTGGTTCATTCCTTGGAGACGAAGGTGTAGACGATTCGTGGATGCTTCCAGCACTCCAACGGAGGGTTCCCATTGGAGATCTGGCGGTCGTACCAATCCTGGTATTCGGCACGGGTGTTGAAGGTCATTACCACAGTGCCGGACGGGGCAACGACATGGATCTCACGCTTCGGTGAGGGTGCGGTGCCCATCTGGTTTGCAAGGCTGGTAAGTGACCGTGCTTGGGCCGTATCCAGTCCAAACAGGACTGCTACTTCAGCAACGGACTTACCTTCAGCCAGAGCATCTTGGATGCAGGCAAGACGGGCACGGAGATACAAGTCCCAGTGGTTCATTACAGGGTTCCCCAGAAGGTGGTTTCTTTCGGAAGGTAGGGACGCCATGCCTCGTCGAACTGCACGTTCTCGGAGTGATCCACGAACATCGGAGCGATGTCCTGATGGCGGTAACCGGCAAGGCCAGTACCGATGGCAGTGACGTAGAAGGTCAGCTTGCGCTTGGACTTGGCGTAGGCCAGGAATCCCATCACGTAGGCGTGGATGATCTCCAGCGGCAAGGTGTTGAGGAACTCGTCCTTGGTTGGGATAGCGAAGGAACGGTCGCAGTGGCCATAGGAGAAGCCCAACTTGGCACCGTACTTTTCACGGGCAGTGCGTGCTGCACCAGCACCGTGGAGGCCAGCCTCATTGGAGCCAAACACCATAACAGTGTTTTTATTATTCGGGATTGCCATATTTACCTCGGGATTTTCTAGTGTTATTGGACTGCTCTTTTCTAGTGGCCCACTTACAGTTCTGTTTTGAATAACCTCCCAGAGTGTTGATTCGTTCAAGAGTAAGACCCTCAGGCCTATGCCCCATATCAGCAAAAAACTGACTGAATCCCTCTTCGCCGCACCAACTCTCATCAATGTCTACATCTACATAACAAGGATGGTTTTTTACTCGTTGGTGCATTGCTTGCCACGAACGGTAAGCTCCTGTTTTTTCCTGCCGTGACGCCTGTGAGTGTTTGGTGTTTTTCTTAATCAGCATCTCTGCTTTGTAACAACCGCAAGAGGTGATGTTTAAGAACCGTACCCAGTTGAGGTCCGTTTCCACCTCGTTACCGCAATCACATATAAACAATGCCTGGCGTCGTTTATTTTTTGAAGGACGATCTACAAGAAAACGTAGACGGGTATTTGGCATACGATCAAGATGGTTGAATGTGATACGCGGTGGCATATGTATTCTCTATGTAACCAAAAACGAATACTACCACATACTACCAAAGACAAACACGGTGAGCTTGTTGTTGGGGATGCTCATTTCTTCAGCTCCTTACGCTTCTTGGCGATGGTTCGTTTGTTCTTGGCTCGGATATCCCGAGAGGTGGGACCAGCCCAATACTCAATGGGATCCAGCCACTTCCCTTTCTTGGTGTCGTAGATGTTGAAGATCTCGGGGTAGTGCTCATCGCGGTGAGCTTCGAGTTTCCAACCATCGGAGATCCACATACCGGGACGGAGGTAGCACCAGCCATTGCCGGTGGTGATACGGAGGAACTCGGTTACAGAGATACGCATGATGTGAGCAGCCTATCGGTATGAAATGAAGAAGCCCCGCATCAGCGGGGCTTGGTGAGATCCTTCAGTACGTCGTTGATCAAATTGATCGACGTACTCAAAGAGGTGATGCTTTGGGAGGATTGATGGGCAGCTTCGGTGAGCTGACTGATCACTTCCTGTTGAACCTTGATGGTCGTCTGCATGATGTGCAGCCGTTGGGTCAGGATGTAGATCTTATCCTCCTGCGAACGATACAACTTTCGCAGTTTCGTGAAGGAGTAGATGATGGTGACCAGGGTCAGCAATGACAGGAAAGCGTTGACTTCGCTCATGTCAGTGCACCGTGTTGTTGCCGGGAGTCTGGGCACTGCACTTGTCGCAAGTGCAGCTTTCGGAAAACACCCGCTCGATGATCTGAACGACATCAGCTTGGAGCATATCTACAGCTTCACGACGGCCAGCAATGATGATGTTGCCGGTATCGCATTTGAACCAGAGGGCAGCCAGGTCATCGTCATCTTCTTGGATGACGACGCCTACACGGATGGCATTGGCACCTTCCACGAGGATAGCTACCAGTGCCTGCAGGAACTTGACTGGGTTGTCGTAACGAACTGCCTGTTTCAGCAGCTCATGTTCTTCATTGGTAACGACGGATTTGGTGGTATCCATGGATCAGCCTCGCAGCATACGAGCGCACTCGTACTTGTTGTAGGAAGGGGATTGGGTGTCACATTCGGCAGGGTTGCTGGTCAACCACAGACCGAACACACCCAACAAAAATACGACGCACAGTGCGATGTTCTTCTTTTGAATCTTCATGGCTCAGTTCCCGGGGTGTGAACGATTGCAATGCCGGCAGCGGGCACAGCACGTCTGCGGACGTTGAAGGGGGATCGGACGTTCCTGCTCACGCAGATACTGCTCGAAGGTCTTTTTGTCAGTGCAGTAGTGCCTCAGGGCACTTCGCACTCGTTCGTGTGAGTTGATGGTTTTGGCGTGCATGACACGCAGCTCCCCCAGCTTGTTGGCAAGCTCAGGGATCTCTTTGAAGTAGCCATGCGCGGTGTCCAGCATGCCGCTGATCTCCTTGCGATAGTTGGAGAGCATCTCGCTATGGCCTGCGTGCTCGGCCATGCTACGGGAGAAGGCTTCTTCCATCTTTTGGATACGTGTCTCCAATGTGATGGCACGCATCCACAGGAGGAAGCAGAAGAGCAGGGCACAGCCCAGCAGGGTGTTGTAGAGCATGGTTCAGACCTCGATGTTGATGGGGACGATTTGCATGTCCCGTTCGAGACGGGAAGGAACGACTTCGATGGAAGTACCGGCATCAACCTTGATGGTTCTGCCGATGCAATCTTCCTCATAGTCGTACTCGGGACGGTGCTTGCCTCGACGCCATTGGGCCAAGGCATTACGTGCACCAGTAACGGTGTAGAACAGGCGAGGGTAGGTGGCCGGCTGACCATCCACAGGCAGGCAGGGTTCGATGTGGGATCCACCACGTCCCATGCGTCCTTGTGGCTCGGGGAGGTACTCCCCTGTACCCACATCTTTGATGGCGTACTTGGTGATCATGGTCAGAGTCCAAGGAACTTGTTGAGGTTGGTCCACTCGTCACGATCTGCGAGATCGAAGACGGGGATGTTGTGGGATTTGGCCAGACGTATTGCCTGACCAGTGCCACCGCCGCCTGCTGCGTTCGGGGTCCAGCAGATCACCATGTCAACAGGTGACTTGAGATCGTGGCCGAGGATCTGACACATGTTGCGCATGTGGATAATGCTGCTGAAGGAACAGAAGTGGAGACCATCAATGCGTTGCTCGCAGCCATGCGTGACGCTGGAATGATGGTCGGTATTTGATACCTATCGGCAGCAAGTAAGACAGGCCACCAGTCCTTGCGGATTGGTGGCTTTCTTTATTTGGGGAGCTTCAGAGCATCCACCTGATCGACTGTGAAGCAGTAGCGAAGGTGTCCCTCGTGGTAGATGGCCACATACCCGTTGGGGTGTCTGATGAGGTGCTGCACTGCCCACTTGCGTGGGTCGATGACAGTCAGAGTCCTGAGCAGGACAGCCTTCTTGTTGTATAACTCAATGACGGTAGTGGTCATAAACAACCTTTAGGTACCTTTAGCCGTATTGGCTCGAAAAGTAGAAGATAGGTTTAGAAAGTAGAAGCGATGCCCCTACATGTCTAGGGACTATCTACCACCCATTTAACAGGCCGAGCTACCCTGTGTAGGTAGCTCGGCTGTGTGATCAGTAGTGCACGTACACCGTGTTGGTGTCGCGCACATAAGTAGCAGAAGGGTCCAACTTGCGGGCAGTCTCCATGGCCATGATCAGGCAGGCAAGGAGACTGGTACCAACTACCTTAGAGGTGGTGTGGTTGTTGGTGTTGTAGATCGTTACGGTCATGTCAGTACCTTTGTCCGTAGGAGATCAGGCAACCAGTGCCTGACCGTAGGGAAGCTGAGAAACGTGAAGGCCCAACTTTTTGGCCTTCTTGCGGAGTGCACGCGCTGCGTCCTTACGGACGTAGGCGATGAACTCTCCCTTGGTATTGAACTGCGTATAGCAAAGGCGTACCAAGTGGTTCGCCTTGTGGAAGTTGTGAAGCGACTTGATGTCATCGGCTATGTGGATCTTGGGCATGTGAGGATCTCCAATAGGTAAAGGACAGAGCTAAATCAGTGACTTAGCTCTGGTCTCTCGTGGTGAAAAGGTAAGGCAGCTACCCCCAATGAAGGAGGTAGCTGCCGATGAATCACTTGCGCAGGAACGGGTTGCTGCCTGCGTCGGCAGTGACGCTCTTGTCACGGACGCGACGGACCTGGATCTCCAGCGTATCCGGCGTACCGGCGATGATCATGCTCTCGCCGGGCTTGAGGTCAGCCACACCCTTGCGGATGTCGGCCAGCAGGGCATTGGCAGCCTGGTTCAGGAAGCCAACATTGCCGGAGCGGCTCTCGTCGAGGTTCTCGATGTCATCCAACGGGATGCCACGGTTGAGCGCCACGAAGGTCGAGGTCGGGTTGCCAGCGTCATCGGTACCCGGGACGCTGTACCCGATGTTCATCCAGAACTCGGAGTTCTTACGCTCCACCACGGCGTCCTCCGACTTGGCGGCAGCAGTGGTGGTGTTCTTGCGGGAAGCGAAAATGCCAGACATGTGAAACTCCTTGCAGGGAAATTAGGTGAGGGCAGGATTGCCACAACACCAAAAGCGGCGCAGCCGCAATGAAGACAGCACAACCTTTGCACTATCCGTAGGTAGGACTACGGGTAACGTGTGGGTTGAACTGTCAGAGGGTAGATAGGCTACTTGCACTATCTACGGTTAAGGTCCCCCCACCTACGGGTGTAGGTGGGGTTGTGCCTTAGGCGGTTACCAGGCCGAGAGCGACCAGCTCTGCTTTGAACTCGGCAGCGACATCAGCTGCGTCTTCAGCGGTGATCTTGCCGTCGGCCACAAGGGCCTTGATTTCAGCTTCAGCTTCCGCCCGGGAGCGGATGACATCAGCAGTTACCTCGGTTGCGTATGTCTTGCGTTCACCTGCGTAACGCACGGCCTGCTTGTAGCGGGTGTGGGTTACCAGGTCACTGGCCATGCCAATGGTTTCATCGAGTGCATCGAAGGTGGTGGTGACGGTGTTCGCCGCAGATGCAACAGCGCCGAACACTTGACCGAGAGCGAAACGAGACTTAGCCATGGGGAGAAACTCCAAGAAGGGAAGGAAAGGAACCTGTGATGGACTCCACAGGTAGAGGGCGTGTGAATAGCCGACACTTAACGAACTGCGCTACGGGCAGACGCACGAGAGAGTAGAGCTGCCGTCGCAGCCAAGAGCGGCGCAGCCGCTAAAACCATGGGAGCCATGGAACCAGACGCAGAGCGAGAAGAATGAAGAGGTGGGGGGTACATGTGTAGGGATGTGTAACCCGGAGGGGGGTGTATTTCTTTTTGGTGTAGAAATGTGTAGACACAGAGTCCAGACATAACTATGACCATTTTCCCAATGGCCCTTCCAAAAAATATATGAGATACCTACGTATATAGGCCCTACATCTATAGGATCTATAGACAAAAGAAAAGGGAAGCATCCGTCGAGTGCTTCCCTTTTCGTTATTGCTTGCTGACCCGAAGTTCAGCTGAGTCGGTTGTAACCCCACCGTGTCCCTATGGGTCTTGGAGAACCAAGCATGGTGACATCTCATCCGTTCCGAGGATCCGAACCCAGGAACAACTTCACTATATGAATGGTGATTCCCATAGTCAATAGGGGCTGAGCTTCTTGGCTCAACACAATAGATGCCCGTCATCCCTTTCTCATTTTTTGAGGGGAGTTTGCACGGCGTGCAATGTAAGTCTAAGCTCTACCTCACTGAACAATCAACCAGAGGCAGGAATGAAGATCATCAGTAGAGGGACCATTCCCGAGCAGGTACCCCACCGGTCAACGTGTAGGCACTGCCATACCGTCTTCGAGTGGATGACACCCGAGGCCCGTCGCCACAGCGATCAACGTGACGGTGATTACTACTCCATCCCTTGCCCGGTCTGTTCCCGGGAAGTAACCAAACAAGCATAGGACACTGATATGGAAAACCAACACCGCAAGATCTCTGGCTACCGTGAGCTGGACCAAGACGAGATTGATCTGATGAACGAGATCAAGGCCCAAGGTCTGGTTCTGGAAAGGTTGATCAACAAAGTCAACGAGAAGAACGCTACTTACCTTGGGGGTGTTAACAACGAACCTCTTCGATGGGCAACGATTGCCAAGACTGATTTCCAGACCGGCCTGATGGCACTGACTCGTGCAGTGGCCAAGCCCACCTTCTTCTAAAGGACCTACACGACAATGAGCAAGTATCGAAAGAAGCCGGTGGTGATCGAGGCTGTGCAGTATCCGTGCGAACACCCGGCCCTGAAGGTGTGCTCCTGTGGTGGACCGGAACAGAAGGCGGGGTGTGTGCATTGCGGGTATCACTACATCGAAACACTCGAAGGGCAGATGCGCGTCTCGGCAGGTGACTGGATCATCACTGGGGTCAACGGTGAGCACTACCCGTGCAAGCCGGACATCTTCGCCAAGACCTATGACGCTGTAGAGGCAGACACCTTCGAGACCCGGCTGCGCCGGGAACATCAAGAGCTGAATGCCCGGGTGACTGCCCTGCGCGCCTTCGCCAACAAGGGCTACCCTTTGGCCAACGAGCGCCAGCGTGATCTGCTGGAACAGCAACTGGTCTACATGACCAACTACCTCGAAGTGTTGGAGGAGCGCCTGCATGACCTCGGAACATGACCTGCGTGCGGAGAAGCAGCGCCTGCTGCTTTCTACTGCCCGCCTCTCCCAGACCTTGGTTCGGATCGGAATGGCTGATCCTGAGTACCACAAGCTGAAGGTTCAGTATGATTCCGAGGTCGAAAGGATCTCTGAGATCAACGCAGAACTTTCCAAGTAACACAGGGGGCCACGGCCCCCTACTTCATATGTAGGAGCTACACATGCTGGACCTTGTAACCGTAAAGCGAGCCCTCCCCGGTAACCTTGCCTCTCTGGCAAGCCAGAGTCTGGTGGATACCCTGAACGCTATTGCCGATGACCCGGACGAGGCACAGGCGATCCGCGAGAACTTCATCACCTATACCGGTGTGCTGAAGGATGGGAAGTACAAGACCCTCGACTACATGAATGCCGTGAAGTTCGTGAGCTACAAGCTCATGGACATGTCGGATCAGGACGCCTACTTCAAGACCTTTCCGGACAAGCACGCCCGCTGGTTGGCTGAGGGCAAGGACAAGCGATGGATCTCTGGCCACATCAGCATGTTCAAGAAGGGCAAGCTGGTACAGGCGATCATGGAGCAGTCCTTGGTTCCGACGTGGGTGCTCAATGCCCACCTGCACCAGAAGGCCTTGAACGTACAGGCTGACCTGATGCAGAACGCAACCAGCGAACTGGTACGCACTCAAGCAGCGAACAGCCTGCTGACCCATCTGGCCAAGCCCAAGGAAGTAGGTCCGCTGATCAACCTCGACATGCGTGACAGCTCAGGTGTGAAGGAACTGAAGGACACTCTGGCTGCCTTGGCTCAAGGCCAGCTCGCGGCGATCCAGTCGGGTGTACCTACCCGGGACATTGCTGCCCAGAATCTGGTTCGTGCCGGCGAGGACATCACCGATGTCTAAGTTGATCAAGCAGGATCTGGACTCGTGGCTGGATTCGGTCGATTACGCCTTGCTCAATTCGATCAAGTATCTGCCGTCCGAGTTCGCCTTGGTCTTCATGAACTTCGTGAAGCTGGTGAATGGCAAGGAGGGCGAGAGCCACAAGACTCCGCCAGTTCACCTGCGCATGCTGGATCGGGTGAGCCAGTCCCCATCGGACTACATCGCCAACCTGTGCTTCCGTGGTGCAGCCAAGACCACCCTGTTCATGGAGTACCTCAGCCTCTATCTGGGAACCTTCGGGTTCCTGCCCGGGCATGGGCCGGTGCACGGCATGCTCTACTTGTCCGACTCAATGGACAACGGTGTGAAGAACGCCCGACGCAACTTGGAGTTTCGCTACAACAACTCCGAGTTTGCCCAGCAGATGATTCCCCATGCCAAGTTCACGGACAACTACATCGAGCTGGGCAATCGGGACGGGCACCTGCTCGGCATCAAGATGTTCGGTGCCAAGACCGGCCTCCGTGGCTCCAAGGTCTTCGGCAAACGACCGACCCTGGCTGTACTCGATGACTTGCTGAGCGATGACGATGCAGCATCCAAGGCGGCCATGGAGGCAATCTCGGACACCGTATATAAAGGAGTGAACCACGCACTCGATCCGACCCGTCGCAAGGTGATCCTCAACGGCACCCCCTTCCACAAGGAAGACATCATGGTTCAGGCCGTGGAGTCAGGTGGGTGGGAAGTCAACGTCTGGCCGGTGTGCGAGAAGTTCCCATGCACGGAAGAAGAGTTCGTTGGCGCATGGCCAGATCGCTTCACCTACCAGTTCATCAAGGATCAGTATGAGTTCGCCTTGGCTACCGGCAAGGAGGCAGCCTTCCAGCAGGAGCTGATGCTCCGCATCTCCAGTACGGAAGATCGGCTGGTACAGGAAGGGGACATTCGGTGGTACACACGATCCCAGCTGCTTCAGAGCAAGAACAACTTCAACTTCTACATCACCACTGACTTTGCCACCTCCGCAAAGTCCAAGGCAGACTACTCGGTGGTGTTCGTTTGGGCTTACAATAACAACGGAGATTGGTTCTGGGTTGACGGCTTCATGGAGCGTCAAACCATGGACAAAACGATTGACGGCCTGTTCAAGCTGGTATCCGAATACGGACCCCAACAGGTAGGCATCGAGGTCTCCGGTCAGCAAGGCGCTTTCATCAAATGGCTTCAGACCGAGCAAATGAACCGGAACATCTGGTTCCCATTTGCCTCGAACGAGAAGTCAGGAGAGCCGGGTATTCGCCCTGACATGGACAAGCTGCGCCGCTTCAACCTCGTGGTTCCTTGGTTCAAGGCTGGCAAGGTGTACTTCCCTTCTGAGATGAAGACCAGCAAGGTGCTGGGTATCCTCATGGGTCAGTATCGCTTGGCCACAGTCAATGGCATCAAGGGCAAGGACGACGGCATCGACGGTACTTCCCAGCTTGCCTACCTCTCCCCATTCAAGCCTTCTGCCGGAACTGCTGGACCAGCTGAGTGCGGTGGCCTATGGGAAGAGGCACAGGAGGAAGAAGCTACTCCACTCTCCAACTATCAGGTCACCTAATGCTCAATTTTGACAATTTCCTTAGCGACCTTTCCTCTCTGGAACTGTCAGGTACGGTCTTTGGCAACAGTGGTCTGGGCAACATTCCTGAAGATCAGATGCCGAAAGTCGTTGCCGCTGTGAATGCGGGACTGCGGCATCTGTACTCACGCTTTCTTCTGAAGGAAGCCTATTTGATCCTGGCCCCCAAGCCGGTCAAAGTCATGTACCCAATCCACTCAAAGTACGCTTTGAGTTCGGTCACTTCTGCAATCCCAGAGGCGGATCGTTACATCGAAGATTCGGCCATGGTTCCTTACAAAGATGATCTTTTGAAGATCACTGAAGTCTGGTCCACCGATGGTCGAAAGTTCCCGTTGAACGATCTCGGGCAGCCGGGGGGAGTGTTCACTCCTGCCCCAAACGTTCTCCAACTTCCGCAACCACTGGAAGAGTTCAAGCTGTCTGTCTCCTACCAAGCCAGCCACCCCCGGGTGACGCTGGATACCGTGGAGCTGGAACTCCCATCAAGTATGGAGGACGTGCTGCGTACCTACGTCGGCTACAAGATCCTGTCTTCCATTGGTACGCAGGAAGCGACAGTCAAATCCCAAGAGCTGTACCAGACCTACGAATCACTGTTGAAGATCCTGTCTGAGTCAGATGCCCTTGGTTCCAGCCACCACACAACACTCCACAAGTTTGATCTTCGAGGATTTGTCTGATGGCAGGACTGAATCCTTACACCAGCCATAAGCCTAAGATCCCGCTTCGTTTGATGCAGTTCGATGATCTGTATCAGGCGGTGCAGGATCTTTTGCTGGGCTACCAAGTATCCCAAGACATGATGATCCTCTTGCCGGAGGAGCGTGTAGATGTCGTGGGACGAACTCTGCCTGCCCCGGTACCAAACGGCATCTGGGCATGGAATGCTGACGCCTCTGCTCCCAGGTATTTCACCCCGGAAGAGTTCTATGCCCTGATGCCGGTAGAGATTGATCCTACTGAGCTGAGGGATCTTGTCTCTCAGGCTGTCACGGCAAGGAACGAGGCATCGCTGTTTGCAGCGCAATCAAGCAACTCAGCTCAAACAGCTTATGGGTATGCGACTGCTGCCAACGGTTGGGCAAATGCAGCAGCAGCGTCAGCAGCAAGTGCTGATACCTTCAAGAGTGTTGCCCAAGCATCTGCAACCGCCGCACAGTCCTCAGCGAATCTTTCGAGCGAGGCTGCCACATCCGCCTCTGACTCCAAGGATCAAGCTCAAGCGTGGGCAGAAAATCCTCCAGACGTTGAGGTGTCTGCCGGAGAGTATTCGGCCAAGCACTGGGCAACCAAGGCACAGCAGTACGCTGAAAGTTACCCCACTCTGATGTGGGGCAACATGTCTGGTGCCATTACCGACCAGCAAGACTTGATCGCCTACATTGACAGTCGTATCGAAGCAATTGGTGGGGGAGGTGGTTCAGGGGGCGGAGGTCTTGTGGTCAGCAGTGCGCCACCGGAGTACCCCACAGCGGGTATGCGATGGCTCGACGATGAAGGCACTGAGTACACTTACGTTATCGACGGAGACTCCGGCCAGTGGGCACAGCTCGGTGATCCTTTGGTTCTGGGTGGGCTGCTCGTGTTGGATGGGGGGACTTACTAATGTTGGACTTTCCTGCTAACCCAACGGAGCTTCAAGAGTACACAGTAGGTAATCGTACTTGGGTGTGGACTGAACGAGCATGGCGACTGAAGACTGTCAGCAACTCGAACCTCACGTCTATTATGAATCTCGTCCCCGATGACGGGGAAATCCTTGAGTTTGACTTGAGCACAAATAAGTGGGATGCGACAAAAGCACCCCGTGATCTTTACATTGACGGAGGAAGTTTCTGATGGCTAACAAATTGCGTATCAAGCGTCGTGCAGAAGGTGGTGCAGCTGGAGCACCCGCTTCTTTGGAAAATGCCGAGCTGGCGTTCAACGAAGTTGACGAGACCCTCTACTACGGTAAGGGCACTGGCGGACCTGGTGGCACAGCAACTTCAATCATCCCGATTGGTGGCTCTGGCGCGTTCTTGAACAAGACGCTTCCTGCCGCCATCTCGGCCATCTACAGCTTCTCTGTCAGCCCCACCGTTCCGACCGCTTCCTTCGGTGACAACTCAACCAAGGCTGCCAGCACTGCTTTTGTGGCTGCTGCCATCTCTGCTGCGTCCATCCCGGACGGCAACAAGGGTGACATCACTGTTGGCACCAATGGCACGGTCTGGTCGATCAATGCCAAGGTAGTCACCAATGCGGCGTTGGCCGACATGCCCTCCAACACGCTGAAGGGCAACGTCAGTGCAAGCGCAGGTGCACCGGCTGATCTGACCGGGGCACAGGTCAAGTCGATCCTCGCACTGAGCAAGGCAGACGTTGGCCTGGCCAACGTAGACAACACCAGTGACGCCAACAAGCCTGTCAGCACTGCTCAGCAGACTGCCCTGAATCTGAAGGCCAATCTGGCATCTCCTGCCTTGTCTGGCGTTCCTACCGCCCCAACGGCAGCTGCCGGCACCAATACGACACAGATTGCCTCGACGCAGTTTGTCGTCAACGAAATTGCTTCCCGTCTTGCCAGCACAGACGCCCTGCTCTACAAGGGCGCAATTGATGCCAGCACCAATCCGAACTACCCGGCTGCCGATGCAGGTCACACTTACCGCATCAGTGTCGCTGGCAAGATTGGTGGTGCCTCCGGGAAAAACGTAGAGGTTGGTGACCTCCTGATCTGTAACGTGGATGGCACTGCTGCGGGTACCGACAGCGTTGTTGGAACCAAGTGGGACATCATCCAGACCAACATTGATGGGGCACTGACAACTTCCCACATTGGCTCTCTGGTTCAGGGCTTTGACTCGACGCTTGCTGGCCTTGCCTCTTTGGCTCCGTCGTCAAACCAAGGTATCTACGCTTCCGGGACAGACCTCTTCAGTACCTACAGCTTGACCGCTGGTGGTCGTGCTCTGGGTGGTGTTGCTGGTACGGCCAATGCTATCCCGTACTTCTCGGCGGCCAACGTGGTCAGTGAGCTGACCACCACAGTAGGGGGTCGGGCACTGCTGGCAGCTGCTGGCACTGCCAATACCTTCCCTTACTTCAGTGCGGCCAACGTGGTGAGCCTCGGCTCGATCACTGCATTTGGTCGGTCACTCATTGACGATGCTGATTCGTCAACTGCACGTACCACACTGGGTTTGGGCAGCATGGCTACCCAAGCAGCTACCAACGTGAACATCACAGGTGGTTCGATTACTGGAGCCACCGTGGATAACATCGTCCTCGACGGTGGTACTTTCTAAGGAAGCACTATGGCCATTATCTTCAAGCCGCGTAAGAGCACCTTGGCCGGTGCAGTACCTACCACCAGTCAACTGCAGGACGGTGAGTTGGCTGTGAACACCACGGATAAAAAGATCTTTATCCGTGTTGGTGCTGCCATTGTTGAGATGTTCAAAAATCTCACGAAGGCCGATGTGGGCTTGTCCAACGTGGACAACACCTCAGACGCGAATAAGCCTGTGAGCACTGCTACTGCCACGGCACTTGCTGCCAAGGCGAACACCACGCATAACCACAGCATTTCTAATGTCACTGGCTTGCAGACTGCGCTCGACGGCAAGCAAGCTGCTGGCTCTTACGCCCCTGCTTCTCATACGCACACCATCGCAAACGTCAGTGGGCTGCAGGATGCTTTGACTGCTCGACCTCCCTTGGTGATCGATGGTGACTGGCTTTCAATCAGTGGTGCGTATGTCTCTGTCTCCACGATTTTCGACGCGGCTAACTCCCCTTTCCGCTGGACAGCACCTTCCGACTACACAAACATCGTCAGCTTTCCTAGCAAGGACGCCGACTCTGGCCTAGCCCTCGCGACTACCTTCGGTTCCGGCAACCGTTTCTGGCTACGAGGACGGCACAACACTCGTGGACCTACGGCGTGGGAGCGGTGGAAGCCGTGGATGGAGATTGCTCTGAACGGCACGGATGTGTGGTTTCTCGCGGTCAAAACTGCTGGTCCTAATGGCATCCAAATCGGTGCAGCCACGAATGCCAGTGAGGGGTACATCTCCTACTACACGGCAGGCGATGGCACCACACGCACCGCTTACATGGGATACGGAAGCGCTGGAGCTACAGATTTCGCCATTAGTAATGAGAGGGGCGGATCACTCGTGGTAAGCAGCGCGTGGCTAAACGTTGTAGACGGGGGTGGCCATGGATTGTCACTTCGTCCTTCGGGAGAAGTCTGGCTGGGGGACGCGAATAACCGCGCTAACCGACGCCGCCAGCCTCGCACTTTTGTCCAGTCAGCCGATCCTGGTGCTGCTGCAGCTGACGGGGATCTCTGGATCTGGTGATTTATGACGATCAAACGACGTTCAGGTGGTACCCAAGTTGATGTCGCCAATGTACGTCGCCGGAGTGGCTCTTCTTGGGTCACCCCGGCGAACGTGTATCGGCGACAAGGTGGGGCATGGGTGAAGGTGTGGCCGGTGAATGTGCCATTGAGCATGACGCTCTCACACACGGAAATCTACGGGTACTCCCCGTCTACCGGCACGATTTCCACCAACAACGTGATTGCAAGCCCATCAGGCGGCACTGGCTCATACACCTACAGTTGGGCCAGGATCTCCGGGCAGGCGTCAGTCTTTGCATCTGCTGGCTCAAGTTCAGTGTCGTTCTACTCGTCATTCACTAGCCAAGGCAGCACCCGTTACGCAACTTTCCGGTGCACTGTCTCAGATGGTGTAAGTAGTGTGTACCGGGATGTCTATGTTGAGATCTCATGCGGTCAGCTTGCTTGATCGAGTAAAATTACCAACATTTGATGGCATTCCAGCAAGGTCGTCTGGCCCCTGAGCAATCATCCATCTGCTTCTGGACCTATATGACCTACACCTACTGGAACACCCATGAGCGAATCACCCGAAGTTCAGATCGCCCGACTGGATGAGCGTTGCAAGAACCTGTTGTCCGCAATGGAGCAGGAGCGGGAAGCCCGTCAAGCGACCAACGAGAAGATCGACAATCTTCAAAAGGTGCTGATGGATATGAGTGGTCGAATGGAAAACGTGGAGTCGGCGGTCGCTTCGGCGGCCCCGACTCTTAACGAGTTCGTGACTTTGAAGCACCGAATTATTGGTGCAGGGGCGGCAGGCAAGATCATCTGGGCATGTGCTGCCGGCTTGCTTGGTTTCATGTACGGAGCACGGGAACAGATCTCTCATTTGCTCACGCGGGGGAACTGATGAAATTGATCCCTGACTGGAAAAAGGCATGGAAGCTCCCTTCCGTACAAGGGAGCGTGATCGGCATGCTCGTCATGGGCTTCGTTGAGGTGGTTCGGGAGACGTGGCTCAGTCTGCCTCCCTACATCCACGACCAGATCCCCCATTCGAACCGGATCGGGTTTGGCCTGTTCCTCTTGGTTCTGATCTTGCGTATTACGACTTCGAGGAAGAAAGACGATGGCAAATAAAAAGATCATTGGTGGGGTAGCCGCTGCGATCATTGTGGCGGTTTTTGCCGTGGAGGGTGGTTACGTCAACAACCCCAAGGATCCGGGTGGAGCTACGAACCACGGAATCACGGAACAGGTTGCCCGGCAACACGACTACAAAGGTGACATGCGTGACCTGACTCGGGAAGCTGCCCAGTCGATCTACTACGCCGACTACATCGAAAAGCCGGGTTACGTTCCCATGCTTTCGATCCAGCCGGTGATTGCAGAGAAGCTGGTGGATGGGGCAGTCAATGCCGGTCCAGGTCGAGCTTCCCGTTGGTTCCAGACGGGGCTGAACTCACTTAACCGAGACCAGAAGGACTACCCTGATGTTGCAGTGGACGGGGCAGTTGGACCCAAGACCATTGCTGCCTACATGGGACTGGAGAGGGCAAGGGGAAAGGTCAAAGCTTGTGAGCTGATGCTGAAGGTCTTGGACATCCAGCAAGGTGCTCACTACCTGAGCCTGACTCGGTTGGAGACCTTTACGGTAGGGTGGATCGACAATCGTATCGGTCACATTGACCCGGCACGGTGTGCCATGAAGGACGGAGGTTTCAATGAACCCGCTCACTGATCAAGTCCGTTTCGTCATTGGTCTGGTGCTGATTGCAGCACTGGGCTTTCTCTGTTGGTGGGGCTGGACGAGCTTCACAGACAGCTACCGGGAAGAGGGCCGCCAAGAGGTACAAGCCTTATGGGATAAGGAAAAAGCTCGGAATCGGGAAGAAATCGAACGTATTCAGAGTAAACTCACCGAAAAAGAGCAAGCCCATCTCATAAAGGTACAGGAACTCAATGACCTTCTCTCTCAAGCCAATGTCGCTCATGCAGGCCTCGTTGCTGGCCTGCACGCTGATTACCGTAACCGGCTGCGCGACAGTGAAGCCCGAGCCGACGTATATCGTCGTCAAGCCCAAGGTGGCTCCACTGAGCAAGACAGTCTTGCAAGCCATGCAGCCGAACTCGACCGAACTCTTACAGAGGGCCGACTCTTGGTTGCAGAACTCCGGGCAACTCTTGGACTCCGTGACAAGTCCCTAATCCTGTTGGGTCAACAGATCACAGCCGACCGCGAACTCCTGGAAGAAACTCCCTGATGAATACCGAGAACCATCTGTCACTGGCTACCAGTAAGCCCCTGACTTCATGGACCCACGAACCAAAGGTCGCCGACCTGAAGGCCGACTACGACAACACCAAGCCAACGCATGATGGTCATGTGCGTCGGATTGAGCGTTGGCGCAATCTGCTCAATGTGACTGGTTCTGCCAAGCCCCGAGAGGTGAAGGGGCGTTCTTCGGTACAACCGAAGGTGATTCGTAAGCAGGCCGAATGGCGCTTCCCGGGTTTGTCCGAACCGCTACTCAACAACCACAAGTTGTTCGAGGTGAAGCCTGTCACCTTCGAAGACGTGAAGGCAGCAGAACAGAACTCCTTGGTTCTGAACCACCAGTTCCGCACCCAGATGAACCGGGTCAAGTTGGTGGATGACATGGTTCGTGCGCAGGTGACCGAGGGCACCTTGGTTCTGCGTACCGGTTGGGAACGTCGTACCGCCAAGGTCAAAGAAATGGCCCCGGTGTGGAACTACTTCCCGATCCAAACCGAGGAAGACTTCATGGCTCTTGAGCAGGCAGCTCAGGAAAGCCAAGCTGATCCACGGACCTTCAAAGAGTCCGCCCCGGAAGAACTCCAGGAGTCGGTACGTTACTTCCTTGAAACCGGGCAGCCAGTGATTGCCCAGCCTTCGGGTACCGAACAGGAAGTCGAAGTCGAGAAGATTCTGGTCAACCGTCCCGTGGTTCAAGTGATGAACCCCGAGAACGTGATGATCGACCCTACCTGTGGTGGGGACATCGACAAGGCGATGTTCGTCATCTACTCCTTCGAAACCAGCTACTCGGAGCTGGTGAAGGAGCCGGAACGTTACAAGAATCTGGATCTGGTGGACTGGTCAAATCTGGGTGTGATCAACAACCCGGACCATGCCACGTCTACTCCGCAGGACTTCCAGTTCAAGGACAAGGCCCGCAAGAAGGTCGTGGCCCACGAATACTGGGGCTACTGGGATGTAGAGGGTGACGGCAATCTGGTGGCGTTCGTAGCCACATGGGTCGGCGACACCATGATCCGAATGGAAGAGAATCCCTTCCCGGATGGCAAGCTGCCTTTCATCGTGGTTCCGTATTTGCCGGAACTCCGTGAGCTGTATGGCCAAGCTGACGCTGAGCTGCTGGAAGACAACCAGAAGATCATGGGTGCCCTGATCCGTGGTCTGGTGGATTCCTTCGGTCGAAGTGCTGTAGGTCAGCAAGGTTTCGCCAAGGGTATGTTGGATCCGGTCAATCGTCGTCGCTTCGACAACGGTCAGGACTATGAGTTCAACCCGACCTTCCATCCGAACCAGCACCGCATTGAACACAAGTACCCGGACATTCCCCAGTCCGCAATGCTGATGCTCAACCTGCAACAGCAGGACGTGGACAGCATGTCCGGCACCAAGTCCTTCAGTGAAGGCATCTCTGGTGCGGCCTATGGCAATGTGGCTACCGGTATCCGTGGAGCACTGGATGCTGCTGGCAAGCGCGAGATGTCGATCCTCCGCCGTTTGGCTCATGGCATGCAGCTGCTGGGCACCCGGATCATCTCGATGAACCAAGCTTTCCTGTCAGAACAGGAAGTGGTTCGCATCACGAATACTGACTTCGTTGACGTAGCTCGCGAAGATCTGGCTGGCAACTTCGATCTGGAAGTAGATATCTCCACCGCCGAGGCCGATGCAGCCAAGGCGCAGGATCTGGCTTTCGTTCTCCAGACCATTGGCCCGAACAGTGATCCGCAGGTTGTCATGAAGATCCTGTCGGAGATCGTCCGTCTGAAGCGCATGCCAGATCTGGCCAAACAGATTGAGGAGTTCAAACCGGAACCAAGTCCCGAGCAGGTGGCGATGCAGGAAGCTGAGGTTCGCAAGGCTCAAGCTGAAGCAGCTGAAGCAGAAGCCAAGGTTCAACTGGTATATGCCCAGATTGCCGCGTTGCAGGCCAATGCCCAGAAGACTGGGGTAGAGGTCATGGATCGTGTGACAGGACGTGCACACGCTCAGGAGCTGGAAAAGCAGCAGGCACAGTCGGCAGGAAACCAAGAGCTGCAAATTACCAAGGCTCTGACTACCGCACGAAAAGAAGGCGAAAGTGCCCCGGATTTGGCCGCAGCCATCGGTTATCAGCAGCTTTCTTCTCGAAATACTGGACAGCCTGTTCTCTAAGTCTTAGAGTCCACCCTCAACGAGTAGGGGCTATCCCCTACTCGTATATCACCCTCAACCACTAGGACCACTCAGAAATGTCTGAAGTCACCCTGATCGAAAAGTACCAGAACGCCATTGCCCACGAGAAAACCGTGCTGGAGCAGTGCGACGAGATTATCAAGTTGGCCGGCGAGCGCCGTTTCAAGAAGGTGATCCTCGAAGGTTTCTGCCGTGATGAAGTCGTGCGCTACAGCGCCTTGGCCGTGGATCCCGGTCTGACCCAGTCCCAACGTGACGATGCCCAGCGCATGGCGCATGCCGGTGGCCTGCTGCGTCGTTGGATCCGGATTGCGGAAATGCAGCGCGAGACCGCAATGAATACCATCCGTGAGCACGAAGAAGAGCTGCGTGAGCTGCTGCACGACGATGTCGGTATTGCTCCGGGTGAGGACGCCTGATCATGAACATCGAGAACCTGACTGACGAACAGTTGGCCTCGATGTCAGCACCCCCGGCAACGGGGGTTTCTGGCGGCGATGCCACTGCTGATACCACTTCTACCGAAGCAGCAACTGGGGACGAAGAAGGTACCGACAACGCTGCTGCCTCTGCCGGTGAAGGTGAGCCGGACAACGTTGACACCACTGCTACTGATGGTGATGCCACCGCAGGTAGTGGTGATCCCCTGAGCCAAGATGCGGGAGCTGCTGCTTCCACTGGTTCGGAAGCCGGTGCACAACCGGGCAAGGAAGAAGGTGCTGCACCCGCAGCTGCCACCGAAGCCAAGGAGCTGGATTACAAGGCTCTGTATGAAGAGTTGATGGCCCCGCTCCGTGCGAACGGTAAGGACATCGAGCTGAAGTCGCCCCAGGAATTGAAGCAGCTTGCTTCGATGGGTGCGAACTACACAAAAAACATGCAGAATATCCGTCATCACAAGAAAGCCTTGTTGATGTTGGAAAACAACGGCCTGTTGGACGAGGGCCAGATCAGCTACCTCATTGACTTGAGTAAGGGCGATCCGGCAGCCATCCAAAAGCTGTTGAAGGAAAAGCAAATTGATCCGTTGGACGTGGACACTCGCGGCGAGACCACGTACACCGATCAGGGCAATCATCGACTGACTGACAACGAAGTGAGTTTCCGTGAGCAGGTGGACGAGATCGTCTCTACTCCACGCGGCGCAGAAACCATTTCGGTATTCAACAGTTGGGATCAGGCCAGCAAGGACCTCCTGTGGAAGAACCCACAGTTGATGTCCGTCATCCACAACCATCGCCTCAACGGCACGTTTGACGTTGTGGCCGAGGAAGTGGCTCGCCGTCGCACCATCGGCACCATCCCCGTGAGTGAATCTTTCTTGTCCGCCTACAACGCAGTCGGCGAAGAAATGCTCGCAGCCCGTCAGCAGCAGTCCACTGCTGCCAAGACTCCGGTTGCAACCCGAGCAGTTTCTTCGGCTACTTCGCAGGCCGGCGCCTCCGGGAAAGTTGCTGCTGCTGCTCCCACCCGTTCGGGTACACGCTCTGCAACCCCAATCGTCAATCCTCTTGCACTGTCGGACGAAGACTTCGAAAAAGCCTTCGCAGCGCAGTTCAAGGATCGCCTCTAAGGAATCGCCGCAATGCTGCAATACAACGCTCCCGCCGATGGCACGAAGTCAACCATCGACTCCGCCAGTTCGGATCAGATGAACACCTTCTTCTGGCTGCGCAAGGCTCTGACAACTGCCCGCAAGGAGCAGTTCTTCATGCCGCTGGCCAACGCCGTCAACATGCCGAAGCACTACGGCAAGACCGTCAAGGTCTACGAGTACATCCCGCTGCTGGACGACCGCAACGTCAACACCATGGGCATCGACGCCGCCGGTGCCACCATTGCCAACGGCAACCTGTATGGTTCGTCGAAGGACATCGGTGTGATCCAGGGCAAGCTGCCGCACCTGTCCGAGAACGGTGGCCGCGTCAACCGCGTCGGCTTCACCCGTATCGAGCGTGAAGGTTCGATCCACAAGTTCGGCTTCTTCACCGAGTTCACCAAGGAGTCCATGGACTTCGATTCCGACGACGGCCTGAAGGAACACCTGTCGCGTGAACTGCTGAACGGTGCTGTCCAGCTGACCGAAGCCTGCCTCCAGATCGACCTGCTGCTGAATGCCGGCGTGGTGCTGTACCCAGGTGCTGCCACCAGCAACGCCACCATGACTGCTGAAGGTGCGCTGCCGTCGCTGGTCAACTACAAGAACCTGGTCAAGATGGACCAGATCCTGACCGACAACCGCACACCGAAGCACACCACGGTGATCACCGGTTCGCGTCTGATCGACACCAAGGTGATCCCGGCCTGCCGTGTCGCCTACGTTGGTTCGGAGCTGGCTTACCACCTCCAGACCATGAAGGACCCGTTCAACAACAAGGCCTTCATCGAAGTCCAGCACTACGCCGATGCCGGTACCGTGCTGAACGGCGAGATCGGTTGCATTGGTTCGACCCGCTTCGTGCAGGTCCCGGAAATGCTGAAGTGGGCCGGTGCCGGCGCTACTGTCGGTACCAACCCGGGCTACTACTCGACCACCGTTGGTGCGGACGAGAAGTACGACGTGTTCCCGATTCTGTTCATCGGTGATGACAGCTTCAGCACCATCGGTTTCCAGACCGATGGCAAGACCCTGAAGTTCGACATCCTGACCAAGATGCCGGGCAAGGAAACCGCTGACCGCAGCGATCCGTATGGCGAAACCGGCTTCAGCTCGATCAAGTGGTACTACGGCTTCCTGGCCAAGCGTCCCGAGCGCATGGGCCTGATCAAGACCGTGGCTCCGCTGTAAATCATCGGCCTGGGCGTATAGAGTGAGGGGCACTTAGCCCCTCACTTTTTTCACAATCAAGAGTACAGAACCATGAGCGAAGAGAACCAGAACCAGACTCCTCCGGCCAACGATCCGGTTGTCCAGAGTGATCCCCAGACCGAGAAGCAACTGCTGATGGCTCAAGCCAAGGTCATGGGCCTGACCGTCTCCAACAACATCACCATCGAAAAGCTGCGTGAGCGTATCGCCGAGCACACCGCCAAGTCAGCAACTACCACTACGGTTGCTGCTGATGTCGCAGGTGAAGTCGAAGAACTGGGCGAGCACGCCATTCCGTCCACCAAGTCCATCCACGTCCTGCGCAAGGAAATGCGGCTGGAAGCCATGGCTCTGGTGCGTGTTCGCATCGGTAACATGGATCCGAAGAAGGCTGGCCTGCAAGGTGAGATCCACACCCTGCACAACGATCTGATCGGCACGATCAAGCATTTCGTCCCCTACGGCGATGCAACCGAGAACGGTTGGATGCTGCCGAAGATCCTGGTCGATCATCTGAAGTCCAAGCAGTTCCAGCACATCCGTTCGTACACGGATCCGAAGACCAAGCAGGTCAAGGTCGAGACCGCGATGCGCAACGAGTTCGTGATCGAAACCCTGCCGCAGCTCACCGCTTCCGAGCTGGCCGATCTGCGAGCTGCACAGCTGGGCCAGTAACATCCTCTGTATGTAGGCCCTACGGCTCGCTACCATTACGGTAGCGGGCCGTTTTTCATAGGACACGACGATGACTTCTGCAAGCACTCATTTTTCAGACGATCTGGCCATTGGTCTTTTCGAGCGCCTGACTGATGACATCAACATCTCCATTCCCACCATCAACTGGGATACGGATTTTGCTTTCCCGTACAACAACGACAGTGACCTGTTCAAGCAGCAGAAACAGCTGACGAACGGTGATCTGACCTCCGGCAATTCCTGCGGCGAAGGTGCCGTGGACGTGTTGGTGGCCAAGGTCCGTGCTGTGCTCCAAGAGGAGTACAACCAAGGCCGAATCACCCAAGCCGAGTACACGAAGGCTCTGGTGGAATCCATGGCTCAGGCTATCGGCAACGGTACCCAGTTCCTGTTGAATCGTGATCAGTCCTACTGGGCTGCGGTTCGTACCCAGATTGAAGCAGCCACTGCTCGAATCGGGTTTGCTACTGCACGTCTCCAGTACCTGACTACCGAGGCTCAGCTGAAGACCCAGCTGGCTACCTATGCCCTGACCAAGTTGAAGCTGGCCAGTGAGGACATGGGTTACGGCACTGCCAAGTTCAATCTGGAGCTGATGCTGCCGACCCAACGGGAAATGGTCTCCGAGCAGCTGGAAGCTGTCCGTGCCCAGACTCTCGATACCCGTCTGGATGGGATTCCGGTTTCTGGTTCCGTGGGTATGCAGAAGAAGCTGCACCAGCAGCAGATCACCAGCTACCAGCGTGATGCTGAGTTGAAGGCTGCACGCCTGTTCTCTGATGCCTGGATCACCATGAAGACCGTGGACGAAGGTCTGCTGCCTCCGGGTGGTTTCGCCAATGCCAGCCTCGATCAGATCCTGACGACGCTGAAGACCAACAACGGTCTGGAAGGCGGTACACCGTAATGGGCCTGTTTGGTTCCCGGAAAAAGGTCTACGTCTCATCCTCCATCTACAACTTGGCGGGTGATGTGACGAAGCGCCCGAGCTTCATGAAGTCAGTGGTGATCAACAAAGTCATGTCGGGCAACCCTCGAAACAGCATGGCCAGCGTGGTCACCAATGCACTTCTGGGCGGGCCGGGAATCAAGCTCCGGTCCTTCGGTCGTTGGGCACGGACGAGCGGGTACACAGATTCCTTGCGAATCCAGAAGACCCACTTGTCCAACAACTACGCTCTGGACATGGAGGTCCTTCGAGCCTATATCGGGGAACGAGTATCAGCAGAAGTCCAGATCCAGTCTGTGGAGATCGACGATGCTGATCACTCTTACTGGGCCGAGCAGTGGATGCTGGCCAACTTCCCGGAAGAGTTCGATACCGAGTGGGCAGCGGACTACAACGACCTCGAAAAGAAGATCTACATCGACCGAGCCAACGGAGCTGGACTGACCTCGGTTTACGCTCCTGAGTTCTCCCGTGGCCGGAAGTACATCTACACGGCATACACACTCCCGGATCAGACCTTGAAGATCTGGATCTACCCAGAGGGTGGTGGCTCAGCTGAGCTGGATGCCATGTTCCGTGCTGGACAGTCAGTAGGTGGATTCTTCCCTCCGATCTTTGTCCGGTACGACAACAAGTTCCTGAGCCCGTCCTACAAGGCGGATCTGTACCGTCTCGGCAATAAGGCTTACAAGAAGGCCGTTGGCTCAGAACTGTCAGATGTGGTGAAGACCCTTCAGGACAATGATTCCTTGGGAGATATCGACCATGCCTTCATCATGTTCGGGGCAAGCCTGAACTCTCCAAGCACCAATGCCTGTAGGTACATCTACTCGTTCTTCCACTCGATGCTCTCGGATTACCCGGGAGTTGTCAGCCAGCCAAACCTGACTGACTACGTCAACAAGATGGGCTTGTCAAAGCTCTCCATTGATGCTGTCGAAGAGTGGATGGACAACCCGGTAGGCAATGCTCCGGAAGTGGTGACACCTCCGGCAGCTCCCCGAACCTCGGTCACGATGGCATCGTCCCGGACGGACATCGACTTCTCGATGAAGATCGAGTGGGCATCCCTCCAGAAAACAACTGGCCAAGGAATGTTCGATCCCACCAAGAAGGTGGGTGAGTGCTGGATCCAGAAAGGCAGCACACTACCGGTGGCCAAGGGATTGATTGGACGGGCCGTTACTCGAACCAACTTGGCCGAGTCATTCGAGAGCATCCAAATCTATTGGCAGGAGACTGCCGACTCCTGGAGCTGTCTGGAGATTCGAGGCCTGAAGCACACCAACCGGGTTTACAAAGGTAAGTCGGTTGAGATCACAGGTTGGGAGGCCCTCGACGACGAGGAGGAATCAGGATTCCTGATCCCTTTGCACGAGACCATCCTGAAGCAGATGTCTCTGACCAACGCCACCCAGTTTTGTACGGCCAACACCTACATGGTGTTGAACTGTTACAAGGTGGTGAAGAAGAAGTGGTACCAGACCGGCATCTTTGCCGTGATCCTGATCATAGTCATGATCGTGGTGTGTTACTTCTACCCACCGGCTGCTGCTGCACTATCCTCTACTTTCGGTGGTACTGCCGCTACGGCAGCGGGTCTGACTGGTCTCGCAGCTACTGTGGCAGCTGTGGCGATCAACGCTATCGTTGGTATGGTGGTTCTGAGCATTCTTACCAAAGCGGGTACTGCCCTGTTCGGTGAGAAGATCGGTGCCATCATCGGAGCCATCGGGGCTGTAATAACCATGCAGGTCGGTACCGCCATGATGAATGGTGCAACCTTGGCTACTGCCTTCAGCGGGATGATGAGTGCCCCCAACATCATGGGTCTGATGAATGCTGCGGGTAAGGGGTACCAAGCCTACATGGCTGCCTCGACCAACGAGATCATCGGCAAGACCCAACAGGTAATGGAGGAATACTCAGGTGCAATGGATGAGATTTCCTCTAAAATGCAAGAACTGCTGGGAACCGAACAAGCGTGGCTTGATCCACTCGCGTTCCTTGATTCGACCAACGGCACCATTGGGGCCGAGTCCCGTGACAGCTTCTTGGCTCGGACACTGATGACTGGTTCTGACGTGGCTGAGATGAGCTTGGAGCTGATCTCGGAGTTCACCAATATCACCCTCGATACTTCCTCAACGGTGTAACCAATGGAAAACGAATACGGCACTTTCCTGAACTCGTCAGGCTTCTCTGATCCCATCCAAGTAGGCAACACCACCATGACACCTGCTATTGGAGGTCTGGTGGCTTTGGGTGCTGATTCCTATATGGACGGCATGAGGTCCTTTAATCCTGGCATTCAAGGAGATCAGGGCAACGGCTTCATGAACTTCCTTGGCTCCAACGGTTTCAAGACTGGTGTGAGCGCACTCCAGACTGTTGCCGGTCTCTACAACGCCTACAACTCCAACAAGATGGCCAAACAGCAGTTGCGCTTCTCGCGTAACTTTGCCAATGCCAATCTGGCCAACCAGACCCAGAGCTACAACACGGCCCTCTCTGACCGTGCACGTAGCCGTGGTGTGATGGAAGGACAGAGCCAAGCTCAGGTTGATGGCTACATCGCTGCCAACC
Source organism: uncultured Clostridia bacterium (assembly GCA_947631925.1). Classification (GTDB taxonomy): domain Bacteria; phylum Bacillota; class Clostridia; order Christensenellales; family Borkfalkiaceae; genus Gallimonas. The sequence goes on from CANRNE010000008.1 coordinate 61,202, forward strand.
GTCTGCAAGATCGCACTGTCTAAGGAGGCAGCATGTCACGCCTGCAATGGGGCAACGTTACCGCCCCTGATTTCACCGCTGCTGCTCGCCTCCAGGAATCGGCCAACAAGGCACTGGATGGTGCACTGACTGGCGTTACTGATTTCGTTACCGGGATCACCACACGTCAGCGTGAGGCCGATGAGCAGAGCCTGCGCATCAAGGCACAGAGCTACATGGACGATCCGGAGGGTCTTCGTAGGGAACTGGCCGACGGAACGTTCTACGGCAAGATTAAGCCCGGCAGTCTGTCCAACGGGTTCATCGAGTCGTTGACCACGGCTGCCGATGGTCTGCTGACCAGCAAGAACAACTTCCTGAAAGACCGTGACTCCAAGGAATACGCAGCACTGGTAGCTGCGGCCAACCCGTACTTGAATCAGGCAACTCTGGCGGAGAGTCAAGGAAGGCCTGATGAAGCTCGTGCGATTCTGGCTCGACCGGAGGTTTTGGCTCTGCGGAATGCCGATTTCCGTCTGGCTACTCAGAACCGTCAAGCTGACGGTACCGCACAGCGCACGGAAGAGACTGAGATCCAGACTTTCAACGAGCAACGGGAACAGGCAGCTGTGGAAGCCTTCCTGACCCAGAACAGCATCACCGATGCTGGCAAGGCCCCGTTGTTGCGTCAGATGCTTGAAGAGAAGCGGATCAGTGCCAATACCTTCAACAAGCTGATGGGCCAGTACGGTGCTGCACCTACTAGCGCAGTCGGTACAGCTGGTGGATCTACTGGTACAGGTTGGGGCGCAGGATCTGCCATGACCGAGACCGACTGGTTCTCTGATTCCCTGACTCCGTATGAAGCAGGGCTTTTTGGAGCCGAATCGTCCAATAACCCCAACGCCCGGAATCCGGATTCAACGGCTACTGGGCTGGGACAGTTCTTGGGTAGTACGTTCGTCAACGTCATGCGTAAGTACCACCCGGATCAAGTACGTGGCATGTCCGATGATCAGATCAAGGACTTGCGTACCAACCCGGAAATGAATGCTCTGGCTTCTGTGGCATTCCGAAAGGAGAACGCAACAGCTCTCCAAAGGGCTGGTGTACCTCTGTCCCCGGAGACCATGTACCTCGCGCATCACTTTGGTGCCGAACGTGGTGTCGAAATCTTCCGCAAAGCATCTCCATCAACCCGCATGGAGGATCTGCTGACTCCGACAGAGTTGGAGGCAAACTCGTCTTACAAGGGTAAAACTTTCGGTGAAGTGTCATCCAACTGGGCTGGACGATTTGCTCGGAATAGTCCTCGTGACACCATGAATCAGAGCCTCCTGGTTCAAGATGATGCAGCCAACTCTTTCCAGTCTGTTGCCGCAGGTAACCAGCGTTTCCTTGATTTGCAGGCAGATCCGTCTGACCAGAATCAGGTGATCACTGCTGCCATGCAGGAAGGAGGCACCTTGGCCGGTGAGGGGGTGACCCGTGGGATGGTGACTCAGGCGTATCGAGATATCGAAAAGATGCGCCCGAACAATCTGTCCCGAGGAGAACTGGCCGACGCAAACTGGACACCCTCTCCCGCGCTGATTGCCAGCATCCTTGCCGAGTCTCGTTCAGGAAGTGGGGATGTCCCGAATGTGGGCAGCCGCATCTTGAATTACATTGCGGGTTCTGAAGGTCCCCGTCTTTCGTATGACAAGGAAGCAGCGCAGGAGCGTATCAATCGTGCCTACGCTGCTTCGTCACAGGCAGGTGCTCAGGCGGGCCGTAGCATCAACCAGACTCGTGCTGAGGCTGCTCAAGCGCAGGCCACACTGCAGGCCGCTACCCAGCGAGTGACCCAATTGGAGCAGGCTGCCCGGGGCAATCCACGCTTGATGCAATCACGGGAAATGCAACAAGCACGGCAGGATGTCCTGCTTGCCCAAGCTCAACTTGAAGCCGCCAGTCAGGCTACCCAAGGGGTGATTACCCCTACACGTACTGGTGATCAGGTGCGTGCAGGGAATGAGCAGACTCAGCAGTCTTCTCGACAGCGAGCCACAGAAGCGGCCCGGCTGTTGCAGGAACAGCGCGCAGCTGAGCAGGCTCGTCTGCGTGGAGTACCAGCAGGTGCAGGTGTTTTGGCCAACTCCGGTGGTATGTTCGCTTCTTGGCTCCCGGCTGCTACAACTCCGGCTGCTACACCGCAGATGTCTGAAAGCCAAGCACAGGCTGTCGCTGCACGGTTGGCTCAGGAAGCTGCGAAACGGGAACGTGACCAGCAGGCTGCAAGCTGGGTAGCGAATCGAATGCGCTAAGCTTCAAAGGAACCCCGCTTCGGCGGGGTTTTCCTTTATGGGGGAAGGGGAAACGGGTAAAGTTGCATCCACCAAGACCCGTAGGTACGAAGAATGTCCACTCCCCAGGAATACATGGATCGCCTGTTCTCTCAGGCATCTGCTCCGGCTACCCCAGCGGCAACCGCTGGACGTGCAGCAGGTCTTGCTGCCGCAACAGGTTACGGCGGTGAGTCCACTGCTCCGGGACTGGAAGCCGACCTTCGCACCATGTCTGCATCCGCCTTGGCTCAGAAGTATGGCTATGAGACTGCCATGCAGGCCCTCGGTGCACAGGGTCAAGCTGCTGCTCAGTACAACGGGCTGGTGAATAACCAAAGCCGTTCCACATTCGGTGCAGTGGATGACACTGTGCAAGGTGTGGCTGACGGCTTCGTCAACTCAGTCATGGGCATTGCCGGTCTGGCTACCGGTGCTCTGTCTGATCCGGGTGGTTCCGCTGTGGCTGGAGCTAACCAGGACTACAACGACTGGTCATTCTTGCAGCGTTCCGATCAGATGCGTTCGCGTCTGGCCGCAAGGGAACTGCGCAATGAAATGCGCCAGCGTGACAACGACGCTGCCTACGAGGCTGACAAGCAGACGAACGGTGACGGTCTGGTGACTGGCCTTCGTCGTATCGGGCGTGAAGCACTGTCGGGTGGTGCTGCCATGTTCGACGATGGTTCGACCTTTGGTGAGGATGTCTCGCAGGCCATTGGCTCGTTGGCCACTGCTGGTCCCATCGGTAAGGGCATCACTGCTGCCGGTAAGGGAGTAGCTGCTGCTGCTCGTGCAACGGCTCCTCGTCTGGCAGCCAAGACTGATGATGCTCTGGCTGCTCTCACTGTCTCCAACCCTCGACTGGCGTCGGTGATTGAGAAGACGGGGCAGAACGCTGGAACCATGGCAGGTATTACTGCGATGGAGGCGGGTGGTGCCTACAACTCGACCATGCAGGATGTGGCATCCCTCCCGTTCGATACCTTGATGCAACACTCTCCAGTGTTCGCAGAACTGGTGGCTCAGGGCATGTCTCTGGAAGACGCCCGTGAACAGGTGGGCAATGCTGCTGCCTTGCAGGCTGCCGGCTGGACTGGCTTGATGGCTGCACCTCTGTCCGCTCTTGTGGCTCGCTTCGAAGGCAACCTCTTCTCCAGCGTTCCGCTGGGACGTGGCATTGCCAACATGGGGGCGGAAGCCGTAGAAGAAGGCGGCATCGGTCTGGGTGGTGGTTTGTCTCAGAACGCTGCTGTTCGTGACAACGCTGACGCTACCCGTAGCCTGACCGTGAATGTCGGTGAGCAGGTTGGCCAGGGTGCAATCCTTGGTGCCGCTGCTGCTGGTGCAGTTCAAGCTCCCCGTATGGCAGGCCAAGCCACTGCTGCTGTAGCAGGTAAGGCGCTGGATGCTGTGGCTGGCTCAACCAATGAAGTGGCCAACCGTGAGCAAGCAGCAGTCGCCCAAGTACAGGCAAGGGAAGTGCAGCAGGCAGTGGAAGCTGCTGAACCGACTTTGCAGACACTGACCCCGGAAGGCCAAGCAAAGTGGAACGAGATCCGTGAGGTCTATGAGTTCAATGCTGAGGAGTTCTTCGGTGGGCAGGCCCCTCCGGAAGTCATGGAAGCTCTCGGCCCGGCAGTCAATACTCCGGATGCCGTCAGCCGCATGGTCAAGCTGGCTGAGACGACCAAGGATCCTGCTCTGAAGCAACAGATGGCTCTGCTTGCTTTCGAGCAGTCCCTCTACATGGAGGCGATCCTCGAAGACCCGGACACCTTCACGGTGGCTGGTGCCCCTGAAGCAGATGCCGCTATGGCTGCCATGGCTTCTTCCATGGCGTCTGCATGGAAGGGTGACGGGCGGCAGAAGCTGCGTGAGCAGGCTGCTGAAATCTACCGTGCTCAGATGGCTCAAGGCACCCCGGAGCAGCAGGTTCAAGCTGCTGAAAATCTGGTTGTGGCTGATCCGCTGTCTGCCGAGCCAGCGCAGATTCGTACCGTCCTTCAGCACGCCGAGAATGGCATCGGCAACATGTCCCCTCAGTCTCGTGCAGCTCTGGAAGCTGCACTGGAAGTGGTGGAAGCTGACCGTACTCTGCGTGCTCAGTTGGAATCGGAAGGCTATACCCCGACCAACAATGACAAGGTATCTGAGCAGATCCGCTCCTCACAGGAATGGGGCAACGGCACTGCTCAGTCTCTGGGTGGTCATGTAGCTCAGCTTCTGAACTTCGTTCGTCAGGGGGCTACCAACGCTGCTGCTGATCAGGCAGATCATCTGGCCAACTTCGCCCAGCACATGAGCAACAAGGTCGAAGCCTTGAATGCTCACTACGCTGCTGGCCCAAAGACTGAGCCAATGGGCTATGAGCAGTACACCCGTGACGGTGTATGGCGCACGGTGGAAGGCGGACTCAAGACTGGCTTGGGTGTTACCCCCCAAAGCGGGAAGTCTCTCCAGAACGCCCGAGCCATCGAAGCTGATGCTCGCATGACGGTAAACACTCTCAATGCCATGGCTGATGCCTTCCCTCAACTGGGTCTGAGCAAGCTTCCGTTGCCGAAGCTGGCTGATGCCTTGCAAGGCCCGATGGAAGAAGTCCTGGAGCGTCACCGTCCGGTGAAGCAGGGTCCTGCCCCGATCAAGCGCGGTCAGACTGTCGTACCTGATCAAGCCCCTCCGGTCCCTACTCCGGAACAGATTCAGGAGATTGAGCGAAAGGCTACGGAGCGTGATGCCTCAAAGTCTGAGCCAACGAAGCAGGAAGAGTCTGCTCCGGTGGCTCGTCCGACTGCCACTCCGGAACAGGTGCAGGCCAAGAAGGATCGCTATGCCCAGCAGAAGGCTGCGGCCAAGGAAGCCAAGAAAGAAGAAGCACCTGCACCTGTAGCGTCTCGGGTCACTCCTGAGCAGGCCAAGCGACTGTCGGATGAAGGTCTCAACGAACGTTTGCAGAATCTGGTTGGCAAGCGCGCTGATGGAAGGGCTACCCCAGAGGACAACGCAACCTTCGATGTTCTTGATGCCGAGATGATCGAACGTGAAGACGCTTCCGCAGTTGAGGTAGATCTCATGGCTCCGGTTGTGGAGGCACAAGCCGCGCCGCAGGAAGAAATCACTGAGACCGTTGAAGACGTTACCCCCGTGGAAGAAGCTCCGGCTGCTGCCGACACGGAGGAAGCACCGACGACAACTGCAACAGATGAGGAGAGTGCTTCTGCATCTGTAGAGGTTGAGCCGAAGGGTAACCTGAAGGCTGATGCTGAGTTGGTTCAGCGTTTCCCGAACCTCCTGCCTACCTCATGGTTCCGCCACATCTTCCGTAGCACCGGGGAGAACGTGGTACTGGCCGGTCGCTCGATTGAAGAATTGTCCGATCTGCTCAACACGGATGAGCTGACCTCTATGGCTCCGAATGTGGGTGCACTGGAGCCGTCGGTAGCCGAGGGTTATCAGGAGCTGCTGGGAGAGATGTTGCCCCAGTTGCGGGAAATCATGCGCAATCGCATGACCTCGTTCCTAACTGCCGACTATGACTCGAAGGGCGACCGTACAAATCTGGATGTACTGTTCGAATCGAACACCTTTGAGCACACCCCATCAGGTCGTGCACTCAACGTTGCTGAGTCAGTCAATGGTGAGGAGATCACTTACAACGAAGAGATTCTCAATGCTGCACTGCTGTCGGCTACCCAGTGGTACTTGAACGCTGGTGTATCCCCGGCCATGTCTGCCGATGAGTGGTCCGAAGCTCTGGGCGTCGTAGTGAACATCGACTTGGCTAACCAGCTCAATGCTGGCTCTCACTACGAGGATGCCATTGACGAAGTGGCTCATCGCATGACTCGTTACTTGGGAATCCAAGGAAACAACGATGCCCCACAGGGCATGGTGCAGGGTGTCCAGTTTGCGCTGGCTCAGGAAGCTTTGGAGGCATTGATCCAAGCTGAGGCAATCCGGGTTGAGAACGTCAACTTCGCTGGGTTCTCTAATGAGGCCGGTCAGGAAGATTCCTTGCTCAATCGTTCAGTGCGTCGCATCCACGTTGACAAGACCAAGTTGCATCCAGGCCTTGTTGGTGAGGGCGGTGATTCCAACGTGATTGAACGCATGTTGGCCAAGGAACCGGAAGGTGGACGCTTCTATGTGGGCGATGAGGTCCCGAAACCGATTGCCACTCGCCACAACCAACCGCGTGTGCTGAACACTCCGGAACAGATGGAAGTACAGCGCCGGATGTCCGAACAGCCGTACACCATGAATCTGCCATTCAACAATTTCCTGTCTTCACTGGACAAGGACGGTGCCCTGCACCTGTTTGCTGAAGGCCCGATTGCCCCGGAGTCGTTGAACAAGTACGACGCCGAGGCTCGTGAAGGTCGGAACCTTGGTGTCATCAACGCACTGGACGCAATCCAAGCACTGACCAACCGCATGAAGTCTGTGGATGAGGATCTGAGCAAGGTCCCGGTTCGCTACGCTTTTAACTTCACATCGGTCAATCGCATGATGATGCTGGGTGATAGTAACCCGCAGGCCAACAAGGTCATGCGTGCGCTGATGCTGCCCACATGGTCTACCGTCGATGTGACCCAAGGTCAGGGACGAAAGAATTGGATTCTGGGTGTGGCTCAGGGTCTGGGCCTGAAGGTGCACAAGGAGTCTTTCGAGAAGACCGAGGCCGATCTCAATAAGTTGCTGACCACCGAACTGAAGCCGGTGATGGATACCCTGCGTGGTTGGCAGAAGAACAACCGTGCCCTTACCGCCGAGCAAGCCAAGGAGCTGCGTGATCAGCTGAAGGCTGCTGGTGTTGGTGACCCGGCATGGGGCATGTTCGTTCTTCTGGAGCAGGCCCGTCTGGACAACGCTCCAATGAGCGAGCGACGCAAGTTCACCACCCCGATGTACCTGGAAGCTGATGGTGTGACCAACGGTCCAATCATGGGTATGGGCATGCTGATGACGCAGGCGTTCTCATTGGGCGCACCCAAGCTGCGAGCACTGCACAAGGGCGGTGTAGCTGTGGGACGTACAGAGGAACGTCTGAACTACGCTGACATGCACGCCGAAGACAAGGTGGACCTGTACGGCTCATCGGGTACTTATACCCCGGCAGCCATTGCAGACATGCTTTCCAAGGCCAACCCGAAGTTCCGGCAGATCACCATCGACATGATCAAGGTCATGACTGACTTCTACGGAGCCAAGAAGATCGGCTTCAAGAAGGTCGATGACAGCGTGGTCATGCACATTGATCGTGGCATGACCAAGAACCCTCTGACCATCACTCTGTATGGCTCAGGCGCTCGTGGCATCGCTGGCAACTTCGTTGATGAGATGAAGGTCGAGTACCACAAGCGTATGTCGGAACTGCGAGCCATCCTGCCCAAGGATGCTTCGCGTTCTCAGGTGCTGCGTGCCTACGCTGACCGCTACGGTGCAGACTCCCTGAAGAACCTGGAGTTCATGCAGAAGAATCTGGTGACCCGATCCAAGAAGAAAGGTTTGCAGATTGCAAGTAATCTTGATGGCTCGGCTGATTGGAAGCGTGAGTTCCGTCCACTGCCCAAGGCTATGCGTGAGGCGGGCAACACCACCGTGGACATGACCTTCAGCAAGCTGGACGAGATCAACATGACCTCGTTTATCCAGCATCTGTTTGTGGAACCACTGCGTACCTCGATCACCCAGGCCGTTGGCGGAGATGTAATGAGTGGTATGACCACCCTCCAACAAGTTACAGGTACTCAATCCGAGTTGGCTGTTGCTTACTTTGAGAAGGCCTTGAATGATCGTTTGGATGCGAAGCTGGCTACCGATCCGAACTTCCGCAAGGCTGACTTTCTGACCGGCAAGGAGCTGGATGAGATCTTTACCAACATGGAGAAGATCTTCCCGCGCATCGAGATCAATGGCATGACCTTTGATCTCATGGGCAAGATGAAGTCGTTCCTGAAGAACGTCTACGTCTCGGACATCTTCTCAGGCACCAAGGATCAAGCACAGAACCGCAAGATCGAAGCCAAGACCTTTGGTCCGGCATCCTTGGGCGTGGGCGGTATTCCAGCCATGATCATTGGCTCCGGTGATGCCTCCATGATTCTGAAGTCCTATCTGGCTGACTTCATGGAGAACACCCTGTCGGTGTATGACGGTGTGCACTTGCCAATGGACAAAGTGCAGGATCAGAGTTTGGTTTTGAACCAGCAAGCCTATGCTGCCATGATGAGCAATCCGATCAAGGCCGTATGGGATAGCGCCAAGGTCACCCTGTCAGAAAGCAATCGTGAAGCTCTGGCTATCTCGATGGTTGACGATCTGAAGAGCTTTTCTCAAGGCGTCACAGGGAAGGCTCTGGAAAAGTCAGCCTTTGGTAAGTTTCTGCGAGCTTCATCAGACTTTGAAACTATGGAGAAAGGTACTGAGGCCCTTGCTTCAATGCTTCGTACCGGCGCGTCTAACAGTAAGTTGGTACAGGCCGTCCTTGATCAGATGGCAGACGTTGCCGAGGAGATGACCGTCTGGGTTGAAAGGCAGATCGAGATGATTGAAATCAACCACAAGGTGGTTGCTTCCCTCGGTGCTCACATTGATCAAATGGCGTCTGGCGATGCTCCCGCACGGATCGAGCCGAACCAGGAGTTTTCTGCTCAGGTTCTGTCTTACGACGAGATTGCAGAAGAGGCAACAGGTCGTGTGAAGACTTTGATGCTGGAAAGCGAGAACGAAACTATTCTAGGATTGGCCGAGGACATGTCCACTTCGGCTGTTGCTACTACTGGGCTTCCTGCCTTGGCTCCGTCTGCTGTCGGTCAGAAGCTGCCGGGCGGTGCAACGCTGATGTCAGTTGAGCATCTGCTGGAGCGTAGCCGTGCATCTGACCTGACTCCGGTACAGAAGGAGTTCATGCGTGAGGCTTTGCGCTCAGGCGCACTGTCTGGTTGGGCCTTTGTGACTGGAACGCCGGAACAGCTGTCGGCCTACTCAACCTCGGCTGGTAAGGCTCTGTCACCAGAAGCAGACTCCGTGGTTCACGGAGCCATTGATCTGGAATCCAAGACCGTCTTCCTGCCGGAAACTGCCAACGAGACCTTGGTTCACGAGATGGTGCATGCTGCCACCATCCAAAACGTGATCAATGCTCTGACTGGTGAGAAGGTCAGCAACCACGTCAAGAATGCTGTTCGTAATCTGGAATCCTTGTTGGAAGACTTCATGGCCATCCAGCCTACGCGCATGCCGCCAAGTGCTGTCGTGGCTCATGCCAATGCTCGGGCTGCCATTGAACGCTACCTGCTGGACGGCACACCGGAAGGCAAGGCATCTGCCATCAACGAAATGATGGCTTGGGTCCTGGGCAACAAATCACTGCACGAAGCCCTGTCCAAGAAGTCTGCCCCGAAGCGAGTGGTGGAGTTCACCCAGAAACTGTTCAACGCTGTGAAGCGCATGTTCTGGGGCAACACCACCATGTCAGCTCCTGCCAGCGACTTTGTGTCCCAGCTGCTGTTCAACAGCAAGGTGCTGGCGAACGTGGCTCCGAAGATTGGAACCAAGGGCGATGGCAGTCTTCAGCATTCGACACAGGACTCAGCTCTCCGTCGTCTGAAGGAGGATCTGAGTCGGCGTCTGGATGGGTTCACCGAAACGGTGCTGGACCCGCGCTCGATGAAGTCCACTGAGGCTCAGGTACTGAAAGCTCGCACTGCAGCCACCGTTCGTCTCAATGAGTTGGAAGCAGGAGGCTTCCGGCTCGCAGGTGAGGCCCGAGATGTTTCGGAAGCTCTGATGACCGTGCTGGGTACCACCATGCAGCTGGATCCTTCAGTCATGAATACGACCCAACGGGTCTATGACCATGTGATGCAGAATCTGACTCCGCAGTCTTTTGAAGACATCGGGGTTGATCGAGACCAGGCTTCGGAAATGTACGACGCTTTGTCAGGCAAGCAATCACAGGGTCGTGATCCGAATGGCCGTTCACTGTTGCTGCCATCATTCCTGGCCATGGCTCTGGTCAGCCCGGAGCTGCGCCAGGTACTGAGCAAAATGCCGGCCATTGAGAAGACCAAGGTGAAGTCTGAGACCTTGGACCAGACTCTCGACAATCTGGGTACTGCCAGCATGGACGCCTTGGATCGCTCGTTGTCTGGCCTGTCTGGCAAGGAGCGCAGCGTGCAGGACATGATCGACAACCTGCAGGCTCATCTGGCTGCTGCCGCTGCGCAGGAAGGTAGTTGGCTGGTGAACGGCTCTCAGAACGTACAGAGTGTCGTGGACAAGTCCAACGACTATCTGGTCTCCCTGCTGGGTCGCGTGGATCAAGCCGCTGCGGCAGGTGTAGCCAGCCTGCGTGCTGATTCAAACAGCAGGATTCGTCGTATCACTGCCAATGCTCTGGATGTGCTGCGAGCTGGACTGACCGACGAGGGAGCCAATGCAGCAAGTGAAGCTGCCACCGTTCTGTTCAATCAGAAGGGTGTCTGGAAGTGGGCACGGGATCTGGCCACAGACATCATTGGCCGTACCGACTTGAACGCTCCCCTGTTCGACATGATCAAGATCGTTCGAACCAAGGTGCAGCAGATGCGTCAGCACTACCGTGACGACGTACCAGCCATCTTCCACAAGGAGTTCAAGAACGCCCCCTCTGCTCAGCAGTACGCTGCGATGAGCCGTGTCCTGGGCCAGACTGACATTGCCTCCTTGTTGAGCACCATGACAGTTACCCAAGTCCAGAACTTGCTGAGTGACCCAGCCTCCTTGACTCAGGCATTGGCGTCGGCCAAGTCGGCAATGATTTCAGCTGCACCGAAGGGCACTGCTCGTGAGGTGGAGTTCAAGGCGAACCAGTTGGTCCATTACCTGATGACGGGTGAGCCGGGTGTTGGCCTGCTCCGCAATAGCTACGCCATTGCTATGAAGTCTGCCAAGAACACGTCTGTGGAACAGGCTATTGATAGCTACGTCACCCTTGCTGCCCTGAGCCAAGCCAACCCGAAGGATCTGGCTGCCTTGCAGGAGCTGATGAAGGAAGACAGTGATGCTGTGATGTTCATGGTTCAGTACAACAAGCAACAACTGGACTGGGACCGTGAACGCATGGAAGGCAAGGAGCTGGCCAAGCTCAATCACTTCAAGGGTTACTTGCCGAACCCGGTCAAGGCGGGCCAGAGGCTGGTGGTGCGTCCGATTTCGGAGCATGCCGATCTGGTCATGCGTGGGTATACCCAGCTGGATTTGTATCAGGGTTCCTCTGCTGAACGCATCAAGGAATCTCGGGCATACTACTTCTCACCAGTAGATGGGCAGGCTATGTTCAACCAAGGCCTGATCCAGAACACCCAGCAGACGGTTGGCGGTGTGCAGCTCAACTCGGGTTATTCGTTGAACCACGCTGTGGCTGGGCGAATCACCAGCATGAAGCAGGTGACCAAGATCACCAACGAAATCGCTACCAAAGGTGACAAGGGTCTGGAAGCTCTGATGCCGATCTTTGATGCTGAGGGTGTGGTCGTTGCCTACGAGCGTTCAATCCGCCGTGACATGCAGAACAAGATCGTGGATCAGCTGCACTACGGCAAGGCCCTGGGTATGTGGCGTGGTCGTCAGGCTGAAGAGCGTGCTGGTGAGGAGATCAACAAAGCTGTGGTTCAGCAGTTGAAGAATCGCTACCGAAAGGCCAGTGCTACTGAGAAGGCATCAGAGTTCATCAATCTGCGTTCGATGGAGGCCTACAACGATCCGCAGATCCGTGATGCTGCGAGCTTGTTTACAAAGGATGTTGTGGAGATGTTTGCCATGGAGTTTGGCGAGAAAGGTCCGATCTGGATTGAGCGGACGATGTTGAAGGACGTGATTGGCTACCGTGCCGCTACCGTTGGTGACATGTGGACAGGCACGTCTCGACTGTCTCCGGCAGCTGTGGATACGATCAAGGATGTGATGTCCTACTTCATGGACAAGAAGGCCTACCAGTACGCAGTGAACGCCGAACGCTTCGTTCAAGGCGTGGTGACGGATGCGCGTGTATTGATCGCGGTGAAGTCTGTGGTGGTGCCGGCAGTGAACATCGTGTCCAACATGCTGCACCTGATCAGCCGTGGAGTACCGTTGCACAAGCTGGGCGACACTCGGAAGAAGCTCAACGAGGTAAACCAGTACGTGCAGTCTGAGATCGAGCGTGTGGAGGCCGAGACCCGGATGACCGGTGCCATTTCTGGCTCACTGGAACACCGTCGTCTGGTCAACCGCTTGCAGGCGATTGAGGACTCCCAAAGTCGCCTGAGCATCTGGCCACTGATTGAAGCTGGCGAGTTTTCATCAATTGCCGAGGTGGGTCTGAACCATGAGGATCTGATGCTGAGTCGTGGTCGTCTGTCGGACTACATCGAAACGCAGATCGACAAGATGCCTACGCCTGTAGGGACCGTGGCTCACAATCTGTTGCTGAGCAAGCACACCGCTTTGTTCCGTGGCTTGCAGCGCACGGTTCAGTACGGTGACTTCGTGGCCAAGGCCGTTCTGTTTGATCACCTTGTAGACGGCAAGAAGATGACTGCCAAGCAGGCACTGGCTCGGATCACCGAGGAGTTCGTTCACTACGACCGTTTGCCGGGACGTACTCGCGGATACCTGGAGTCTGTGGGTCTGCTGTGGTTCTACAACTTCAAGTTGCGTTCGGTGAAGGTGGCCTTCTCGACCATGCGTAACAACCCTCTGCACACCTTGCTGGCAGTCATGGCACCTACGCCAGATTTCCTTGGCTCAGCTGGTCTCCCGGTGGAAGACAACGCACTGTCCAAGTTGCTTGGTGGTTCGCTGGGTTACTCGATTGGTCCTGGTCAGGGCATCAACTCGATTGGCTTGAATCCTTGGCTCAACGCCATCAACTGAAAAAGAAACCCCCGGGGTTTGACCCCCGGGG
>CANRNE010000009.1 GCA_947631925.1 uncultured Clostridia bacterium
GGCAGTGCGGTCTATGACCGCGCGGCGCACACGCACACGGCGACCCTCGGCCAGCCCGCAGACAAAACGGGGACCTTCTCCGCGCAGTATACTTACGCCATCAAGGACGGCGCTCCTGTTGAGGAGATGAAGGAAGCCGGCATCTACACGGTGACGCTCAACCTCACCTTTACCGTGAGTGAGAGCGAGAAGTACACGACGACCCTCACGAGCGAGTATACCATCACTGCGGCGCAGATTGGCACAGTCACGGTGCAGACGGACGACTTCACCTACACGGGCAAGGAGATCGCCCCCACCCTTACGGTCATGAGCCAAAACGGTCTCACGCTCGACGCGGGCGAATATGAGGTCTCCTACGGCCAGCGCGGAAACATCAATGCGGGCGAAGTGACGGTGACCGTCACGCCCAAGAGCAAGAACTTTGCAGGCTCGGGCAGTGCGAACTTCACCATCAAGACAAAAGACATCGAAGAAGCGAAGGTCGCCGTGACGAAGGACTACACCTACTGCGGCAAGGAGATCGTCCCCGCACAGGGCGATGTCACCGTCACATTGGGAGATTTCGTAGTCACCTTCAATATCTCCGCAAGCAACAACATCGACGCGGGCGATAAGGCCGTCGTCACGGTCACGGGCACGGGCAACTACTCGGGCACGGCTACCGCGAACTTCACCATCAAGGCGAAAGAGATCACGGTCAACATCAGCGCACAGACATTCGAATACGCAGGCACGAAGGCATTTGCACTTAACAACGACGCGTGGACGACAAACGGACTCGAAGCACGCGACAATACTAAGAGCTTAAATGTCACCCTCTCCCTCACGGAGGCTGAGAAGTGGAACGTCGGGACGCATACGGGCGTCATCGACGGCGCTTGGAATAACAACAACTACAATGTCACCTTCGTCAAGGGCGACCTCACCGTCACGGCAAAAGAAGTCACCGTCACGGTCGCGGACAAGAGCAGCGAATACGGTGACAGCTATGCGGCGCTGACGTATACGGTAAATACCCCTCTCGCCGAGGGCGATGAGGAAGAGGCGCTCGGCATCACGCTGACATTTGCGGGGTCGAAAGGCAGTGTCCTTCTCACGCCGAACACCTATCCCATCACGGGCAAGGCGTCCCCTGCAAACGGCAATTATACCGTGATCTTCCAAAATGAGGACGGCGAGACCGCTTCGGCTGTCTATACCGTCACCAAACGTCATATCACGGTCACGATCCAAAATCAGACGAAGACGTATAACAACGAAGAATTTGCCGTTCCGCAGGAGCAGGACACGGGCTGGAAAGTTACGGAAAACACCATTGTGGGTGACGACCGGCTCGGCATCACGCTCACGAAGGAACTCGGCAAAGACGTCAATGAGTATGTCATCACGGGCGAGGCAACCAATTCCAACTACGACGTGACGTTTGTAAACGGCGTGTATAAGATCACGCCGCGGGCGGTCACGGTGGAGATCCATGACCAGAGCGCGACGTATGACTTCACGCTCGCGGGAACCAATGGGTATTCCTTCAACGGCGCCGCATGGGCGGTGGAGCAAGAGAGCCTCGCCCCGGGCGAAGAGAAGACGGTACTCGGCGTCACGCTCCAAAAGCCCGAAATGAGTGACGCGGGCGAATACGCCATCACAGGCAGCGCTGCGAACGCGAACTACGCGGTGACGTTCACCGGGAAGTACGCAGGCGCAGGTGAAAGCGCCGGGAAAGCGGGCGTATACACCGTTATGAAGAAGGATGTGAGCTTAGAGGCACTGTTCGTGCTGCTAATCAACGGCGAGAGTGAAGGTACGGAAGGTGCGAGTACGTTCTACGCCAAGTATGCGGGGGATCCTCTCACGCTCACGGGCGGTGCCACTGTCAACGAGAACGACGCCCGTGCGCTCAACGTCACGATTGATCCGGAAATCATCGAAAAGATCGGGAACTACCCGGTCACGCTCACCATTGAAGACAAGAACTATTGCGGCAGCACGGAATTCACGGTGATCGTAGCGGACAAAGACGGTTACACGGAGAACCTGCTATCAACGCTTGACGCCCTTGAAAAGCTCGTCACGGGGTTAGATATCGATCACCTTACCACGGCGGACTATGCAACGCTTTCGGCGATGTACAAAGCGCTCCAAGGTTTGAGCGAAGAAGAGCGGGAAACGGGTGCGGAGAAGCTCGCGAAGTATCAGGCGTACATAGACGCGTGGGAAGAGCTTGCGGACATAGAGGACGTCATAGAGACGGCGGAAGAGCTTGCGGACGCGCCGATAGCGGCGCTGTTCGAAGCGGCGGCAGCGCTCACAGCGCTTGCGGGACTTGCGTATATCGCAATGAAAGGAGGGATCCTGTAATGAAGAAGTTTGCTCTTATGATGATAAGTATATTGCTTGGGCTTACGGTAATATCGGGCTGTGCGATGCTTGCGCCGGGGGGCGAACTCGGCGGGGTGGAGGGTCCCGGGGAGGCGGAAGAAAAGACGCCGCTCGAGGTTGTGGAAGAAAAGTATGAAAAGCTCGGGGACGCGGCTATGATCGAGCAGGAGATCGCTATCACGCAGGGCGACGTACTGCAATATGAAAGCGCCAAGACATACACGAAGGCGGGGAGCGGGTACCGTGTGACGGGGCATGTAAAGCAGCTGAATTCGCTTTCTTTGGGGAAGGCGGAGGAGTACACGGAGGCGCCTGTGGAGACGACGGTAACGGCGGGATCGTTCTCGGTGCGGTTAAAGCTGGATGAGCTGTATTTTGCGTCGGCGCCGACGTACGCGGACGGCGTGATGGAGATCGCGGTGAATGCGAGCGGAGTGGAGACGGTATTCGGGCTTACGGAAGAGCTGCCTGTTGCCGCGAAGCCGCGCAACATGAAGCTGAAGATCGCGACGGACGAGACGCATGTGACGGGCATGGACATCACCTATACCTCGAAAAACTCCGAGGTGCACATCAGCCTAACATTTACATACTGAGGAGAGCGAGATGACGTATTGTAACCGATGCAGGGTAGCCTACAGGGACAATGCAGCGGCATGTCCGCGTTGTAAAGGCGTAACGACGTTGGTGCCGACGTATGCGGACTATGTAGGGAACTACATGAATGCACTGGGGTATGAAGAATACCGGCCGGAACGGGCAATGCCCGTTCCGGAACTCCCGGAAGCGCCGCAGGCGGGGGCTGCCGCGGAAGTGCGATACAAGAAGTACCCCGGGCACAAAGTCGTGGTGGAGGTGAAGGGGCTCTACAAGAAATACTCGCGGAAAGGCAATTGGGCGGTGACGAATGTCTCCTTCTCCTGCCGCGAAGGCGAGATCGTAGGCCTTCTCGGGCACAACGGCGCGGGGAAGAGTACGACGCTCAAATGTCTCGAAGGGATGCTCCCCTTCGAGCGCGGGACGATCACCATCGCGGGGCATGACATCCAGAGGGACGGCGAGGCCGCCAAGCAGAACATGGGCTTCGTCACGGACAACCACGCGACCTTCGTGAAGATGACGGGCCTCCAATACATCAACTTCATGGCGGATGTGTATCAAGTGCCCACGGAGCTGCGGACGAAGCGGCTCGCCGCTCTCGAGGAGGTATTCCAACTCGGAAAACCCATTGAGAATCTCATCTCGTCCTACTCGCACGGCATGCGGCAGAAGATCTGCATGATGGGCTCCCTCATCCACCACCCGAAGCTGTGGATCCTCGATGAGCCCATGACGGGTTTGGATCCTCGCACCATGAAGGCGGTGTCGTCGTTTATGCACCGCTACGTTGCGGCGGGGAACAGTATCATCTTCTCGTCGCACGCCTTAAATACGGTGGCGAAGCTCTGCGACCGTGTCGTCCTCATTCGCAAGGGCGAGCAGGTGAACGAACTGAACGTCAAGCAGATCTATGCGACGAACCCCAATTTTGACTTCGAGGAGTATTTCTTACGCAATGAACACCAGAACTGAAATGTCGGGCCGGTATGCGGCAACCGGGACGAAAACGCGGGGCGGGGTCAACCTACGCACGGTACGAGCGCTGCTCCGGAAGGGACAGGAAGAGCGGCGGTCGCAGTTCAAGGCGGGGCAGTTCGACTTTTTGGGCTTTCTTTTAAGGCTCGTGCTTGTGGGCGCGATCGTCGCCCTCTTCGTCGTATTCTTCGGGCAGTTCACCGAGATGTACGTCGCCGTAAAGACGGCGGGAAGAACGGACGTCTTTGCCCGCTCCACGGAGCTTCTCACCATTCTTTACACGGCGGTGATCGTGGGCATGGTAGTGGGCGGCGTGGGCCAGCTCGGCAGAGAGCTCTTTACCGCGGATGACATGAAGATCTTCTCGGCGATGCCCATCAATGCGCGGACCCTGTTCGTAGCCCGCCTTCTCTCCATCTACCGCGGCCAGCTCGTTATAGCCCTCGTCGCCGTACTCACGGTAAATGCGACTTTTGCGTGGAAGGTGGGCGTTACGCTCGCCTTCTGGATCATGACCGTGGGCATCTGCTTTTTGCTTCCCCTCATCACCATCGGGATCGCGGCGCTCATTGTGCCCGTCTTTCAGGTAATCAAGCGGTTCCTCCGAGAGCGGTATGTTTTAATGTTTCTCCTCGTCACGGTGCTCCTCGGGGTGGGCTTCTGGCTGTACTCCCTCATCCTCGGCGGTGTGAAGGAATTGCTCCTCGGCGACAGCTTGAAGTACTTCTTCAACGAAAAGGTGATGAATACCATCGGGCGCGTCTGCTCCTTCCTGTACCCTGCGCGGTGGTTCGCGAGCATCATGACGGGCAGTGAGTTCGTATGGAGCTGGGTGGGGCTCGTGCTCACCGCGGCAGTCTCCATCCTTTTGGCGCTTCTCATCATCAATACCATCTTAACGCGTGCCCTGCAGGCGAGAAACCAAGGCGTCGCGCAGTCCATGCTCAAGAGTACCTGCCTCACGGACAGGGGACCGAAACTCTCGGCACTCCTCAAAAAGGAGTTCCTGCTCATCTTCCGCACGCCGTCGTATATGTTCTCCTATTTCTCCGTGGCGTTCATCATGCCGCTCATGGTGTACTTCTGCATGGACGTGGGCGCTTCGCTCGTAGAGAACCTCGTGGGGCTGGACTGCAATTTAGAGCTTGCCCTGTTCCTCACCATTCTCTTCGGCGCACTCACCAACACCTTCTGTGCGACCAATATCAGCCGTGACGGCGAGATGTTCTACACGGTAAAGGCAATGCCTTTGAACTTCAAGACGGTGTTCTTCTCCAAGATCGTCTTATGTCTCATCGTGACGGCCATCTCGCAGGTCGCCTCGGCGCTCGTGTTGGGATGTTCGGGGACGGTGGGAGCTTTAGACGCGCTCTTCATCGCGTGCGTCGGGATCTTATTCAGTTTCGTCAATATCGCCATCGCGACAAGGTACGACTTCAACCACGCCAAGTTCTCCACGGAGGACGACGGGGAGATCAAGGAGTCCTCCGGCACCGTCTCCACTATCATCGTCATGGGCATGGTACTCTCCTTTTTGGTCGGCGGCGCTGTGTTCCTGCTCAAAATCATTGCTCAGCTCCGGCAGTTTCAATACGGGTTCCTCACCTATATCCTCGCAAGCGGCTTCGCGGCCATAGCCGCAGGCCTTGCGGCGTTCTATCTCCTCTTCCGCCTGAAACGGAAGTATTATGAATTCTCGGGAGGCGGCATCTAAATGCGAAAAACTCTCATCGCGCTCATTCTTGTTTTACCTATGGCATTCGTCCTCGTCATCTTCTCGTCGGTCAATCTCGTAAGCCTCGGCGTCAATATCGCCGTCAACGGGATCACCATCCATGCGGAAGGCGCGGATGATGAAGATACTCTCTTTCTCGATATGGCGGATAAGGCCGTCCACACGGTGACTGCCGAGGTCTCGCCCAATAACGCCACCGAAAAAGGCTACACCCTCACTTCGAGCGACCCTTCGCTTGTGGACGTCACCAAAGACGGCGTCATCGTGCCCAAGAAAGAGGGAACGGTAGAGATCACCGCTACGAGCAACGACAAGTCATTCACCGATACCATGTCCGTGGTCGTGGTCTCCTCCAAGCCCTATGACTTCGATTTCTCTCTCTTCGGCGAGGACGGGAAAAACCTTCTCACCGAGACGGAGGACGGCTATGAGGCCACCATCCCCACCGGGACCTATTCCTATAGCATGAGTATCCTGCCCATGGAGTTCAGCGACTTCACGCTGAAACCCGCGACCGATCTCACTTTGGAAATCGAACCGGGGCAAAGGACCGTCTTTTTCCCGTTTACGGGCGACGCACTGTTCGATGTGACCGTCCCGGACGGCGTGAACGGGCCCATCCAAAAGACAGTCACCCTGCATGTGGAACGCGCCAAGCGCATTGGCGCGGACGGCAAGCAGGAGACCGCCATCGCGCTCGTCAACGGCGCCGCCGTTTACACCGACCCCGACAGTTCCTCCGCCACTATCTATGAATCGGACGCCGCAGGCAGCGTCCCACTCGCCTTCGGCACCGGACATACCCGACTCTTTGTCGAATGTATGGGCGGCAAGCCTCCGGTAACACCTTTGTCGAACATCGCAGAGGTAGAAGTCATCTCCGCCGGCAGCAGCAACCAATACTTCATCGACGTCACGTTCGAAGAGAACGTCGATGAGAGCGCCGAACTCACGATCAACGTTTTTAACAGACGCATCCCCGTCGCATTCGCCTTCTCCGAGTTCGCCTTCTCCGTCTTTGCCGACAGAACCATCGAGACCGCAGATACCGGCGAACGACAGGTCACCCTCCTCACCGGCAATGCCGTCACCTTCTATGCCGTGGCCTCCGGCGGCGCCAAGGACGTGGTGTATTCCTGGCGCTTCGACGGGCCTCAGGAGTATATCCAAATAAACGGCAATACGGCAACCGTCAAAGTCGCGGACAGCGGCAATTTCCACCTCACCGTCTCCGCAAAGTACGGCGACGCTGCCCCAGACCCGCAGACCATCGCCGTGGCTGCCATTAAAAAAGTAAGCGTCGTCCAGATCGCAAACTCCGTCAAAGCTGACCTCGCAGCAAACTATACCGTCGCGGGCTTGGTATACGGCGATAACTTCTCTATCTCCGATAACCGGTTCCCCTTAAAGGTGTATACCTACTCCTCCGCATCCCTCGTGGCAAACCTCGCGGACGGCGATATCCTCTATTCCGTCTCCGCGCCCGAAGTGGCGACCATTGAAACGGATAAAACCGGCGCAGCGCCCGTCCTCATCCCCCACGGCACCGGACAGGTCACCGTTCGCGCCGCGTGGAAGGGCAACGCCGCCTTCAAGGCCAACGTCGTCGCCTCCCTCACCTTAAACGTCGTGAAAGACGCCGTCGCCGTCAAAAATGCGCCAGAACTCGTCAAAGCTACAGAGGACGGGAAATCCGTCGCACTCACGGAAAATATCAAGCTCGGCACAGACGCCGCAGGAACACCCTTCTCCCTCGAACAGCGCAATGAGTATCTCAAAGCACATCGCTTTAAGTCTACCTATAACATCGAGTGGTATAAGTTCGCTTCCGATGCCAATGAAAACGACGCCTTCCTCTCCTATGTCCTCGAGTTCAAAAACGACGTCTATGGCAACGGCAAGTCCATCGACGCCGATAACTTCACCCACGCCCTCGATTCCCAGGATATCCCGCTCCTCGAGCTCTATCAGGGCCCGCTCTACTTCGTGAAATATAAACAGATGGCATCCGTCGCAGGACAGGATAACTGCGCCTTCCTCATCCGGACTAACGGCGTGAAACTCTATGGCGTAAACCTTCTTGGCTGCTCCGACGATTCCCTCCTCAATGCCGACGGCGTCTACGACCTCACCAATCTCAATTTGACGGGCACCACCCTCGAGATAAACGCCGACTGCGAGATCATCAACTGTCGTATCCGCAACGGACGGAACGTCGTCCGTGCCTATGGCGGCAACAGAAACGGCAACAAGTACTTCATTGACAGCCTCGCCGAGAACGCCGCAGGCGTCGACAGCGAACGCATCAACGTCAAAATAGACGGCTGCATCCTCTCACAAGGCCGTGAGTTCATCTTAAAGCTCGGCGCAAACCGCGCGCTCCGCGCTTCCAAGGCGAACAGGCAGGAGCCCGTCCTCCTCGACCGGAGCGGCAGGGCATATGCCGAAAACGGCAACTCCAACCGCTACGCCGACGGCAAGCTCTATGAGGATCCCTATTTCTATTCCCATTATGTGTTGACCGACCTCACGCTCAAGGATTCCGTCCTCGAGACGAGCGGCCTCTTCACTGTGGGCATCGAGAGCAACTTCGCGGGCGAGTTCCTCTATGAGGGCGCTTCCGACCACCAGTGGCGCGCCTTTACCCGAGAATGGGAGCGCTCCGGCGGGACTTCCTTTGCTTCCGTCCTCCGCCTCGAAGGGGATGTGCGGCTCTATGACTGGAAGGACCTCGCGCTCATCGATTCCTCCACGCTCATCGAATCCCCCGTGGGTGCGCTCTCCGAATGGCTCAAGCTCGACATCAAGGGCATGCTTGACTTCGTCTCTTCCGCGCATCCCGCCGATTACGGAAATCTCATTGAGACCACCTCGGACGGAAAACAGTATGTCCACGGCGGTATCGCGCTCTATGGGGGCGGGAGAAATTACTCCGCCGTCATCACGGGCGGCCTCACACCCGGCCTCAACAACTTCCTCCATATCAACGTCAATATCTCCGTCCTCTCCGACGCAGGCGGCGCCATGCAGCAGCAGGGAACGCTCCTCCCCAGGGCCGCCGGTTCCCACGACTTCAATTTCTATATGTACGGCAAGAACAGCGCCAATAACTACGCAAAACAGAGAAACGACGAACAGAAGGGCTTAAAGTATAAGGGCGTGCAGCCCGTTTCGGCTTTCTGACCAAAAACGTGCCAACCATGTCCGAGATATACGGGCACAGATGCACGCAAAGTGAGGGTTACGATGAAAATGTATTTCGAAAATAAAATCATCACTTGGTTCGATTCCTTCGACGTGTTCGACGAGATAGGAAGAAGACTCTTCCGCGTAAAGGCCAATTCGCAGGGCAAAAAACGCCTCAAAGTCTATGACCTCGGCCTACGCGGCAAGAGCGTTGCCACCATTAAAAAGTGCGACGATAATTACCCCGGCGTGGAGATCAAGCATGGCTCTTCCTTCGTCTCCGTCGTCAATAAGTTCCTCTCCAATGTCTACCGACTCTTTGACCTCGGGTTCTTGGGTTGGTGCGCGCGCGGCGACTTCGAGCACGGCAATTTCGCGCTCTTCGACGCCAATAACCGCACCATTGCATCCGTCTATGCGGAACAGTCCTTCAATTCCGCCATGCGCTGCATTGACGCGCTCCCCGAGTTCTATCTCCATTCCCTTACGTTCGCTCTCGCCATTGACGTGCTCGTCTCCGATCCGACACCCAACCGCTCCGACCTCCCCGATCCCGCCAACACCAACCGCACCGATTCATCCGAACGCCTCGCCCTCACCGGCTGAGCTCTTCCCTTTGCGAATATCTCACGCCGTGCGGCCACCGACCGCCGCACGGTTTGCACAAGCCCCATAGGACATTCTGCCGGTAGAATTCCTTCTCCGTGTTCCCTCCTGAATTTCTTTTTGCATTTTCTCCTGTATTTCTTTCCGATATCCCCCGACGCACCCCGCCTCGGGGGTTTTGTGTATTTTAAGAAAATTTCCATGAATTTGTTCGGAAATGTTGAAGGAAACTCTGCGAGTTTCGGGGATATGCTGTGCGCAAAAAGGAGGGGATGGCGTGACGGCAAAAGAGCGGCGAAAAGCGATCCTCAGAGCGCTGGATCTACGTAGGCATGACACGCGGGAAAATCTCGCCTTCGAATTCGGCGTTTCCAAGCGCACGATCGACAATGACATCATGCTTCTTTCGTCGGAATATCCCATCTATACGCTCCAAGGACGAGGAGGCGGGATCTATGTAGCGAAGTGGTATTCATACGGGATCAAATATTTAACGGAGGCAGAGGCGGCGCTTTTAGAGCGGCTTGCGATAGAGCTTTCGCCCCAAGACGCCTCGCTCATCCTCTCCGTTTTGGAGAGATTCACGGTCTATGAAAGGAGAAAACCATGATCGAATTAAAACAAATACGGCAAGACTTAAGGGACATCCGGTACTACTACACGAAGAAGGAGCTGTTCGATGAGATGTCGGGCGTGGTGATGCCGAGTACCCTTCTTGAAAAGCTGGCACGGTACAACAAGGCGATGGAGGCGGCGCCCGCACGGCTCTTCGACCTCTACGTCTCGCTCTATGTGAAGGGCAAGACGCAGGCGGCGCTCGCCGAGGAACGGAACTATTCCTGCGACTACATCAAACAGCTCAATTTGGAGCTGTGCGAGTATCTGAGACGGACCCTCTCGCGCACATGAGAAGGAAGGCCCCCGACGGGGTCTTTTTTCTTGCCGTTTTTCTGCATTTTAAGCGCCTGAAAGACGATCAACTGCACGGTTTGTCCCCGTTTCCCCTCCTCGCATTTGCTCTTACGGTGTGGTACGATATAGAGCGTAAAGCGGGCGCGGAAATGAGCCGGGCACCGGAGCGGAAAGGCGCCATCCGCCGAGAGCCCACGGGGACGGAGTGTCCCATTGCACCGCTGACAACTTCATAATCATTTTCGGAGGTAACAACATGGCAAGCAAGAACGCCGCATCGGGTGCGGGCTCCAATGCCCCGGCGGCAGAAGCGACACAGCAAGAACAAACAGGCAAGAACAAGTACCGTGACGGGCGCTGGAGCGTCCCCTCGAAACGTGCCAAAGGCTACGCGGCAGAACGTGCAGACGGGCGGCACCGGGTAGGGCCCAAGCTCGGCAAGCAGCTCACGGACTACGAAGCGGGGATCCGCTCGGGCTATTTGCAGTGCCAGAACGATCATGCCGGACATTGGAAGTACAGACAGGCACTCGAACTCGGCTACGGCAAGAAAGAAGCGGGAGAGATGTCCAAAAAACCGTGGGACAAGAACACTCCCCCCAAGAAAAAGAAAGGCGCATAAGGAGGGCGCGAACAAATGGCAAAAGCAAACGAAAACAGCCGCAACAATAACGGGACCGGCGGCACCATCTACGTCGAACGGGAGACTTTCGAGAAGGACGGAAAGAGCTATTTCTCGTACTTCATCAAGGGCATGGTACGGGGCAAAGAGGTCCGCGTACAGGTCATGCCGCACGACATCGGCGGGTATGCCGTTCTCGACATCGTGTTCGGCGGCGCGGATAAGGCAGAGCTTTTCCTCACCCCTTACGAGATCAGGGATGAAAAGACGAAGCGCACGGTCAAGGGAAATACTTACGGCGTGCGCTCCTACGACGAGGACGGGCAGGTGTACGAATGCCCCATCAAGCCCTTCCGCAGTTCGGATAAGACCCTGCTCCAGATGCTGCTCCGTTAAAGTAGCGGGCAAAAAAGCGTAGCTTTCTGCGGCTTATATCGGTAAAAGCCGATATGGGCCGCAGTTTTCAAAATAGGGTTCCCGCAAAAAGACGAAGTATTTTTGAGGGAAGTAATATTTCGGAGGTAAATTATGGATAACGAAGAACTCTACTATCATCAAAAGAGCGATAAGGTGAAATGGATCGTCACGGCGGTCGCGCTCGTCCTCATCCTTGCGCTCATTGCCGGGCTGTGCGTCGCGTTCATCCCCGATTGGAACGGCGGCGCGAAAGAGACGACCTTCAACGTCAACCTGTCCGGTTATAAGACTCTCACGGCAGACGACGTGAAGGACTGCAAGACGCTCACCCACACGACCGACGACGGCGACGAGGAACTTTTCAAGCTCCTGCTCGTGTCCTATGACGAACAGACCAAGGAATGTGTGTTTCTCATGGGCGTTTTGCCCGAGGATGCGGACGAATCGGAGAAGATCGAGGACGACGAAGCGGGATTTCTGTGCTTTGTGCGCGCCTTTGACTTCGAAGCGGAAGAGGTGAAACTGCTCTCCGATTACCAGTCGTTCAAGCGGCTGTCGCTCGAGAAGGAATACGTCGTTTCCGTCAACTTCATGGGCAGTACACAGGGCAGGTGGGCCAATGTCTCCACGCTGTTCTTCGGCTTGGTGGAGAGCGGCTCCGACGCCGCTCTGGTCGATGCGCCTGCGGCAAAACTCAAATTCAAGGCGGAAGGCACTTTCAAGCCCTCGGATAAGGTCATGAACATCCTCACGGGCAAGGGAGGAAAGGCATGAAGCGCGGGATCAAGTGGCTCGGCTGGGCTTGCGTCGCGCTCGCATTCGCCGTGTTCCTCTTCATCTTTACGGGTATGGTATTCGGCTGGTTCATCAACGACGAGCCATCCATGCCCGAGGACGAGCCGTCGAAACAAGCAGGAGTCGTGGATGGCGACGGTAATTTCATGGAAGAAGGAAAAGTTTATCCGATGCCTACGGCTATGGCGTTTACTGCGGAACGGCTCGCAGCGGCACTCGCTTCGGGAAGCTCCGTCGATGTGAAGGTGTCGGTCACGGTCTATCCCGTTGAAGCGGCTGACAAGACGGTGGATTTCTCCGTTGGTTGGGGCGTCGCTCCCACAAACGGAAAGAACACTGTGACGGACTATGTGACGGTCACACCCGATTCGGACGGCAGCACAAACGCTACGGTTTCCTGTAAGAAGGCGTTCGGCAACGACCAAATCATCATCACCGCAACCTCGCGGGATGGCGGCTGCACGGCGACCTGTACGGTCACGTTCGTCGGGAAAGCAAGCGGTATGTCTATCACCCACTCCTCCCTCACCGCAAAGAGCAATTCGGGGCGCGGCTCGTACTTTGAGCTTGGAACGGGCAAGTCGTATAACTTCGACGTCAACCTCACCAACGTGTTCAATTCGGTTGGCTCGAAAAATCTGTCTGTGAAACTTGGCGGTTCGGGGTCGCTGTATTTTGGGAAATGTTGGAGTGACGATTCGGGCGCCGTTTATTCAGAGATGGCAAAAAAAGAAATGTCCGAGTTGGTAAACACCTTCATCACTTCGGCAACCATTTCGGGAACAACGCTCAACATTTCGACGAATAGAACGTACATCGAAAACTACTACTCCCGTTCAAGTTCCGATGATTTCACCACCTATTACTACGATCAATATGTGCGATACGATGAGTACGGAACGAGCCGAGGACAAATGACATCTGACGATTATACCGGCAAGTCTACTTATAATAAGACAAACATTGACAGTTGCTATTTCACGGTGACGGTAACGGACAGTGTGAGCGGGCTTTCGCAGACGATCAAGCTGTGGGTGGTAAGCTCGGTTAGCAGTTTGAGCTTTTCGCAGAAAACGCTAACGTTCTGACAATATGCAATCGGGGGCAAACGGGTTTTGTCTGTTTGCCCCTTTGCGGGAGGAAAAAACATGAAACAGGAAACAAGCAAGAAAATAAGCAAGAAAATAAGCAAGATCCTTGCCATTGTCCTTGCCATACTGCTGCTTGCCGGCGCAATCGGACTCATCTTCGCGCTCACGAACGGATTCACCGAAGATTTTAAGGAGTTCTATCTGACATTCGGAGATGAGAAGATCATGGCGCAGGAAGTTAGGCGCGATTTGAAAAACGGCGAAACCTACACCTTCGGCGTAAAATACGTTCTCGACACGGGGATCACCGAGCCGAAAGATTACTCGGTCAAGATCGTATCAAACGCCGAAAAGACCTTTTCGTACACCGTGGACGGACAGACGTATGCCTTTAAGGGCGGCGAGGACTATTCCTCGGCATTTTCCTTGAAAAAGGACGAAGGAGCTTTCACATTCACGATCCCCAAAGAAGGGCTTACGGAAGCGATCTCACAGCACCACTCCGGCAAAGCCGTGGAAGTGAAAAATCCCGATTCGCTCAAAGACGGCTATTTCTTCTCCGTTCTCGTGACAAGCTACAACGAAAAGGCAACCTGCACCGTAAAAATCAAACTTCTGGCAAGCGTGACGGGCGTTGAGTTCGACCAGAAGGAGCTGCTGTTTTGACGCGGCTCATGAAACGGCTCTCTGCGGCGGTACTTGCGGGCATGGTATGCCTTTCGGCGTTCTTCGTACCCGTCATGACGAAAAACGCCTACGCTGCCGAAAACGCCGTGAAGTTCGACGAAACGGACGTTATGGAAGATCTGCAAAGCATGGACGGCTTCTCGCTTGCAAAGTACCCCTACTATGAGAGCGTCGAGCCCGAAATGCGCGTCATTGATTTCGTTGAATACTGCTACGACTATCGCGCAAATATGCGGGACAACTACGGGCTGTATCTCTATGTTTACAATCCGAACGGGCAGAACATCGTCACGGACAGCGAAAAGAACAAGGTGCAAATTGCCGTTGCCTACGATAGCGACCCCATCACGGAAAAGAGCAACGCGCTCACCTATGAGAAGTTCGATTTGCAGTTCTGCTCTATGAGTGAAGGCGCGGGCATCAACAAGCTGTTCTATAAGTTCAAAGTCATCGACCATGAAAGCGCAGACGGAAAGACGATCGCCGAACGCGTCAACAGTATGGATCGCCGCTATGACATTTCGGGCATCGAGCTTCTGACCGAGGGCAATTCCAACGCGACGGACTATAAGGTCTCCACATCCTATCATTTCACAGGTTTTGCAGAAGGCTATGGTGAGGGCGGCGAAGGAACGACGCTTACGAGAAATTCTCTCGAAACAGTCTCTCTCGACCTTCACTCTACGACATACCGCTTTCCCTACATAAACCAGTACGGACCGGGGCATCAGAACCAGCTCGACAGCGTTTATTTCGCCGTTCCCAAAGAGTTCAACGAAAACTACGGGGAATTGTACCGCGTCAAGTGCTGCTGGGACGAACAAAAGACGACGCCCATCATCGTCACGAAGGACGGAGACGTCTACTCTTGGGTAAATCAAAAGTTAGGGCAGAAGGATGGCGTCACGGACTTACTCGGGATCTTCGACAATTTTTCCAGCAGTCCCGAAATTCCCGGATTAAGTTTTCTGACATCTCCCCCGAGCTGTATCGCCGATTGGGGCTGGGGATATCAGCACCGTAATTTTTACGAAGAAGGTCATAGCGATGAAGAAACGAACGGCTGGGTCGGAAGTATCGGCGGAGTACTCGTCGATGACGACGAGGCGCCGGGCTATGCGTTCAAGTCCGATAAAAGCAACGTCAAAGATACGGACATCACCTCGGCGGAAATGAAGAAATGGATCGCCGCACACGGGAACGCAGACTATCTGTTTTCGGACAGCGTGGACGAAGGACGGACAAAAGGCTATCAGGAACACACCTTCACGGCAGACGAGCCATTCGATATGCTGACGTTCAACCAAACGGCGAGCGGATGGGATAAGTTCTGCCTTGATTGGCAGGCATTTTGGGGAGGCAAGAAATGGGATTTCGGACCCGAGCAGCAAGCCCCCGTCGAGCCGATCCGCCTTGTAAGCAACGCGGATTTCACGGGGGCAGACGCGGCGGACGCAGAAAACCTCTATGTGCATACCGAAGATTTCGGCGAGTTCGAGAGCTTCTACAATGCGAATAAGGCTACAAAGAATGTCTTTCTCCTGCGATTTGCCGTTACTGACTATTACTCCAATATGCAGACCGTTCTCACGGGCGCGACGTGGTATGATCCATCCACTTGGCAGACGGGAACAAAGGACAGAAGCAGCACCTACATGGCGCGGGAAACGGTGTTCCTTGATTTCGATATCATAGAGCTTACGTTCCTGCGCGACACGACGGAAACGATCATTCCCGTGGTAGCAAGTCCTATCGACGTCGTGGGCGGTGTTTCTTCGCCCATCGAAGAGGACGGCATTGCGTGGGAAAAGATCATCGTCGCCATTCTCGCCGTCATTCTGCTGGTCGTTCTCTTATGGCCGATAATGCCATACATCATCCGGGCGATTCTCTGGGTCATTCTCCTGCCGATCAAGGGAATCGCGGCACTATGCAAGGCAATATCCAACGCCGTGAAGAAACGACGATGAAAGAGGAAAGAAAAGGCACAACAAAGTCAGGCGGAAAAGCCTGCATAAGCAAACGGGTGTCGGGGGCGGGAAAGTCCCCGGCACTTTATTTTTTCGGAGGCAAATATGAAAATTCTAAAAAGGGTTCTCGCGGTGGCGATTCTCGTCCTCGCGGCACTCATCATCAGCTATCTCATTTACACGGGAGGACAGCTTCATGCGTAAAGTACATATCGCGCTCTGCGTCCTCATTTCGGCGGCGTTCGTCGCCCTCGGCGCGTTCGTGTTCTCGGCGTCCTATGTGCGGTTTTGGGAGGCAATCACGGACATGGGTATATCGGTCGCGGTCTACTTCTGTGAACTCTTCTTCATTCCGTACACGTTTACGGCGACTTTTTTGCAGCCGTCCTCGGTGTTCGGGTGGAGTTCCTTTCTTCCCGAAAACTATGACGGATTCAAGCAAGACGCGACGACCTATTTTTCCCTGCTCGTAAGCAAGGAAAACTTCTCTGCTTGGGGGCAGTCCGTGGGCGTATTCCTCGGGAATGCGGCAAGAGTATTGATCCTCATCCTCCCCGTGCTGCTCATCCTGTTTTTCATCGTGCGCTGGCTCTATATGCGCGGCAACAGGCGGCATAACATCGACACCGTTCCATTGCGGGGGTTCAAGTGGCTTGCGGCACATACCTATCAGCCCATCAAGGCGTATCTAAAAGATTTCCGCGCCTTTCTTACCGCGCACGGGTGGATCTGGAAATGCTGGATCGCGCTGTGGGCGTTCCATCTGAACCTTGCAAGCATTGTGGCGGCGTTTCTCGCGTTCTACTTCTATTTCGTCGTCAAATTCGATTTCGGCTGTATCTATAAGCAAATCGGAAAGCTCATAGTAGATTGCAATGTCATTCTCCGTCACTTCCCGTGGTGGAGTTTGGCTATCGTCGCCCTGTGGCTGTTCAACCGTTGGAGAAGGAAAATCGCCCTCAACCGTCTGCGGCACATGGAAGCGCGGAACTGCGGATTTATCAACGAGCTGCCTATCGTGTCTATCACCTGCGGCTCTATGGGA
Source organism: uncultured Clostridia bacterium (assembly GCA_947631925.1). Lineage (GTDB taxonomy): Bacteria > Bacillota > Clostridia > Christensenellales > Borkfalkiaceae > Gallimonas. The sequence continues at coordinate 17,024 of CANRNE010000009.1, forward strand.
AAGAAAAAGACGACGGCGATCACGGACATGGCTCTCTCGCAAGCGGTCATGTTTCGTCAAAAGGCTCTCTCTATCTTGCAAGAGAATGACATGAAATTTCCATACTTTCCGTGGATTTCCTTTGAGGATGAATTAAGGAAGTGTATGGAACACGGAACGGTCTACAACCTCGCAACCGTCAAGGCGTGGGTCGAGAAAAAGCGTCGGCGTTTTTTACATCATGGGGACGCCGCCCTCCAACTCTATGGCTATGATGTGGGAAGGTACGGGCTTGTGTATGACGACGCTTTGAAACATACGACGTTGTTTGAGGTGCTGTCTACCTATGCGCAGGCGTATTTCATCTACGTTATGGAGAGCAGCCTCATCATGGCGAATTACTCTATCCGTGACAGTGGGGAAACATTTTCTGCGGGCAACTTCCCGACATGGTATGCCGATTTCTTCCCGAGGCACACGGAAACAGAAGGAAGATTCGCCCACATCCTCGATTTCGACGTTCTGCGGCTCGGCAAAAAAGTCATGGAAAACAATCCGAAAGCGGGGAGCTTCGAGTTTGGGGTCGTCGTTATCTCCGAAGTGGGAAAGGAGCGCGGCAATAATTTGGAGCTTCAAGAGAAGAAAAAGAAGGACGAAGAGACCAATCAGAAAAACGACCTTTTCAATGCTTGGCTCAAAATGTGCCGCCATTCCGCGACGGTAGACAATTTCCCGTTCATCAAGGTGTTCACGGACGAACAGCGACCGGAGAGCTGGGGCGCGGATGCACGCGATCTTGCCGATATTCTCCATATCGCAGATTGCTCGGACAGGAAATTGACGTATCCGTTCTATACCATCGAGGAAATGCTCTCGGAGTGGGTCTTTAACCGTTTCATCAACCTATATTACGATTTCCGTTACCGCCGGGGCGATAACACACTTCTCGTTCATCTTCTGAAAAGCGTGACGGCGTGGATCTGGCGCAGGCATATCCGTATCTGTAACAATTACGGCTATTCCATGTTGAAAATAGAGAAAGAGCGCGGCACAATGGACGGCAAGGCAGAGAATAAGAAATATTTCCTCATGAACAAGAAAATCTATGCCCGCCGCTTCTCCACGGACTGCTTCTCGGACTACTTCAACGACATGGCGAGAAAGAGCAAAGTCGGGCTGAACGATTACGAGGAATACGCCACGGAGCGGGCGGCGGTAGACGAGCTGAAAATGCAGCATAGCTATTTCATTGACGCACTCTACAAGGGGGTGACGCCATAATGCCAAGTCCAGAGTGTAAGGTCTACTTTGACGGCAGCCACTATATCGCCATCCCTCATACGACGCGGCGATACCGTCCGAGAAGGAAGCGGAACGAGGAAAAAATTATGGTGAAGCCGCCCGGCGTGAGCGAGAGCAAGAAAGGCGGCATCGTACCCATGGAGACGGAAAATGATGCCACCATGTCCGAGGATAAGCCTGCGGAAAGCGCTTCTCCCACCGAAGAGCTGACGCCCATAGAACGTATCGCAAAGGAAGGTGCGCCCATATCGGACGCGCCTTCTCCGCCTGCCGTTCCCGCGCCGAGCGGGATATTAAACGAAAACGGCGACGTCCGTATTATGACAAAACGGGAACTTTTCAACGAAGTCTATAAGGAGAACGTCTATAAAAGGTATGGGGAGCGCAAGGCGGTACTTATGAAAGCGATGCGCCCGTATTTCAAGACGGATGAAGCGACAAAGAATTATGTGGAGAGCAATTTAGAGCGGAAGAAGCGCAATTTGATCGCCCGCCGCATCCGATTGACGCGCAAGGCAAATTTGCAGGAGTTCAATTACTTTGTCACGCTGACCTACGACGGCGCGAAGCACACCGAGGAGAGCTTCAAAAAGAAGCTCAAAAGCTGTTTGGGACATTTTTGTTCGCGGAAGCAATGGAAATATATCGGCGTCTGGGAACGCTCTCCCGAAAAGATGAGGTTGCACTTCCACGGGATCTTCCGTATCCCAGAAGGCACGATGCCGGGAGCGTTGGTCGAAAAGACGGATTACAATTTCAAATCGCATAGGCGTATCAAAACGGTGCAGAACACCTACTTCAACGAGCATTTCGGGCGGAGTGATTTCGAGAAGATCGTAGACAACCACCGCATCGGCGACGCGCTTGCCTATCTCATGAAGTACATCGAAAAGAGCGGTGAGAAGATCGTCTATTCAAAGGGCTTGCCGCAGTTCTTTATCTCGGACATCATGGACGAGGACGTTGCGTGTCCCATCGGGCTGGAAGATAAAAAACTGCTCCTCTTCGACGATTTCACCTGTTGGGACGAAGGCAAGTACATCGGCGTGGTCAGCGAGGATACCATAAAACGGCTTCGAAAAGCGAATTAGGAAAAAATTTACAGAAAAATTATTGCGATAGGGCTTGACAATATGTGATATATCGCATATAATAGAAGTGCAGAAACAAAGGAGGCGATTTGTATGGAGTTTGAGATCGTCTTTTACAGGAAAGCGGACGGGACGGAGCCGGTGGTCGAATTCTTGGACAGTCTCGACATAAAAATGCGAGCGAAGGTCTTAAAAACGATCGATATGCTGGCAAGCTACGGCTTTGATTTGCGCGAGCCGTGTTCTAAGGCGTTGGACGACGGGATATTTGAACTTCGTGCGCAAGTCGGTAACGACATCTCGCGGGTCCTGTATTTCTTTGTGGTGGGCAGAAAAGCGGTCTTGACGAACGGATTTATCAAGAAAACGCAAAAGACGCCGCCGAAGGAAATTACGCTTGCCAAAAAATATCGTGCCGATTATCTCGGCAGGGAGGGAAAATCATGACGAGTTACAAAGATTATTTGAACGAACAGCTCAAAAACCCCGAGTTCAAGGCGGAGTACGACGCGCTCGAGCCCGAATTTTCCTTGATGCGCACGATCATGGAAGCGCGCATCGAAAAGGGCCTGACGCAACAGAAGCTGTCCGAGCTGACGGGCATCTCGCAGGCGGACATCAGCCGTTTAGAGGGCGGGACCGCGAACCCTTCTTTGAAGACGATCCAACGGATCGCCGAAGCGCTCGGGAAACAGGTCCGCATTTCTTTCGTATAAGGACAGACAAGACGCTCACGCAAAGTAAAATGCGAAAATAAGCGAAAAACGTTCATAAAATGAAAGTTCGCGCGACGGTATGCGCGGGGCAGTTCGCAGCGGGTCAGCGAGAACGCCCCGTCCGTCGCGCTTTATTTTTGTTTTTCCTGTTTCGATTTTTTAGGGCGTGTGCTTGTCCGCGGCGGCGCCAGCCGCCGCGCTTGTATCAAGACAAGCACACGCCCTGTAGCCACTGGTGTGACAAAAGCGGGAGGAAACCGGCATGAAAAAAGGAGGACCGAAGCCCTCCTTTGAAAGCGGAAATTTCGGACCGTTTTTCAGCGGTCGTATTTACAAAATCTTGTGTACTGCATGACGAACGCGGGCGTCTTCCATACATCCCACGTTTCCATTGTCAACGTGTTCCGATGTTTGATGATAGCGGGGACGCCGGCGAGGGAGAGCTGCAAATATGTCATGTAGACGCATCGGATGTCGATGTCGCTGCATTCGATGAATACGTTTCGGGCATAGTTCACGCCTTTGCTTTGCAACACATCCAATGCCGCAAGGGGCATCACGCCGCTTCCGCAACATGGGTCGCAAATCGTAAGGATTTCGTTTTGCGCTTTTTCGGTGTTTTCTTCCATCGTGATCCGTGCCATAAATTCTGCAATATGGAACGGCGTAAACACTTGTCCCGCTTTGTCACTCGCTATATTCAGACGCATGAAGATCTCACCGAGATAGTCATTAAACGCTCCGTTGTCATAGACCACAGAAGATAAAAGAGCGAATACCTTTGCGAAGAGCGCAGGAAGTTTCCGCTGTTCTTCGGCTCGGTATCCGCTCATGATCTCTTTGTATCGTTCTTCGCGCTCGTCGTACTTGGTGAAGTCCACGGCGTTTGATATTGCGATAGCCCCGCAAGCTATGGTGTCCTCGAAGATCTTTCCTGTACTGTAAGCCGTCGCCGCGCTTTGGAAGTCCTTCATGATTTCCTCCACGGTGGGGATACGGTACGGACACAGTTCACGGTTTCCCTTTGGCGGTTCACGAGGTTTCTCTGCCGCCTGCATGATATGAGGGATCTCATTTTCAGACGGCGGAGAAAGTTGGATGTCGAATATGGAGAGCTGTTTTCCGTTTTTCATTTGAGCCCCCTCAATGTTGGATAAGATAAGACTTCCCGTGAACGTGGACGGCGTTTTCTTGATAAGTCGGCTTCCCTTTCCCACAGGCGCGGATGATGACCTGTGTTTGCTCTGTCTCTAACTTTTTGAGGGTCTCGTCCGTGAAAGAATCGCCATCGTCCAGTTCCAAGACGAGAAAGCCCTTTGCGGACAAGTATTTGGTGAACTGCCATTTCTTCTCGAATTTCCCGTTGCTGTCTGCGATCATGCAGACGTCCAGTTCGGGATGATAAGCCGTTGCTCTGAAATAAGCCATTTTGATTCCTCCTTTATGCTGCCATCATGATTTTTTTGATTTTGCGGTTGGCGTATGGTTGCCATACGCGGTTTACATAGTCGAGAACTTTCTCGTCGGGGCGGGTGTTATTGTATCCGTAACATTGCAGCACTTTTCTCGATGAGAGCGAATATTCCAATGTCACGAACGGGATTTGCGGCTCGTCGCGCTTACGGATGAAGAAGATCAGCGACTCCTCCCGGACAAATTTTTGGTCGTACCCCATATGTCCGACGCAATGTTGTAACGCTCTTCCTTCCCGGATCAGATCCAGCGGACTATGTGCGATCAGGCAGATATAGCCGTCTGTGCGGTCGTCTTGCAAAGTGTGATATTTCTCTGCAATGACGGTAAATTTTTCATAGAGCGCCTTTCGCTTCAATTCGTCCTGTTCGTCCTCTGCCGAATGATATTCGTCTATCCGTATATCATGCCAACGCTTAAAATCATGGGGATAGCGGTTCTTCGGAAGACGCATATCAAGATGCAGAAAGCGGCAGGCTTTGAAGTAGTCATTATAGCTCCCGATGCTCGTCTTCTGTTTCCCGATATAGATAAGCAGTTCGTCGAGGTCATGGGCGAAGGCGAGCCGTAATTCCCGATAACTGTCTCCCAAAATGTTCTTTTTGGCGGCTACGAGCGTCTGAACTTCCGCGACTGGTTTTCCCGTCTTATATGCCGTGAAAACGGACGAGACATAGAGATGCGGGTCTTTCAGTTCCTCACGGTGTACGAACAGCCATTTGCGGAAGGGCTTGTCCTTTTCGGCCTTTCGTAAGATCTGTTTCCGCATGGCGAGATTGGAAAGTCCCATTTTGACGAGATACTCCGCCTGCGGGAATTGTTCATAGATGCGGAGGTACTGCAAGACGTTGTACCGCGTGAAGCATTGAAAGCCGCTGTACTTGTATTCGGGGAACTTGCCGATATAGTTCATGTTGACGACGGGGGCGAACGGGTCGAAATCGCTGTCGTATGCCCAGCCCCATTCGCCGTCCTCATACCATTTTTGGTGCCGTTGGATGCCCATGTCGTACCAGCCGACGTGAAAGCCCCCGATATAGCATCGGATCATGTCTTTCAAAAAACATTTCTCCGAGTGAATGCCGTGGACGGCGACCTGTTTGCAGTACCATTTTTCCTTGTGGTTCTTTACGGCGACGGTCACTTTGGTAAGTTCCCCGTCGTTCTTCGTGAGATAGGCATAAAAGCGGGTGTAACTGTACTGCGAAGAATATGCTTCCAAGTCTTTCTTCTTGATAAGTCTTTCGATGTACTTCGGAATGGGTTTTATTTTCTCGATCTTCATCATCTCACCTCACGTCGATGTCGTCCCCGAATAAGTCAAGGAGAACGCACAGAACTTCCTTGTCGATGGCCGAAGTGTCGAACTCATCCATGGCGTCTTCGGCTTGCTCCTTGGTGTCGGGTAGCACTTCGCCTGTTTCTTCGTCGATGCGCTGGGTCGGCGTATTCATGAAATGGAATCCCGTCAGCTCCTCGGCTACGGCTACCCGATACCCGCGCTCCAAGAGCTTGGAAAGATACACTTCAAACGCATGATAGGGAACGCCGCACATTGGAACACGGTTTTTCAGCCCGCAATCGCGCCCTGTAAGCGTGAGACCAAGGGCGTCCGATATCTTTATCGCATGGTCTCCGAGCGCCTCGTAGAAGTCACCCAAACGCAGGAAAAGCACGGCGTCGGGATACTTCGCCGCAAACTTTTTGTAGCATTGATAGAACGGCAGGCCCTGTCCTTCGGGTTCGTCCTCGGCGGGTCCTTCTTCGTCCGCTTCTTCGGCTTCATCTTCCGCATCTTCGGTTTCGGGTCCATCCTCGATATCTTCATCGGGTCCGTCCCCGGCGTCCGTTTCCTCGTCCTCATCGATTTCTTCATCGTCGGTTTCGGACATGGTATGTTCGTTTTCTGCCATCATGCCGAAGAAGGACATCTGCGCGTCTTGCTTCTTGGCGGGTTTTACGGGAGCTGCCGTTTGGGGCGTTTTCTTTGGCGCGGGCGAGAGTTCTTTCCCGTCGAGGGTATAAAGCGTACCTTCGATGCTCTCTTCCTCGAAGTAGTGGATCGCCCACGCCATGATCTGCTCGCCGTCTATGGGGCATTGTTGCGCCCCGTGCTGTTTCTCTTTCGGGATCAGCGCTTTCGCCTGTTCGGTCGCATACGCCATGAAGGTCGCAAGCGTCTTTCTGTTGACGACGCGCTGTCCGTCTTTTTCGATGGTGATGCCCTTGTTGATCTTCTCCGCGAGCGTTTCGCTCACCATCTGCTCCAAGTGCTGTTTTACGATTCTTTCGCAGTCTGTTTTTGCTTCTAAGTTCAAAGCGATCATAAGTCCGTTTCCTCCTATGCGGTGATCTTCTTTTGCTCGTCCGCCGATTCTTCCTTGATGACTTCCGAGCCGTGGATGCGGCGGATCTCGTCAAGCGTCAGACGGTGTTTGCCTGTCGTGGGATCTTCCGCCCATGCCCATGCTTTCTTGCCGTTGCACCAGAAAAAGCCGAGTTCTTTCAAGCGGTCCTTATATGCAAACGCATTGAAAACCCATATCCATGCGCCGCATATCTCGATTTTGCAGTTGAAGCCGATGATGGCGCTTATTATGTCTTTGAAGCGGTCGGGGATGTCTGTCTTTTTCTCTTTCGTGTAGGTCTTTCCGTCCGCCGTTTCGTGGATATTGCCGACGACCTTCAGAAGCTCGTCATACTCGGCATTGACCCGTTTCATATCTTCGACGTTGCCGCCCCTGTCGGGGTGGTGCTTGAAAGCGAGCGCTTTATACTGCCGTTTCAGTTCTTCGACTGTCTTAACGTCTTTGAAAAATTTGTATTTCATGTGATTTCTCCTCTTTGATTTCAGACATGGGTATAAGAAAAGCGCTCTTCTTTTCAGAAAGGCGCCTCTCTCCAAATACCCACTTCGTCCCTTGTGATGGGAAGGATCTTCCAGCGGTATTGCCCGTGGAACTGTTTGTAATACCGGTACGCATAGATCGCTTGCCAAAGGTGGTAAGCCATGAATTTGCGTATGTATTTACCGTCCTTGAGATAGCAGATCTTATAGCCGTAATTGTTCATCTTATTTCTTCCCGTCGAGTGACGCGATGTCGATATGTTTGCCCTTTAAGGCGTGTTTTTCCCGGAACTGTCGCAGGGCCTCTTCCAATGAATAGTCGATGTACTGCTCACGGATACGGTTACCGTCGTCGTCCGAATAGCGGAGAACGAGCGCGCCGTAAATGTTACGAAAGTAGAGGATGTATCTCATTTTTCCACTCTCCCGTAAATATCGTCCGCATAGTAGTACCCCGTGAAGAAATTAAAGATCGCATGACACTTCACGCCGTTATAATCGACGATATAGTCATTGTCACCGACCTGCTTTATGACGGTGACCTCTGCCGTCTCGGTAGAGTTTATCTTGCCTTGGTTGAGCGAATAGATGAAAGCCGTTGTTTTGAACATGATATTTTCTCCTTTTGATAAATTTTAAGATATTCTTCTGATCCCGCCGAATGCGCTTTGGATGCCGACCGTGCCGAACTCCGAACACCATTCACAGTGCTTATTCCAGACATAGGCGAATGCCACGCACTGCTGCTTCTCGCCGCGGACGAGGGTGTCCCATTCTTCCTTATAATCGGTGACGATGAGAAAGTCGTAAAGCTCGCCGAACTCCATGTATTCATGCGTGACGGCATAGACGAGACAGTTGAGTCTGTTTTCGATCTCGTGCATTTTTGCCTCGATCTCGGGCTCTTGATCTACCCAATACCCGCCGAAGTCCTCGAAGAAGCAAACTTTGCCCTTATCGCGGAATCCCTCGATGTAAGGCTCGTAGATGTCGAGCTTCTGCAGGATCTCAAGTGCCTTTTCTGCCTTTTCTTTTCTGGTCGTGTTCATTTTTTATATTCCTCCAAATATTTTTTGTACTGTGTTTGCTCGTCCAAGATACGGTTGACCTCGGGCATGATCTCTTCTTTTGACCTCTCCAAACAGGCAAGCATCAGAAGATTGGTGTTCGCGCCGAACAGGCGGCGAAAAGCATAATCGAGGATCAGGGTAATGTCTCTGTCCTCGTTCCCCGTGCGGTTGATAGTGAAGATAGCCGTCAGGATCGCCGGGATCTCGTTTGTGTGTTTCATGGTAAAATCTCCTTTATAAATTTTTGATTTGTGCATTGAGCCAGCCCCGTATCGTTCGGGCATGACAGCGTTTGGGTGCGCACCAGCAGTACAGTTCGATGTGTCCGTACTCTTTCAGTGCATCCAGCATGGAATTGAGGTAATTCACCGCGCGGTCCGAATAAGTGATGAGCTTGCGGAAGTACAGTTCGTATTTGTCGCAAACGGCATCGCGCTCGCTCTCGTCGTGCATATAGTAGGGGTTGCCTACGGGCGTGCCTCTGTCTACACGGAATTGCCACGGCTCATTGTGAAATTCACGGTTTCTCAGGTTCTTGATTTCAATGTTCATTGTTCAGTCCTCCATGTTTACAAATTCATTTACGGGGATCTTGTTTTCCCCGAAGATGCCGTACTCGAAGTAAGGGTCGTTCATGTCGCCCTTCAAATCGTAAACCGTCTGCGTCAACCTGCCTTGATCGCTCACGGCAAGCGTGATTTCCCGCCGCTCTTCGTTTACCTCGATGATGTTGAAAATGACGGTATGATCTCCGTCGAAATGATGATATTCTTGCATATACCTGTTCATGGCAGTCCTCCTTATTTGACGTATTTGTACCAGACGCTGTATTCAACTTCGATACAGTCGCGTGTTTCGTACCGTTCTTTTTCGCGGTTGTAGATCGGAACGTTTTCGTAAAGCTCGGTAACGGTTCCGCTGAACTCACCGTCTTTCCCGTTCGGGAAGCATTGCTTTCCCGCATCTTCGATAACCTTGATGTAAGGTTTGTTTTCTTCTTTGGAAAACGCGAGAATGAACAGATCATCTTCGGCGAGATAACCGATTCCCTTCAATTTCCCGACTCCATTTCTTTTAGAGACGGAATAAGCTACTTTTTTCATTCTGGATACCTCCGTTTATTTGTTTTTTGCTTTTCGCAGGAGGCAGGAGAGCATAGTACGAAAACGAATGGACTGCTTGAAATTCTGTGCAGTGGGCTGTCAACGCCACCTTGCTGAAATTCGAGGAATGAACTCAAAGAAAACATTGCTTGGGAATCGCGGCAAACAAAAAAAGCCGGCCATGCCAACGGCAAGCCGGTCTTTTTTTGTGATGAAGTTTTCCGCAATGATTTCTGCGGTTTACAGCCCCGATGGACTATGCTATACTGACCCCAGAAATGCAAAAAACGGAGAGATCCTTTTATATTTTTATTCGTTTGGGCTTCTTTATTCGGGGGTAGGGGGGTGGGTACGAGTTCTAAATTCTTTGCCGTAGGCGGAATTCACTTCCGCCGTGGGCGTCCCCATTTGCAACGCCACCGCAGGCTTAGTGTCCGATGAAACAGTACAGTTTGCGCGGCTAAGAGCGGAAGAAGGCGCAACCGCCAATCCGCTCGAAGAAAATATTTGCGCACGCAAAGATTTTTGCCGAAACAATCAGATAATTTTTTTTCAAGAATCCTCCGAAAATCTGTTTACATTTTCTATCTTTTCGGGTAGAATAGGAAGTACCATATTATAATAGGGAAAAGAACTCATGAAAAAGATGACTCCCAGCAAGCTCAACCGTTTCTTTATCGCCTTTCTTGCAGTCGCCGCCGCCTTTCTCGCGGTTGGATTCGGCACGCTTGGCTCCTTCCACTCGGTGGGAGATGCCTATCTGCTTGCCGTACGGCAGGAGGGCGATCAGGATGCCCCGAGCGTGACGTTCAAACTCGAGAACCCGCGGCGCGTCAAAACAAACGACGACGGCACGGAGACGGAGGAGACGCTCAGCCTGCGCCTCACCGAAATCTATGTCAACGTCGCCTCCATCCATGCGGAAGAGGGCGTCCCCGCCAAGCTCACCGTAGAGCGCAAGACCTCGTCGTCCTCCGCCTCCTACGGAAGTGCGGTCACCGCCACACTCGAGAACTTTTTCACCCCGGGCGCGAAATACGACGAGGAGGGCAAGGAGATTGAAAAGGCCGTCGTGACGACGGGCAAGAACGTGCGCTTCCGCTATGTGATGCCCTTCCTTCCCACGAGCTCTTCCTCTTCGAGCGCATCCGCATTCGGAACGGGCTGGTCTGTTTCGACGTATCCGTATATCCGCCTCATCGCATCGGGCGGAGTAAACGTCCTTCTCAACGAAGTCGTCTTCGTCGGCGTGCCCACTTCCGTCTCCACGAGCGACACCAATCTCTCCACGGAGCGCTACATCATCCCCGCAAAGGTGGACTCCGCCACCTACTTCCAGGGGGAGAAGCAGGAGGACGGAAGAGTCCGTGCCCAAGCTCTCCTCGACGACACGTCGATAAACTACTCGGGCGTGTATGCCGCCATCGACAGATGGAATGCGGCGCATGCGGACGGCGGCGATACCAAGGACAAGGCGCCCTCCCTTCTTGCGCGCAAGGTGTCCGATATCAAAGATTTCTTCCCCGTCTCCGAGAGCTCCTTCTCGCAGTTCACGGCGGATGAGGTGTATTCTCTCATGACGATTGCCGAGATGCGGCAGGGCGCCACCTATTACAACAACGCGGACGACGCGCGCGCCACCTACTTTGCAGACAATGTAAGCGGCGCCTTCGGGACGGACTTCCTCGCCCTCGGGACGCTCATCTTCGGGACGAGCCCCTTCGGTCTTCGTTTCTTCCCCATGCTCGCCATGTTCGGCGTGCTTGTCGTCCTGTCCCGCTTCGTGACGCGGCTCGCCCGCAGTGAAAAGGCGGGGCTGGTCTTTGCGGTGCTCTTCGCCCTCTCCTGCCTCACGCTGGGAATCGCCCACACGGGCACTCCCTTTGCCATCGGGCTCTTCTTCTTCGCCTGCGCGCTCGACATCGTCCACAGATTTTATGCGAACGGGATTAAAAAGGCGACATTTACCGCCGTCCTTCCCTTGCTGTTTGCGGGATTCTTCCTCGCGGGAGCCATCTGCGTGAACGGCGCCTTCGTCATTCCCGCCGTCGCCGTCGCCGCGCTCTTCGTCCTCGGCGTCGTGCGCATGAAGGGGGCCAAGAAGTATGCCCTCGAGAAGATTGAGACGGAGCCCGAGCCCCTGCCCGCGCCTCTGCCTGCAGAGGGGACGGAGGAGGAGCCGCCCGTGCCCAAGGAAGTTCGCATCGCCCGCGAAAAGGCGGGGTATCGCTTCCGCTTCACGGCCGCACCCGTGCTCTTCGCCGCGGGGCTTGTTGTCGGCGCGCTGCTCTTTGCGCTCCTCGGCATGATTCCCGCCTACTACACCTATGTCAAGGTCTATGACCCCACTTCGGACCTCGCAAATCCCACGATGAACGTGTTCACGCTCGCATGGCAGTGCTTTGTCAACGGGTTCACGGGCGCAAATCCCTACGGCGTGGGCGGCGGCTGGAACTTCTTCCGCACCGTCTTCACGGGGAAACAGCTCGCAGGCGACTATGCGCTCGCGGGCGTCAATGCCGCCCCGTCCTCCCTGTACGGCGTGACCATGTACACCGTCAACTGGATTGCCGCGCTCGCCGTGATTGCGGGCATCGTCGGCGCCGTCCTCGTGCTCGTGCGCGCCGTCCGCAGCGGGGACAAGCGGGAACTTCGCATCGCCCTGCGCCGCCTGCTCATTCCCGCGGTGCTCGCCGTCTGTGCGCTCGTCGCCGCCGCCGTCTCTCCCGCCGCAGAGGGATTTGTCCTTCTCGCATGGCTGATGGCATTCGCCCTCACCGCGCCCGCTTCCTCCGCATACGGAACGGGCCGTGCCGTGCGCATCGCGGAAATCACGGCGCTCGTGCTTCTCGTCGCCGTCTTCGGACTGCTCGCGGTGTTCACCTTCTCGGTGCCCCTGCCCGCAACCGTTCTGACGCCTATTTTCGGATAATATCCCGCATCCCGGGGTGACAAATACAAAGGAGGTTGGATATGATAGCCAAAATCGTTTGCTATGCCTTAAACGGACTCGAGGGGGTCCCCGTCGAAGTGGAGACGGACGTCAACAAGGGCGTCCCGTCCTACGACATGGTAGGCCTGCCCGACGCCGCCGTCAAGGAGAGCAAGGAGCGCGTGCGCTCCGCCCTCAAGAACAGCGGACTGCTCTTCCCGATGAACCGCATCACCATCAATTTCGCACCTGCGGACATCAGGAAGGAGGGCGCTTCCTTCGACCTTGCCGTTGCGGTGAGTCTGCTCAAGGCGAGCGAACAGCTCGTCGGGGCGGACATCGGGGACATCGTCTTCCTCGGCGAACTCGCCTTAAACGGCGATCTGCGTCCCATCAACGGACTGCTGCCCATTCTCATTTCGGCGAAGGGGCACGGCTTTACGCGCTTCATCATCCCCGGCGCGAACGCACGGGAAGCGCGCTTCTTGGGCGGTGCGGAAATCTATCCCGCCGACACCCTGCTCGACGTCGTCAAACACCTCGTCGGCATGGAGCCCATCCCGCCCCTCGAGATGGCGGAATTCGTCCCCAACGCGGGGAGAAGCACCTCCGCCGACCTCAAATACGTGAAGGGTCAGCCGATGGCGCGCAGAGCGCTCGAAATCGCCGTCGCGGGCGGCCACAACCTGCTCATGTCGGGCCCTCCCGGAACGGGCAAGACCATGCTCGCGCGCTGCCTTCCCACCATCATGCCCGACCTCTCCTTTGACGAAGCGCTCGAAATCACCAAGATTCACTCCGTCGCGGGCGTCCTCGGGGAGGAGGGTATCGTCTCCGAGCGGCCCTTCCGCACCCCGCACCACACGGCGACGACCGTCTCCATGTGCGGCGGCGGCAACAAAATCGTACACCCCGGGGAAATCTCCCTCGCGCACGGCGGCGTCCTCTTCCTCGACGAGTTGCCCGAATATAAGCGCTCGACGCTCGAAGCGCTCCGCCAGCCCCTCGAGGACGGGAAGATTACCGTCTCCCGCGCGGGCGGCACCTTTACCTTCCCCGCGCGCTTCATGATGTGCGCCAGCATGAACCCTTGCCCCTGCGGCAACTACGGCTCCTCCGAGCGCACCTGCTCCTGCACGCCCTCCGAAATCCGCCGCTACCGCAAGAAGATTTCGGGCCCGCTGCTTGACCGCATCGATTTGCAAGTCGAGGTGGACGACATCCACTACGACGAACTCACCTCCTCCGAGGAGCAGGAGGACTCCGCCACCGTCAAGGCGCGTGTGGATGCCGCCCGCCGGATTCAGCGCGCGCGGTTTGCCGAATACGGCATCTCCACCAACGCCGAGATGGGGGAGCGCGAGATTGCGCAGTTCTGCACCCTCACCAAGGAGGGAGACGGCATCCTTCGCTCCGCGTTTGAGCGCATGCACCTCTCGGCGCGCGCCCGCAGCCGCATCATCAAGGTTGCCCGCACGATTGCCGACCTCGACGGGTCGGAGGACATCCAGCCCCGCCATGTCTTCGAAGCGGTCTCCTACCGCATCTTCGATAAAATCGGGTAAGTATGTTGACGGAAGAAGAACGCGCCTATCTCTGGCTCTGCACCGCGGAGGAATTTGACTACCGCGAAAAGGTCACGCTGCTGCGTGCCGCCCAACCCGCGGAGATTTTTCTGCATGCGGAGGAAAGGGCGGAGGAGATTTTGCACCGTCCCATCGTCACGCCGCTCTCCATGCGGGAGGAGCGTGCGGATGCGCTCGTCAAGGCGCTGGAACAGGCGGACGCCTTTGTCGTCACCCTGTTCTCCGACGACTACCCCGAATCCCTCAAACACATCACAGCCCCGCCCCTCATCCTGTTTGGGTCGGGAAATCGGGAACTGCTCACCAAGCGCAAGTTCTGCATCGTCGGCTCCCGCGTCATTCCGCCTTGGGCGGAGAAGACAGGCAAGCGCATCGCGAAGGAACTCGCCTCGCAGTTCGTCCTCGTCACGGGACTTGCCGAAGGGGGAGACCTCGCCGTCATCGACGGCGCCCTCCCGAGCGGGAACCTCATCTCCGTCCTGCCCTGCGGCATCGATTGCTGCTATCCCGCCGCGCACATCACCGTCAAGCAGAAGATTCGCGAGAAGGGGCTCCTTCTCACCGAACTCGCCCCGGGGGACACGACGAGAAAATACACCTTCCATGCCCGCAACCGCATTCTCGCGGGACTGTCGGAGGGCGTGCTCGTGCTCGCCGCGGGCAAGCGGAGCGGAACGCTGATTACGGCAAGCGCCGCCCTTGACTACGGGCGGGACGTCTTCGCATTTCCCCACAACGTAGGAACTGCGGCGGGGGAGGGCTGCAACGACCTCATCAAGAAGGGCGCCGCCCTCGTCACCTGTTCGCAGGACATCTTCGGCTGGTACGGCATGCAGTGCGCCGAGCGGGAGGAACTTCCCCTCACGGAGGAGGAGGGCCGAGTGCTCGCCATCCTGCGCGAGGAGGGGGAGATGCACCTCACCGCCATCGCAGAGCGTGCGGGTATGAAGCCCTTCGAGGCATCCGCCGTGCTGTCCGCGCTCGAAATTAAGGGCGCCGCAGTCAAATCGGGCGGCAACAAGTATTCCATCCTCTCATAACCTTGCAGGCCCCCTCGAAGGCGGCGCGTGGAGCCACCTCCCCCCTTATACTTGAGGGGGGAGGGTAGGGTAGGGGGTGTCATTTCCAAATAACGGAAAAAGCAAAAACCGCGCTTTTTGCTTTTTCACACAATTTGCGACCTCGGGGCTTATTGTCCGATGAAACGACCGCGACAGTGAGCATGTTAAGGCAATCGAGCCAATTTCCTCGACGAAAAGATTTGCTTTAGCAAAGCTTTTCGCCGAAACCTAAAATTATTTGCGCGAGCAAAACCACGCTTTTGCGCTGCGCGCCCCCATTTGCAACGCCACCGCAGGCTTATTGTCCGATAACACGACCGCGACAGTGAGCATGTTGAGGCGCCAACGCCAATTTCCTCGACGAAAAGATTTCCGCAGGAAAGCTTTTCGCCGAAAAAAAGTATAACATTTAGGAGCAGACAATGGATTTGATTATCGTGGAATCACCGAGCAAAGCTAAGACTATCGCGCGCTATCTGCAGGGCAAATACCGCGTAGACGCATCGGGCGGGCACATTCGCGACTTGCCGCCCAAGAAGCTCGGCGTGTCCGTGGAACACAACTACGAGCCGCGCTACGTCACCTCGGTCGGAAAAGAGGAGACCATCCGCCGCCTCTCGGAGGAGGCAAGAAAGGCGAAGCGCGTCTATCTCGCAACCGACCCCGACCGCGAAGGGGAGGCCATCTCTTGGCATCTGCAGACCGTGCTCGGCTTGCCCGAGGACGGGGAAAATCGCATCGAATTCAACGAAATTTCCCCCAAAGCGGTGATGCACGCCCTCGAACATCCGCGCAAAATCAACTACAACCTCGTGGATGCCCAGCAGGCGCGCCGCGTCCTCGACCGCCTCGTCGGCTACAAGCTCTCCCCCCTGCTCAACAACAAGATTCAGAACGGGCTCTCTGCGGGAAGGGTGCAGTCGGTGGCGCTCCGCCTCGTCGTGGAGCGGGAGCGCGAGATTGCGGCATTCGTCCCCGAGGAATACTGGACCATCTCCGCCGAAGTACAGGACGGGGAGCGCAAATTCTCTCCCTTCCGCATCTTGCTCGACAAGAAGGGGGACAAGAAGTACAAAGTCACCTGCAAGAAGGAGGCGGACGAAGTCCTCGCCGCCCTCAAAGCGGGCACATATACCGTCTCCGCGCTCAAGAAGTCGGTGGTGAAGTCGCACGCCCCCGCCCCCTTCACGACGAGCACGCTCCAACAGGACGCCTCCAACAAACTCGGCATGACCGCGCCCGAGACCATGCTCATGGCACAGCACCTCTATGAGGGTATGGACCTCGAAGGGGAGGGGCATGTCGCGTTTGTCACCTATATCAGAACGGACTCCACCCGCGTCTCCGCAGACGCACAGGCGGCGGCGCGCAAGTATATCGAGGAGAAGTACGGCAAGGAATATCTCCCCGAAAAACCCAACTATTACGCCTCCAAGAAGGGCGCGCAGGACGCGCACGAGGCCATCCGTCCCATCGACCTTGCCCGCACCCCCGAATCCGTCAAGAAACTTCTCGACAGAAAGCACTACAACGTGTACAAACTCATCTATGAGCGCTTCATCGCCTCGCAGATGGCGGAGGCGCAGTACGACGCCATGCAGATGGAAATCGCAAACGGCGTCTACGGACTCAAGGCGAGCGGCAGAGCCCTCCGCTTTGCGGGCTTTACCGTCATCTATGCCGACTATCACAGGGAGGACGAAGAGGAGACGAAGGGCCTTCTGCCCCCGCTCGAAGAGGGCCAAGACCTCGTCGCGCTCTCCGAAAGCGGCGAACAGCGCTTCACCAAGCCCCCCGTCCGCTACACGGACGCCTCCCTCGTCAAGGCGATGGAGGACAAGGGCATCGGCCGTCCCTCCACCTATGCCTCCATCATCTCCGTGCTCACCAAGCGCAAGTATGTCGAAAAGGAGGGCAAGGCGATGAAGCCCACCGAAATCGCCTACCGCATCACGGACATGCTCGTGCGCTACTTCACCGACGTCATGGATGTCGGCTTCACCGCCGACATGGAGGAAAAACTCGATAAAATCGAGGACGGCGGCGTGGATTGGCATTCGATCATCGCCGACTTCTATCCCCCCTTCGAGGAGAAACTGCATTTCGCCTCCACGGACGGGGACGAGGTCACGGATATCCTCTGCGAGAAATGCGGCCATCCCATGGTGCGCAAGACGGGCAAATACGGCAAATATCTCGCCTGCTCCAACTACCCTGCCTGCTCCAACATCGTCAGCGAGGACGAGGCGCAGTATTCGGACACGGTATGCCCCAAATGCGGCGCGAAGATGCTCATCAAGAACGGCAGATACGGCAAATTCCTCGCCTGCCCCAACTATCCCGACTGCCGCTCCACCCTGCCCTTCGGCGAGGAGCGGGAGGACGTCTTCGAGGGGACCTGCCCCGAATGCGGCAAGCCCACCAAACAGCTCAAGACGCGCACGGGCAAGACCTATTACGGCTGCAGCGGCTATCCCGCCTGCAAATTCATGAGCTGGGACGTCCCCACGGGTGAAAAATGCCCCAAGTGCGGCGCCGCCCTCATTCGCAGCCCGCGCGGGGTCGTCAAGTGCTCCGACCGCAGCTGTACCTACCGCGCCCCCAAGAAGAAGGCATGAGCGTCCTCGTCATCGGGGCGGGACTTGCGGGGAGCGAGGCGGCATACGTTCTCGCCGAACACGGGGAGGAAGTGCTCCTCGCCGACATGAAACCCAAGCTCTCGCCCGCCCACAGGAGCGAAAATTTCTGCGAACTCGTCTGCTCCAATTCCTTAAAGAGCGATGACGTCTTCGGCAACGCCTGCGGCCTTCTCAAGGAGGAGATGCGCCGTCTCGGCTCCCTCACGATGCGGGCGGCAGAGGCCTCCCGCGTGCCCGCCGGCGGGGCGCTCGCCGTGGACAGGGACAAGTTTTCGGGGTATGTCACCGCCGCCATCAAGGCGCATCCCAACATCACCGTCCTCTCCAAGGAGGTGACGAGCCTTCCCGAGGAGGGCATTGTCGCGACGGGACCGCTCACCGCGGGGCCGCTCTTTGCGGATATTCAAAAAAAATTCGGCACTCTGCACTTCTTCGACGCCTCCGCGCCCATCGTCTCCGCCGAGAGCATCGACTTTTCCCGCACCTTTTCGCAGGACCGCTACGGGAAGGGCGAGGGGGACTATCTCAACTGCCCGATGACGGCGGAGGAGTACAACGCCTTTTGGGACGCCCTGACGACTGCCGATCGCGCCACCCTTCATGACTTCGAGAAGGGGGAAATCTTCGAGGGCTGTATGCCCGTCGAAGTCATGGCGTCGCGCGGACGGGACACCCTCCGCTACGGCCCCTTCAAGCCCGTCGGCCTGAAAGTAGAGGGCGTGCGGCCGTATGCCGTCCTGCAGCTCCGCAAGGAGAATGCGGCGGGGACAAGCTACGGCCTCGTCGGCTGTCAGACCAACCTCAAATTTTCCGAACAGAAGCGGGTATTCGGCATGATTCCCGCCTTAAAGGATGCGGAATTTCTGCGCTACGGCGTGATGCACCGCAACACTTATTTGCAATCCCCCGCCTGCCTCAACGCCGATTTTTCGGCAAAAAAGTCCCCCCGCCTCTTCTTCGCGGGGCAGATTACGGGCGTGGAGGGATATGTCGAAAGCGCGGCCGTCGGACTGCTCGCGGGGTACCATGTCCTAAGGCGCCTGCATCAAAAGCCCACTTTGGTCCCGCCGTCTACGACGGTTTTGGGCGCGCTTTCCCGCTATATTGCCACGCCTGTTGAGGACTTTTCTCCCATGAATGCCAACTACGGGATTTTGGCGGAAGGCTTCGGCGGGATACGGGACAAGAAAAAACGGAGGGAGCAACTCGCCCTCCGCGCCCTTGCGGAGATGGACAGATTCTCCGCGATTTATCGATAAAGGAGAAACAAATGACAGAGCAGGAGAGCGCTCGCGCACGCGAACTCTTTGGGCAGGCGGTGGATTTGTACGCAAACGGGTCGTATTTCGAGGCCTTCGACCTCTTCAAGAAGGGGGCGGAGATGGGCTATCCCGCCGCGCAGTACAACCTCGGCTATTGCTATATGAACGGCCACGGCACCGACCCCGACCTCGCGCTCGCCGTCGAATGGTACCGCCGCGGCGCCGAAAACGGGGACGCAGCCGCCCAATGTGCCCTCGGCAACTGCTATGCGCAGGGACAGGGCATCGAAAAGGACAACACGCAGGCGGCGATTTGGTTCGAAAAATCCGCCAAGCAGGGATTTTATTACGCCCAGCACAACCTCGGGCTGTGCTACCTCTATGGGATAGGCAAGCCCATTGTCAAGAGCTCTGCGCTCTTCTGGCTGAGAAAATCCGCCGAAAACGGCTATGCGCCCTCCCTCGAGGAGCTCAAAAAGCTGTGATTGTGTTTTGTTTGCGCCATTTTCGGTTATAGTAAGAGCAGAAAACTTTTTTTAACGGAGTACAAGGTATGGAATTTCGCGGAACTACCATTTGTGCCGTCAAAAAGGACGGCGTGACTGCCATCGCCGGCGACGGACAGGTCACGATGGGGGAGAGCGTCGTGTTCAAGAACACGGCAATCAAAGTGAGAAGAATTTACGGCGGCAAAGTCATCTTGGGCTTTGCGGGGTCGGTGACGGACGCCTTTTCGCTGTCCGAGCGTTTCGAGGGCATGCTCAACAAGTTCGCGGGCAATCTCATGCGTTCGGCGGTGGAACTTGCCGACCTTTGGCGGAGCGATAAGATAGGCAGAAAGCTCGACGCCATGATGATTACGGCGGACAAGGACACCCTGCTCATCCTCTCGGGGACGGGGGAAGTCATCGAACCCGACGAGGGAATTTGCGCCATCGGCAGCGGCGGCAACTACGCCCTTGCCGCGGCCCGCGCCCTCGCCCAGAACACCGACTTCTCCGCCGAAGAGATTGCCAAAAAGTCCCTGAAGATTGCCTCGGAGATTTGTGTTTACACGAACGACCACATCATCTGCGAGACTGTTTGAGCACATCTATGCGGCGCAATGCGGCGTCACGCTTGCATCGCTGCACGCAAATTCGTATTCAATCGCTTTTTTCGATTTCCCGTAACGAGGTATCGTATATGAATCTTTCTCCAAAACAAATCGTAAACGAACTCAATAAACACATCATCGGACAGGCGGAGGCAAAGAAGGCCGTCGCCATCGCCCTGCGCAACCGCTACCGCCGCGCCCAGCTCTCCCCCGAACTTCGCGAGGAGATTACGCCCAAGAACATCATCATGAAGGGTCCCACGGGCGTCGGCAAGACGGAGATTGCCCGTCGGCTCGCCAAGCTCGTCAAGGCGCCCTTCATCAAGGTGGAGGCGACGAAGTACACCGAAGTCGGCTATGTCGGCAAAGACGTCGAGGGCATGGTGCGCGACCTCGTCGAATGCGCCATCCGTCTCGTCAAGGACGAGAAGACCGCAGAAGTCTCCGCCAAGGCGACCGCCGCGGCCGAACAGCGCATGGTGAAACTTCTCGCCGACCTCAAGAAGGCGGACAGAGGGGAGCTCGACAGGGACATCTTTGAGGAGAACCTCTTGAATTCTCTCCGCAAGGGCACCTTTGACAACACCGTCATCGAGACCGAACTGCGCGAAGAGCCGCAGGCGATGGAACTCGTCCCCGGCGCGGGCGCAATCAGCCTCGGCTCCATCTTCGGCGACATGCTCCCCGGCCGCAAAAAGAAGCGCAAGCTCACTGTAAAGGAGGCGATGCGTGCATTTATCGCGGAGGAAGCGGAGAAACTCATCGACAACGACGCGGTGAAGGACGAGGCGCTCCGCCGTGCCGAAAACGACGGCATCATCTTCATCGACGAGATTGACAAAATCGCGGGCAAGAACAACACTTCGGGTGCGGACGTCTCCCGCGAGGGAGTCCAGCGCGACATTCTCCCCATCGTCGAGGGCAGCACGGTCATGACCAAGTACGGCCCCGTCAAGACGGACTACATGCTCTTCATCGCGGCGGGCGCCTTCCACGTCTCCCGCATCGAGGACCTCATCCCCGAATTGCAGGGAAGATTCCCCATCTCGGTGGAATTGCAGTCGCTGACCAAGGAGGACTTCGTCAACATCCTGACTGCCACGGAGCACTCCCTCATCCAACAGTACGCCGCCCTCCTCGCGGTGGACAACATCGACCTCAAATTCACCCCCGACGCCATCGAGGCGGTCGCGGAGATTGCCGAGGAGATCAATCTCACGAGCGAGGACATCGGCGCAAGAAGACTGCACACCGTGATGGAGTACCTTCTCGAGGACATCTCCTTCAACGCGGGCGGCGGCGACTATCCGCTCGTTCCCGTGGAGATAAACCGCGCATACGTCGAGGAACACCTCAAGAAAATCACCAAAGACCGTGATTTGAAGAAATACGTTTTGTGAGCCGCAGAGCATAAACGGGCATACCATGTCCGAGGTATGACAGCAAGAAAGGAGACAGCATGATTCAAATTCCCAAGGGTTGCAAGGACGCACTGCCCGCGGAGACCCACCTTTGGCAGTACATCGAGGACCGCGCGCGCAGCGTCGCTTCCCGCTACGGATTCCGCGAAATCCGCACGCCCACCTTCGAGCAGACAGAGCTCTTTGCCCGCGGCGTCGGCGACACGACGGACGTCGTCACCAAGGAGATGTACACCTTCCTCGACAAGGGGGGGAGGTCGATGACGCTCCGCCCCGAGGGGACGGCAGGGGTGGCGCGCGCCTTTCTCGAGAACGGACTTTCGGGCGGCGCAATGCCCTTCAAGGCGTACTATCTCATCTCCGCCTTCCGCTATGAGCGGCCGCAGGCGGGCAGGCTCCGCGAATTCCACCAGTTCGGCGCCGAACTCTACGGTTCCGCCCTTCCCGAGGCGGACGCCGAGGCCATTCTGCTCGCCCACGACTTTCTGAGCGAATTGGGCCTTCAAGACATCACGCTCAAGCTCAACTCCATCGGTTGTCCCGCCTGCCGCGCGAAGTATCACGAGGCGCTCAAGGCGTATTTCGCCCCCCATATCGATGAAATGTGCGAGGATTGCAGGGCGCGTCTTGAAAAGAACCCCATGCGCATCCTCGACTGCAAGAACGAGGGGTGCAAGAAATTTACCGCGGCCGCTCCCGCCATCACCGACTACCTCTGCGACGACTGCCGCACCCACTTCGAGCACGTCTGCGACCTCTTGAAGGGGGCAAATGTGCCATATATCATCGATTCTCGCATCGTGCGCGGCCTCGACTACTACAGCCGCACGGTGTTCGAATTCACCTCGGACGCCCTCGGCGCCCAGAGCACGGTGCTCGGCGGGGGAAGGTATGACGGACTTCTGTCCATGCTCGGCGCAAAACCCACCCCCGCGGTCGGATTTGCGGCGGGAATCGAGCGCCTCATCATGGTGCTTTCCGCGCAGAATTTACTGCCCGAAGCGCCCGTATGTGAGGTCTATCTCGCGGGCATGGATGCCCCGTCGCGCGTCAAAGCCGCCCTTCTCGCCCATGAACTGCGGGGCCGCGGCATCTCCTGCGAAACCGATCTCGTCGCCCGTTCGCTGAAGGCGCAGATGAAGTACGCAGACAAAATCGGGGCAAAGTTCGTCGCCGTCATCGGCGAAGCGGAGCTCGAAGCGGGGGAGGCAGAGGTCAAGGACATGCGCGCCTCCGCGTCCGAGCGCATCAAATTCTCGGAACTTGCACAATATCTGCAGGGGAGGAAGTGAGTATGGTCAAGGAAATTTCGGGCAGAGAGCTCGATGAGCTGGTCTCTGCGGGCAAGACGGTCGTGTGCGACTTCTGGGCGCCTTGGTGCGGGCCCTGCCGCATGTTCGGGCCCGTCGTCGAAGCGCTCTCGGAGGAATTTTCGGGCCGCGCCGACTTTGTCAAAGTCAACGTCGACGAAGACGGCGACCTCGCCGCCTCGCTCGGCATCTTCTCCATCCCCGCCCTCTTTGTCTTTGCGGACGGGAATGTCAAGACGCACAGCGTCGGGTATCTCCCCGAGGACGAACTGCGCGCCTTCCTTTCGGAGAATCTTTGAAAAAAATCCCGCCCCCGCGCGGGTTTTTTTCTGCAAACAGTTGCGTTTTTCGTTGCAGCTTGCTATAATATAGCCGAAACAAGTTCATCGTAATCTTTTTGGGGCGGAGTGAAATTCTCCACCGGCAGTAAAGTCTGCGAAGGGCAGCGATGCCCCCGAACGGGTGAAATTCCCGTACCGACGGTATAGTCCGGATGTGAAAAAAGAGATTTCGTCCCGATTCTTCGGGACTTTTTTATTGGAGGCATTCTATGAAAACAGGAATGACAGCAGGGCTCATCGCCGCGGCAGTTGTCCTCATCA
The DNA here is from genome assembly GCA_947631925.1 of uncultured Clostridia bacterium. Lineage (GTDB taxonomy): Bacteria > Bacillota > Clostridia > Christensenellales > Borkfalkiaceae > Gallimonas. The sequence goes on from CANRNE010000009.1 coordinate 40,515, forward strand.
TGCTCGTCGGCGCGGTGGCGCTTCTTCTGGCGCGCCTTACGGGAGCGCTCACCCGCACGTCGGCAAAATCTACCCTGAAGTCGCACTTTCGGCCCCTCAACATCGCCTACATGGCGCTCTTCACCGCGCTCGCCTTCGTCGTGACACTCATCGACTTCCCCGTCTTCCCCGCGGCGCCCTATCTAAGGCTCGACTTTGCCAACGTCTTCTTCCTCATCGAGGGGTTCATCTTCGGCCCCGTCGAGGCGGTCATCTCCATCGCTATCAAGGAGCTCTTCTGCCTTCTGAAATCCTCGACGGGCGGCGTGGGGGAGATTGCAAACTTCCTGATGTCCGTCGCCTTCGTCATTCTGCCCTCCCTTTTGTACCGCTTCAAGAAGGGCAGGGGCTGGGTCGCGCTCTACCTTGTTCTCGGGTGCGCTCTGCAGATTGCCGTGAGCCTGCCCGTCAACCGCTACATCAACTTCCCCTTCTTCATGGGGAGCGGCGCCGCGGACGTGTTTGCCTCGGCGTGGCAGTGGGTGCTCGCCTTCAATGCGGTAAAGAGCGTCTCCGTGAGCCTCATCACCTTCCTCATCTATAAGCCGCTCTCCCGCTTCATCCGCATGACGGGGGAAAAGGTCCGCCGCGCACACGGCGCATAATCGGCGGAAAATTGCCGAAAAGTATTGCAAATCCTATCGAAATGCGGTATAATGTTTGAAATGGAAGTGTTTATTTCAAAGTCCGAGCAGGAGACTCTCGACTGGGCACGCGCCTACGCCAACACCCTGGAGGCGGGGGACACCGTTCTTCTCGAGGGGGAGATGGGCGCGGGAAAAACCGTGCTTGCGAAGGGTATAATCGCGGGCATGGGTATCCCCGATGAGGTCACGAGCCCCACATACGCCTATGTAAACGAGTACGGCGGGCGCGTCTTTCACTTCGATTGCTACCGCATCGAAAGCGAGGCGCAGGCCCTCGGCCTCGGACTCTTCGATTACTTCGACCGCGGCGGCATCTGCCTCATCGAATGGAGCGAACGCATCCGCGGCCTGCTCCCCGAACATTGCAAACGGGTGGAAATTCGCCGGACAGACGGGGGAAGGGAGATTTTATTTTGAACTATCTCGCAATCGATACGAGCGGAAAGCGGCTCTCTGTTGCCGCGCGCAAGGGGGACACCCTTGTCATCTCGGACAAGCCGTGCCTTCTCCAACATTCCGTCCTCCTCATGGACGAGGCGGACGCCCTTTTGTCGCGCGCAAACCTCACCCTTTCGGGCTGTGATTTTCTCGCCTGTACGGTGGGGCCGGGGTCGTTTACAGGCATCCGTATCGGCATTTCCGCCGTGAAGGGGATGGCATTCGGCGCGGAAAAGCCCGTGCTCGCGGTCACCTCTTTCGACGCGGTCGCATATGCTGATGCGAGAGAAAAAAAGATTGCCGCAATCGATGCCGGGCACGGCTGTGTCTATGCGAAGGGCTACGGCGTGCCGCTCGAGGCGGGCCACTACCCTGTGGAGGAAATTTTGCGGCTCGCAGAGCGCTACGGAGTTCCCATACTCTCCGCCGACCCCCTTCCCTTTGCGGAACAGGCGGACGCGGCGCGGGGACTTGCTGCGTGCGCGGACGCAAATTTTGCGCAGGCGGGGGACTTAAACGCCCTCTGCGCCCTGTATTTACGGAAATCTTCTGCGGAGGAACAGAGATGAAACCGAGACCGTGGACCATTCAAGACCTCGACGGCATCGCCGCGCTCGAAGCGGAGTGCTTTCCCGACCCTTGGTCCCGCCGCATGCTCGCCGAGAGCTACCTCTCCGACCGCTTCTACGGCGTCATTCTCGAGGAGAACGGGGGAATCGTCGCCTACGGCGGCATCCGGATGGGGGTGGACGAGGCGGAAATCGAGCTCATCGCCGTCAGCGAGATGTACCGCAGATGCGGCCGCGGGCGCGCCGTCTTGGAAGAATTGCTCGAAATCGCGAAGAAGCACGGGGCCCGTCGGGTCTTTCTCGAGGTCCGCGTCTCCAACGCAAGTGCCCAGATATTGTACTTAAAATGCGGTTTTCACGGCCTCTACTGCCGCGCTCGCTACTACGAGAACGAGGAGGACGCAATCGTCATGGTCAAGGAGCTCGCTTGAAGCTTTCCTATCTTGAAAGGGGGGAGGGAAGGCCGCTCGTCCTGCTGCACGGATACCTTTCGAGCAAGGAAAGTTTCTATCCGCAGCTGGAGTATTTTTCCTCCTTCTATCGCGTTTTTGCACTCGACTTCCCGAGCATGGGTGGGGCGGAATCGCTCACAGCCGCTTGGTCGGTGGACGATTACGCCGATTGGACGCGGGATGCGCTCGCCTCTTTGGGTGTCGAAAATGCCATCGTCATGGCGCATTCCTTCGGGGGGCGCGTCGCCTTAAAACTTCTCGCAAGGGGGGAATTTTCGGCGGGTGTTCTCATCGGATGCGCGGGCGTCGTGCCCAAGCGGGGCATCTCCTATCGCGTTCGCGTGGGAGCGTACCGCGCCGTCAAAAAAATCTTCCCCGCGTTTGCGGAATCCCACTTCGGGAGCAGTGATTTCCGCGCGCTTTCCCCCGTCATGCGGGAGAGTTTCAAAAAAATCGTGAACGAGGACCTGCGCGCCGTCGCGCGCACCATTTCCCGCCCCGTTCTCTTTGCGGTGGGGGAGGCCGACCGTGAGACGCCGCCCGCCGCCGTACAGCTTTTGCACGAATGCGTCGAGGGTTCTTCCCTCGTCGTGATGAAGGGATGCGGCCACTTTGCCCATCTCGATGACCCGCTCACATTCCATCTCGCGGCCGAGGAGTTTTTGCATGCAAGGACTTGATTTTCTCGTCATTTTTGCATACAGTATTGCATTTTCGGGGTTGCTCTTCCTGACAGCGCAACCCCTGCTCGGCATTTTGCAGCAGGAGGGATACGGCGGCGGGGCCGTGGTGCGTTGGTATTTTCGCCGCAGAAACATCCTCCGCTTGCGCTATTCCCTTCTGACACTCTGCCTCATCCTTGCGACGGCGCTCCTCTCCCTCTGCTTTAGTTTTGCGGATGCGCGCCTCTCCTTTCTCGTCGCGGCGGTGGGGTATGCGGGCATCTGCGTCCTGTTCGTCTATTCCTTCCGTGAGGCGAGAAAGGTGCCGTTTTCCTACACCCATCGCGCCATTCGCCTCTCCGTGCTCTTTATTTTCATCCTTCTCGTCTTTACGTACGGCGTGATTTGCGGCCTCGCCTACGCCGCCCTCGCCGCGGGAACGCGCGTTGCCTACGCCTTGCTTCTCCCCGTCCCGCTCTCCCTGCTCCCCTCCCTATTTCCCTACCTTTTGTATCTTGCGAATGCGCTCTCCAAGGCGTACGAGGTGCCCAAAAACAGGCGGTATGTCGCCCGCGCCAAGGCGGCTCTTGCAAAGAGTCGGTGCGTGAAAGTCGGCATCACGGGCTCCTTCGGGAAGACGAGCGTCAAGCACTTCGCCGAGCAGATTTTGTCGGAGAAATTCGACGTCGTCGCCACGCCCGCCTCCTTCAACACCCCCCTCGGCATCGCGCGGTGCGTCCCGAAGACGGGGCTCGGCTGCGAAATTTTCCTCGCGGAGATGGGGGCGCGTCACATCGGAGATATCGCCGAGCTCTGCGACATGGTATGCCCCGATTACGCCGTGGTCACGGGAATCTGCGCCCAACACCTCGAAACGTTCGGCTCGCTCGAGGCCATCGAACGGGAGAAGGGGGAACTCGCCCGCCGCGCAAAACATGTCGTGCTCGGCGCGTCCGCAAAAAATTTGGACAAGGGCGGAAGCCTGCTCGCGGGCAGGGATTTTGCCGCCGAAAACATCGCGCTCTCCGCCGAGGGGAGCTCCTTCGACCTCGTCCTCGGAGAAACCCGCATTCCCGTCACCACCTCCCTTCTCGGGCGGCATGCGGCGGAGGACCTCGCCCTCGCCGCGGCTCTTTGCCAACTGCTCGGCATGACGGCGGAGGAGATTGCAAACGCCATTCCGAACGTGAAGGGCGTCTCCCACCGCCTCGAAAAGATAGAGCAGGGCGGCGTCACCATCCTCGACGACTCCTATAACGCGAACACCGTCGGCGCGCGCAACGCCGTGGAGGCGCTCAAACTCTTTTCGGGGAAGAAGTACGTCGTCACCCCCGGCATCGTCGAACTCGGCGAACTCGAGGAGGCCGAGAACGAAAAACTCGGCGCCGAGCTCGTGGCGCTGGACGCCGTCATCCTCGTCGGCGAGACGCTCGTGCTCGCGGTGCGCAGCGGATTTGTGGGCGCGGGCGGCGAGGACGGGAAGGTGCGTATCGTCCCCACCCTCAAGAAGGCGCAGGAGATTTTGGAGAAGGAACTCGTCGAGGGCGACTGCGTGCTCTTTTTGAACGATTTGCCCGACAAATATCAATGAGGGGTGGAAAAACTGCATCCGAAACACCAAAGAAAGCAAATTCGGAGGTGTTTTTTTCATGGCAAATTTCGCGGTTTTCTTTGGCGGAAGGTCGAACGAGCGGGAGATTTCCGTCATCACGGGGCTCTTTTGCGCCAACCTTCTTCGCACGACTTCGCACAACATCATCCCCGTCTATCTGCTCCCCGAGGGCGGCATGGCGACGGGGGAATTCAAGGACCCCGCCTCGTTTGCGGAGGGGCTCCCCGCCCGCGCTCGACGGGTAAATTTCTCCCGCCGCTCCCTCACCGAGGAGGGGAAGAAGAGGCCCTTTGTGCAAATCGACGCCGCCCTCAACTGCTGCCACGGCGGCATGGGGGAGGACGGCACCCTCTCTGCGCTTCTTCGCTGGTACGAAATCCCCTCGGCGTCCCCCGACATGCCCGTCTCCGCCGTCTTCATGGATAAGACGCTCACCAAGATTGCGGCAAAGGGGTTGGGGCTTCCCACGGCGCGCGCCTTTTCCGTCTTCGAGCGCGAGTATCAGAGGGATTCCGCGCCCGTCTTTCTTAAGGCAGAGCGCCTCGGCTATCCCCTCGTCGTCAAACCCGCACGGCTCGGTTCGAGCATCGGGGTGAAGGTCGCAACCTGCCAAGGGGAGCTCGAAATGGCGCTTGCCCTCGCCTTTCATCTCGACGACGCCGCCCTCGTTGAGGAATTTATAAGCGGCAGGCGGGACATCAACTGCGCCGCCCGCGTCCTCGGGGGGAACATCGAGCTGTCCGAGCTCGAGGAAGTGTTCTCCGACGAGGATATCCTCACCTTCTCCGAAAAATACGAGAGAAGGGGCGGGCACGCCTCCGAACGCCCCGCCCAAATCCCTGCTCCGCTCGCGGAGCAAATCCATGACGCAACGCGCACCCTCTGCACGGCCTTCCGGATTACGGGCGTCGTGCGGGCGGACTTCATTGTCTCGGGCGAGCAAGTCTACTTCAACGAGCTGAACACCGTCCCCGGCTCCCTCGCCTGCCACCTCTTTTCGAAGACCCTCTCCGAGAGCCGCGACTTTCTGCTCTCCCTTCTCCAATCGGCACAAAACGAGGCACCCATGTCCAAGGATGTGCTGTCAAGCGGCATTCTCAAGGGGAATTTTTTCTCGGGAAGAAAGGGCGGCAAACGATAAAAAAACCGCCGCGTTTGCGGCGGCGGAAGAGCTATCTTCTTCGCGTTCGTGAGAGCACGACGACGAGAAATCGTAAAAAGTAGACGAGGGAGATGAGCATGGACGCGACATAGGTGAGCGCCGCGGCGGAGAGCACCTTCTTGGCGCCCGCGGCCTCTTCCTCCGTCAGAATTCCCTCTGCAAGCAGCATCTTTCTTGCCCGCGCGGAGGCATTGTACTCCACGGGGAGCGTGACGAGCATGAAGAGCACGGACAGCCCGTAGAGGGCGATGCCCGCATACATGAAGTACTGCCCAATCATGGTCCCCGTCGCCATCATGATGACGTCGAGCAGGATGCCGATGAGGATGAGGGGCACCGCAAGGCGGGAGCCGATGCTTGCCACGGGGACGAGCGCACTGCGGATTTTATAGGGGACATATCCCGTCTTTTTCTGAATCACGTGCCCGATTTCATGTGCGGCGACGGCGACGGCGGCAACGGACGCCGACCCGTACGTGCTCTCGGACAGATTGACAACGGACTTTGCGGGGTCGAAATGGTCGGTAAGTTTTCCCCGCACCCTGCCCACCGCAATGTCGGTGGCGTTCCCGCGCATGAGAAGGCGCACGGCGGTATCATACCCCGTCATGTGCGCGGCGTTGGGGACGCTGTCATAGGCGGAGAAGGCGGAATTCACCCGCGCGCTCGCCCACGCCGACAGCCCCAAAAAGGGCAACAGGATGAGCAAGAAGAGCAAATAATCAAACATAAATCACCTCATTTATATTGTACCGCGGCGCGCGCCCTTTCAAACATCTTTCCAAAATTTGCCGAATCGCACAATTCCCTGCAAATTCCGCGCGAAATTCTTGCCGAAATCGCGTGGAAGCCTTGCAAATTGCCGAAAAATCTGTTATAATTTTAGCGATATGGCTACGAACGGATTCACCGACAGAGTAAAAATCAAGATAAAGGCGGGCGACGGGGGAGACGGCATGAACTCCTTCAAGGCGTATAAGGGCAAGCCCGCATGCGGTCCCGACGGGGGAGACGGGGGCGATGGGGGAGATGTCATCTTCGTCGCCGACAAGAACATGCACGACCTGCTTCCCTTCCGCTACACCGCCAAATATTATGCGGGAAACGGCGAGCGCGGCGGCAGCAACCTGTGCTCGGGCAAGCGGGGCGGAGACGTCGTCATCAAGGTCCCCTGCGGCACCCTCGTGCGCGACTTCGAGAGCGGGAAAGTCCTCTGCGACGTCTATGAGGACGGCGAGCGGCACGTGCTTCTCAAGGGCGGACGCGGGGGGAAGGGCAACGTCCGCTTCACAACGGCGCGCCGCCATGCCCCCGATTTCGCCCAAAAAGGCTGCAAAACCCTACCCCATGTCATCATTTTGGAGATGAAAGTCATCGCCGACGTCGGGCTTGTCGGCTTCCCCAACGTGGGGAAGAGCACCCTGCTCTCCAAGATTTCCGCGGCGAAACCCAAGATTGCCGACTATCACTTCACGACGCTCTCTCCCAACCTCGGCGTCGCCGTGCGCTACGACGAGAGCTTCATCGCGGCGGATATCCCCGGACTCATCGAGGGGGCATCCGAGGGCGCGGGACTCGGGCACGACTTCCTCCGCCACATCGAGCGCACCCGCATGATTTGCCACGTCGTGGATATCTCGGGCGTCGAGGGGCGGGACCCGCTCGCCGATTTCGAGACCATCAACGCCGAACTCGCCTCCTATTCCGCCAAACTTGCCGCTCTGCCGCAGATTGTTGCGCTCAACAAGTGCGACATCTTCGGCGCCGAAGAGAACATCAAAAAATTCCGCAAAAAATACGCAAAAAAATACACCATTTGCGAGCTTTCCGCCCTGCGCGGGGAGGGGACGGGCGCCCTCTTGGACGAGATTTTCGCCCTGCTCTCCACCCTTCCGCCCGCCGAGCGCATCCCCGCCGACGAATTTTCGTTTGACGAGCCCGACAACACGCAGTACGAGATTTTCCGCGATGAAAACGGCGCGTACGTCGTCGTGGGCGGGCTTGTCGACATGCTCTGCCGCAACGTCGTGCTCAACAACCCCGAGAGCATGAATTATTTCCAGCGCGTCTTAAAACTTCGCGGCGTCTTCAAGGCGCTGGAGGGGGCGGGCTGCACCGCGGGCGACACCGTCATCGTCGGCGACGTCGAATTCGAATATGTGATATAGCCCACCGAGGAGGAAATTATGATTGGCGTCAAGGCATTTTTCTATGAGTACAAATACTACCTCTACCCCGACGGCTGTGACCTCTCCCAGCTCAAACGCATGGACCATGTCCGCGTTCAGAGGCTCACGGAGGAGTTCTGCATGGCGCCGAATTTTGTCGAGGAGAGCATCGTGGAAGAGAACCTCGCCATTGAAAATCCCGAGCGGCTCTTCGATGTCGACGTCAATCTCTACACGCGCGAAGAGTACGACGCGCTCCTCAAAAAACAGGTCGAACGCGTCTGCAAAGGCTGCGTCTCCTTCGGCGGCGACAGCTCCGACCTCACGGGTCACCACCGCGAGATGGGCTTGGACGGGGTTTGCTATCTGCGCGAAGAGGAATCCTCGCCGTGGGACTTTGCAACCTGCATACAAGCGTTTTCGGACTTCGCGTCCGAACGCATTGACGAGCTCGCCGCCTGCATCGACAGAGGGGACCAAAAGAAGTTGAACCGCATCCTCAACAGCGCCCTTTCAAAGCTCTTCACCGAGCTCAACTTCGTCGGCGCCAAAAAGGACGGGCAGTACTTTCTCTTCATCTGCTCCTCGCCCGAAACTTCGGACGTTTCCCACGTTCTCAACGGCTATGTCGCGCAAATGATGATGAAGATTGCCTTTCACGAGCGGGGCTGGCAGGTGATGTCGTACCGCGCGGCGGGCATCTATCCCTACACGGGCAAGACGACCTTCGACGGCAACGTCTGCTCGGTTTATCCCCTCGACGAGTTCCACTGCGGCATCCGGATTTATGCAAAGAACCCGTCCACGCGCAAACAGGAAACGATGTTGCAGGACTTTGACGACCTGCTCTGCTCGCTCGCGGGGGAAAACGCCGTGCGCACCTTCGTCATGGAGTATGCAATTTCCGACGATGCGCCCAAGTCCACCGTAAAGGAGGCGGCAAACGCCCTGCTTGCCCGCTACTTTGCCTACATCAAGAACCTTCCGCCCGAGACGGGCTATCCCTACCCCGTCCCCTACGGCGTGGACGAGAGCGCGGCGGCGGTCGCCTTTCCCCTTCGCGAGGGGATTACGGAGGGGTATACGCGGTGCACGTACTATTCGTTCTTGGGGAAGGAGGATGCGGAAAACATGGCAGAGCTCCTTCGCCTCTTCCCGTTCGCCTATCTCGTCTGCCCGACCGCGGCTTCCGACCCCGAACTCTCCGCGGCGCTCCTGTGGTATCTCTCCAACGCGGACAAAATCCCCGAGCCCTACCGCAACCCCGAGGACCCGCGAATTTCTGCGGCGAACCTCGGCATGGCGTTTTGCCGCGGGGGCGAAGCGATTGTGGACTTTGCCGTCGCGAGCGAGAACCTCCTTCTTCGCACGCTCCGCGCCCTTGCCCCCGTTTTGCAGAAAATCGGGGCAACCCTCGTCTTCGTGAAGGGGGAGAACGTGACGCGCTACCGCTGCGGCTACACGTTCACCGAAGAGCACATTTGACATAAAACGGGCATACCATGTCCGAAATATAATATTCAAAATCAGAAAAAACCGCATAGAGCGGTACAGGAGGTGCTATATGTTGACAAGCAAACAGCGCGCGAATCTCAAGTCGCTCGCATCCGTCATGAAGCCCGTGGGGCAGGTGGGGAAGGACGGCATCACCGACGCCGTCGTCAAGAACTTTTCCGATGCGCTCGAGGCGAGGGAACTCATCAAAGTCACCCTGCTCTCGCAGTGGGTCGGCGAAAAGCGCGAGATTGCGGACGAGCTGGCAACGCGCATGAAGGCGGAACTCGTCGCCATTCTCGGCCGTCGCGCGATTTTCTACCGCAGGGCCAAGCGCAAGGAACCGCATATTGAGTTCTAATTATTTCGGCGAAAAGCTTTGCTAAAGCAAATCTTTTCGTCGAGCGGATTGGCGTTTACGCCTTCATATACTCTTAGCCGCGCAAGCGGTACTGTTTCATCGGACAATAAGCCTGCGGTGGCGTTGCAAATTGTGGCGCCCACGGCGGAAGTGAATTCCGCCTAAGGCAAGGAATTTAGAACTCGTACCCACCCCCCTACCCCCCTCCGCGGGAGGGGGCATGAGGAGCGATTCCTCGGGAGGGGCATGCATGGCGCCTCCGTGGGAAGGGGCATGAGGAGCGATTCCTCGGGAGGGGCATGCATGGCGCCTCCGTGGGAGGAGCTGTCGAGCATAGCGAGACTGAGGTGGGGCGCATTCTAAATTTGTCATGCCGAGCCGCCGCATCGCGGCGAGTCGAAGCATATCCGCATTTCACAAAAAAGCGGCTTGACGCGTGGTCAAGCCGCTTGATTTTTTACAACAGATTATTTGCTCATGCCTTCCTGCACGGCGACGGCGACGGCGACGGTTGCGCCGACCATCGGGTTGTTGCCCATGCCGATGAGGCCCATCATCTCGACGTGTGCGGGGACGGAGGAGGACCCGGCAAACTGCGCATCCGAGTGCATTCTGCCCATCGTGTCCGTCATGCCGTAGCTCGAGGGGCCCGCCGCCATGTTGTCGGGGTGCAGCGTTCTGCCCGTGCCGCCGCCCGACGCCACGGAGAAGTACTTCACGCCGTTCTCGACGCACCACTTCTTATAGGTGCCCGCGACGGGGTGCTGGAAGCGGGTGGGGTTGGTGGAGTTGCCCGTGATGGAGACGCCCACCTTTTCGAGTTTCATGATGGCGACACCCTCGGGGACGTTGTCCGCGCCGTAGCAGTTGACCTTCGCGCGGGGACCGTCCGAATAGGAGATGCGATTCGTCACCTTCACCGTCTCGGTGTAGGGGTCGAATTCCGTCTCGCAGAAGGTAAAGCCGTTGATGCGGGAGATAATCATTGCGGCGTCCTTTCCGAGGCCGTTCAAGATGACGCGGAGGGGATTCTTGCGCACCTTGTTGGCGTTCATCGCGATGGAGATGGCGCCCTCCGCCGCGGCGAAGCTCTCGTGCCCGGCGAGGAAGCAGAAGCATTCGGTGTCCTCGGAGAGGAGCATCTTGCCGAGATTGCCGTGCCCGCGCCCCACCTGTCTGTTTTCGGCGACGGAACCGGGGATGCAGAAGGACTGCAGACCGATGCCGATGGCTTCCGCCGCATCCGCGGCCTTCGTGCAACCCTTCTTGATGGCAATCGCCGCGCCCACGGTGTACGCCCAGACGGCGTTTTCAAAGCAGATGGGCTGGGTGCCGCGCACAAGTTTGTCGCAGTCGACGCCCTTGGAAAGGCAGATATCCCTGCATTCCTCGACGGAGGAGATGCCGTATTCTTTCAGCGTCTTGTTGATTTTGTCGATTCTTCTCTCATATCCTTCAAACAGAGCCATATTGCACCTCCTTATTCCTTGCGGGGGTCGATGAATTTCACCGCGCCCTGCTCTTCGGTAAATCTACCGTAGTGGCCCATGGCTTTCTCCCATGCCTCATTGGGCGAAAGCCCCTTCTTGATGAAGTCGGTCATCTTGCCGAGGGAGACGAATTCATAGCCGCAGACCTCATTGTTCTTGTCGAGCGCGAGGCGGGTGACATAGCCCTCCGCCATCTCGAGATAGCGCACGCCCTTCGCCGCAGTCCCGTACATGGTACCCACCTGCGACCTCAAACCCTTGCCGAGGTCCTCGAGTCCGGCGCCGATGACGAGCCCGTCGTCGGAGAAAGCGGACTGCGTTCTTCCATAGACGATTTGCAGGAAGAGTTCGCGCATCGCGGTGTTGATGGCGTCGCAGACGAGGTCGGTGTTGAGCGCTTCGAGAATGGTCTTGTGGGGGAGAATCTCCGCCGCCATTGCCGCCGAATGCGTCATGCCCGAACAGCCGATGGTCTCGATGAGGGCCTCCTGAATGACGCCGCCCTTGACGTTGAGGGTGAGCTTGCAGGCGCCCTGCTGAGGCGCGCACCAGCCCACGCCGTGGGTGAAGCCGTTGATGTCGGTAATTTGCTTGGCGCACACCCATTTTCCCTCTTCGGGAATGGGGGCGGGGTCGTGACGCGGCCCCTTTGCCACGCAGCACATGTTTTCCACTTCGCGTGAATATTGCATGATATCCTCCATTTTTTCCTTTTGCGGAAATCTTTCCCGAGTATTGTAGCACAAATTCTTGCAAATGACAAGAGTTTGCGCGAAGAATCTTGACGAAATCCTCTCTGAATTTCCATTGACAAACGGGAGATTTTATATTATAATAGAACTGTTCGAAACAAAACAAGGGGAAAAAGTATGGACATCAAAGAAATTTTGGCAAAATGCGATCATACCTTGCTCTCCGTCACGGCGACGTGGGAGGACATCCGTGCGGTCATCGACGACGGAATCCGCTATCATACGGCCTCCGTCTGCATTCCGCCCTGCTTCGTGGGGGCGGCGAAGGCGTATGCCGAGGGCGGCGTGCCCATCTGCACCGTCATCGGCTTTCCCAACGGCTATCAAACGGCGGCGGTGAAGGCCTTCGAGGCGAGAGAAGCTGTCTCAAACGGCGCAGACGAGATTGACATGGTCATCAACATCGGCGACGCGAAGGCGGGCAATTTCGACAAGATTCGCGCGGAAATCGAGGCCGTCAAGGCGGCATGCGGCGACAAGACGCTCAAAGTCATCATCGAGACCTGCCTGCTCTCCGAGGCGGAGAAAATTGCGATGTGCGGCGTCGTCACCGCGGCAAAGGCGGACTTTATCAAGACTTCGACGGGGTTTTCCAAGGCGGGCGCAACCCGTGAGGACGTCGCCCTGTTCGCAAAGCACGTCGGCAAAGGGGTGAAGATTAAGGCGGCGGGCGGCATCTCCTCCGTCAAGGACGCGGAGGACTTCATCGCCCTCGGCGCAGCAAGACTGGGGACCTCCCGCATCGTGAAAATCGTCAAGGAGGAGCACCTGTTATGAGTTCTTCCCGCATTCCCACCCCTCACATCAATGCAAAAGAGGGGGACTTTGCAAGGACCGTTCTCATGCCGGGCGACCCCCTGCGCGCCAAGTTCATTGCCGAGACCTTCCTCGAAAACGCCGTCCTCGTCAACAACGTGCGCGGCGTCAACGGCTACACGGGGTACTATCACGGCAAGCGCGTCTCCGTGATGGCCTCGGGCATGGGCCAGCCCTCCATCGGAATTTATTCCTACGAGCTCTTCAACTTCTACGGGGTGGAGAACATCATCCGCATCGGCTCCTGCGGCTCCTTTGACAAGGATTTGCACGTGCGCGACCTCATTCTCGCGCAGGGCGCCTGCACCAACGGCAACTACAACGCCCAGTACGAGCTCCCGGGCACCTTCTGCCCGATTGCCGACTTCGGCCTTCTGCGCCGCGCCGCCGCCCTCTGCGAAGATGCGGGCCTCCGTTTCAAGGTGGGCAATATCCTCTCCTCGGACATGTTCTATGACGACGCGAACAGCGGCATGCGCTGGGCGAAGATGGGCGTGCTCGGCGTGGAGATGGAGAGCGCGGCACTGTATGCAAACGCCGCCCGCGCGGGCAAAAAGGCGCTGTGCATCTGCACCGTCAGCGACAGTTTCCTCTATCCCGAGGAGAACACGACTGCGGAAGAACGGCAAAATTCGTTCACGGCGATGATGAAAATCGCCCTCGAACTCGCATAAGAGGCAATATGGCAAAGAGACTATTTCTTATCGTACTCGACAGCTTCGGCGTGGGGGAACTCCCCGACGCGGGGCTCTGGCATGACGAGGGCAGTAACACGCTCGCTGCCATTCGCAATCACGAATATTTCGACTGTCCCAACCTCAAATCGCTCGGCCTCTTCAACATCGACGGCGTGGGCGGCGGCATCTCCTCTCCCGTGGCGAGCTATGCGCGCATGGCGGAGCGGTCGATGGGGAAGGACACCACCATCGGGCACTGGGAAATTGCGGGCGTCGTCTCGCCCATCCCCCTTCCCACCTATCCGCACGGCTTCCCCGCAGACGTCATCGAGGAATTCGAGCGCAAGACGGGGCGCAAAGTTCTCTGCAATCTTCCCTATTCGGGCACCGAAGTCATCAAAGATTACGGGAAACGGCACATGGAGACGGGCGACCTCATCGTCTACACCTCCGCGGACAGTGTCTTCCAGATTGCGGCGCATGAGGACGTCGTCCCCGTGCAGGAGCTCTACCGCTATTGCAGAATCGCGCGCGAGATGCTCGTCGGCAAGCACGGCGTGGGGCGGGTCATCGCCCGTCCGTTCAACGGGGAATATCCCTTCACGCGCACCGCAAACCGCCACGACTTCTCGATAAAGCCTCCGCAGGACACCATGCTCGACATCTTGCACCACGCGGGACTTGCGACGATTTCCGTCGGAAAGATTTATGACATCTTCGCGGGTTGCGGCGTCTCCGAGGGCAACCGCACCGTCTCCAATTCCAACGGAATGCAGGTGACGAAGGCGATACAGGGCCGCGATTTCGAGGGGCTGTGCTTCGTCAACCTCGTCGATTTCGACATGAAGTACGGGCACCGCAACGACGTCGCGGGCTATGCCTCCGCGGCGACCGAATTCGACCGCTTCCTCACCCGCTTCCTTGCGGGCATGCGGGAAGAGGACGTGCTGATTATCACCGCCGACCACGGCTGCGACCCGTCCACGCCCTCCACCGACCACTCCCGCGAATACACGCCCATGCTCATCTACGGGCGCCACGTGAAGGGAGGGATAAACCTCGGCACGCGCACGAGCTTTGCGGACATCGGCGCCACCGTGCTCGCCTACTTCGGATTGGGACAAGGCACGACGAGCGGCAAGAGTTTCTGGGAGGATGTCAGAAGATGACGGACGCCGAACTCATGCGGGCCGCCGCGAAGGCGCGCGAGATGGCCTATGCGCCCTATTCCCGCTTCCTCGTCGGGGCGGCGCTGCTCACGAAGAGCGGCAGGGTGTACACGGGCTGCAACATCGAAAACGCCGCATATACCCCCTGCAACTGTGCAGAACGCACGGCATTTTTCAAGGCCGTCTCCGAGGGAGAGCGGGAATTCTCCGCCCTCGCCGTCATCGGGGGAAGGGCAGGGGAAGCGGGGGAGTTCACCCCTCCCTGCGGCGTATGCAGGCAAGTGATTGCCGAATTTTGCAAGAAAGATTTCAGAATACTTTTGGGGAACGAGACGCATTTCGAAGCCTACACCTTGGACATGCTACTGCCGTTTTCGTTCACGGGTGAGAATTTATAACCGTCTATGAGAAAACAGTTTTTGAAAATCGTATCCCTTTTCTTTTCCGCAATCCTTCTCTTCGGATTTGCGGGCTGCGTCCCGAACGGCGACACGAGGCCTCCCGTTTCGGACCCGCCCGAAGTCGTCATCGGCGCAGACGGCCTCGCCGTCTGGAACAAGATAGACGGCGCCCTCTACTATCTCTATATTCTCGGCGACGGGCAGGAGGAAACGCCGACGGTCGCCTGCGAGTTGCAGCTCGAAGAGGGGCAGAGCATTCGCGTGAAGGCCGTGAGCGCGAACGAAGCGTACCGCGACAGCGACTATTCCGCCCCGCAGACCTATCACAAGGGGGAAATCGCTCCGCACGACCACAGCGACGTCAACGAGGACGGCGTCTGCGACCGCTGCCGCGAGAGCGTGCTCGTCGAACTCTCCATTCTCGCCGTCAACGACTTGCACGGCAAGTTCATGGACAGCGGCAACCAGCCCGGGGTGGACGAATTCACCACCTATCTGAAGAATTTGTATGCCGACCCCGCACAGGAAGAGATTTTGCTCTCCTCGGGCGACATGTGGCAGGGGACGGCGGAATCCGCGGGCACCAAGGGACAGCTCATGACCGATTGGATGAACGAGGTGGGCTTCGTCTCGATGACCCTCGGCAACCACGAATTCGACTGGGGCTCCGCCGTGCTCTCCCCCAACAGCGAGCAGGCGAACTTTCCCCTTCTCGGCATCAACGTGTTCGAAAACGGCGCGCGGCCCGACTATTGCGAGCCCTCCGTCGTCGTCGAGCGTACGGGCATCAAGGTCGGCATCATCGGCGCCATCGGCGACTGTCTCAGCTCGATTTCGGGAGAATTCCAACAGGGGCTCGACTTCATGACGGGCAGCAGTCTCACGCGGCTCGTTGAGAACGAGGCAACCCGCCTCAGAGAGGAAGAGGGGTGCGACTTCATCGTCTACTCCATCCATGACGGCGGGGACGCGTTCGCGAGCTCGGACATTTCGGATGTCACCGACTCCGACATGGCGTGGTACGACAGCTCCCTCTCCAACGGCTATGTCGACCTCGTGTTCGAGGCGCATACCCATCGGAAATACATCGTAAGGGACGAATACGGCGTCTACCATCTGCAGGGCGGCGGCGAAAACAGCGGCGTCTCCCGCGCCAACGTCACCTTCAACACGGTGACGAAGAAGAGCACGGTGGAGCCCCGCATCCTCTCGGCCTCGACGTATGCGAGCGATTCGCTTGCGGACGACCCCTTCGTGCAGGAGACCTACCGCGAGTACTTCTCCGACCCCGACAAGGACCCTTACGCCAAGGTGCTCGGCTACAACGCACAACAGCGAAGTAGCACCGATATCGTCAATATGACGGCGCAGCTCTACTATGAGTTCGGCGTGAAGACGTGGGAAGAGGAGTACGATGAGTACGAAATCGTCTGCGGCGGCGGCTTTTTGAAGGCGAGAAGTCCGTATAACCTCGCCCGCGGCGACGTCACCTATTCCCAGCTCTATTCCCTCATGCCCTTCGACAACGACATCGTCCTTTGCAGGGTCACGGGGAGCAACCTCAAGTCCATCTTCCTGAGCAATAAGAGCTCGAGCTATCATTCCTATCCGACAATTTCCTCGAGTGCCGTGCAAAATTCCGCCGTATACTACGTCGTCACCGACACCTACACCTCATTTTCGAGCTACAACCGCAACAAACTGACGGAAGTCGCCCGCATCAAGGGCACCTACGCCCGCGATTTGCTCGCGGACTACATTCAAGCAGGAAACTGGGCATAATCGTCCCGCGCGATATCGAGAAATCTCAAGGCCTACCCCTCGTGGGGGGGCTCCGCCGTAGGCGGTGGCGGGGGGGATTCTTGGCGCCTCCGTGGGAGGAGCTGTCACGAAGTGACTGAGGTGGGGCGGCATTCTAATTCGTCATGTTGAGCGTAGTCGAAACATATCCTTATTTTTATAATGCGGATATACTTCGACACGCCGCAGAGCGGCGGCTCAGTATGACGATTCAAGAACGAGATTTCTCGCATACGTTCGAAATGACGCTCTAATAGGCTTTCATGTCATTCCGAGGAGCCTCTCTCCTACGTCATTCCGAGGAGCGTAGCGACGAGGAATCTCGCCCTTCTTTGCCCGCAATATGCCTCCCGCAGGGAACTTCTGAGCGGAAAGAATTTTGTGAACCATTTGTGAATTATGCGTATTTATGATATCATCAAAAAGAAACGCGACGGGGGAGAGCTCTCCACCGAGGAGATTGACTTCTTCATCCGCGGCGTGACGGACGGGAGCATTCCCGACTATCAAATAACTGCGCTCCTCATGGCAATCCGGCTGCGCGGCATGACCACGCGGGAGACCTGCGACTTCACCTTCGCCGTGCGCGATTCGGGGGACAGGCTCGACTTTTCCGCGATAGACGGCATCCGTGCGGACAAACATTCCACGGGCGGCGTGGGGGACAAGACCAGTCTCATCGTCGCGCCCATCGTCGCCTCTCTCGGCGTCAAAGTCGCCAAGATGAGCGGCAGGGGATTGGGACACACGGGCGGCACAATCGACAAGCTGGAGTCCATCCGCGGCTTCCGCACCACCCTTTCGGAGGAGGAATTCATCGCGCAGGTCAACGGGATAGGCATCGCCATCGTCGGGCAGTCCAAGCAGTTCGCGCCCGCCGACAAGAAGCTCTATGCCCTCCGCGATGTCACGGCTACCGTGGACAGCATGCCCCTCATTGCCGCCAGCATCATGGGGAAAAAGCTCGCCGCGGACGACGACTGCATCGTTCTCGACGTCAAGACGGGGAGCGGCTCCTTCATGAAGACGGTGGAGGACAGCAAGAAGCTCGCCCGCCTCATGGTGGATATCGGAAAGGGCGCGGGCAAAAAAACCGTCGCGCTCATCACCAACATGGACAGACCCTTGGGCTATGCCATCGGCAACGCCCTCGAAGTCAAAGAGGCGGTGGAGACCCTCAAGGGGCAGGGCCCTTCCGACCTCACCGAAGTCTGCCTGATTTTGGCGGGAGAAATGCTCTCTCTCGCGGGCATGGGTACCCCCGATGAGGGCAAACGCCTCGCCCGCCGCGCCATCGAGGACGGCTCCGCACTCGCAAAACTCCGTGAACTTGTCCTTGCGCAGGGCGGCTCGCCCGCCTTCCCCGAAGACCTCCCCGAGGCGCAACTTTCGAGGACATTCTGCGCGAAACAAAGCGGATATCTTCGCAGAGTGGACGCCGAATCCTACGGCGTCGCAAGCCTTCTGCTCGGCGCGGGGAGAAATCGGGCGGAGGACACCATCGACTACGGCGCGGGCATCCTCCTTCACAAGAAACCGGGGGACCATGTCCGCGAAGGGGAGCCCTTGGCGACGCTCTTCTCCAATCGGGAAGACGCATTTTCCGCCGCAGAGAGCACCCTTCTTGCCGCAACGGAAGTGGGGACGGAACCCCCCGCGGACGAGCCGCTCGTCTATGACATTGTAGAATAAGTCCAAAAGAGGGCGTATGGCAAAACTCTATTTCAAATTCGGCGCGATGGGCTGTTCCAAGACGGCGCAGGCGCTCATCACAAAATTCAACTACGAAGAGCGCAACATGAAGGTGCTCCTTCTCAAGCCCGCCATCGACAATCGGGACGGCGACACCGTCGTAAAATCCCGCATCGGGCTCATGCAGGAGGCGATTGCCGTCGCCGCCGACGAAGACCTCGTCGCCCTCTACAAGACCAAATATTCCGACTGCAAAGTCATCATTGTGGACGAATGCCAGTTCCTCACCCCCGAACAAGTCGACCAGCTCGCCGATGTCGTCATCGAATGCAACATTCCCGTGCTCTGCTTCGGACTCTCCACCGACTTCACCACCCACCTCTTCCCGGGGAGCAAGCGCCTCTTCGAGATTGCGGAATCCATCTCCGAGATTAAGTCGGTATGCACCTGCGGCGCGAAGGCGACGGTGAATGCACGGCTCGACGACAATGGGAACATCGTCACGGAGGGCTCTCAGGTCCTTCTCGGCGGCAACGACCGCTATGTGGCGATGTGCAGGCGGTGCTGGCTCAAATACAAGGGAAATTCCCAAAGCGCGAGGTAGTTTATGCAGAAAATCAGACGGTTTTTCATCCTGAGCGTAGCGGCCGTGCTCCTCTTCGCCGTGACTTCGGCGGGGCATTTTCTCCGCCTCTCCGCCACCGCGGCGGACTATTATGCGGGCATCACGGCAACGGAGGGCGACGCGCTCTTGGGCCAGCTCCACGACCTCATCACAACGACGCACACGAGATATACTTCCTACAAGGATTGCAAAAATCCCACCTATGTCAAGAAGACCGACCCCGGCACGGGCGGCGCCCTGATGGAGTTCTACGCGCACGAGAATCTGTCCTCTTCATGGCAAGGCGCCGCCAGCGGTACATGGAACAGGGAGCACGTTTGGTGCCAGAGCCTCTCCGGCCCGAGCAAGAGCAACACGCTGTGGGGCGAGAGCGGCGGCGGAAGCGATTTGCATCACATCCGTCCCACCGAATCCCGCGTAAACAGCGCCCGCGGCAACAACAAATTCGCCGAATTCAGCGGCGGCAGCACCGTCACCTATCGGGACGCAAGCAACACGGTCATCGGCCCCGCGGGGGCCACAAGCGGCGGCAAGTTCGAGCCCCTCGATTTTGCCAAGGGCGACGTCGCGCGCATTGTCATGTACGTGTACACGCATTACAATACATATAGCAACGTCCACGGGACGACGAACGGCAGGGGAAACAGCAACTATTTCGGCACCCTCAAGTTCACCTATGTCGTCTCGGCGGGCAGCGAGGATGCGGCGATTGCCCTCCTTCTCAAATGGAACGAGCTCGACCCCGTCGACAGCATCGAGAGGACGCGCAACGATGCCGTCTATGAGATTCAGGGCAACCGCAATCCCTTCATCGACCATCCCGAGTACGCAGAAGCCATCTGGGGGGACGGCGACATCGGCGGCGGCGGTGACGGCGGCGGCGGAGATATCGGTGGGGGAGACGCCGAGAATGCGGACTTCCACGCCGCAGTGGCGGCCCTCGTGACGGACGGCACCCTTGCGGAGCGCTTCCAATCCATTGCCGCGGCGGTGGCGGTCTACCGCAAACTCACGCCCGCGGAGAAGAATGTGGCACAGACGGACATCGCCACCCTGCAGGCGGCAATCGACGCCTACAACGAGGCGGCGGCGGCATATAACGGCGTGGCGGAACAGATGAACGGCGCGGCGCTCTCGGCGTCGGGCGTGCTTTGCGGAGGCGGAATATGAAAAACAACCTGAAGAACGTTCTTGCCTGTCTCGCGTCGGCGTCCCTGCTCGTTCTCTTTGCGGCATGCGCGCCGCGGAGTACGGATACCTATAAACACCTCAACGACATGTTCTCCGCGCACTATTCGGAGATTGTGCTCACCGTGACGAATACCTTCGACGAAGACACGTCGCTCACGAGCGTGTACACCTTCTCCTATCCCTCGGCGGAGAACGTCGTCATTCACTACACCGTCGAATCGTTTGGAGCGGTCAGCCTCGAGGGCGGCACCGAGAAGGTGACCCGCACGGGCACCGCGCTCATCACGGACGGCGAACTCATCCTCTCCACGGGGGACGACATCGGGATTTCAGAAAGTTTTGCGAAGAAGGGCCTCACCTTCCGCGCCGACTGCTTCGAAAACGCGGAGCTCACAAATACCTCTTTCTCCGCGGACGTCACGGACGTCGCCCTCTTCCTCGGGAGCCCGCTCTCCTGTTCGGGCATGAAGGTCTCCGCCGCGTTCGGCAGCGCGTTCGAAAGCCTCACCGTCTCCTTTGCGGCGGCGGACGGCAGTGCGGTGGAATTTTGTTACGAATTCACACTTTAACGGGAAAAAGGGCGTTCGGCCCTTTTTTCTACGGAGAGCGTCCGTAAAAAATTTTCATATTCACAAAAATTATTTGTCTCGAAATCATTGCTTTCTTCGCCGAAATCTGTTATAATAGAAAATGCCTGCGGGGAACCTTCCGCGGAACGCATTCGGGAGCGCGCGATGTTTGAGATCAAAAAAATCGGAATCGTAAAGCGTGCGTCCGCATGGCTTCTGGACGCCATCCTGCTCGCCGTCCTCACGACGGGGCTGATGTGGATTATCTCCCTCATCTGCGATTTCGACGGACAGCAGAAGGTGCTCGCCGAATATCAGACGGCGTGGCAGACCTTTCAGGAAGAATACGTCCCGACCGTGGCGGAGTACTATGGCTTCGACTACGCCGTGGACGAAGAGACGGGGGACGTCACCGTCACCAAGGACGGGAAAGTTTCCTCTTTGGAGGAAGTCATGCAGGCGCTCCTCGACTCCGAGGGCGGGGACGAGGCGACAAAGCCCGCCTACGACGCCTACCTGCTTCTCCCGCCCGCGGGCAAGGTCACGGCGCAGACCAACTACCTCATCTCGCTGCTCTTCGTCATGATTTCGGTGGGACTGCTCCTCTCCTATTTCCTCCTCGAATTTCTCCTTCCTCTCTTTCTCAAAAACGGACAGACGGTGGGGAAGAAGGTGTTTTCCATCGGGCTGGTCCGCCCCGATTGCGTGCGCATCAACAACGTCGCACTGTTCACGCGGGCCATGATCGGGAAATTTGCCGTTGAGACCATGTTTCCCATCCTGCTTGTCTATCTGTTCTTCTTTCAGGGACTGGGAATCGTCGCGATTGTCCTTCTCGCCGCACTCCTTCTCCTCAACGTCATCCTCTTCTTTGCGACGAAGAACAGAACGCCCATCCATGACATCTTTGCAAGCACGGTCGCGGTCGACCTGCAATTGCAGATGATATACAGCTCCGAAGACGAACTTGTCGAAAAAAAGACGTCCGTCCACCGGGAAGACGTTGAAAATACAAGAAGCGAAAATACGACGGAAAAGGACGAGCCATGAAAGTTGTACTCAAACATCTTACCAAAATTTTCCCGAGCCGAAACAAGAAGGACAAGAACGCCGAAGTAATCGCCGTCAACGATTTCAACCTCGAGATTCCCGACGGCAAACTCATCGGACTGCTTGGCCCGTCCGGTTGCGGCAAAAGTACCACGCTGTTTATGATCAGCGGGCTTCAGGAACCATCGGGCGGACAGATTTTCTTCGGTGACGACGATGTCACCAATCTTGCCCCCGAAAACCGCGGAATAGGGCTTGTTTTCCAGAATTACGCGCTCTATCCGCACATGACCGTACAACAGAATATCTTGTTCCCTTTGCAAAATCTCAAAGGGGAAAACAGGCTCTCCAAGGAGGAGATGCTCACACGCGCAAGCGAGGTCGCCAAACTCGTCCAGATTGATGAGTATATGGACCGCAAGCCCGCAGAACTTTCGGGCGGACAGCAGCAGCGCGTCGCCATCGCCCGTGCACTCGTCAAGATGCCGCGCGTCCTCCTCTTGGATGAGCCTCTTTCTAATCTTGACGCCCGTCTCCGCCTGCAGACCCGTGAAGAGATTCGCCGCATCCAGCGCAACACGGGCATCACGACCATCTTCGTCACCCACGATCAGGAGGAGGCGATGTCCATCTCCGACTTCATCGTGGTCATGAAGCTCGGCGTCATCATGCAGACGGGCAAGCCGCAGTGGGTCTACGACGACCCCGCCAACCTCTTCGTGGCGAAGTTCCTCGGCGCGCCGCCCATCAACATGTTCACGGGCAGAGTAGAGGGCGGAAAGCTCTACATCGGCGACGAGAATGTCTATGACGTCGGCGACATCGAAGATCAGGAAGTGTACGTCGGCATCCGTCCCGAAGGCTTCATCCTCTCCCCCGAGGGCAGGCTCTCCTGCACGCTCACGGGCGTGGACGTCATGGGCAGGGACATCTCCGTCGTCTCCACGAATGCAAATTCCCGCAACCCTGCCGTCCGCTCCATCATCTCGGCGGACGAGATGAAGAACATCACGGGCGACACGGTGAGATTTAACCTCAAAGAACACAAGCTGCTCCTCTTCAACAAGGAGACGGAGGAGCGCGTCTACTTCGGCGGACAGGTCGCCGCGCACGAAGAAATTCTCGCCAAGATGGAGGCGGAGGGACAGGCCTATGTCAAGCACGAGGGCCCGCTTCCCCGCGAGGCAGACGACAAACCCAAGGAGGCGGTCGTCATCGAGGACAAGAGTTTCATCGGCAAAACCAAGCGCTTCTTCGGCGACGTGAAGGATTTCTTCGCCGGCATCGGAGAAAAGTTCTCCAAAAAGAAAAAGCCCGCGGACGGTGCAGAGGAAACGGCGGAGGATGAAAGCAGTCCCGCGCCCGCAGACTCCGCGGAAGAAGGGGAGGACAAGGCCGAATGACGAAGACCGCAGAGAGGCCGCGGCCCCTCAAAGAGAAGAAAAACAAGAATAAGTGGAACAGCAAGAACCAGTGGAAGGGCTGGCTGTATCTTCTGCCCGCGCTCGTTCTTCTTGCCGTCTTCACCCTGTGGCCGATTATCAACACCATCCGCATCTCGTTCATGGTGACCGCCGACGGGTCGGGATATTCCTATGCGCTCGATATGCGGCATGTCCCGTTCCATTTCGGGTTTGATAACTATGCCAAGGTCGCGGCATACGGCGACTTTCTGAACTGTCTGAAGAACACCTTGCTGCTCACCGTCATCACGGTGCCCATCTCGACGATGCTCGCCCTGCTCATCGCGGTGGGGCTCAACTCCATCAAGTTCCTCAAGAAAATCTTCCAGACGATTTTCTTCCTGCCCTACGTCACCAACTCCATCGCCATCGGCATGGTCTTCATGGCAATGTTCACGATGATTGGCGTGACGCCCGGAATGGAGCCCGAATCCATCGGTATCATCAACAAAATCATCGAGGCGTTCGGGGGACAGCGGATTGACTGGGTCAACCAGCAATCCTCGGAGGCGGCGAACATGTTCGTGCTCTGCACCTACATTGTCTGGAATGCGTTGCCCTTCAAAATTCTCGTCCTCCTCGGCGGCCTGCAGAACGTCGACAAGCAGTACTACGACGCAGCGAAGGTGGACGGCGCCTCCCGCTGGCGCGTCTTCTGGCGCGTCACGGTGCCCCTCCTCTCCCCGATGATTGCCTATGTCGTCATCACGGGCTTTATCGGCGGATTCAAGGAATACTCGAGCGTGGTCGGTATCTTCGGTGACTCGATGGGGCCGATTACGCACGACTACCGCTGGGACACGATGGTCGGCTTCATTGTCAGAAACATCGACTTGTATCAAGGGCGCGCGAGCGCGGCGGCGATTATTCTCTTTTTGATTATCTTCGCCGTGACGATGGTCAACATGTACGTCAGCAAGAAGCGCGTACACTACTGAGGGAGGGCGTGAGATATGATGAATCTTCTGGCGCGTTCCGCGATGGGACAGGGCGGCGTGACTGCCGCAATCATCCTCGCAGTGGTGGCGGTTCTTCTGGTCATCGGCTGCGTCGTCCTCTGTTGTCTGTTCTTTGATAAGCATGCCGTCTCGCATTTCTTTGCACAGTTCGGCATCTATATCTTCCTCGCGGTCGTCGCGGTTGCCGTCCTGTTCCCGTTCTACTGGATGCTCATCTCCTCGGTCAAGACGGTGGAAGAGTACAACGCGTATTCGCCCACGCTCTGGCCGCAGAAGTTCTATTGGGAGAACTACGCTTCCGTCTTCGCAGGCGATATCGACCTCGGCGGCATGTTCCTCGACACGCTGCTCGTCGGCGTCGTCTCTACCGTTCTCTCCCTCGTCGTCACGGTGCTCTCGGCATACGCGTTCGCACGGCTCGAATTCAAGGGCAAGAACATCATCTTCGCCCTCATGCTTGCGACGATGATGATTCCCGGCGAGCTCTTCACCATCACCAACTATATCACGGCCTCGGGTTTGGGCTGGGTGAGCCAGAGCCAGCACCCCGACGTTGCGGAGCGGTTCGGCACCTTCTGCGGACTCGTCATTCCCTTCCTCGTCAGCGTGTTCTATATCTATCTGTTGCGGCAGAACTTCATGCAGATACCGAATGAACTGTACCTCGCCGCAAAGGTGGACGGCACGAGCGACCTCAAATACCTTTGGAAGGTGATGATACCGCTCTCCGCACCCACCCTCATCTCGATTACGCTCCTCAAGATGATGGGCGCATGGAACTCCTACGTCTGGCCCAACTTGATTGCGGGCGAAGCATGGACGCTCGTCACCGTCGGTCTCAGAAGCGGAAACTTCAATGTGCCGGGCAGTGAAAACCTCGTCAACTATCCCATGCAGATGGCGGCGGTCGTGCTTGTCACGCTCCCCTTGCTCATCATCTTCATCTTCTGCCGCAAGTACATCATGCGCGGTGTCTCGCGCAGCGGCATCAAGGGCTGATGCCCCATCCAATCCGAAGAAATAAAATAAAAATATAAGGAGAAACTATGAAGAGAAAAATCGGCGCAGTTTTACTCGCAGGTGCGATGGCTTGCACGATGGCAGCGGGACTTTCGGGGTGTGTCGGACACATTCAGGCTGACTTCGAAATGCCCGAGGGCGGCTTCGATGTCGACACGCCCATCACCATCACCTTCCACACCACAATGGGACAAAACCTCACGGCTGTCGTGAACACGGTTTTGGAGAGCTTCAACAAGCTCTATCCCAACATCACCGTGGAAGTGTCCTCGCCTGCAGGTGACTACGACACGCTGCGGTCAAAGATTTCCACCCAGCTTCTCACCAACGCCAACCCCGACGTCGCGTACTGCTATCCCGACCATGTCGCGCTCTACAACAGCTACGACGCGGTGCAGTCCCTCAACGACTTCCTCCCCGGCGGCGCCTATGCCGACTACACCGTGAAAGAAGTCAAGCTCGACGAGAGCGGCAACGCCGTGACCGATGCGAGCGGCAATTACGAGTACGTCGATGCGCCCCTTGCCATCACACAGGCGCAGAAGGACGCCTTCAACCCCAACTACTTCAATGAAGGCTATGAATTCGGCGACGGGACGTTGATGTACACCCTTCCTTGGATTAAGTCGACGGAAGTTATGTTCTACAACAAGGACTTCATCGAAAAAAACATCGCCGACCATCCCGACCTCAAAATTCCCGAGACCTGGGACGATATGGAGAAGTTCTGCGCGGCCGTCAAGGAAATCGACGATACGCTCTATCCCTTCACCTACGACTCCGAGGCCAACTGGTTCATCACCATGTGCGAGCAGTACGGCTCCGGTTACACCCAGATTGAGGGAGAGGGCGGCCACTACATCTTCGACAACGAGACCAACCGCAATTGGCTGTTGGAATTTGCCGACTGGCGCAGCAAGGGCTACTTCACCACGCAGATTTTGAACGGCAACACCTACACGTCCAACCTGTTCACGAGCCAGAAGAGCGTCATCTGCGTCGGCTCCACGGGCGGCACGAGCTATCAGACGGATACGAGCGGCGAGACCGAGCCCTTCGAAGTCGGCATCGCGCCCATTCCGCAGCTCAAACCCTATTCGGAGGAACGCGCGGACTATGACGCCACCTACAAACCCAAGATGATTTCGCAGGGCCCCTCCGTCTGCATCTTCAAGAACGACGACCCGCAGAAGGTCCTCGCCAGCTGGCTCTTCGTGAAGTATTTCACCACGAGCGTCGATTTCCAGGCACGTTTCTCCAAGGAATCCGGCTACATGCCCGTGCTCACTCTCGACACGATGAAGACCAATCGGGTCTACAAAGATTTCATCGAGAACCCCGGCGCCAGCGTCAAGCTCAAGTCCAACGCCGTCAAGACGGGTATGGAATACGCCTCGGCGTACTTCGTCTCTCCCGCATTCAACGGTTCCTCCACGGCACGTGAACAAGTCGGCGCCCTGCTTGCAGCCGTCGTCGAGCGTCCCGAGGACATCGACAAGCAGTTCAAAGACGCTCTCGACAAGTGCAATTACGCAACCTGATGCGCCTTTGATTGCAACAAGGAGATAAGCCATGAAGAAATATCCGAAGATTTTCGTATCCCTTCTCTGTGCGCTGCTCTTCCTGCTTCCCGTATTTGCAGGATGCGCACCCGAAGGAGGTGGGGGCGGCAACGGCGGCGATGGCGTCGGCACGGGAGCCGATTTCGTCGACTACGCGGGTGAGCTCAAGCTCGACCTCGGCGACCCCACGAGCAAGAAGCAGAAGGTGACGCTCCGCCTCTTGGTGGACGGAGACACCACCCACTTCGACCCCGTGGACCACAAGGAAGACTTCGCCGAAACCCAGAACTACATCAAGGCTCGCTATCTCGGCATCAACACGCCCGAATCCACGGGCAAGATTGAGAAGTGGGGCAAGACCGCATCCCTCTATGTCAAGTCCAAGCTCGGCGACGCCGTTGCCATCTATGTCGAATCCAACGACACGCACTGGAATGTCGACTCCACGGGCGAGCGCTACCTGCTCTGGATTTGGTATGTCCCCGCGGGGCAGGACGCTTCCGACGTCAACAACTACCGCAACCTCAACATCGAGCTGTTGCAGAACGGCTACGGGCGGGGCTCGGGCATTCCCGGCAGCCGCTATGAGGAAGTCGCCACGAAGGCTCTCAATCAGGCACAGGCGCTCAAACTCCACGTCTTCTCGGCGCCGTCCACCGTCGATGAGAACTACTTCGACGATCCCGCGGTGCATGTCTCCATGCAGGAGCTCCGCTTCCATCCCGAACAGTATCTCGACAAAAACGTCCGCGTAGAGGGCACCGTCATCGCCCGCTTCGGCAGCTCCGCCTATATCGAGGATTACGATGCGGAGCACAACGTCTCCTACGGAATCGGTGCGTTCTACGGCTACAACCCCGACGAGCTCCTTGACATTCTCGCCATCAACAACCGCGTCAGCGTGCGCGGCAAGGTCACCGAATATCAGGGCGTCTATCAAATCAGCGACCTCACCTACGACGCCTTCGACCCCAAGAACGTGAATAACACCGTCCTCGTAGAGGGTGAGACGGCAGAAACCCCCTTCAAAGTGACGAAAGCAAGCGACATCGTAAAGGGAACAGGGGAAGTGGAAGTATGGCTTCCCGTCGTGGGTGAGGACGGCGAGACGACGGATGAGAAGTTCACCCTCGACTCCCGTGAGGCAATCATGTCCACCTCCGTCACCGTCGAGAACTTGAAAATCAAATCCATGTATACGACGAATAACGGCGGAAAGAGCGACGGCGCCATCTCCATCACCTGCGAAGCGGAAGACGGCACCGAAATCGTCATCCGTACCGAGGTCCTGAAGAAATCGGACGGCAAGACGCTTGTCACCGAAGCCGATTTCAAGATTGGCGAACACATCACCGTGAAGGGCATCGTGGATAAGTATACGAACAACAAAGGCGTGACCTCCTATCAGGTCGCCATCCACCGTTTCGACTACTTCACCTTCCTCGACCGCTGACCCCGCTCCTCTGTCATCAAGGCCTACCCCCTGCGGGGGAGGCTGTCACGAAGTGACCGATGGGGGCTCCCCCCGAAAGAGGCGCTCGCCTCTCCAACAACAAAAACCAAAAAATATTTTTATAAGGAGAATTGGTATGAAGAACAAATGGCTGATCGGATTGGCAACAGGCATTCTGTCCGTCTCGCTGTGCGTCGGCATGTTCGGCTGCGCGCCCGAAGGCGGCGAAGGCAAGACCGACGAAGAGATTGCACAGGCTGCGATTGACCTCGTCGGAACCCTGTCCAAGGACATCCCGAGCACAACGTCGGATAACTTCGAAGTGGTCGGGCAGGTTCCCGTCGACAAGGTCTACTATGATGTCGTATGGACCGTCACTTCCGATGATGTAGATGGCATCACCGACTACGTCTCCATCGGCGCGATGAATGAAACGACGAAGTTCCGCCCCGTCACCGTCACCAAGTACGAAACGGCAATCGACTACACCCTCACCGCAACCGTGACCGTCAACAAGGCCACCAAGAAGGCCGATTTCGTGAAGCATCTCCCCGCAGCTCCTCGCGCAGGCGCCGGAACCAAAGAAGACCCCTTCACGGTAAGCGAAGCGCTTGAACTTGCTGCTGCAACGGAATCGTACTCCTACTACTCCGTCAACGGCGAGTATGCCCTTGTCTATGTCCGTGGCGTTATCACGCAGGCTCCTACGGGTGAGAATTTGACGAATAAGTACGGCCCCAAGGACTTCTATATCGGCGACTCGGCAGATGCCGAAGACACCATTCAGGTCTACAGCGTCAACTGGACGGAGACCGTCCCGTCCGGTAGCGTTCTCTGCGACGGTGATACCGTTTTGGTACAGGCTTATATACAAAACTACAATGGCAAATACGAGCTCACCTACTGGCGCGAAGGCGATCAATCTCCTTACACCTATCATAACGGTTATATCCATGAGTTGACCCCCGGTCCCAACCATACCGACACACCTCCTACACCTCCCACACCCGATTCTTCTTTCACTCCTCTTGAAACCCCCGTTGCCGGCGAATACGACTTCGCAATGGCAGTGGACGGAACATGGAACTATATCACCGGTGTGATGGCTTCTACGTACTATTTCGGTACGACGACCAATCACAGCAGCGCCGCGAAGGTCACCCTCGAAGCCGATGGCAACAACTGGGTCATCAAACTCGGCGAGAAATATATCGAAATCTCGATTAGCGGTACGCACATCAACGCTGTGTATAGCACCACAAAGAACGGCAGCTGGAGCTGGGACACGACCGAAAAGGTATTCGTCTGGACAGTGGGCAGCGAGAAGTACATCATCGGGAACACCGGCACCTACACCAACATCGGCGGCATCAAGCTCTCCGACAAGGCGACCAACCATTACGCAGTTCTCGGCAACTACACGGGAACGACGACCGACCCGACCGCAAAGGGCACGAAGAACAACCCCTACACCGTTGCGGAAGCGACAAACATTCTGCACACGCTCTCAGATGGTGAATATTACAAAGTTGACGGCGTAGTTGTCCCCGTCTATATCAAGGGCATCATCACCGTCGTCGGCACAACCGATAACTACGGCATCAAACAATTCTACATCGCCGATACAGCCGGCGATACGGATAACGACGTCGTGATTTGGAGCATCAACTGGAGTACCGCTGTCCCGAGCACAACCAAGCTGCAAGTCGGCGATACGATTGTTGTCAACGCTTATCTCGAGTACTACCAAAGCACCTACGAGATTTGCTCTTGGAAAGACGGCAGCACATGGCACAACGGCACCGTGGAAGAGCACATCCCCGCAGGCGGCTCGGTGACCCCCACCCCCGAGACCGATCAGGAAAAGGCCAATGCAGCTCTCAAGGAAATCAGCCTCACCACGACGGAATACACCGAAGTCAACACGGAGGGCATCAACCTTCCCACGACGAACAGCTACAGCGCTACCGTGACTTGGTCGGTGACCGACACGACCTATGTGGAAATCACTTCCAACGTCCTCAAGATTAAGAGCCTTCCCACCGCTTCGACCGGAGTCACGCTCCATGTCAAGGTCGAAGTCGGCTCCGCTCACGCCGAGAAGGACGTCACCATCACCGTAAAGCCCGCCGCCGACCTCTCCAAGTACGGCACGAAGGACGCGCCTCTCACCGTCACGCAGGCTCTTGCAATCGCACGGGCAGAAGCTACGGCAAACAACGCCTTTACTTCACATGTAGTCTATATGACCGGCGTGGCACTTGCGACTCCTGTAAATGCGGGTAACCACTATAACCAGTTTGAGATTGGTGAAACAAAGGGGACCACGGACGCAACCAAAAAGATTTTGGTATACACCATCAATCTTGAAAAGGGCGTTCCCGCGATTGCACAAAACGATACCATCGTTATTTGCGGCTACATCAAGAATTATAGCAACACGTTGGAATTTGCTACGAATAGCACGGAATATGTATACTGCGTCTCCAACACCCGCGGTACGTCCACCATTACGAAAGGCGAGCTGAATGGCGCAACAATCGAAGACCTTGCTACAAGCGGCACCAATGGAACGGATATAACCTTTCACGTTACAGCTCCCTCCGGCAAGAAAGTTTCGGCAGTAAAAGTGTACGGAGATGCGATTGACCCCGCTGACGGCGCGTATACTTTCAAACTCATGGGCGATGCGACGGTTACCGTTGAAGTCGTTGATGAAAGTGTTGTTTTGGATTCCAAAGTAGCTGTACTTTCCTTCGGGGATACGGAAAGAGCCAAAGACACGCAAACGAATCAATATAACGAAACATGGGAAGCGACGAGAAACGGTCTCACTTGGACGATTGCTAACTTCAGCAACAATAAAGGTGCATGGAATAGCATTAAAACTGGTCAAAAGGGCACCAAAGCTAATCCGGACAGACCTGTAACCGGAACGATTACCACGAAGTCCGCAATCGATAAGACCGTGACGAAAGTCATTGTCGACATTGCAAGCAACGCGAATATTCCCGGTAAGGTTAACGCCTTTAAGCTTTTGGTTTCGTCCGACTCAACTTTCAGTAACGCGACCGAAGTAACGCTTACGATGGCAGCAGGGGAAAATACCTTTGAAATTCCGACAGCGAACCAAGGGACGAACCTCTACTATCGAATCGTTATTGATTGCCTGACCGGCTCCGACAATGGCTTCGTGCAGGTGAACAGTGTCACCTATATGGGTCACTAATCCAACTGACCCCAAGACGCATTTCGCAACAAGCCCAACAAGCACAACAAGCACATCAAAAAAACAGCCTTTCTTCGCAAAGGCTGTTTTTTTGCCCCCTCCTCGGAGGGGGGTAGGGGGGTGGGCACGAGTTCTGATGACGCCCCACCTCAGTCTCGCTACGCTCGCCAGCTCCTCCCGCGGAGGAGCCTTGCGTGCCCCCTCCATTGGAGGGGGGTAGGGGGGTGGGCATTCTTTCCCACCTCAGTCTCGCTTTGCTCGCCAGCTCCTCCCACGGAGGAGCCTTGCGTGCCCCCTCCTCGGAGGGGGGTAGGGGGGTGGGCATCCTTCGCCCCCTCCATTGGAGGGGGGTAGGGGGGTGGGCATTCTTTCCCACCTCAGTCTCGCTTTGCTCGCCAGCTCCTCCC
>CANRNE010000010.1 GCA_947631925.1 uncultured Clostridia bacterium
TGCGCTCACTCACCGCAAACGCCGCGCACAGCGCACTGTGCTGTGCGCAAGGAATGCGTTTGCGACCCTCAAGGGGGAGCCAAGTCACTTGCCCACCCCTTGAGGGGTGGGTGGCGCGAACGAAGAGAGCGACGGAAGGGGTGGCGCTCTAAATTCGTCATGCTGAGCCGCCGCAGCGCGGCTTACGCTTGATGACAACAGAAAATTTCCCCGAAACGGGTTGAAATCGGGCGGGGAATGTGATACAATCGTAGGCGGGAACATCTCAAGGGGGAGAAAACGATGAAAATCAGACGAATTTGTTGTTTTGCGGCGCTTGCTGCTCTCATTCCGCTCTGCGCCTGTGCGCCCGAAACGGGCGATGGGGGCGAGCATAAAATGCCCGACGCGGAGTACACGATTGACGAGAGCGTCATGGCGGGCAAGGATGCCAACGCCGCCGAATTCTATGCTTCCAACGTAGTGAAACGGGAAGACAGCCCGCTCGAAGGGAAGATAATCTACTGGCTCGGCTCGTCGGTGACTTACGGAGCGTCCTCGGGCGGGGAGAGCATGGTGGAATTCCTCGCCGCAAGGACGGGCGCAATCTGCAGGAAGGAGGCCGTCTCGGGGACGACCATCTTCGACGACGGAAAGACGGAAAATACGGGCGAAAAGTCGTATACCCGCCGCCTCACGTCGAGCAAAATTTTCGGCAAGGACGGCGAATATCCCGACGCCTTCATCTGCCAAATCTCCACCAACGACGCCATCGACAACCGCCTCTCCAAGCGCGGTGAGATGACGGGCCCCGAGGTCTACGACCCCGATGCCTTCGACCGTTCCACGACGCTGGGCGGGGTGGAGTTCATCATCTCCTACGTCCTCGACACATGGGGCTGTCCCGTCTACTTCTATTCGGGGAGCTACTTCGGCGACACGGGCACGCGCGCCAGCACGAATCCCTCGGGGACAGAGTATGCCAAGCTCGTGGGGCAAGTAAAAGAGATTGCCGAAAAGTGGAAGGCGCTCGGAAACGACGTGGAGGTGCTCGACCTCTACAACGACGCCGACTTCAACGCGCAGGTCTCCGACGAGTACTATAAATGGTGCACGAGCGACGCCATCCATCCCAAGCGCGCGGGCTACCTCAACTGGTGGATGCCCCGATTCGAGCAATTCCTCACCTACTATTTAGACGTTTGAATCCGAAACACAGAGGGGCGCCCGCCGCAGATTTGCGGCGGGCGCCCTTTCTCCATAGATTTCCCGTTTAGTCGCGGGGCGGAACCCCGAGAAGGGTCGTGGCCTCCGTGTAGGTGACGAACCCCGCTTTGGCGCCGCGCGGCTTCTTCACATACTTGACGCGGGTGCAGTCGACGGGCGCGCTGTCCCCGTTCGCATCCGAAAACTTCGCACAGATGCCCGCGGCAAACAGTTTGACATCCTCGGGCACCGACCTTCCCTCCGTGCGGATGATGACGTGCGTGGAGTGATGGACACGGGTGTGCAGCCAGAGGTCGTCGGGGGAGGCGGCGCGCACCAGCCTGTCGTTCTGCAGGTTGTTTCTGCCCGCAAACAGGGTGAACCCACCGTATTCATAGACACGGGGGGAGGGCAAATCCCGCTTCTTTCGCGTCTCCCGAACCCTGAGAAGTCCCGCCGCTGCGATTTCCTCCTCGAGGGAGGCGAAATCCTCCTCCGTCTCCGCACAGCCGATGGCGGTGGAAAGCGCCGCGAGGTAGTCGAGCTCTCGGCGGGTCTCCTCCTCGTAGGGAGCGAGCATCTCAAGCGTGCGCTTCGCCTTTCGGTACCGCCTGAAGTAGCTCTGCGCGTTCTCGGCGGGGGTAAGGCGGGGGTTGAGCGCCACCTTGACGCGCGTTCCGTCGTACCAGTTGTCGAGTTCGATGCCCTGCATGCCGCGCGAGACGGCGTAGAGGTTGGCTGTGAGAAGTTCTCCCTTGACGCGGAGCTCCTCGACGTTTTCGCACGCCCTCTTCTTTTCGAGCGTCTGCGCGAGCCGCTTCTCATGCTTTTTGACGGCGGCGGAAACCGCGTGCTGCAATCTCCTGCGCGCGTCCTCGAGCCGCTTTCTCGCACGCTTCGTCGTGTAGTAGTACGTCTCCGCCTCGAGAAGGGTGGAAAACTTCCTTCCGCCGCCCGTGCTTCTCGCGCAAAAATCAAGGAGTCTGCCGTCCTCTTCGACCACGCAGGGGCATACCATGTCCGAGAAGACGGCCCCATGTACGTACTCTGCAAGGTCGCCGCCGCCGTAGTTTTCGGCAAGCATCTGCGCCGTCGAGGGGGCGAGCCCCGCAACGCGGGTGAAGAGGAAGTTTGCGAGGTCGCCGTCCGCTTTTTCGAGGACTTCGCGGAGCGCGGCAAAATCGGAGGGGTTGACCTTGTCCTGCGGCGCGGGGGGAAGATAGGGGAGATTGGGGAAAATCATGCGCCGCGCATTGTTGTCGACGGTCGTCTGCTTGAGCGCGCCGAGGATGACGCCCCCCTCCGCCAATATGAGGTTGGAATATTTGCCCATGACCTCGAGATAGAGCGTCTTTTCCGCAGTGGAGAAGTCAGTTGTCGCGTCGAGGGTGAAGACGAGGATGCGCTCAAATCCGAGCAGGGAGACATGTTTGAACGTCGCGCCGAGCAGATGCTTGCGAAGAAGCATGCAAAAATTGGGGGCAACGAGGGGAGCCGCTTCCTCGCTGTCCTCGAAATAGGCGCCGCAGTCCTGCGCATTTGTGTTCAGAACAAGTTTCAGATTGCGCCGTTTGGTGTATATGATTAGGGAGACCTCGTCCCGCGAGGGCTGGATAATCTTGTTAATCCGTCCTCCCGCGAGCACTCCGTCGAGTTCGCGCGCGATGTGGCGCAGTGTAAACGCATCCTGCGGCATAGTCCCTCCGAAGGCGCCGCGTGCCGCGGCTACACAATATTATAAAGGAAAAACGCGAATTTGTAAACGAAATCGCTTTCCTTTTCTCAATCATTATGGTAAAATATACCGTGCAAAACTTTCAATGACAGGAGCAAAGCATGAAATACGAAGTCGTACCCGCAGAAAAGAGTACCGTAAAAATCACGATGACCTTCACCCCCGAGGAGTGGAGCGCGGCTACCGAACAGGCATACCGCGAGAACAGACACCGCTACGCCGTCAACGGATTCCGCAAGGGCAAGGCGCCGAGATACATTCTCGAGGCGTTCTACGGCAAGGGAATCTTCTTTGAACCCGCCCTCAACAACCTCTTTGCGGAGCACTATCCCAAGGTGCTCGAAGCGGAGAAGGACACCTTCACCGAAGTGGGCGACCCCGATGTCTCGCTCGCAGACGATTTCTCCGAGACCAACATCGTCCTCGTCGCCGTGACGCCTATTCGTCCCGACGTCAAACTGGGCGCCTACAAGGGTATAAAAATTCCCAAGTATGAGTATACTGTTACGGACGCCGACCTCGAACGCGAGCTCGACAGCACGCGCGAGCGCATCGCCGAAAAGCGGGAGACCGCGGAGCGTCCCGCGGCGATGGGGGACACCGTCAACATCGACTTTGTCGGCAAGACGGACGGCGTCGCCTTCGACGGCGGCACGGCAAACGGGTACGACCTCGAGCTCGGCTCGGGGCAGTTCATCCCCGGGTTCGAAGAGGGCGTCGTCGGCATGAGCGTCGGCGATGTCAAGGACATCGATGTCGTCTTCCCCGAGGACTACCAGTCCGAAGAACTCAAGGGCAAGCCCGCCGTCTTTACAGTCACCCTGCACAAGATTACCGAGAAGGTCGTCCCGCCCCTCGACGATGAATTCGCCAAGAAGATGGGCAGCGACACCCTCGACGCATACAAGGCCAAGGTGCGCGAGCGCCTCGTCAAAAACGCGGAGACCCGCTCCCGCAACGAGACAGAGACTTCCGTCATCTCCGAGATTGCAAAGTCCGCCTCCGCCGACATTCCCGACGCCATGGTGGACGCGCAGGAGGACTACATTCTCCAGCGCACCGAGTACAACCTCATGTATCAGGGCATCCGCTTCGACGACTACCTCGGCTATCTCAAGACGACGCGCGAGGAGTATAAGAAGACCTTCGAGGAGGAGGCGCGGCGCAACGTCCTGCATCAGCTCATCGTCGAGAAGATTATCGAGCTCGAGCACATCTCCGCAACCGAAGAGGAAGTGGAGGCAAAAATCGCCGAACAGGCGGCAAGCGTCGGCAAGGAACCCGAGGAATACAAGAAGACGATGGACCCCCGCCAGCGGGCGTATATCGAGAACGATATCAAAGTCACCAAAGTCTTCGACTTCCTCATCGCAAATAACGAAATGACGGAGGTCAAGGAATGAACGAGAAGAATGTGCTGATACCCTACGTCGTCGAGCGCACCTCGAGCGGCGAGAGAAGCTATGACCTGTATTCGAGATTGCTCGAGGACCGCATCATCTTTTTGAGCGGAGAGATTGACGACGCCGTGGCAAACACCGTCGTCGCCCAGCTCATCTACCTCGAGGGAACGGACCCGACCAAGGACATCATGCTCTACATCAACAGCCCCGGCGGCTCCGTCTCTGCGGGCATGGCAATCTATGACACGATGAACTACATCAAGTGCGACGTCTCGACCATCTGCATCGGGCTCGCCGCCTCCATGGGCGCGTTTCTGCTTGCCGCGGGCACCAAAGGCAAGCGGTATGCGCTCAAGAACAGCGAAATCATGATTCACCAGCCCCTCGGCGGTGCACAGGGTCAGGCGAGCGACATCAAGATTCAGGCGGAGCACATCCTTCGCATCAAGGACAAGATGACGCAGATTCTCGCAGAGAACACGGGGAAGCCCTACGACGTCGTCGCCCGCGACACGGACAGGGACAACTATCTCACCGCGGACGAGGCGCTCTCCTACGGGCTCATCGACCGCGTCTACACCAAGAGATAATTTTGTAAGAAGGCGGGGCGGTCTGCCGCTCCGAGAGGTATCACATGGCAAAATACGAGCAGCGCTGTTCCTTCTGCGGGAAGGAAAAAGCCAAGACGAAGAAACTCATCGCGGGTCCCGACGGGATTTTCATCTGCGACGAGTGCGTGGAACTTTGCCGCGACATGATGGCAAAGACGCCTTCGCGTAGCGACGAGCCCGTTGAGCTCAAAAAGCCCGCAGAAATCAAAAAGGAACTCGACGAGTACATCATCGGACAGGACAAGGCAAAGCGCGTCCTCTCCGTCGCCGTCTACAACCATTACAAGCGCATCAACGCAATGGCGGCAGGCATGTCCGCGGACGACGTCGAAATCGAGAAGAGCAACATCCTCCTTCTCGGCCCCACGGGCAGCGGAAAGACGCTGCTCGCGCGCACGCTTGCAAAAATTCTCAACGTTCCCTTCGCAACCAGCGACGCGACGACTCTCACCGAGGCGGGCTACGTCGGCGAAGACGTCGAGAACATTCTTCTCAAGCTCATCCAGAACGCCGATTACGACATCGAGCGCGCGCAGAAGGGCATCATCTATATCGACGAGATTGACAAGATTGCAAGAAAGGGAGAGAACGTCTCCATCACCCGCGACGTCTCGGGCGAGGGCGTCCAGCAGGCGCTTCTCAAGATTATCGAGAGCACCGTCGCCAACGTCCCTCCGCAGGGCGGCAGAAAGCACCCCCAGCAGGACTGCATGCGCATCGATACGACGAACATTCTCTTCATCTGCGGCGGCGCCTTCGTCGGGCTCGACAAGATTGTCTCCGCGAGAAAGGACGACTCGGGACTCGGCTTCGGCGGCAAAGTCAAGCTCGGCGCCAATGAGGTGGATTACACCCTCCTCGACGACGTCAAGCCGCAGGACCTCACCAAGTTCGGGCTCATCCCCGAGTTCGTGGGCAGAATTCCCATCGTCGTCAGCCTGCAGGCGCTCGACGAACCCGCGCTCGTCAGCATTCTCACCCAGCCCAAGAACGCCATCATCAAACAGTACCAGAAGCTCGTCGGCATGGACGGGGTAAAGCTCACCGTCGAGGACGAGGCCGTGCGCGAGATTGCCAACACCGCCATCCGTCTGAAGACGGGTGCAAGGGGACTGCGCACCATCATCGAGGGGCTCATGACGGACATCATGTTCGACATTCCGACCGAGAAGAACGTCGAGGAGGTCATCATCACGAAGGAGTGCGTCGAAGGCCTCGCCCGCCCGAGGTTGGTGTATAAAAAGACAGCGTGAAGGTTTCGAAGAAAATCTTTGTGTGCGCAAAGATTTTCTTCGAGGAAACCGACGGGGACGGCTGAATAAAGTCGTCCTCTTTTTTGTTTCATCGGACAATAAGCCTCGAGGTCGCAAATTGTGTGAAAAAGCAAAAAGCGTGGTTTTTGCTTTTTCCGTAAGTGGAAGCGACACCCCCTCACCGCCTATGGCGGAGCTTTCTCGGGCAGGTAGAGTCCTGCCCTCGGGCACCGTTCGCGCGGCAAATGCGCTCACTCACCGCAAACGCCGCGCACAGCGCACTGTGCTGTGCGCGAGAAATGCGTTTGCGACCCTCAAGGGGGCGCCAAGTCACTTGCCCACCCCTTGAGGGGTGGGTGGCGCGAACGAAGAGAGCGACGGAAGGGGTGGCGCTTGTTCACACGACACCCCCTACCCTACCCTCCACCCTCAGGTATAAGGGGGGAGGTGAAAGACCGCCCCCTTTTTGTGGTAGCAAAAGGGGGAAGGTGACTCCACGCGCCAGCTGCGGGCGATGGGGATGACAAAGGACGCCTCCGACCTGCGCAAGAAGTGGCGGCGGCTTACCAAGGACTATGAGATTTATTCCCTCGAGCACGGCCGCGCCTTCTACCGCTACCGCTGCGCAGTCGACAGCGCGGAATTGCAGTCAAATGCAAAAGAAGACTTGACAGAAGCCGCGGAAAGTGGTACAATAAAAAAAGATGAATGGGCGAACGATTTGCCGCCGCGCGGGCAGATAGATTTACCGCGAGGGATGAGCAAATCAGAGTTCATTCAGCAGGAACTGAAAGTCGACGCGAAAAAAGCCGAAGACTTTGAAAAAGCTCTGACCGCGTATTCCGATAACGATTATACGGATATTCGCGCCTACCAACGTGGAGAGCGGGTCGACAATCTCAATCGCATAAAAATTATCTCAGACAACTTGGAAGAATATATCAAGCGAGCCCCTCGTTGGAACGGCGGAGAAACATTCCGCGGCGTAGGTCTTACGGATGAACAGTTGGCGGCATATACGATTGGCTCGGAACATGATATGCTCGGCGTATCGAGTTGGAGCAATGAACCCAATATCGCAAATGAATTCGCGGACTATTATCACGAAGAGGAACATAAGGCGAACGCTGTCATTTTCCACAGTACGACACAGACACGCGGGACGGCTATAAGGCACCTTTCAAAAGAGTACAGCGAAAATGAAGTCTTGGTCTCAAAGGAAAGTCGCTTCAAGGTGTTACGGCGCAATGTGGATAAAGAAGGCAGAACGCATATTTACTTGGAGGAAGTATGAAAGCGGGAAAATGGGAAACTAACTATAAGGGATTGGTCAAGCGTTGGAAGGAAGAGTACAACCTTTCCGAAGAAGAGTTGGTCAAGATTTATGAAATGGCACCCGATATGAGGAAAAAGACTCTCGAAGAAATCGGGAGAAATTTGAATAATCCATATTTCAAAAATGGGTTTGTCCATTTTGCCGTTGCGAGAGGACTGTATTTGAAAGAAATACACGGAGATTTGGACGACTGAACTCAATATCAACGGAAACGAAGCGTCAAGCCGAAAGGCGGGGCGCTTTTTTCATGCCCGTGCGGGGCTATAAACGCAAAAAATATCCCGGCGGGGACATAAACGCAAGCCGCGTCAGACAACAGAAACGGCGGCAAGGAGGACTATGGCAACATTCAAAGAACTGTTCGGGGACAAGTACGACCCCGAGATGAAGCTCTCCGACGCGGAGAAACTCTTCGAGGGCAAACGGCTCGCGGACCTCTCTTCGGGCGAGTATGTCTCAAAGGCCAAGTATGACGCCGACACCGCGGCGCTCGCGCGCCTGCAGGCGGAGGCGGAGCCGTAGCCGAGAAATCTCGCCGTTTTTCTCTGCGCAAAAAGAAAATTGTGCGAAAGGGGTTTGTTTTTCTTGCGGTTGCACAAGCTGAGGGCAGGAGGTTCACATGGTCATTGCAAATTTGATTTCCTATATCCTCGTGCTCCTCGGAGCCGTGAATTGGGGACTGTTCGGCATCTTCAACTTCAACCTCGTGTCGGCGATTTTCATGGGCCCGCGGTCGGTGGGGGCGATTA
Source organism: uncultured Clostridia bacterium (assembly GCA_947631925.1). Lineage (GTDB taxonomy): Bacteria > Bacillota > Clostridia > Christensenellales > Borkfalkiaceae > Gallimonas. The sequence continues at coordinate 8,273 of CANRNE010000010.1, forward strand.
TCATCTATTCGCTCATCACGCTCGCGGCGCTGTGGCTCATCATCTCGCCCATCATCACGAACGGCGCCCTGAAGTTGCGCGGCAACCGCACGGTGCGCGAAACCAACTGAGCGAAAAGTTCTGCGGCGGATTCGGCATAATCGATGTCGGGTCCGCATTTTTTATTAGCATGACGATATGCGATTTACAGCGCGGGGACCGTGCGCTCGTGCTCAAAGTAGACCTTGCGGGGGAAACGCGGGAAAAACTTCTTTCCCTTCAAATTCATGCGGGCGCCAAGATCACCGTGCTCAAAGTTTCTCCCTTCCGCCGCGTCTTCGTCGTGCAAGCGGGGAGCGGAAAGATTGCCGTCGGGAAGGAGATTGCGGCGGGGGTTCGGGTGTGGAAAATCTGATTCTCCTCGTCGGGAACCCCAACGCGGGCAAGAGCACCCTCTTCAACCGCCTCACGCGCGGGCATGCGCGGGTGGGAAACTGGCACGGCGTGACGGTGGATGCGCTCTCCGCCCCGCTCCGTCCGCCCATGGAGGGCAACATGGTGGACCTGCCGGGCATCTACAACGCCCGCGGCAAGACGCTCGAGGAAAAATTCGCCTCCCGATATCTTGCGGAGCATCCCGATGCCGCGCTCTGCTTCGTCTCGGAATATGCCAACCTCGCGCGTTTTGTCCCCCTGATGGCGGAGCTCACCGCAAACGGGCGCCGGTGCGCCCTCGTTCTCACCAAGAAGAAGCTCTTTTTGCGCGCCAAGGGCGAGGCGGATGAGGCAAAACTCTCCGCCCGTCTCCGCATTCCCGTCCTCTCCTTTGAGGATAAGAATTTGGGGGAAAAGCTCGTGGCCGCCCTGAGCAGCGGTCCGCGCCGCGTGGAAAATTCTCCCCTCGAGGGCGCATTCCGCCCCGCGGAGGGCGGGCTCTCCCGCATGGATGCCCTTCTTCTGTCGGGCTTCTCCCTCCCGCTGTATGCTTGCATGCTCCTGTGCGCATTCTTTCTCACGTTCGCAAAGGGGATGCCGGGGGATATGTTGAAATCGCTCATTGAGGCCGCCTTCGACGCCCTTGCCGCCCTTGCCGAGCGCATTCCCTCGCCCGTGGCGGCGAGCCTTCTCGCGGACGGAATTCTGCGAAGCACGGGAAGCGTGCTCTGTTTTTTGCCGCAAATCGTCCTCTTGCAGCTCTTTCTCACCCTGCTCGAGGAGAGCGGGCTCCTCTCCCGCCTCGCGGTGCTCACGGACGGCGCGCTCGGAAAAATCGGGCTGTCGGGGCGGGCGGTCTTCTCCCTCCTGATGGGCTTCGGCTGTACCGCGGCCGCCGTCTTTTCCACGCGCGGTCTCGACGACAGGGCGATGCAAAAGCGGGTGATTTTGTGCCTTCCCTACCTGCCCTGCAGTGCAAAACTGCCCGTCTTTCTCGCGCTCTCGGCGTCCTTCTTCTCCCGCCCCGTCCTCGCCGTCCTTCTGCTCTATGTCCTCGGCGCGCTCTTTGCGGTCGTCCTCTCCCTGTTCCTCGGCGGAAAATCTCCCGAATTTGCGATGGAACTCGCCCCGTTGCAGCGTCCGAACGGGGTTTTCGTCCTGAAATCCTTGCTCTTTTCCGCAAAACAGTTTATAATAAAGGTGGGAACGGTCATCCTCGCCTTCCTTGTGGCGAGCTGGCTGCTCTCCTCCTTCGACGCGTCCTTTACCCTCTGCGCGCCCCAAGACAGCATGCTCGCCGCCATTTGCGGGAAGCTCGACTGGGTCTTTGCGCCCATCGGCATGCGGGACTGGCGCATCACCTATGCCGCGCTCTCGGGACTCGTCGCGAAGGAAAACGTCGCGGGGGCAATCTCCATGCTCATGGGGGAGTTCCCGTATTCGGGTGCGAGCGCGTTCGCATTCTGCATCTTCCTTCTTACCTGCTCGCCCTGCGTCTCCGCCATCTCGGCGTCCGCACGCGAACTCGGAAGGGGACGGGCAATGCTTTATGCCCTCCTCGAGACGCTCTCCGCCCTGCTTCTTTGCTACCTCGCCTACGCTGTCGCCGTGTATGCGGCAATCGCGCTCCCCCTTCTCGCCGCCGCATCGGCAGGACTTCTCTATGGTACAATTCGACGTAAAAGAAAACACCACGCTCAAGACGTTCACCGACGCCGTCTGTCCGCAGGCGTCGATGTGTCTTCGCACCCTTCTGAAGGCGCGCGACGTGCGCGTCAACGGGGAGAAAGTCGGCTCGGATATGCCCCTGCGCGCAGGCGACGTGGTGGCGTACTACATGACGGCGGCGCAGGAGAACAAGCCCTCGCACACCGTCCTCTATTCGGACGAAAATCTCCTCGTCGTCGATAAGGAGAGCGGGGTCTCCTCGGAGGCGCTCTTTTCGGAGCTCAGCCGCGCGGGCGAATGCTACTTTCTCCACCGCCTCGACCGCAACACCGAGGGCGTGATGGCCTTTGCGCAAAACCCCGAAGCGGAGGGGGAGCTCCTCGCCTGCTTCCGCGAACACAGGGTGAAAAAGACGTACGAGGCGCTCGTGTTCGGCAGCCCCAAGGCCCATGCCGTCGAGACGGCGTATCTTGAAAAGGACAGCGCACGCGCGCGCGTTCGCATCAACACGCAGGGCAGGGGGGAGAAGATTGTCACCGAATACGCCTTACGGGAGCAAAGAGGGGAGATGTCCCTGCTTGAAATTATCCTTCACACGGGCAAGACGCACCAAATCCGCGCCCACCTCGCCTACTTGGGGCTGCCCGTCGCGGGGGACGAAAAGTACGGAGATTTTTCCAAAAATCGGGCACACCATCTGACCCGACAGCGCCTGCTCGCAAAGTCGCTCGAACTCGTTCCGCACGGCGCGCTCGCCTATCTCGGCGGGAAAACATTTACCTCGCAAAAAAATTTATAAAAATTTCGGAAAAACGCTTGACGGCGCTTTTCTTTTGTGATAATATATGAACAGTTATTCATATATTGATACATGGAGAGAGTATGAACTGCATTCACGAACGCGAACATGAAGAGGCCGCCCGCCTCGCAAAGGAGAACATGCCCGCGGAGGAGGACATCCTACGCCTTGCGGAGAGCTTCAAGACCATCTGCGACCCCTCCCGCCTCAAAATTTTGCTGGCGCTTCGGCAGGGGGAGATGTGCGTCCTGCATATCGTCGACGCGGTGGGGGGCACGCAGAGCGCCGTCTCCCATCAGCTCAGGCTTCTGCGCACGGCGAAAATCGTCAAGGCGAGAAGGGACGGGCGCAACATTGTCTATGCGCTTGCCGACGAACACATCGTCGCCGTGCTTGAACTCGCATCTGCACATTTGAAGTGTAAAATATAGGTTTTTTTCGCAAAAAACGGTAAAAATTTGTTATTTCGACAAAAATCGAAATAAAGGAAGGCACCATGCACAAAGTAATACGCATCAAAAATTTAGACTGTGCAAACTGCGCGGCGGAGCTCTCCGAACGGCTCGCGGCGCTCAATGGCATCACCGAGGCGCACGCGGATTTTATCAACCAGCGCGTGACCATCGACTACGAGCAAGACGGGGCGCTCGAGAGGGCCATCTATCTCATTTCCCACTTCGAAGAGGTGGAAATCGTGGACGGAAATGCGCCCGTCAAGAAGGAGCGGCACCTGAAAGAGGTGATTTCCATTGCCGTTGCCGCCGCGCTCTTTCTCCCCGCGCTCGTCCTGCAGATATTAAAAGGACAAGGGCTTCTCGAAGTCAGCGAGTGGGTGTATTTTGCGCTCTACCTCGCGGCGTTTGTCGCCGCCGGATGGGATGTCTTTTTTAAGGTAGTCATGAACTTCGCCCACATGTTCAAGGGCGGATTTCACCCCTCTGTGTTCGTCGACGAAAATCTGCTCATGACGATTGCCGCCGTCGGCGCATTTGCCATCGGGGAGTATCTCGAGGGCGGCGCGGTCATGATTTTGTATCAAATCGGCGAGCTCCTGCAGACCATCGCGGTGGGCTCTTCGAGAAATTCGATTGCAAAACTTGCCTCCCTTCAGGAGAACTGCGCCCTGCGCGTCCTTGAGGGCGGCGAGACGGCGGAAGTGGACGCCTCCGAACTTACTGCGGGCGACGTCATCCTTCTTCGCAAGGGGGACAGAATCCCCGCGGACTGCATTCTGGAAGGGGGGGAGACCTCTCTCGACACCAAGTCGCTGACGGGCGAGAGCTATCTTCGCGAAGTCAAGGCGGGGGACGAACTGCTCGCGGGCTGTCTGAATGCGGGCGGCGCAGTCAAGGCGCGGGTGCTTCGGCCCGCCTCCGAGAGCGCGGTGCAAAAGATTCTCGATATGGTAGAGAGCTCCTCCTCGAAGAAGGCGAAGCCCGAGAAATTCATCACGAAATTTGCCCGCATCTATACCCCCGTCGTCGTCGCGCTTGCATTGCTTGTCGCCGTCATTCCGCCCTTATTTACAGGCTATGACTTTGCGAAATGGATTGCGCGTGCGCTCAACTTCCTCGTCATTTCCTGCCCCTGTGCCCTGATTATCTCCGTCCCGCTCACCTATTTTGCGGGCGTGGGCGCCCTTGCGCGGCTCGGCGTCCTCACGAAGGGCGCGACCTATCTCGACCTCTTGGCGAAAGTAAAAGTTGCCGCGTTCGACAAGACGGGGACGCTTACGGAGGGTAAATTTTCCGTCTCGGACGTCGTCGGAGGGGACCATGTCCAAAATCTCGCCGCGGGAATCGAAAAAAATTCCTCTCATCCGCTCGCAGAGGCATTCGCGGACATGGATGGCACGAATCCAGAATCTTGCATGGAGATCGCGGGCATGGGTATGGCCGCGACGGTCGAGGGAAAGCGCGTGCTCGTCGGCTCCAAGCGCCTCATGGAGAGCGAGGGGATTGCCTGCCGGGACGCGGAGACGGAAGACCTCGCCGTCTATGTCGCAGAGGAAGGCGTTCTCCTCGGCTATGTCACCATCGCCGACCGGTTAAGGAAGGAGGCGAAGGAGGGGCTCGAAAGTCTGCGCAAGGCGGGCATTGAGAAATGCGCCGTGCTCACGGGGGACACACCCGCCCGTGCGGCGCGCGCGCTCGGCGGACTGGGCATCGATGAGGTGCGCGCGGGACTTCTCCCCGAGGAAAAACCGCTTGCTGCCGCAAATCTCAAATTGCTCGGCCCGCTCCTCTATGTGGGCGACGGCATCAACGACACCCCCGTCATGGCGGAGGCGGACGTCTCGGCGGCCATGGGCGGACTGGGGAGCGACGCGGCAATCGAGGCGAGCGATTTTGTGCTCGCGAGCGACGACCTTCGCGCCCTCGCACCCGCGGTGAAGACGGCAAAAAAGACCCGCCGCATCGTCTTTGAAAACATCGTATTTTCCATTGCGGTCAAAGTTGCCCTCATGGCGGTTTCCCTCTTCGGTGTGCTCCCGCTCTGGGCGGCCGTCCTCGGCGATGTCGGCGTCATGCTCCTCGCCGTCCTCAACGCCCTCCGCATGCGCCTTGCTCCGCGGAAGGGAGAGAGATGAATGCCGAAAAATACATGCCGTTCCTTGACAGCGGGGGACGGTTTTGTTATAATGAATACAGAAAGATAACAACTTGGGAGGAAGGGTATGACAAAACGGCTCATCGACTGTGCCATGGGGCGGGCAAAATGCGACCTTGTCATCAAAAACGTCCGCATCTTCAACGTGTTTACGGGCAAGACGGAGCGGGGGGACGTCGCCGTGGCGGAGGGGAGAATTGTTGCAATCGGCAGCAACTTCCGCGCCAAGCGGGTCTACTTCGGAAAGGGGAGATTTCTGCTCCCGTCCTTCCTCGATTCCCACATTCACATCGAAAGTTCGATGCTCACCCCGGAGGCTTGGGCGACGCTCGCCGTCCCGCACGGTACGGGCGCCGTGGTCGCCGACCCGCATGAGATTGTCAACGTCTGCGGCATCGAGGGCGCGGAGTACATCAAGCGGGCGTTTGCCCGTCTGGAAAAGGACGGCATCTGTCCTTTAGATGTGTATCTGCAGCTCCCGTCCTGCGTGCCCGCCACCCCCTTTGAGACGAGCGGTGCGCAAATCGACGGGAAGGAGAGCGAGCGGGAAATTTCGCGCGACCTCTTCTTCGGGCTCGGCGAGATGATGAACTTCCCCGCCGTGCTGTCTGCCGACCCCGATGTCATTCGGAAAATCGACTCGGCTACCGCGCTCTCCAAACCCGTGGACGGCCATGCGCCCGCCCTCTCGGGGAACGCCCTCTGCGCCTATGCGGCCGCGGGGATTAAGACCGACCATGAGTCCCTCACGGCAGAGGAGTGTTTGGAGAAAGTTTCCCGCGGGATGTACGTGCAGGTGCGGTGCGGGTCCTCGGCGAACAACCTCGAGGATGCGGCGCGCGCGGTGGATGGCTATAACTTCCGCCGCTTCCTGCTCTGCTCGGACGACAAGAATGCCAAAGACCTCGCCTGCCGCGGTCATCTCGACGACGCGCTCCGCCGTCTTGTCAAGGCGGGCGTCCCCGCAAAATATGCCATTCCGATGGCGACAGTCAACGTCGCGGAGTGCTATCATTTGGAAGGGCTCGGGGCGATTGCTCCACGGTATATCGCGGACATGGTACTCGTCGACAACCTCAAAGACTTTCACGTTTCGGCTGTCTTCAAGCACGGAGTTCTCGTCGCGGAGAACGGCCGCGCGCTCTTTGACGGCTCCTTCCGCTACCTGCCCGTCTCCGTCCGCAGTACGGTGCGCATTCAGCCCGTCACGGCGGAAAATTTCCGCATCGTCACCCATGGGGGAAGGCTGCGCGCCATGCAAATCGCACCCCATTCCATCTACACGAAGGAAGTCTTTGTGACGGCGCCCGCGGGCGAGCTCGACGTCAAACACACAGATCTTTGCAAGATTGCCGTCGTCGAACGCCACCGCGCGACGGGAAATATCGGACTCGGCCTCGTCAAGGGGTACGGGCTCCACGGCGGCGCGATGGGCATCTCCGTTGCGCACGACAGCCACAATCTCGTCATATTGGGGGATGACGACGGGGCGATGGCGCGCGTCTGCACCCTGCTCGAACGGGCGGGCGGCGGCATGGCGGTCGTCTCCGAAGAGGGGGAGGACGTCTTCCCGCTCGACGTCGCGGGCCTCATGAGCAGTGCGGATGCCGAAGAGGTCGTCCGCCGCACGGGGGAGATACAGGCGCGGGCGAGAAACCTCGGAATTTCCGAGGGGTACGAGACCTTCATGACGGCGGTATTTCTCTCCCTGCCCGTCATTCCCGAGCTGAAAATCACAGACAGGGGGCTGTTTTCGCTCTCCGAATATAAAATTGTCCCGCTGGAGGAAGCATGAGAATCGTCGTCGCGACGCACAACGCGCACAAGGTCCGTGAAATCGCGGAAATCCTTTCGGACCATGAAATCGTCACCGCCGCGGAGGCGGGCTTCTTCGAAGAAGTCGAGGAGACGGGCGCAACGTTTGCCGAGAACGCCCTTCTCAAGGCGCGGACGGTCTCAAAGGCCCTGCATCTTGCGGCGCTCGCGGATGACAGCGGGCTGTGCGTGGACGCCCTCGGCGGCGTCCCCGGGGTCTACAGCGCGCGCTATTCGGGGGGTACGGACGCCGACAACCGCGCCCTGCTCCTCAAAAACCTCAGAGGGGAGAAGAATCGCCGTGCCCATTTCTGCTGTGCGGCCGCCCTCGTCTTTCCCGACGGGAGAGAGCTCGTCGTCGAGGGGAGGACGAATGGGGTGATTTTGGAGGAGGAGCGCGGCACGGGCGGGTTCGGCTATGACAGCCTGTTCTTTTCCGACGATTTGAAGAAGACCTTTGCGGAGGCCGAAGAGGGGGATAAAAACGCCGTCTCCCATCGCGGGAGGGCGATGCGGCAGCTCGCGAAGATGCTGTGAAGACGGCCGTCGTCATCTCGGACAGCCACGGGCGGTGCGCCGCGCTCGAGCAGATGGAAAAGATTCTCGCCGAAAACGACCTCGTCATCCACCTCGGGGACGGCTTTCGCGACGTCCTGCGCTTCGTGCGAAATTCCCCGCAAATGCCGCAAAAGTTATACCTGTGTCGCGGGAATTGCGATTTTTCCTACGCCGAGGATGAGTTCGTGCTGACGGTGGAGGGGGTGCGCATCTTCTGCTGCCACGGGCACCGCTACGGGGTCAAGACGGGGAGGGACCTTCTCGCCGCCCGCGCACGGGAGCTCGACTGCACGGTTGCGCTGTACGGGCATACCCATGTCGCGAAGGAGGAGGAAATCGGCGGCGTTTTATGCCTCAATCCCGGCTCCCTCGGGGACTTTGTCTCTCCGAGCTATGCCTACCTCGCGGTGAGCGGGGGGAAACTTACCCACGTGCTCGTCCCCTTGAACGGCTGATTGGCCCGAGAAGCCGAACATCATGAGAAAATGTCGCCTGCGGCCCCCTTCCGCGGGCGAAAATTTTACCCAAAACACTTTACACCGCGCGCGATTTGTTATATAATAAACAAGCGGAGATGCTTCGACTTCGCTCAGCATGACGGTTTCAGAATCAAGGAAAAAGCAAAAACCGTGCTTCTTGCTTTTTTGCGACGAACAGTTCCCGTCAAACTGCGCAGAGACGAGCAAGGCAAGGAACGCGCGGCTTTCCGAAGGGAGCGTACTAAGGACGTACGTGACCGAGGAAAACGCAAGCGTGACACCGCATTGCGAAGTCTATCCGCAGTTCGCCAGTTTTCTTTTGCGCTCAAAGGGCGGCAAAAGGGCGAGATTTCTCGGCTATGCTTCGCTCCGCTCGAAATGACAATTAAAACTGAAGCAAAAGAAATCCGAAACACTGAAAAGGTGCAGTTATGCGTAAAGTATTCGGTCATTGGAAGTACATCGCGAAAAATCTCTGGTTCGTGCTGCCGTTTGCAGTTTTGCCTGCGATTTTTCTCGCGCTCTCCCTCGATTATACGGCAATCGGGGCGCTGGTGCGCGGCTTTTTTACGGGGGAGCCCCGCATGGCGTTCCTCGACTATTTCCGTGCCTTCGGACTGCTCCGCTTCGACGACGTGCTCGGCGGCGTCTTCGACGTGCTCGCCTTTCTCACGGCAGTCTTCTGCGGCTCCTTCCTCTATGCCTTTGCGGAGAAACACCTGCGCATCGGCAAGCGCACGATGAGCGGCGTCATCTCCTCCGCGTGGAGCATCTTCCCCTCCGTGCTCGCCGTCGCCCTTTTGTATCTTGCTCTGTATGAAATCTGGGCGGTCGTGCTCGCCGCCGTCTGTTTTGCCGCTGCGGCGCCCGCGGCGACGCCCCTCGTCTATGTCCTCATCGTGGTCGCCTTTCTCGCGACTTCCTTTGCCCTTCTCTATCTTTCGACGATTTTCTATCTCTGGCTGCCCTGCCGCCAGATGACGGGCTTCGGGCCCTATGACGCATTCGTGTATTCCTACCGCCTCATGATGGGTGTGCGGTGGCGGCTCCTCTTCTCCTTTGCCGTCTCCTTCCTCGTCGCCATCGCCGCGGTTGGGGGGATGGCGCTCGCCCATCCCGTCGCCTTCCGCATCGTGTGCGTCGTGCTGTTTGCCATTTTGTTTTTGAGCTTCACCCTGCGCATGGAGGTCGTCTACTTTGCGCAGGATAAACTTGACCGCGAAGATGAACTCTTGAGTTTCAGGGGGTACCGATGAGATTCCGCCGTGCGCTCGATTTGTCAATCGGGCAATTTTCCAGTGTCTTCAAACTGCTCTTATACCGCCTCCTCACGGGCGTGGTATTTTTCAGCATCTCCTTCGTCATCGTCCGCTACGGGCTGGTGAGAATCGTGGAGAGTGCGGAAATTTTCGCCATCCGTGACACCGTCTCCGAGTATTTCCAAGCCATCATCACGGCAAATGCGGAGGCGCTCGAGGCGCTCCCTGCAACGTTCAGCGGGGCCGTCAAGGACTTCTTTGCGCTGCTCGGCGCGGAAATCGGCTCCATCGCGGGGGCGGTCATCGGGATTGCCCTCCTCTACGTCGTCGGCAGATATTTCAACGGGCTTGCGCTGTATGCGCTCGGCGGGTGCATGAACGACCGCATGAACTCGGGCTCGCACACGAGCTTTGCCTCGGGGTACTTCCGTTCCCTCGGGAAGGCCTCCCTCTATCAGCTCGTCTATGTCCCGCTCGCGTTCGTCTATGACGTCCTGTCCGTCCTCGCCTGCGTGCTGCTCTTCTTTTACATTCCCTCCCTGCTCATGAATTGGAGCGTCGCGGCAGTTCTGCTCTCCCTCTCCCTTTCCCTCGCGCTCGTCCTGTGCCTGCAGGCGTTGAAACTTACCGTCGCGTCCCCGTGGATGCCCGCCGTCATCGCGGACGGGGCAACTGTTCGCGCGGCGCTCCGCGGCACCAAGATGAATTTCCGCACCTTTTTGCACCGCTATGCGGGGTATCTCTCCGCGTGCTATGCGATTGCCGTCGTCAACATCGTCTGCGGACTGGCGACGCTCGGCAGCGCCCTCTTTCTCACCATTCCTTTGAGCTATCTCTTCCTCATCGCCATGCAGTTTGTCAACTACTACGGCGACAAGGAGCGCAAATTCTTCCTTTCCGACGGAACGGTTGCGGGCGGGCCCGTCAACCTCGAAAATAATGACAGAGGTCAAGAAAATGAAGTATCGTGAACTGTATGAGAGCTGGATGAAAGACCCTCGCCTTACAGAGGGCGCAAAGGCGGAACTTGCCGCAATCGCGGGCGACGAAAAGGAGATAGAGTACCGCTTCGGCGGCGAACTCGAATTCGGCACCGCGGGCATGCGCGGCATCATCGGCTACGGCATCAACATGATGAATATCTACACCGTCATGCGGGCAACGGAGGGACTCTCCCGCTACCTCGGCGGCGTGGAGGGGGCAAGTGCGCGGGGCGTCGTCATCTCCTATGACACGCGCAAAAATTCCCGCCTCTTTGCCGAACGCGCGGCGGGGGTGCTCGCCAAGCACGGCATCCGCGTCTATCTCTTTTCCCGCGTCCATCCCGTGCCCATGCTCTCCTATGCCGTGAGAAAACTCGGCGCGGCGGCGGGCATCATGATTACCGCCTCCCACAATCCCAAGGAATATAACGGCTACAAGGTGTACGGCGAGGACGGCGCGCAGATGTCCCCCGAGGCGACGGCGGTCGTCGTCGGCTACATCGGGGAAATTTCCGACTATCTCTCCGTCACGGGGGAGGAAAACAGCCCGCTCATTCTGCCCGTCCCCGAGGAAGTGGACGCGAGCTACTTTGACGAACTCGAAAAGCTCACCCTCTCCGAGGAGGCGATAAAGAAGTGCGGCGGCGACCTCAAACTCGTCTACACGCCCGTGCACGGCTCGGGATACATTCCCGTCACCACGATTTTGAAGCGGCTGGGCATCCATGTGCAGATTGTCGAGGAGCAGACCAAAGAGGATCCCGCCTTCTCCACCGTCGCCGTGCCCAACCCCGAATATAAGGAGACGCTCTCCCTCGGCATTGCGCTTGCAAACCGCGTGGGCGCGGACGTCGTCTTCGGCACCGACCCCGACAGCGACCGCCTCGGCGTCGCCGTCAAGGACGACAGAGGGGAATTTGCCGCGCTCTCGGGCAATCAGGTGGGCATTCTTCTGCTCGACTACATCCTCACCCGCCTCAAGGAAGAGGGGACGCTCCCCGAAAATGCCGCCGTCGTCAAGTCCTTTGTCTCGACGGGCATGGCGCGCGCCATCTGCGAAGATTTCGGCGTCGAACTCTTCGAGACGCCCGTGGGCTTCAAGTTCATCGGCGAGAAAATCAAGGAGTGGGAAAAGGACGCATCGCACACCTTCGTCTTCGGCTTTGAGGAGAGCTGCGGCTATTTACGGGGCACCCATGCCCGCGATAAGGACGCCGTTGTCGCCTCCATGCTGTGCGCCGAGATGGTCTGCTACTACAAGATGCGCGGGAAGACCGTATACCGCCGTCTCATGGAAATTTACGCAAAATACGGCTTCGTGCTCGACAAGAATATCTCCATCCAATACAAGGGACTGCATGCGATGGAGGAGATGAACGCGACGGTGGACGCACTGAAGACGAGGAAGGTCTCCGCCTTCGGCGGACTCTCGGTGGAGGCGGTGCGCGACTACTCCAAGGACGTGCGCATTGCCGCAGACGGCAGCACGGCGCCGCTCAACATCCCCAAGTGCAACTGCGTGTATTATGAACTCGCGGGCGGCAGTTTTGTCTGCGTGCGCCCCTCGGGGACGGAGCCCAAGCTCAAGCTGTACTTCTCCGTGCGCGCCAAGGATGAGGGGGCGGCGGAAAAGACGCTCGAGGCGATTCGCGCAGACATCTGCGCCATTCTTTGAAAAATTTATCAGGAGATAGAGAATGAAAAAACTGCTTGCGATTTTTTTGGCAACGCTCATGACTTTGGGGCTCGTCGGCTGTGCCCCGCCCGCGCCCCCGCACGACGACGGGAGCCGTGATGACGGCCCGCCCGTGTTCGAGGAAGAAGAGGGCAAAGGGGAAGAGGGCAAGGGCGAAGAAGAAGAAAAAGGGGAAGAAGGGGAAGAAGGCAAAGGCGAAATCACGGGGGGGGAACTTCCCGATGCCGACATGCTCGCCTTTTCTCACAATCGGCTCGAGAACGCCGACCTCTCCTTCAACTTCACGATTGCGGGTGAGACGCCCGTCCGCGCCCGCCGTCCGCTCCGCGCCTCGGATAAGGACAAGGGGGACTATGAGCCCTATGTGCCCACCGAGGACGACGAATTCCACGGCACGCCCGACACCTTGAAGACCTACTATCAGGACTTCTTCGAAAGTTGCAGGAGTTATATCGATACCGCGCGCATCCAGTCGGACCGAATCCGCAACACCGTGCTCGAACAGGTCAATGTCATGGATAAATTCGTCCACGGCGGCGTGGACAACTACCTGCTCAGCTATATCCCCGAGACGGATACCCTGCATGTGTACTGCGTCTCGGACACGACGGACGGGCACGAAACCTATGACATACTCATCCATCCCGATGCCGAAGGCGACGAGACGGTGGAATTTTGGTATGTGAATACGGACGAGAGACCGACGCACAACAACAACCACATTCAGCGCGTCATCTATACGGCCGAAAAGCGGTACTACGTTGAAAATATTTTAGTCTACCCCGACCCCGCTCTTGACGGTCAGAGACGCTATAGCGGCTTCATTTTCGAGATATATTGCAAGGACGGCGAATGGCGCGGCTATGAATTGTGGGATGTCGACACGTCGGCGCCCTTCTGTTCGCATAGCGGTTCCTATTCGAACGGCTGGGGTTCGTACTTTATCTTCTATAAGTTGTCGGCCGACGGCATCATGCTGAGTACCACGAGCGGCGTCTCGGCATATGACGGCATTACGGGAGAAGAAAAGGAATCCGAGGACGACTATGCCGAGACGGATGTGTTCCGCTTTGACACATCATCCATCGAATACGGCAGTTTCCGTCTCATACCGGAATGGTTATACGCAAACTATCCGCAGGACCTCGAGGGCTGGGAGAGCGTCGACCTCAACTTCCAAGACGTCAGCCATGACGGCCTGTCCATGTATCATGTGTACACCCTCCATCTTTCGGACGGCAGAACGCTGAAACCCGACAACTGCCTCTGGAAGAGGGGCTACGGCCTCATCGAATTCAGGCATTTGACCCAAGAAGAAAGGGATGAAGTCAATATGCCGAAAGATGAGAATGATTCATTCCATGACTATTCATATTACGGAACATATGGGGACGGCGAGGGGGCGTATTTTACATCAGACGACTTCACAACCGACGTTGTTCGTGTTCGGTTGGACCATGCAGGCTATGAACCGGGCAAGCCCATCAATTCGCTTCAAATCTTGTTCATGCCTTATTGGGGGACGTCAAGCTACAACGCCGCTTACAACATAGAACTCATCAGGGAATGCTGGGACGACCTCGGATTTGGCGTGCGCCCCGGCTGCAGTACGCCTGCCGACCTTTTCGACGCCTTCCTCGCAACCGACCCGCAGGCCGTCGCAGAGGAGATTATGCTCGATGTCTACAACCAAGCGCTCGGCTTGGACGGCATCCGTGAGTTCTGTTTCAAGACTTGCGGCGAATGCGACGAGGTCATCGCCCACGTGAATTCCCTGTTCGACGAATACGAGATGATTGAGTGGGAGGAGATGCCCACGCGTCCCGACAACTTCGGGCTCATTCAGTTGGGCGGCAAACTCAGCGGACAGGCGACCGTCTCGGAGGAGGGCATTGACTACTCCGCCGTCACCTTCGAGGGAAGCAAGACGGTCATCTTCTCCAAGGATTCGCAGTACGCGCTCTATGTGGCGTGGGGGAGCTATGCCGAGCGCATCACCGAGCCCGTGACCTACGCGGGGGAGGCCTTCACGCTCACGGGGAAGGTGCTCCCGCTGCCCGACCTCCCCGTCGGCACATACACCGCAAAGCTCTTCTTCGGCAAGGTGCTCGAGGGAGGATGCGCGCGTCTGTCGGATGCCGTCTCCGTCCCCGTGTCCGCCTTTGAGAAGGTTACCATAGCTGGCGGCGAGGAGAAGGGGCTTCGGAAGATGTCGGACTTTGCGCATGCAGACGGCATCACGGCGGAAGTTGCCCTCGTCGACGTTCTCCCGCCCGAAATTTCCGTAGACGGCGAGGCGGCGGGGACGGAGCCCATCGTCCTCGACTATGCCTTTGAGGAGGGGAAGACGGTCTCCGACCTCTTCGACATGATTTCCGTCACGGACAATTCCGTGGGGATCATGTCCGCGAGAAGCGGTCAGATTTCGCTGGACGGCGTCGTAATGTTCGCGACGGATGTCCTCAAAACGGGCACCTATGTCTTCACCGTCGCCGACAGCAGCGGCAACCAATCGACGGTCACCTTCCAAGTCACCGTGGCGGAGCCCGTGGAGCCCTCCGAGGGCCCCGACGGCGGCGGGGAGAGCGAATTTCCCGAGGAAGAAATCCCGGAGGAAAACGCCTGAAAAATTTTGCATTTCGCGGGTGAAAGCAGTTGACAAACCTGCATTCTTCTGCTATAATGACAGACACTAAGTGCTTCGGCGAAGGAGGGTTGAATATGTCCACGATTCGGGTCGGTGAAAACGAAAATCTTGAGTCCGCTTTGAGACGGTTCAAGAGAAAGTGCTCGCGCGACGGCATTATCGGAGACCTTCGCAAGAAGGAGTTCTACGAGAAGCCCTCCGTCAAGAAAAAGAAGAAAGCGGAAGCAGCGAGAAAGAGAAGCAGAAACTGACGAAAGGTCCGTAACAGCCGTTACGGACTTTTTCTTTGCGAAAAAAGTCGCAGAAAGGGGGTAATTTGTGGAACGGAGTCTGAAATCGTTGGCACGGGAGGCAAAGGCACGCATGAAGAAGGGGTTCTGGGAGGCTTGCGAGGAACAGCTCGAGGCGGAGCGGTCGCATGCCAAGGCGCAGGGCATCAACGAGGGCAAGCTCGAGCGGTACTTTCAGGAGAAGGTGGAGGCGAGCATCAAGGGGGAATCCCCCGACGCATTCTACCTCAAAGTCAAGGAGATGCTGCTCTCCGAAGGGGAGGTCTCGGACGCCATCGGGCGGCTCACGGACAAGGCGTACTATGCGACGCTCTCGTACGCCGAACGGCAGCGCTATAACCTCGAACTGTCCGAAAAATATCTCCGCGCGCTCGAACGCTTCAAGCGGGAGTACGAATTCGAACTCAAGGGGAGAACATAGGAAAATTTGCATGGCAGTTGCCGCAGTTTTCTTGCAATAGCGGCGCCGTTGTGATATAATAAAGGGTATGGAAACCCTTGCGCATCTCAACGAAGAACAGCTTGCGCCCGTCCTCGACACCGAGGGCGCCGTTTTGGTGCTCGCGGGCGCGGGCAGCGGCAAGACCCGTGTGCTCACGTCGCGCATCGAGTATCTCATCACGGAGAAGAACGTCCCCGCGGAGACCGTCCTCGCCATCACCTTCACCAACAAGGCGGCGGCGGAGATGAAGTCCCGCCTCGAATACGCCTGCGACACGAGCAGAATGTGGGTGTGCACCATCCATTCGATGTGCGTGAAGATTCTCCGCCTGTATGCGGAGCAGAGGGGACTGAAGGCCAACTTCTCCATCTATTCCGAACAGGAGCGCGCCGCCGTCATCAAGCAGACCTTCCGCGAATGCGGCTATGACGACGAATCGTTGCTCAAATCCGTCAAATTTCATATCGGCAACGCCAAGATGCTCGGGCTCTCCCCCGCGGAATACGGGAAGCGCAACCGCTACGAGCGGGGCATTGCCGACGCGATGAAGATTTTTAAGAAGTACGACGCGCACCTCAAGGCAAACAACGCGCTCGACTTCGACGACTTGCTCATCGAGGCCCTCGCCCTGCTCAGAGAGAACGCCGAAGCGCGCGACTATCTCGCGGGGCGTTTCCGCTATATCCACGTCGACGAATTTCAGGACACCAACGAGGTGCAGTTCGAAATCATCAAAATCCTCGCCTCGGGGCACGGCAATTTGTTCGCCGTCGGGGACGACGACCAGTCCATCTACGGCTGGCGGGGGGCGCGGCTCGAGAACATTCTCAACTTCGAACAGAGCTTTCCGAACGCCAAAATCTATAAATTGCAGCGCAACTACCGCTCCACGGCGTCCATTCTCCGCCTTGCCAACATCGCCATCGCCAACAACCGCATCCGCAAGGGGAAGAAGGAACTCTGGACGGAGGAGGGGGAGGGCGAAAAGCCCGTCTACTTCGAGGCGGAGGAGGAGCTCGGCGAGGCGCTCTATGTCGCCCAGACCATCGGTCGGCTCGTCCGCGAGGGGTACAAACTTTCCGACTTTGCCGTCCTCATGCGCATCAACGCCCTGACGCGCGCCTTCGAGCAGGAATTCACCAAATATAACCTCAACTATAAAGTGTTTGGGGGATTCAAGTTCTTCGAACGCAAGGAAATCAAGGACGCGCTCGCCTATCTTCGCCTCATCTCCAATCCCTACGACGACGAGGCGTGCATGCGCATCATCAACGTGCCCAAGCGGGGCATCGGGGACAAGACCATCGATATCCTTCGGGAGTATGCCGCCCGCGAGGAGCTCTCCCTCTACGACGCCGTCATGGACTGCGACTTTCTCGCCCTCCCCGCGGGGACGAAGGAGCGCGTGCGCGGCTTTGGGGACTATGTCAAGTCCCTCGTCGTGCGCTCGCAGACGGACTCCGTCGACGAGCTCGTGGACTACCTTCTCGAGACCTCCGGCATGCGGGAGCAGTATGCGGACAGCTCGGACGACAGCGTCACCAAGCGCGCCAACCTCGACGAGTTCAAGAGCTCGGTGGACGAGTATGTCAAGATGAACGGCCAGTCCTCCCTCTCCGAATATCTGCAGCAGATTTCCCTCTATTCGGACACCGACGAGATGGAGGAGGGGGACTATGTCACCATCGCCACCATTCACGCCGTCAAGGGGCTGGAATTCAAGTGCGTGTTTATCGTGGGGCTGGAGGAGAACATCATCCCGTCCCCCCGCGCCATCGAGGAACAGCGGGGCGTGGAGGAGGAGCGGCGCCTTCTGTATGTCGCCATCACCCGCGCGAAGGAGCGCCTCTTTCTCACCCGCTCCAAGAGCCGCTACCTCTACGGAAGAAGGGAGCAGACCGTGCGCTCGCCCTTTGTCGACGAACTCAAGGGGGAGCTCGCCCTCCCCGAGCGCACCTACCGCCCGTCCTACGACACCTCCCGCCGATACGGGAGCACGGGCTACGGCTTCGGCGCACCCGTCCGCGTTTCGTCCTACCGCGAGACGCAAAAGGAGGAGGGCTACACGACGTTCGGAGGCGGTTCGCGCCGCCCTGCGAGCTTCAACGCGGCCACCATGTCCGCGAGTAAGCCATCACAAACGGAGCGGAAGGACACTTCCGGGTACAAAGTGGGCGCCCGCGTCCGCCACACCCGTTTCGGCGAAGGGACAGTCATTGCCATGCGCGGGTCGGGCTCCAATCTCATCATCACCGTCCACTTTCCCATGGCGGGGAACAAGGACCTCGCGGCGGCGCTCGCCCCGCTCGAAATCTTACCGTAGGGGGGGAATATTATGGACCGCATGCACGAACTTGTGGAGATACTCAACAAGTGGGCGTACGAATACTATGTGCTCGACGCGCCCACCGTCTCCGACCGCGAATACGACAGACTGTATGACGAACTGCGCGAATTGGAGCGGGTGAGCGGGGTGCGCCTGCCCGATTCTCCCACGCGGCGCGTCGGCGGCGAACCCGTCAAGGGCTTTGCCCGCCACACCCACATCGCAAGGCTGTACAGCCTCGACAAGGCGGTCTCCGAGGACGAGCTCTCCGCCTTTTTCACCCGCGTCAAAAAGTACGGCGCGCCCACCTACACGGTGGAATACAAGTACGACGGGCTCACCGTCTGCCTCACCTATGAGGACGGGCTGTTCGTCCGCGCCACCACGCGCGGCAACGGCGTCGAGGGGGAGGACGTGACGGCGCAGGTGCTCACCGTGCGCAGTTTTCCCCTGAAAATTTCCTACCGCGGCACCCTCGAAGTGCGGGGGGAGGCCGTCATCCGCCTCTCTGCGCTCGAAAAATACAACGCCGCGCACCCCGACGACCCCTTGAAGAATGCCCGCAACGCCGCGGCAGGCGCCATCCGCAACCTCGACCCCGCCGTGACCGCGACGCGCAGTCCCGAAATTCTCTTCTATGACATCAACTACATGAGCGAGGCGCCCATTCTGTCCCAGATTGACGCGCGGGCGTTTTTACAGCGGGAGGGATTCAAGACCTTCCCGTACTTCAAAATCTGCGCCACGGAGGAGGAAGTTTTCGCCGCCGTGGATGAGATTGAGGTGAACAGGCGGGGGCTCGACGTGCTCACCGACGGCGCCGTCATCAAAGTCAACGAAGAGGGCATCCGTGCGGACATGGGTGCCACGGACAAGTTCCCGCGCTGGGCAATCGCCTATAAATTCGAGGCGGAGGAGGCAGAGACCTCGGTAAAACGCGTCTTCTGGCAGGTGGGCAGGACGGGAAAGCTCACCCCGCTTGCCGAGATTGAGCCCGTGGAGCTCGCGGGCGCGACCGTGCGCAGGGCCACCCTCAACAACTTCGGCGACCTCACGAGAAAGGACGTCAAAGTGGGCTCCCGCGTGCTCGTTCGCCGCTCGAACGAGGTGATTCCCGAGATTTTGGGGGCGGTTTCCCATGTCGAAGGCAGCGTCCCCGTCGCAAAGCCCGAAACTTGTCCCTACTGCGGAAGTTCCGTCCGCGAAGTGGGCGCCAATCTCTTCTGCACCAACCCGCAATGCCCGCCTCGGATTGTTCAGAAACTTACCCATTATTGCAGCAAGAACGCCGCGGACGTGGAGGGCATGTCCGAGATGACCCTGCAAATTCTCGTCGAGCGGCTGGGACTTTCCAACTTTTCCGACCTCTATGCGCTCACCAAGGACAGCTTTGTGGGAGAGGACGGAAAACTGTGGGACGGATTCGGCGAGAAGAAGGTCTCCAACCTGCTCTCCGCCATCCAAAAGAGCAAGCAAATTCCGCTCGACCGGTTCCTCTACGCCATCGGAATCGAGGGGATTGGTCGGGTCGCCGCCCGCGACCTTGCCGCCTTCGGGAGTGTGGAGAACGTCGCGAGCCTCACCTACGGCGAGCTCATCGCCCTCGAGAACGTGGGGGATATCACCGCAAATTCCATTCTCGCCTATTTTGCCGATGCGGACAACCGTGCCGAGCTCAACCGCCTCTTCGAAGCGGGCGTCACCCCCTTTGTTGCGGCGCGCGCGGAGGGGATTTTCACGGGCGAGAGCGTCGTTCTGACGGGGTCTCTCTCCGCGATGTCCCGTCCCGAGGCGCAGAAGCTCATCGAGGCGCGGGGCGGCGTGTGCCAGAGCGCGGTGACGGGCGCCACCACCCTCGTCATTGCGGGCGAGAAGGCGGGGAGCAAGCTCGACAAGGCGAAAAAGCTCGGCGTGCGCATCATCGGCGAGGAGGAATTCCTCGCCATGCTCGGGCCGTAATCGCGCGGATTGCATAAAAGTTTGTCCAAAACATGCGAAAATCCAAAAAAATCCTTGACCTTTCGCGCGCGTGATGGTATAATTAACAAAAGCATTCGGGAGAACTAATCGCTGATGTATAGCATGACGGGATACGGCAAGGGAGAATACCGCGAGGGCGGGCTCGAAGTTGCCGTCGAGCTGAAGTCGGTCAACAACCGCTATCTCGACGTGGCATTCAAGGCGCCGCGCGTGTTTTTTGCGGCGGAAGAGCATGTCCGCACCCTCCTTCGGGAGAGCCTGACGCGCGGGCATGTCGACGTGTTCGTCACCCTCTCCGACCGTCGGCCCGAGCGCATGGCGCAGGATGTCGACCTCGACGCGGCGCGCGCCTATGTCGGGGCGGCGAAACTCCTCGGGGATGCCTTCCCCGATTTACCGCGCGATGTCACGATATGCACGCTTTTGCGCCAGCCCGAAGTTCTGCACACCGCGGACGGGGGCGCGGACGAAGCGCTCTATTCCGCCCTCGACGCAGCGCTCACGGCGGCAATCGATGCCCATTCCGCGATGCGCCTTGCGGAGGGGGAACGCCTGAAGAGGGACCTCTTCGCCCGCATGGAGGTCATCGCCGCCCTGCGCAGCGCAATCGCGGAGCGCGCTCCCCTCGTGGCGGAGGGCTACCGCGAGAGGCTTACTTCCCGCATCCGGGAGTACTTGGACGGCAAGGTGGACGAGACGAGAATTCTCACCGAGGCCGCCGTCTATGCGGACAAATGCAACATTGACGAGGAGCTCACCCGCCTCGCCTCGCATATCGAGGAGTTCTATGCAATCTGCAAGGAGGACAGGGTGGGCAGAAAGCTCGACTTCCTCGTGCAGGAATTCAACCGCGAATGTAATACGATCTGCTCCAAATCCAACGACGCCGTCATCACCAAACACGCGCTCGCCATGAAGAACGAGATCGAAAAGGTGCGTGAACAGATTCAGAATTTGGAGTGAGACATGGCACATAAGCTCATCGTAATCTCCGGTCCCTCGGGGGCGGGGAAGGGCACTATCAAGAAAGAATTGCTCCGTACGGGCACGGTGGTGGAATCCGTCTCCTGTACGACGAGGAAGCCGCGCTCGGGCGAGGTGGACGGAAGGGAATACTTCTTCCTCTCCCGCGAAGAGTTCGAGCGGCGGATAGCCGCGGGCGATTTCCTCGAATATGACGAGCATTTCGGCAACTATTACGGGACCCCGCTCTCCTTCGTCAACGAGCAGCTGAAATTCCGCTCGGTTATTTTGGAGATTGACGTCGTGGGGGGATTTCGCGCCAAGGCGTTTATGCCGGACAGGTGCGTGCTCATCTTCGTCAAGGCGCCCTCCATGCAGGCGCTCGAGGAGCGGCTGGAAAAGCGCGGCTCGGAGAACGAGGAGGAGAGAAAACTTCGCCTCTCCCGCGTCGGATACGAGCTCGAGCAGGAAAAGAGATACGACTATGTGGTCGTCAACGACAATCTCGCCGCCGCCACCGCGCGGGTGAGGGAGATTATCGAACAGGAAACGAGATAAATTGAGGAGTGTGAAGATATGATAAATGAACCGTCGGTAGATGCGCTTGTCAGGAAGCTCGGAAGCGAGGAGGAACCCGTCTCGCGCTACGAACTGTGCGTCGCCATTGCAAAGCGCACGCGCCAAATCATCGAGCAGATGCAATCCACGGGCGCCACGGAGCTGCCCGGGAAGCAGAAAGAGATCGTCGTTGCCTGCAACGAGGTCATCAGCGGAAAGTTCAGAATCGTCAGGAACTGAAAAAATGCCCCGTCCGAGGGCATTTTCTTATCAAGAGATGTTTGCGGAAGTCATCGTGGACATCGCGCACAGCGACGTCGATAAAATCTTCGATTACGCCTGCGGAGAGCAAATCTGCGCGGGCATGCGCGTTGCCGTCCCCTTCGGCAAGGGGGTGACGACGGGCTTTGTCATGCGCGTCAAAGAGGAGAGCGATGTCCCGCCCGAACGCATCCGAAAAGTACTGCGCGCGCAGGATGCCTTCCCCGCGCTCACGGCGGAATCCCTCCTTCTCGCCCGCACGATTGCCCGCAGATACCGCGTCCCGCTGGCGCTCACCCTCCGCCTCTTCTTACCCGCGGAGATGCGCACGGACAAGGTCTCCGAGCGCTACGTCACCGTCTGCTTTCTTTCGGGCAAGGGGGAAATTTCTCCCCGCGCCGCCAAACAGCTCGCCCTCGTCACTTATCTCGAGGAGCACGGGGAGGAGGAGAGCGCCCGCCTTCGGGAGCTCTTCGGGAGCGCTTTGAAGGCGCTCGAAGACAGGGGAGTGGTTGAGACGCGCAAGAAGCGCGTGCTCCGAAATCCCTATGAGGGGGCGGCTTCCGCTCCCGCACGCACGCTCACCAAGGCGCAACAGGATGCAGTCGATTGCGTCAAGTCGGGCAAATCGGTCACCCTCATCCACGGCGTCACGGGAAGCGGCAAGACGGAGATTTATCTCACCCTCATCGCGGACGCCCTCAAGGCAGGCAAGACTGCCATCTTCCTCGTCCCCGAAATCTCTCTGACGCCGCAGATGCTCCGCCAGCTCCGCGCCCGTTTCGGCAGTGAAGCCGCCATTTTGCACAGCGGACTGTCCGCGGGGGAGCGCTTCGACGAATGGATGCGCCTACGCGAGGGGAGCGCACGGATTGCAATCGGCGCCCGTTCGGCGGTCTTTGCCCCCGTTGAGAACGTCGGCATGATTGTCATCGACGAAGAACACGACGGCAGCTACTCTTCGGAGAGCGCGCCGCGCTACAATACCTTTGACATCGCCCGTCTTCGGGCAAAGTACAACGACTGCAAGCTCGTCCTCGGCAGTGCGACGCCGTCGGTGGAGACCTACCGCCGCGCCGTGGAGGGGGAATTCGGGCTCGTCACCCTCACCGAGAGGATAAACGCCCGCCCCATGCCCGAGGTCTGCCTCGTCGATATGCGGCAGGAGGTGCGCCGCGGGAACGCGACCAACTTCTCGCGCCTTCTGCGGGAAAAGCTGCAGATTTGCCTCGACGGGGGCAACCAAGCCATTCTCTTTCTCAATCGCAGGGGGTATTCGCAGTCCGTCATCTGCCGTGACTGCGGCTATGTCGCAAAGTGCGAACACTGCGACGTCGCCCTCACCTATCACAGCGAGGAGAGCTGTCTCAAATGCCACTACTGCGGCACGCGCTACAAGATGCCTCCCGCCTGTCCCGTCTGCGGGGGAAGGCACCTCGGCTACGTCGGAACGGGCACCCAGCGCGTCGCCCTCGAGCTCAAAAAGATGTACCCGTCGGCACGCATTCTGCGCATGGACACGGACACCACGAGCGGGAAAGAGGGGCATTTCCGCATTCTCAAACAGTTTGCGGAGCGGGAGGCGGACATCCTCGTCGGCACCCAGATGGTCGCCAAGGGGCACGACTTCCCCTCCGTCACCCTCGTGGGAATTCTCGACGCCGACATGAGCCTGCATTTCCCCGACTATCGCAGCGGGGAGCGCACCTTCCAGCTCGTCACGCAGGTGGCGGGCAGAAGCGGCAGGGCGAGCGCCCCGGGGGAGGTCGTTCTGCAGACCTACGACCCCGAGAACTACATCCTTCGCTTTGCCGCAAAGTACGACTATGCGGGCTTTTACGAACATGAAATTGCCATGCGCGCCGCGACGGCGTTCCCGCCCTTCGCGAAGATTGTGCGCGTGATGGTGACGGGGGAGGATGAGCACGCCGCGATGGACGCCCTCAAGGAGGTGTATGGAAATCTCTCCGCCATCTACGAGCGGCACCGCGAGAAATTCCTCTTCTTCAACCGCATGCACGCGCCGATTAAGCGCATTCAGAACAAATTCCGCTATCAGGTGCTCATGCGCCTCGCGGACGGGGAACTGCTCGAAGAGATTTACGACGCCTGCGCCTCCGTCCGCCATCGGGACGTCCTCGTCTCCGTCGAGGAGAATCCCTCCAATCTGAGTTAAGGAGCAAACTATGCTGCGTAAAATCGTTCAGGTGGGGAACCCCGTTCTCCGTCAAAAATGCACCCCTGTCACCCGTTTTGACGGGGAACTTTGCACCCTTCTCGACGACATGAAGGAGACGCTCATCGACGCAAAGGGGGCAGGACTTGCCGCCCCGCAGGTGGGCGTTCCCGTCCGCGCCGTCGTGGTCAACGTCGACGAGGGATATTTTGAATTTATCAACCCCATCTTCGTCTGGCAGAAGGGGGAACAGTACGGGGCGGAGGGGTGCCTCTCCGTCAAGGGGAAGGCGGGCAATGTGCTCCGTCCGTCCAAGGTGAAGATTATCTTCCAGGACAGGGCGGGGGATAAGTACTCCCTCGTCGCCCGCGATTTCTTCGCCCGCGCCATCTGCCACGAGCTCGACCACCTCGACGGCATTCTCTATACGGACAAGGCGGACGACGTCCGCGATGCGGAGGACTGATGAAGATTGTCTTTGCGGGCACGCCGAATTTTGCATGTATTCCCTTGGAGGCGGTTCTTGAGGCGGGCTATGAAGTTGTTGCCGTCCTCACCCGGCCCGACAGGCCACAGGGGAGAAAGGGGATTTTGACGCCCTCCCCCGTCAAGGAGACGGCGCTTTTGCACGAAATCCCCGTCCTTCAACCCGAAAAGCTCAAGACGGACTTCTCCGCGCTCAAAGAGGCGGGCGCAGACCTCATGATAACCTGCGCCTACGGACAGATTCTCACGCAGGAAGTTTTGGACCTCTTTCCGCTCGGAGTGTGGAACATCCACGCCTCCCTTCTTCCCGCCTACCGCGGGGCGGCGCCCATTGCCCGCGCCCTCATCGACGGCTGCCGTGAGACGGGCGTCACGATTATGAAGACGGAGCGCGGACTCGACACGGGGGACATTTTGCTCTCCAAAGGGACCCCCATCTACGACAGCGACGACTGCGGTACCCTCGAAGACCGTCTCTCCCGCCTCGGCGCAGACCTCATCGTGGAGGCGCTTCCCCTCATCGAAAGGGGACCCTCCCTTCAAAAACAGGGAGAGGGGTTTGTCTGCAAGAAGGTGGAGCGCACGGAGGTGGACTTTTCGAGGCCCTCCCGCGCGGTCTCCTGCCTCATCCGCGGGCTCTCTCCCGCTCCCTTTGCCTATGCGCGCATCGCGGACACGGTGCTCAATTTCTGGTTTGCGGAAGAGGCGGACTGCGAAGAGGACGTCCCCGCGGGCACGGTGGTTTCCGCTTCCCCCAAGGAGGGGCTCGTCGTAAAATGTGGCACGGGCGCCGTGCGCATCACCGAGTTGCAGCCTGCGGGCGGCCGCCGCATGTCCGCACGCGACTTTCTCAACGGCAGAAAACTCAAAGAGGGGATGAAATTTGATATTCCTCGAAGCATATAACATCCTGTCGCGCGTCTTACATGGCGGCGCGCACCTCAAAATCGCCCTCTCCGAGCTCCCCGCAGGCGAACACGGACTGACGGTGAAGCTGTGCTATGCCGCGCTCGAGCACAATTCCTACCTCGACCTCTGCATCGCCGCCTTTGCCCAAAAGACCCCGCCCGCGCCCGTGCGGATGGTACTGAAACTTGCGCTTTCTGCGACCCTGTTCGCGGACATGCCCCGCCCCGTTGCGGCCAGCGAGGGGGTGGAGCTCTGTAAAAAAGTCAAGCCGCAGGCGGCGGGATTCGTCAACGCCTTTCTTCGCGCCTTCGACGAGGACAGGGTCCGCATTCCCGACGGATTGGAGGGGCTCGCCGTAAGAAGCAACTTCCCCCTGTTTGCGGTAGAGGAGATTTCCGCGCGCTACGGCGCCCGCGCCGAGGGCATTTTGCTTGCGAAGAGCCACGGAGTCTGCGTGCGGTTTGCACGCAACATGGAGCGCTACCTCGCCCTTCCGCATGAGGACACGCCCTTTGCCTCTGTCAAAATTTTCGAGCGGTTTTCGCGGGACGAGGGCTTTGACAGGGGGGACTACACCTTCCAGTCGGTGGGCTCGGTCGCCGTCTGTTCCGTCGTGGAGCCCTCTCATCGCCTTCTCGACGCCTGCGCCGCCCCCGGCGGAAAGTCCGTCCTGCTTGCAAATTGTTGCCGCGAAGTCGTCGCGTGCGACCTCCACGCGCACCGCGTGAAGCTCATCGAGAGCTACGCCCGCCGCATGGGGGTGAAGATTGAGGCGCGGCAGGCGGATTCCACCCTGTTTTTGCCCGCATTCGAGGAGACATTCGACGGCGTCCTCGTGGATGCGCCCTGCTCGGGGCTGGGAACGGTCGCCGAGAACCCCGATTTGCCCCTCAACAAGACGAAGGAGAGCGTGCGCGCCCTCACCGGAATTCAGCGCGCCATTCTCGCAAACTGCGCGCGGTACGTAAGGCGGGGCGGCGCCCTCTATTATGCCACTTGTTCCATCCTCGAGGAGGAGAACGACGGAGCCGTCTCGCACTTTCTCGAGGCGCATCGGAACTTCTCCGCGGAGGAGGCGGATTGCCCCCTTCCCCATGAAAAAACGCAACATGGGTTGCAATTTCTGCCCGATACCGCCTACGGCGCGGGGTTTTACGTCTGCAAATTGAGGAGGCGCACATGAAGATTTTGCAGGACCTCACCTACGAGGAACTGTCCCTGCTCACGGCCGCGGCGGGGGAGAAGCCCTTCCGCGCGAAACAGCTCTTCGAGGGGCTGATGCAGGGGAAGAAAATTTCCGAAATTCCCATCCCCGTTTCATTCCGCGCGGCCCTTCTTTCGGAATATGAAGACGAACCCGTGCGCGTGCGCGAGGTGTTTACTTCCAAGGACGGCACCGAAAAATACCTCTTCGAGCTTTGGGACGGCCACCTCATCGAGAGCGTGTTCATGCACAACGACTACGGCAACACGCAGTGCGTCTCCACACAGGTCGGCTGCCGCATGGGGTGCAAATTCTGCGCCTCCACCCTCGGGGGCAGGCTCCGCGACCTCACGGCGGGGGAAATGCTTGCCGAAATTGCCGTCGTCAACCGCCGCGCGGGGGGAGGCCTCAAGGACAGAAAAGTCACCAACGTCGTGCTGATGGGCAGCGGCGAACCCTTCGACAACTACGAAAATGTCGTGAAATTTCTCCGCCTGCTCACCGCGGAGGGGGGACTTCACATCAGCGCGCGCAACATCAGCCTCTCGACTTGCGGGCTCGTCCCCGAGATGAGAAAGTTCGCCCTCGAGGGCATTCCCCTCAACCTCACGGTGTCTCTGCATGCAACTTCGGACGAGGAACGCCGCCGCACGATGCCGATTGCAAACCGCTATTCCATCGCGGAAATCTTAGACGCCTGCGCCCTTTATTTCGAGAAGACGGGCAGGCGGTACATCTTCGAATATTCGCTGATTGAGGGGGAGAACGCGGACATGGTACACGCGTTTTCGCTCGCAAAGCTCTTGAAGGGCAGACCCTGCCATGTCAATCTCATCCGTCTCAACCCCGTGAAGGAGCGCAAGCTCAAGGGCACGGACGAGGAGACGGCGAAGAGGTTTTGCAAGGCGCTCACGGACGCAGGCATCTCCGCAACCATCCGCCGCAGCATGGGCGCCGACATCGGCGGGGCATGCGGTCAGCTCAGAGCAAAGTACATAGAAGATAGAGGCCCCGCCGATGTCAAATAGGGCTCCCAAAAAAAGCCGAAGGATTTTTTTGGGAAGAGGAGCCGCAAACAAAGAAACGAGCGCTTTTTTCCAAAAAGCGCGACGCAAACGGTGTTTGCGGTGACGAGGCGGGGCATGTGGTCAGCTCAGAGCAAAGTATATAGAAGACAGAGGCTCCGCCGATGTCGAATAGGGCTCCCAAAAAAAGCCGAAGGATTTTTTTGGGAAGAGGAGCCGCAAACAAAGAAACGAGCGCTTTTTCCCAAAAAGCGCGACGCAAACGGTGTTTGCGGTGACGAGGCGGGGCTTGTGGACAACTTCGAGCAAAATACCTCTCCAAAAATGAAACACAGGAGGAATTATGAGAACTAAAATTGCGCCCTCCATCCTCGCGAGCGATTTTTCCCGTCTCGGCGAGACGGTAGCTTTGCTCGAAGAGAGCGGCGCCGACCTCATTCACTGCGACGTGATGGACGGAAATTTCGTGCCGCCCATCACCTTCGGCGCCCAAGCGGTGCGCGCCATGCGTCCGCACACCAAACTTCCCCTCGACTGCCACCTCATGGTCCTGCATCCCGAGACGCACATCCCCGCCTTCGTGGACGCCGGCGCGGACATCATCTCCGTGCATGTCGAGGTCTGCGGGGAAGATACCCCCCGCGTGCTCCGCAGCATTCAGAAGTCGGGCGTGAAGGCGTGCGCCGTCATCAATCCCGAGACGGAAGTCGAGAAGCTCTTTCCCGCGGCGGAAGTTGCCGACATGCTGCTCGTCATGAGCGTGCACCCCGGGCGGGGCGGGCAGGAATTTTTGCGGGGCAGTCTCGAAAAAATTGCCGCACTTCGCAGGTTTTGCCAAAAAATCGGCAGAGGGGAGACGGACATCGAGGTGGACGGCGGCATCTGCCTTGAAAACGCGGAGGAAGTTCTCCGCGCCGGCGCCAACGTCCTCGTCGCGGGGAGCTATATCTTCTCGGCGCCCTCGCTTGCTTCCGCCATCGCGAGCCTTCGAAAATGAGGTGCATCATCCTTCTCAACGGCGAGCCGCATCGCGGGGAAATCGATACCGCGGGCGCCTATGTCATCTGCTGTGACGGGGCGTATTCCTGGGCGCACGGCAAGGTGCGAATCGACGAAAATCTGGGGGATTTCGACTCCCTCAAGGAGGCGCCCATCCCTTCCCCGCGCGAAGTTTTTCCCGCCGAAAAGAACGAGACGGACGGCGAACTTGCAACGCTTCGGGCCATCTCGCTCGGGGCGACGCAAATCGAGTACTACGGCGCGGGCGGGGGTCGGGAGGACCACTTTCTCGGCAATCTCCACCTGCTGTTTCTTGCAAGAGCGGCGGGCGTCGATGCCATGCTTATCACGCGCGGCGCAAAAATTTCCCTCTGCGGCGCGGGGCGGCAGAAATTTTCCTGCAAAGAGGGGAAGACGGTCTCGCTGTTGCCATTCGGGGGAGACGCGCATATCATGGAGATGGAGGGCTTCAAATATGCCCCCGATGACCTGCACCTTGCCTACGGCTCCACGCGCGGCATTTCCAACATCGCCCGCGGCGGCTTCTCTTTTCGGGTGGAGAGCGGCCATGTGCTCGTCATCATCAACGAGGAGGTCGCATGATCGTCTGCTTGAAATTGCCGAGACTGCTCAGCTGCTTTGTGCGGATGTTCTACCGAGGATGAAATATATTGATTTACACTGCGACGCTCTCACGAAAGGTGGGGGCGTTTTTCAGGTCACGGGGGAGGCGCTCCGCCGCGCGGACTGCGCGCTCCAGTGCTTCGCCGCCTTTGTCGAGGAGAGAAAGGGGGCATTTGCGCGCGTTATCAAGATTCTCGACGGCTTCCCCGCCTATTGTGCGCGGGAGGGGATAGAGCGCAAAAATGCGCTTCTCACCGTCGAAAACGGCGCGGCGCTCGAGGGAAATCTACAAAATTTGTATGCGCTCTATGCCCGCGGCGTGCGCATGCTGACGCTGACTTGGAACTACGAAAACGAGCTCGGCACGCCCTGCTTTGCCAATTTCAAAGGGGGGACTCGCGGACATGGGTGCCGCAGAATGGGTGATGGGGGGCTCACCGCCTTCGGAAGAGAGGTCGTGGAGGTCATTGAGGCGCTCGGCATGCTCGTGGACGTCTCCCACGGGAGCGACGCGCTCCTTGCGGATGTCGCGGACATGGCGAAGAGGCCCTTTGTCGCCAGCCATTCGGACGCGGACGCTGTGCATTCTCACCCCCGCAACCTCACCGACGAGGAAATCCGCCGCATTGCAGACGCGGGCGGGGTCATCGGGCTGAATTTCTGCATGGAGCATCTGACGGACGACCGCACGCCCGCGGGGGTGCGCACAGCCCTTCTTGCCCACGCGGCGCACATGCTCCGTGTCGGCGGGGAAGATTGCCTCGCGCTCGGCAGTGATTTCGACGGAATACCCCCCAACTGTTATGTAAAATCAGCGGACGATATGCCGAAACTTCTCGAGGATTTCGCGGAAACGTTCGGGGAACGGATTGCGGAAAAGATTGCCTATGTGAATGCCGCAAGGGTACTGCGCGAGGGGGGAATTTTATGAATACGCCCATTCTGGAGATGAAGGAATACGCCAAGCGGCGCAATCTCAAGGCGCGAATCTTCGCAAAGCTCGAATTTTTGAACCTCGCCGGGAGCGTCAAGGACCGCGTCGCGCTCGCCATGCTCGAGGACGCCGAGCGGCGGGGGATTTTGAAGGCGGGCAGTACGATTGTCGAGCCGACTTCGGGCAACACGGGGATTGCGCTGGCGGCATTCGGGCGCATGCGGGGATACCATGTCCGCATTTGCATGCCTGAAAACATGTCCGAGGCGCGGAAAAAACTTCTGCGCGCGTATGGGGCTCGGCTCGTGGAGACCCCCCAAGCGGAGGGGATGCACGGCGCAATTCTTCGCGCGAAGGCATACGCCGCGGCGGGGGAAATCCTCTTGGGCCAGTTCGAAAATCCCGCCAATCCGCGCGCCCACTACCTTTCTACCGGCCCCGAGATTGCGCGCTACCGCCCCGACGTCTTCGTCTGCGGGGTTGGGACGGGCGGCACGGTGACGGGCGTCGGCAAATACTTCAAAGAGCGCTTTCCCGCGGTGGAAATTGTCGCCGTACAGCCTGCGTCCTCCCCCGTTCTCACGGGCGGGAAGGCGGGGCCCCATGCGATTGCGGGCATCGGCGCGGGATTTGTTCCCCCCGTGCTCGATATGACCGCATACGACACCGTCCTCGACGTCACCGACGGGGAGGCGTTCGAGGCCAAGGAAGGCGCGCTCGACGACGGTCTGTTTGTCGGCATCTCTTCGGGCGCCGTACTCGCCGCGGCTACTGCCCTTGCGCGGCAAAATGCGTATGAGGGGAAGAAAATCGCCGTCCTCTTTGCGGACGGCGGGGCGAGATATCTATGAAAAAAGGGCGGCAATTTGCCGCCCCTCATGCTGTTTTGCTCAATTTTTCTCCTTGAAGGCGTCCGTGAGCAGGTAGAGCTCGCGCTCGTAGTTCATGCCGTACTTGCGGTCGGGGACCTCCCGCGCGGTGCGCACGATGGCGCGGTAGCACAGCTCTGCGGTGAGCGCGAGGGCGTCCTTTTGCGGCATGCCGTTGGCGATGCACCCCGCGAATGCCGACGCGAACACATCTCCCGCGCCGTGGAAACTCCCTTCCAACTTCTTAAGGGGCATCCGCCGCTCGCCGCCGTCCTCATAGCAGAGGAAGAACGCGCCGTCCTCCTCCGCACTCGTGATGACAGGGTGCGGGCAGAGCGCCGTCAATTTTTCAAACGCCCGGGAAACTTCCTTCTCGCCCGTCAGAAAGCGCGCCTCCGTCTCGTTGGGTAAAATGTAGTCTGCGAGCGCACAGAGGGTACCCATGTCCGCGGCAAAGCGTTCATCAAAGCCCGAATAATACTTGAAATTTTCGCCGAGAACGGGGTCGACGATGAACACGCCGTCCTCTTTTAAGAAGCGCCGCCGCACTTCCTTGACAAATTCTATCTGCGAGCGGCTCCCGAGGTAGCCGCTGACGATGAGGTCGTATCGAAGGCCGAGCGTCTCCCAGTGGTCGCAAATCTTTTTCATCTCCTCGTCGAGGGGGAGGAAGGTGTAGCCCGTAAAGCCCCCCGTGTGGGTGGAGAGCAGGGCGGTGGGGAGGATGTCCACCGTCGCGCCGCAGGCGGAGAGGATGGGCAGGGCGACGGTCAGAGAGCACTTCCCGACGCAGGAAATATCGTTGATAGCAAGAATTCGTTTCATGCCTTTATTATAGACTTTCCCCCCGCGAATTGCAAGCGTTTTATCACGGATTGTTTGAAATTGCCATTTCCGCGGCAAATTTTCTTTTTTGGCTATTTACTTCACAAAGCGAACGAATCGTGGTATAATGGGGGCAAATAAGGAGGTCTCTCATGCGCAAAAATCTCATTGTCCAGCTCGTATTCCGCATTGTACTCTGCTGTGTTTCGTTCCTTGCCTGCCTGCTCTCGCTGCGCGTCTTTTATGTGGGGAAGGGCGGCTATCCCATCAGTTGGGAAATCCTCAAATATTACACGAATCTCTCCAACTATTGTGTGTTTTTCGTGTCGATTGCCGTCACAGTTTCGATGCTTCGCCGCGTGCTGAAGGGGGAGCGGGAGGGCTACAACACCTGCATGCGCACCTTCAAATTCATGACAGTCGTGATGATTCTCGTCACCTTTCTCGTCGTCATCTTCCTGCTCAACAGCCCGCTGGAGGCCGACTATTGGCTGAATCTCGGCAACATGTCCTATCACTGCCTTGCGCCGCTGCTCTTCATTTTGGACTACATTCTCTTCGATGAGAAGTGCACCGTCTCGGTGCTCGCGCCCCTCTACGGCTTTCTCCCGCCCCTTGTCTATGTCGGATATATCCTCATTTTGGGCGCGGCGATTCCGAATTTCGAGTATCCCTATTTCTTCCTCGACGTCGCGACGCTCGGCTACGGCGGCGTCCTGCTCTGGGTGCTGGGGCTCCTCGCCGTCTTTGCGGTGCTCGGCTATCTCCTGTGGCTGTGGAATCGTCTCGTAAAGAGGGACGGGCGCCTGCGGTTTGACTTCCACAACGTGCTCTTTCCGCTGAAAAAGGTGCCCGAAAACGATTTACATTCCGAGGGCGACGCGCTATAATGGTGCTATGAAAAAGGTCATTGAAATCGAGGACTTGTGCTGTAAGACTTGCGCCGAGCGGCTGGAGAGAAAGCTCCTCCTTATGGACGGGGTCTCGGGCGCCAAGGCGAATTTCAAGCGGGGGACGGTGAACGTCGAGACGACGCTCTCCGACGGCGAACTCTCTGCCGCGGTGCGGGAAGTCGGCTTCACCCCCACGGCAGTCCGTCCGCGAAAGGGCATCTTCGGTTGAAAAATTGTCCGAAAACGCTTTACAACCGCAAAAAAATGCGGTATAATCAAGATAATCGAATAGAAAAAGCGTTTGAGAAAGGACGCGTCCGCCGTCGGTTTGCCGTGTACAGAGAATCCCCGCAAGGTGAGAGGGGGAGAGCGGTGCGGCGCGGGTATCCCCTTTCGAGCTGGCGGGGAGAACAAAAGAGTAACTCCGCACGGTGTCGCGAGCCGTCATCCTCCGCGGCAAATGGTAGTTTGTTTTGGTGGTCGATATGCCTTCGCGTATTCCAAAACGCGGGGGCTTTTTATTTTCGAATGCTTCAGGAGTGAGCCATGTACAAGAAAGTAGACACATCATTGGAATTCGTCGGGCGCGAACAGGAGATTTTAACCTTCTGGAAGGACAACCACATCTTCGAAGAATCCATCAAAAAGAACGAGGGCGGGAAGGAATTTTCCTTCTTCGACGGCCCGCCCACGGCGAACGGAAAGCCGCACATCGGGCATGTCCTCACCCGCGTCATGAAGGACATCATCCCCCGCTACCACACGATGAAGGGGGAGCACGTCCTGCGCAAGGCGGGTTGGGATACGCACGGCCTCCCCGTGGAGCTCGAGGTGGAGAAGTCCCTCGGCTTCGACGGCAAGCAGGACATCGAGCGGTACGGCATCGAGCCCTTCATCCAAAAGTGCAAGCAATCGGTCTGGAAGTATCAGAGCGAGTGGGAGAAGATGTCGGACGCCGTCGGCTATTGGGTGGATATGGAGCATCCCTATGTCACCTATCACAACGACTACATCGAATCCGAGTGGTGGGCGCTCAAGGAGATGCACAAGAAGGGGCTCTTATACAGGGGGCACAAGATTGTTCCCTACTGCCCGCGCTGCGGCACCGCGCTCTCCTCGCATGAGGTGGCGCAGGGATATAAGGACGTCAAGGAGACCTCCGCCGTCGCCCGCTTCCTCGTAAAGGGGAGGAAAAGCACCTACATTCTCGCATGGACGACGACGCCGTGGACGCTCCCCTCCAACGTCGCCCTCTGCATGAATCCCGAGGAAGATTACGTCGAAATCGAGGCGGACGGCGCCCATTACATTCTCGCCGAGGCGCTCGTCGGCAAATTTTTCGAGACGTATGAAGTCCTCTCCCGCAAGAAGGGGAAGGAGTACGAGGGGACGGAGTACGAGCCGCTCTTCGACTATGCGAAGGGAAGTTTCCGCGAAAAGGCGTACTATGTCGTCTGTGACGGCTATGTCACCCTCACGGACGGCACCGGCGTCGTGCACATCGCTCCCGCATTCGGGGAGGACGACTACCGCGTGGGGAAGAGATACCGTCTGCCCGTCGTGCAGCTCGTCAACGAGCGCGGCTGTTTCGACGAGCGCTGCCCCGAACTTTGCGGCCTGTTTGCCAAGAAGGCGGACAAAGTCGTGCTCGACATGCTCAAGGCGCGCGGCCTGCTCTACAAAAAACTTCCCTATGAGCACAGCTACCCGCACTGCTGGCGGTGCGACACGCCCCTTCTCTATTATGCCCGCGCGAGCTGGTTTATCGAGGTCACCAAGGTGAAGGAGAGGCTGATTGCCAACAACCGCTCCGTCAATTGGATGCCCGACAACGTCAAAGAGGGGAGAATGGGCAACTTCCTCGAGAACGTCATCGACTGGGGGCTCTCCCGCGACCGCTATTGGGGGACGCCGCTCCCCGTCTGGGTGTGTGAAGATTGCGGCGGGTTCGAAGTCATCGGCTCCCGCAAGGAGCTCTCCGAGAAGACGGGCGCGCCCGAGGACATCGAACTGCACCGTCCCTATCTCGACAAACTCACCTGCAAATGCCCCGCCTGCGGCGGCGTGATGCGGCGCACCCCCGAAGTCGCCGACTGCTGGTTCGATTCGGGCTCCATGCCCTTTGCGCAGTATCACTATCCCTTCGAAAACAAGGACCTCTTCGAGGAGACCTTCCCCGCCGACTTCATCTCGGAAGCGGTGGACCAGACGCGGGGTTGGTTCTATGTCCTGCTCGTCATCTCCACCATTCTCTTCGACCGCGCCCCTTTCAGAAACTGCATCGTCTTAGGGCATGTCAACGACAAGGACGGCATCAAGATGAGCAAGCACAAGGGCAACGTCGTCGACCCGTGGACGGTGCTCTCCAAGCAGGGCGCGGACGCCGTGCGGTGGTATTTCTACACCAACAGCGCGCCGTGGATTCCCTCCCGCTTCGGCGAAGAGGCCGTCTCCGAGAGCCAGAGAAAATTTCAGGGCACGCTCTGGAACAGCTACGCTTTCTTCACCCTGTATGCGGAAATCGACGGCTACAACCCCGCAAAGTATGACTTGAAGAAGTGTAAGCTCTCCCTCATGGACAAGTGGGTGCTCTCCAAACTCAACACCCTCGTCAAAAATACGGACGAGATGCTCGCCGTCTACAACATCACGGACAGCGCGCGCGCCATTCAGGACTTTTCCGACGAGCTCTCAAACTGGTACGTCCGCCGCGGCAGGGAGCGCTATTGGGGCAACGGCATGACGGAGGACAAGGCGGCGGCGTATACCACGCTCTACACCGTTCTCGTCACCCTCGCCAAACTTCTCGCCCCCTATACCCCCTTCATGTCGGAGATGATGTATCGCAATCTCGTCGTCCCGTTCTTCCCCGACGCCCCCCGCTCGGTGCACCTCTGTGACTACCCGATTGCGGACATGGTATGGTCGAATCCCGTCTTGGAGGCGGGCATGGAGGACGTTCTCAAGGTCGTGGAACTGGGAAGAAGCGCGAGAAGTTCGCAAAATCTCAAGAACCGCCAGCCCCTTCGCGAAATGATTGTCGCCTCCGACCGCGCCGTCGCCATCTCGGGCGAACTCGAGGCGGTCACCCTCGACGAGCTCAACGTGAAAACGCTCCGCCTCGTGCGGGGCGGCGAATCCCTCGTCAGCTATTCGCTCAAGCCGCAACTTCGCACATTGGGGCCCAAATATGGCAAGAAATTGCGCCTCATCTCCGAATTTCTCGCAACCTGCAACGCGCGGGAAGTCGTGGACGCCGTGCGCGCGAACGGCTCCTATTCGGTGGATTTGGACGGCGAAGTCGTCCTCACCGAGGATGATTTGCAGATTTTCACCTCCTCCGCAGCGGGCTATGCCACCGCGCAGGGGTACGGCATCACCGTGGCGCTCGACACCGCGCTCGACGAGGCCCTTCTCGACGAGGGGTGCGAACGCGAACTCGTCTCCCGCATTCAGACGATGCGGAAGGAGGCGGGATTTGAAGTCACCGACCGCATCACCGTGCGCTACCGCGCCACGGGCAGGGCGGAGCGGGTGCTCTCGGGCGGCGCGCTCGCGAAAGACGTCCTCGCGGACACCGTCGAAGCGGGCGAAGGGGAGGGCTATACGAAGTCCTTCGACGTGGGCGAAGACGCCGTCACCCTCACCGTCGCCAAGGTATAAGCGAAAAAACTTCATGACGGCATAAAAAAAGAACCGCCGATTTGGCGGTTCTTTTTCGGACATGGGTGCCTCGTTTTGTGTCATGAGGTCAATTTTTCGATGGCTTTCGCATAGATTTCGAGCAGGAGATTGACGCGCTCCACGGAGATATATTCGTCCGCCTGATGGATGACGGCCTCGTCGCCCTCCATCTCGGGCCCGAACGCCACGCCGTGCTTGAGGGCGCGCGCATACGTTCCGCCGCCGATGGCAACGGGGGCGGCCTTCTTGCCCGTGCACTCCTCATAGACGGAGAGCAGCGTCTGCACGAGGTCGCAGTCTTTGTCGGCGAGCAGGGGCGCCTGATGGCTGAGCGTCTCATACTTGACGCCGAATTTCTTGAGATAGGAATAGACATCCTTCTCGCTCAGCGTTGCGGGATAGCGGATGTCGCACACGAGCTGCAAGTCGCCCTTGCGGTACTGCACGATGTTGGGCGAAATCGTTAGATTTCCCGTCTCGTCCTGCAGATTTTTCATGCCGTAAATGTCCGCAAAGACGCACTCGTAGGCGCGCTTTGCCGCCTCGCACCCGTCGGAGAAGTAGCGAAGGAGGGGCCCGATGGCGTTGACGCCCTTTTCGGGGGTGGAGCCGTGGGCGCACTTGCCATGGAAGAAAAGTTTTTTCTTGCGGACTTCTATTCCGAAAGATTCGGCGCGTTCGAGGTCCACCGAGCGCGTGCTCGCCTCGCAAAAATCGCAGACCATATTGACGCTTGTGCCGCCCTTGAAGTAGGTGAAGGGAGGCTTGTGAGCGGGAAAATGCAGACGGATGTGCAAAATGCCCTTCTCCGCATAGATGACGGGGAAGTCGGCATCGGGCGAGAAGCCCTCATCGGGCATCGTCGCAACCTCGCGGTAATGGGCAATGCAGCCCCAGCCGCTCTCCTCGTTGCAGCCGACAATAAGTTTGATGCAACGCTTGGGCACGAAGCCCGAATCTTTGAGCTGTTTGAGCGCATACAGACAGCAGACGGCGGGACCCTTGTCGTCCACGGTTCCCCGTCCCCAGATTTTCCCGTCCTCCACGGCGCCGCCGAAGGGGTCCTTCGTCCAGCCGCTGCCCGCGGGAACGACGTCGAGATGGCAGAGAATGGCAAAGGGTTCGCCCTCGCCGAAGAGGACTTCCCCCGCATAGCCGTCGTAGTCGTGCGTTTCGAAGCCGAGGCTCTCCGCAAGACTCAAGAAGGCGTGCAGACATTCGAGCGCGCCCTTTCCGAAGGGGGCGTGCCGCGTGCGCTTTTTTTTCGAAGAATCGTAGCGGACGAGCTCGGAGATGCTCTTGACCGCAGAATCGAGATAACTATTCATTGCAACCTCCCCATGTGGAGCAAAATCATTGTAACAAATTCCGCAAACATTGTCAATCACTTTTCAAAAGGTCGAACTTTCGCGAATTTTTTTCGGAAAACTTGCCGCTTTTTCGTGCAAAAGACGGGAAAATATGGTACAATAGGCGCATAGAGCGTTGTTCTTTCGGGGTGAATCTTGCAAAAACCGTGGGAAAAACTCAATTACGGGGAAGCGGACAAGCGGCTGGTGCTCTTTCATAAGTACGCCCGCTATCTCATCTTCGGCGGCCTCATCGTCGCCGAGGCCTTCTTGCTCGCCGACAACTGGAACGCGCCAAGCGGCTTTCCCTTCCCGCTCTGGTACATCGTCCTTCCCGTCGTCCTTCTCATCACGGGGGAAAACGCCGCCAAGCTGTTCGCGGTGGACGATTTCAACAAGCGCATCGCCTTCTATGTACTCGACTCGCTCGCGCTCCCCGTGCTCGCGGTGTTCACGGACGGCAACCTCATCTCGACGCTGTATGTCATCGTCCTCACCGAATTCTATTTGGGCGCGCCCCGCCTCTCGGACAGCATTGCGATGGCGGGCTCGTCCATCGTCCTCTTCTTTGCGACCTCCGCCCTGTCCGAATTCGTCCGCACGGGGGAGTTCGGCGACCTTCTTACCCTGTGGACGCAGATGGTGGGGGACCTCATCTTCATCATCATCCACTTCCTCGTCATCAACTTCGCCATCGTGTTCTATCGCAAGAACGGCGAACTCACCCAGAAGAATCAGGAGCTCGCCGACAGCAACGAAAAGCTCACGGCGGCATACCGCGAACTGCAGGAGATGACCGCGCTCGAGGAGCGCCAGCGCATCGCGAAGGAGATTCACGACACGGCGGGGCACTCCATCACCACGGTAATCATGCAGACGGAGGCGGCAAAACTCGTCATTGACAGCGACCCCGAGGACGCCAAGCGCAAAATTTCGGCGGCAAATCTGCAGGCCAAGCACGCCCTCGAGGAACTTCGGGAGAGCGTGCACCTCTTCTCGGGCATGCAGACGGGGCAGACGCTCAAAGAGATGCTCGTCTCCATCATTCACGACTCGACGGACGGGACGGGCATCAACATCCGCTATGACATCGACGACGTGCACCTCTGGGACGCACAGCAGCGCTTCCTTTGCAACTCGCTCAAGGAGGGCATCTCCAACGGACTGCGCCACGGCGGCGCGACGGCGTTCTATTTCGAGCTCAAGGAAGAGGGGAATTCGGTGAAATTTTTGCTCTCCGACAACGGGAAGGGGCTGGATGCCGCAAATTTGAAGGAGGGCTTCGGGCTCTCGGGCATGCACAAGCGCGCCGAAAGTCTGGGCGGGCGCGTCTGGTTCGAGACGGAACCGGACGAGGGATTTGAAATTCACATGACCTTGCCGCGCGGCGGGGAAAAAGGAGACGTATGATAAAAGTACTCATCGTGGACGATCAGGCAATTCTCGCGGACGGCATCTCAAGCGTGCTCTCCTCCTGTCCCGACCTCGAAGTCGCAGGCATCGCACAGGACGGCATCAAGGCGGTGGAGGCGGTGAAGAAAATTTCCCCCGACGTCGTGCTCATGGACATCCGCATGCCCAACATGAACGGCGTCATCGCCACGCAGGAGATAAAGCGCATCCGCCCCGAGACCAAGGTGCTCGTGCTCACGACGTTCGACGACAGCGACTATATTCTCAATGCCATCAACCACGGCGCGAGCGGGTATCTCCTCAAGGACATCTCCGCGAATGCGCTCATCGAGGCCGTCAAAAACGCCTACGCGGGGGACACCATTCTGCCCGCAAAGGTGGCGAAACGCATTGCGGACGCGGCGCGCATGGTGAGTTCCGACCGCGAGATAAAACTCAAGCACAGGTTTGCCTTCTCCGAGCGCGAGGTGGAGATTGCCCTCATGATTTACGAGGGCTTCACGAACAAACAGATTGCCTCCGCGCTCAAGCTCTCGGACGGCACGGCGCGCAACTACATCTCCTCCATCTACGAAAAACTCGGCGCCTCTTCGCGGCCCGATGCGGTAAATCTGATGCGGGAAACGCTCAACGCATAGCGCGTTTGACAAAAAACGGGCATACCATGTCCGAGGTCTGCATGCAATTTTCGAAAAATTCCACGCAGAAAAAATTTCGCAAAAAAATTCGTAAAACCCCCGAAAAACGGGGGCTTTTTTCGCGCAAACGTGGTATAATAGAACCATCCGAGCGGACTGCACTATCGCGGCGTGCCATAGAGCACGATGAGGAAAGTCCGGGCATCGCAGGGCAGGACGCCTGATAACGTCAGGTGAAGGCGACTTCAAGGAAAGTGCAACAGAAATAGACCGCCCGCTGAATTTCCCCGAGTGGGAAATGCCCACGGGCATGCGCCCGCGGCTGCGGGTAAGGGTGGAACGGCGAGGCAAGAGCTCACCGACGGGACGGTAACGCCCCGTGCCATGTAAACCCCGTCCGATGCAAGTTTGGGTCTCTCTCACAAGGGTTGCCCGCCCGAGGAAGACCGTGAATAACGCTGGAGCCTGCCGGTGACGGCAGGCGTAGATAAATGGTAGTGCTACCGCGCTTTGCGCGGGGTGACAGAACCCGGCTTACAGGTCCGTCTCGGATAATTTCGCAAAAAACCTTCCGCCTTCGGGAGGTTTTTCCTTTTGTTTCAAATTCACAAAATGAAAATTTTTGTAAAAATTGTGGAAAACGGTTGACGGGGGGGGGTAAAGTTATGCTATAATTATTTTGTACGTACGCGCATGCGTTAACAATTATTTTACGCGCGCGCATAATGTATGCGCGTGTAGGCTATATAACGTTCGTATCATTTCACTGCGCGCCGCCTTCGGCGCATGATTTACGGCGGAAGTGCAATATTGTGGATAGCACGAAGGCGTGCTTCCCGCCGCGCGGCAGAGCCGCAAAATACTTCTTTTTAAGGAGGCAGGATGATGAAAAAGAGATGGTTGGCGATATCGCTTCTGGCGGTACTCGGGGTGCTCGGGCTGTGTTTCGGCTGTGCGACGGATGTCGTGCAGGAGACCCGCACAGTCACCTTCATGTGCCGCGGCGAGGTCTACGATACGCAGGAGGTCCTCGTCGGGGAGAAGTTTACCTTCCCGACCGCGCCCGAAAGCTATCAGCTGGACGACGACTATCAGAACGTCTTCCTCAACTGGACGACGGACCCCAACCCCAACGAATACCGCACGGAGGGGGTCGTTGCGGAGCCCGAATATGTCTATGACAACCTCACGCTGTACGCGATGTTCGGCAGACGGCCCATCGACAGCGGGGACGGGGATTCCTCCAATGTCACCTATCGGGTGGAATTCCGCATGCCGCGCGGCGAAGACTTCGGCGACTATTCGGGGGAACTCATCTGGGAGGACCCCGAGGGCGTCAAGCGGCACGACGATGCCAAACTTCCCGCCGACAACCTGATGCCCGAGATTGAGGGCTATCACTTCACGGGAAAATGGGAGGGCGCGTCCCTCTCCGACGTCCGCGGCAACCGCCGCGTCACCGCGGTCTATGAGAAGAACGTCTATGACCTCGTCTGGCACTATCTCGACGAGACGGAAACGTTCAGGACGGAGTTCCGCGGCGAAGTCAACCTCGGCGAAAAGCCCTCCGTCGACCCCGCCTTCCTGTTCGAGGGCTGGTATCTCGACGACGGCTTCCAAACGGAGGCGACGCTCGACGAAATGCCTGCGGGCAATGTCGACCTCTATGCCAAATATTCCATCGACTTCTCCGTGGTCACCGTCTCCCAAGAGGGGACGATGGTGTACGGCGACGCCGACAACCAATTCTACATCTCCGGTCTCAAGGATGCGGAGGGCCTTTCGTACACGTTTGCGTGGACGGTGGACGGAAAAACGGGCGAAAAAACGGCTTCGAGGACGTATCCTGTCAAAAACGCAGGGGCATACCATGTCGCGGTTCACGTTTTTGCCGATTATAAGGACGGATTGCTCCTCGACGAGGGGGACGCGCTCAGCGGAAATTCGGGAAGTCCCACAATGTTCGAAATAATTCTCGAAAAGGCAGAACTTTCCGCAACCGTCACACTTTCGGCGAATCGCGTCGTTTACGGCGACCCTGCGCCCAAAGCAAATGCAACATATGCGGGCTTTGTGTTCGATGAGGACGCAGAAAGCGTCGGCGTGGGCGAAGATTTCGTCATCATGCAGGAAAACGAGGAAAAGAGCGGCGCGCTCCATGTGGGAAATTACACCGTGGAGACCCGCCCGCACGTCCTCGCAAATTACAAGTTCGCACCCATCGACCCGCTCCCCTTCGAAGTCACCAAGCGGGCGCTTTCCGTCTCCTTCGACGTCGACGATTACGGCTACGGCGACCTCTTCACGCCCCAAGTCTCCTTCACCGATTTCATGTATGAAGACGGCCCGCAGTCCCTCGGCGAACACTGGTTCACCCTCGACGGCGACGGAAGATATCTCGGCAACGGCACGGAGCGCTTCTCCGCGGGCGAACACAGCGCACAGCTCTTCGGCTACGCCTCCGACGACTACGAAGTCGCCCTGCCCGCCGCCGTCTCCTTCTCGGTGGCGAAGCGCGCGGCGTATG
This sequence comes from uncultured Clostridia bacterium, assembly GCA_947631925.1. GTDB lineage: Bacteria > Bacillota > Clostridia > Christensenellales > Borkfalkiaceae > Gallimonas. The sequence goes on from CANRNE010000010.1 coordinate 50,576, forward strand.
CGACGGTTTCGGCAGAGGGCGGCATCTACGGCTGCACGCCCGAAGTCTCCTACACCTTTGAAAATGTTCTCGAGGACGACAAGGCCAACTTCGTCCCGACGTATACCTATCGCCGCGGCACGGGCATCTACAGCGCGCCGCACTTCGTCGTGGGTTCTTATACCGTCGGCGCCTCCTTCGAGGAACGGGGCTCGGCGAACTATCTCCCCGTCGTCGTGACGGATGCCGCCTTCGAAATCACGAAGAAGCCGCTCGCCGTCTCCGTTTCTGCAAATGAGACCTACATCTACGGCGACCCCATCGAATCCACGCTCTCTGTCGTCTTCGAGGACGCCTTTGTGTTCGGCGAGGACGAGAACACGCCCAACCTCGTGAAGAAAGAGGTCAGGTATCGCTACACCGCAGACGGCACCGACTATGTCAGCTCCGTCTTCAAGGTGAATGAATATTCCGTGCGCGCCTTTAATATTGAGGCGGACAACTACGAGTTCTCCTTCCCCGAGACTTCCTTCGAAGTCCTCAAGAAGGCGCTCACCCTCACCGTCCGTCTCCAAGAAAATTCCATTCTCTACGGGACTACTCCCGCACCTGTGAAGGATAATGGCGCAGACCTCTTCAACGGAATCGAATATGACGGCTTTATTGCGGGCGAGGGCGCCAGATTCGTGTTCGGCAATGCGCTGCCCGTCATCGCCTATCGGACGGCGGCAGGGGCGGAGGCCGACACCTTCCATGCGGGCGAATACATCGCCACGACTTCGGCAGACCCCGAGAACTACCGAGTGACCGTCGTCGACGCGCCCTTCACCGTGCGTCCCCGCACGCTCTACGTCGACATCAGGCTCGAGGACGGCGCCCTCACCTACGGCGAGAAGCCGACTGCCTCGATTGTCTATCAAAAGGACGGCTACGACGGGTTCTTCGCAAACGAGCAAGATACGCTTGCGGCGGATGCCTATCTCGAGTATGCGGGCGATACCGTATATACAACTTCCCAACTTGCGGCAATCGCCACCAAGATGGTCGCGGGCACCTACGCCGTCTCCGTCAAGGGAATTGGCGAGCTCGCCGACTACACCGTGACGTACCGCGAGGACGTCTCGTGCACCGTTTCCCCCAAGCATCTCACCGTCACCCTCACCGCAGGGCAGACGAAATATACTTATGGCGACACGCCCGCCGTGGACATCACATTCTCTCCCTTCGCCTATGACGAGGACGAGAGCCTGTTCGGCGCGAACGCGAGCGCCCTCAAATACCGTAAGGACGGCGGAAAGGACGTCTACACGCCCGCAACCTACTTCGGCGCAGGCGCATACCAAGTCACCCTCGAAGGGCTTGTAAACGCCAATTACGAGGTCGAGGTGAAGGATGCTTCCTTCGACGTGGAGAAGAAGGCGCTCACCGTCACAGTGGGCGCGCAGGGCTTTACTTACGGCGACCGCGCGACCCCCGTTCCCACCCTCACCTATGACGGCTTCGTGCCCGAAGAGAGCGAGACCGTCCTCGGCGGCAGTCCCGTCTATGCCTATGCGCAGGCGGAGAAAGCGTACGGGAAGGACTTCTTCGACGCGGGCAGCTACACCGTCTCCGTCACGGGCTACTCCTCCGACAACTATGCCATTACCTATCGCGGCGGCTCGTTCAACGTCGCAAAACGCACGGCATCGGCAACCGTCACGGCGACGGGCGGCACCTACGGCGACACGCCCGTCTTCGGCCACACGCAGACCAACATCATCGAGCGGGACAGCGCGGGCTTTGCTTTTGCCTATAAGATTACCTTCACGCGCCAGTCCAACGGCTCCTATGCGGACTACACGAAGAGCGGCACATACGATCCCGCAGGTTACTACCGCGTGACGCTCACCTATACTCCCAACGCCAACTACAACTTCTCGGTGAACACCGCGCCCTTCACGATTGCAAGAAAGGCGCTCACCGTCGGCGTCTCGGGCGTTGCGGGTCCGTACACATACGGCACCGTTCCCGCGCCCAAACTGCTCTTCGAGGGCTTTGTCCCCGAAGAGGACGCAAGCGTCTTGAGCGGCAAGCCCGCGAGCGAATTCACCTACTACACGGAAGGGTCCGCCACGACTTCGGAGAGAAGGTTCCCCGTCGGGACGTGGTATGTCGCCGCGACGCAGGGCTACACCTCGCAGAACTACACGATTTCTTACGCCGAAAAGACGCAGTTCGTCGTCTCCAAGGCTCGCCTCACCGTCACCGTGACGGCGGACGACATCATCTACGGCCAGCAGCCGCGCTACTCCGCCGAGACCGTCGGCTTCGTCTATGACCAGACCGTGACCAACCTCCGCGGCTCGCTCACCTACACCGTCGGCGGAGAAAAGTCGGCGGCGGGCTTCTACCGCGCGGGCAGGCACACCGTCTCGGCTTCGGGCTACAGTTCGAACAACTACGACTTCGACTATGTGCAGGGCACGTTCACCGTGAAGAAGGCGGCGCTCACCGTCTCCGTGACCGTCCCCGATATCACCTACGGCGAACTTCCCGCACCCGCCCTCAGTTACAATGGATTTGTGAGCAGGGAGAGCGCCTCCGTGCTCTCGGGCGTCCCCGAATACACCTACGGCGGCGCCACCAACGCCAAGGGCTACTACCGCGTGGGCGACCACGACGTCTCCGTCAAGGGGTATTCCTCGGACGATTATGAGATTACCTATACGCCGTCCTCCTTCCATGTCTCGCCCAAGGCCATCACCGTCTCCGTGACCGAAGAGGGGAACTTTGCAAACCGCACCTACGATTCCGCCTACGCCCTGCTTCTTGCAAGCACCGTCAACGGGCTCGTCGACGGGGACACCGCCGAATTGCTCGGCACCCTTGTCTGCACCCTCAACGGCACCCGCCTCGGCGATGTCGCGGCGGACGGCGTCCTGCATGCGGACAGCTATACCTTCTCCGCGGGCGGCTACACCTCTGCGGATTATACGATTTCCTACATCTACGGCAGCGACGGCCGCGAAGCCGTCTCCTTCACCGTCTCCCCGAGCAGGGTCACGCTGACTCTCAAGGACGGCTGGACGGTCTACGGGAACGATACCGCAGAGCCTTGGTATACCACGGCGGGCAACATTTATCGCGAGGAGCTCACCTTCACCGTCTCTCTTCAAAAGGACGCAAAGCCCTACACCGCGGGCAGTGAGCATCACTTCTCCGTCGGCAGATACACCGTCACCGTTTCCCATAACGACAACCCCGACTATACCGTCTCGGGGACGCCGACGCGCACCTTCACGGTGAGCCCGCGCACGGTGACGCTCGCAGTCTCCGTGGATAGCGGCGAGTACACCTACGGCGACACGGTGGAAATTTCCGACGGCATTCCGACGTCTTCCGAGAGCATTCTTCCCGAAGATGCGGACGCCGTCTCCCTCCGCCGCACCGTAAAGCGGAACGGCGAAGCCTTTGAGGAAAACAGCGCGCCCTTCTTCCCGTACGGGACGTATACGGTCACGGCAGAGCATGCCGCAAACGCCAACTACACCTTCATCGGGAAAAATACGGCATCCTTCACCGTCAAAAAGAGGACTTTCACCATCTCCTACAGCGCAACAGGCAGCCGCTTGGGCGAACACTCCTCCAGCCCGACATTCGCGGAAGGCGAGCCCTTCACCTTCCACGGCACGCTCGTCCTCAACACGAATGAAGCGGGCGACTTCTCCGCAACCAGCGAGGATGAGTTCAAAGAGCATTACTCATGGAGAGACGGCAAGAACGGCGCCTTCTATATCACCGCATTGTTTAACGGCGCGGCAGTCGACGTCACCGAGAACTTCAATGTGGGCTATAGTATCTCCGTCATTCTCGACAGCTCCCAGTTCAACATTCAGATTGTCGGCACGCAAAAATTCACCTATGACGGCAAAGACCACGATATCCACGTCGAAGCGACAGCTGCCGAAGCGGTCGAAGTGAGGCCCGTCATCAAGTACAGCCTCGACAAGGGTGGGAACTACACCGAAGAGATTCCCGTGAAATTCCGCGACGCGGGCTCGTATACCGTGTACTACACCGTCGAAGCGGAGAACTTCGAGACCTCGACGGGCGAATACACCGTCACCGTCGATAAGGCTGCCTACACCGTCACCGAGCCGACGAAGGACTTCACCTACAACGGCACGGCGCAGGGCGGCGATGTCACCGTAAAGGGCGTGAACGGAGATACCTCTTTCAAGGGCGAAGTCCAGTACGACGGAGCTCACACCTTCACGGACCATAAGGAGGGCGGCTACACCGTCACCTACTCCGTCTCGGGCGACAACAACTACAACAACATCGAAGGCGCCACCTACACCGTCAACATCAACAAGGCGGCGGCGAAGATTGACGCTTCCGCACTCGAAGAACAGCTCGTCGGGCTGTTTGACAAGGGAGACAGTTACACTGCCACCTTCAACGGCAGTGTGTTCGAGGTCGACTGGTCGCTTGCCAAGCCCGCCGACACCTTCAACGGCGTTATCACAGCCGTCTCCGTCTCCGATAGCAGCGAGATTCGCAACGCCGCGACATACACCGTGACCCTCACCATCGGGGAAACGAACAACTACACGGGCGACGAAAAGACCGTCACCGTCATCATCGGCAAGGCGGAATATCAAGTCACTGAGCCGACGAAGAACTTCACCTACAACGGCACGGCGCAGGGCGACGAAGTCACCGTAAAGGGCGTGGAAGGGGATAAGACTTTCCAAGGCAAAGTCACCTACAAAGACGACCACACCTTCACGAACGCCAACACCTACCCCGTCACCTACTCCATCTCGGGCGACAACAACTACAACGACAAGGCGGGCAGCTACACCGTCAAGATTGACAAGGCAACGCCCAAGCTCGTCGAGACCGTGGATAGCGGCGAGTATGTCTACAACACGAAGAACCGGCTCGTGCAGGATACAGTCTACAACGCTGTCGTGAAGGCGGGAAGCGGTATTTATAGCGATGCCGTCGTCTCCTATAAGGTCAACGGCGGCAACTTCTCGAGCGCGCTTGAGGAGATTGTCAATGCGGGTAGCTATACTGTCACCGTGCAGGTCTCGGGCGACAACTATAACACCGTCACGGCCAAGTACACCCTCACCGTCGCCAAGGCAAACTACACCGTCACCGAGCCGACGGAGGAATTCACCTACAACGGCAAGGCGCAGGGCGGCGAGGTCACCGTCAGCGGCGTGGAAGGGGACGAATCTTTCAAGGGCGAAGTCAGGTACGCCGGGGCACACACCTTCACGGACTATCAGGAAGGCGGCTACACCGTCACCTACACCGTCTCGGGCGATGACAACTACAACGATGTGACGGACGAATACACCGTCATCATCAAAAAGGCAAAAGTCGTCATCGAAACCGACCATGCCGACTTGACGGCGGACAATGTCTATACGGGCGAAGCGCTGTACACTGTCAGTGCCCACAACGCCAAGGCACATCTCGAGAATGCGGCGGACGTTTTCGTCTCCGTTGACCACAGCGTGACGTTCGAGAAGCCCACGGGCGGCGAAGGAACGCCTTTCCTTCAGGATTCTTTCGTGAATGCGGGCACCTACACGATTACCCTCACCGTGACGGCTGACAACAACTACGACGCCGCGACGAAGGTGGTGAAGGTCATCATCAACAGGGCAGATTACATCGTCACCGCGGACGACCAGACGTATACCTACGACGGCACGGCGCAGGGCGCGGCAATCCAAGTCGAAACCGTCCGTGAAGGGGACGAATACTCCGTCACCTACGGCGACGACTCTTCGAGCGTCAAGCAGATTACCAATGTGAAGGAAAGCGGTAGCTTCACCTACACCGTCTCCGGCAACGCCAACTACAAGGACGCGACGGGCAGCTACAAAATCACCATCAATCCGGCGAAGGGCACGCTTACTCGCGGCACAGACCTCGAAGTTCTTACTTATACAGCCGGCGAGCAAACAGTCGACCTGAACAGTCACTACACCCTCGACGGCGACGGGCATGTCTCCTTTAAGAAGACAGGCGACAGCGGCTCCTTCGACGGCGGCGTGTTCAAATTCACCAATGTGAAGGACGGCAACGGCGTCATCTTCACCGTGACCGCAGTCGACGGCGAAAACTATATCTATGAAGGCCTGTCCGTCACCTTCACCCTCACTGTGAACAAGGCAGAGGTATCCCTGCCTACAGTTTCGGGCAGTGTCTACAGCGGAAGCGTGCAGACGGCATCTGTGGAGGAATCTCCCCGCTATGAAGTCATCGAGAACAATGGCGGCACCAATGCGGGCAGCTATCCTGTCAAGATTTCCCTCACCGATTCCGAAAACTACAAGTGGAATACGACGGACGACGCGTCTGTCACGCTCACGTTCGAAATTGTCCGCAAAGAAATTGCACTCAAAAAGAGCGGCGACCCCGAAGCTCTCACCTATACAGGCAAAGAGCAGGAAGTCGATTTCGCGGAGTACATTACCAATGAGGGCGACGGCATAGTCTCCTACAGCAAAGAGGGCGGCTCGCGCGAACTTGACGGAAGCAAACTCACCTTCGTCAACGTCGCAGACGGCAACGTCACCGTCACCGTGACAGTCGAGGACAAGGCGGACGGCAACTATACCTATTCGGGGAAATTCGTCACGCTCACCCTCACTGTCAACAAGGCAGATTACATCGTCACCGCGGACGACCAGACGTATACCTACGACGGCACGGCGCAGGGCGCGGCAATCCAAGTCAAAACCGTCCATGAAGGGGACGAACACACCGTCACCTACGACGGCGAAGACAGTGTCAAGCAAATTACCAACGTCGCAGACAGCTGCTCCGTCACGTACAAGGTAGACGGCAACGACAACTACAACGAAACGTCGGGCAGTTACACCATCACCATCGACAAGAAGGCGGTGAGTATCACTGTGCCGACCGAAGGCATTACCGTGACCTACGACGGTCGGCCGCACGGCGATGAGAAAAAGATTCTCTTGGTATTGGACGAAGAAGAAGGAGGTATTCCTTATTCTGCGGAAGACGAAAACTGGCAGGATTTCCTTGCCGGCGGCAGCATCAAATTCGACAGCAAAAAAGGCTCCGGAAGCAATGTCCCGATGTTCATCGATGCCACCGGCAGCGAAACTGTCACTGTCACTATCGTCCCGAGCAACAATTACTCGATTAACAACGCGACTGACAACGGCAACTTCTCGGGCGGCTACACCGTCGCCATTGCCAAAGCAAAGGCGGCCATCGATGTTTCCGAGCTCAACTTCGGCGACCTCAAAGGTGAGGGCACCAAATACAGCGCGACCTATCGCGGCACGCCGTACCCTGTCGATTGGGATAAAGCGAAACCCGCCGACACCTTCAACGGCACCCTTACGGAAGAAATCCAAATCACGGGCGCAGTTGTCATCGAGAACGCCAACACCTACACCGTCACGCTCTCGCTCGCAGGCAACGACAACTACGAAGGCGACACGAAGATCTTCACCATCACCATCAATAAGGCGCAGGCGGTCATCGATACTTCCGGAATCAACTTCGGCGACCTCAAAGGTGAGGGCACCAAATACAGCGCGACCTATCGCGGCACGCCGTACCCTGTCGATTGGGATAAAGCGACTACCAACTTCGGAACCGTCACGTACGATGAGAAAGAAATCAAAAACGCCGGCACCTACACCGTTACGCTCTCCGTCGCGGATACCGAAAACTACGACGGCGACACGAAGGAATTCACCATCACCATCGCGAAGGCGCAGCTTGAAAAGCCCACGGCCGACCCGACGCCGTTCACCTATAACAAGAGCGCGCAGACGTACACGCTCGGCGGTTTCGACGGCACAACGATGAAGATTGAGGGCGCAGAGCGCACACAGACGAACGCAGGCGACTATCAGTTCACCGTCAGCCTCTCGGATAATATGAACTACGAGTGGACAGATTCCACACAGGAAGACCTTTCCTTCACCTTCACCATCGCGAAGGCGAAGGTGGAAAAATTGCCCGACGGCGTGTCCGTGCCCTCGATTGGAGGTCAAGTCAACTGGTTCGGCAAGACGCTCAGCGACATCGGCCTTGGAGCGAATTGGTATTGGGGAGCTCCCGACGACGAATTGACGTTGGGTGAGCATACCTATGGCGTCATTTACAACGAAGACCCCGCCAATTACGAAGATTACACGACGACTGTGACCTTCAAGACCGAGCGGACGCAGCTCAAACTCACGTTCTCGCAAGCCGTGAAAGATGGCGGCATCGAGGTTGATTATGGCGCATGGCAGGTACAGACCGCAGAAGAATTTGCGGGCAGTTATACGCTTGTCGGCGTCAACCGCAGCAATGCGGACATCAAAGCGCTTGCCGAGGAAATGGAATACTTCTACTATCTGTGGAAGGGCGGCCCGTTCTCCCTCAACACGCCTTTCGCGGACGGCAAGATTTACGGCGGCACCTACCTGCTGTTGTACCGCTTCTCGCTCGACGAGGAGAATCCTTACTACGAATGGGTTGCCGACCAAGACCCGACCGAGCTCGACAACGCCCTCATGCTCAAGATTAAGTCTGTGGAGTACGCAGGTGCGCTCTACACGATTGAGGACGCTCTGCACGAGGCAACGGGCGGTACCGTCACGGTCAAGTACAACACGGCATTCGCCTATCCCGAAGTCCGCGAGGAGTTCGGCGTCTATCGTGACGACAGCTATTATACCGTCAAGAACGGCGTAACGCTCAAGCTCCCGTATGACGGAACGAATACCTACGGCAGTCCCGGCGCGAATTCTGCGGGTACAAGCGTGCTTTCCTTCGGCGATTCAAGTAAGCAGCAACTTCTCCTCAGTGTTCCTGCGAATGTTACAGTCATCAACCGCGGCAAAATCGAGGTCGGCGGCTATGTTACGGGTAGCGGAGGTGGTAATCTTGCAGGGCAGACAAATGAAAATTATGCCCGTGTTGACCTCGGCGAAAAGGCGAAAATCGAATCGTACGGCGACATCGACGTCTATGGCTTTATTACGGAGAGTACGTGGAACAATGGCTCCGAGGTCATCATGCACGGTGGCTCAATGAAGATGCCTTTCGTTGTCGTCGAACACCGAGGCGGCTCGGCGTTTAGCAACTTCAAGAATGATCTTTCCGGCTCCCCGTTCAATCGGTTCTTCTTGCACAATGTCTCCGCAAAGCTTACGTTTGAATCGGATTCAAACCTGTATGGGGATGCAAAATTAAAGACCGATAAAAAGGAATTTATTCCCGCACAGGAAAATCAAACGAATATCCATTTGATTGGTACGGATGCGAAAGCCTTGATTCAGCTTGTAAGCGGTTCGAAAGTCGTTGCCAAGTTGCAAGCGCAGGCATTCGAGAAAGCGTATGCTCAATCGCCGATTAAACTTGAAGTCTATGGAGACATGACATTGCATGCACTGTCCCTTAAAGTAACGGTTACAATCATTACGGTCGATGTAACAACGGCAGGTGTCCTCTTCCCGCTTTCTTGGTATTGGCAAGTCACCCTCAATCCGCTTACAGAAGGTGGTACCGCAACGGTTAATGCAACAGAGCAGGATTTCAAGTTGCTTCCCGGCGCGAAGCTCACAATTGAAAAGGGCGTCACGCTCAAAGCAAAGAGGGTGGCTGTCTATAAAGCAAATAGTTGGACAGATGCGGGTGTAGGAACTTCTAATAAATATGAGACAAATAAGGGCGACGGAATATTGACTGTCAATGGGGCACTGTCCGTGGACGAATTTGGCGGTGAAGTTCAATCTGGAGCAGACGACGCGATTTTACAAGTCAATAGTAAAGCGACAATTCTATCGAAAGAATTAAAGACTTCAACCGGGAATGCGTTAAAGGACGGGTCTTTGACTTGGGATGACATCAATCTTTCTCTCGGCTTCACTTCGGGAACAGCTGACGGCGTTGGAACCTATGTTTGCACCAATGGAACGTGGGCTAAGACCGATAAGACACAACAGTCTTTCACGTATACCGTCAACTATCATCAAAACTATGACAGCGACGCAACGGAAGGAAAGACCGGGACGGTTCAGTATGTGAATACCGACGCATGGGAAATTACCGAACTTGATTTTGAACTTACCCGCGACTTCTACCGTTTCACGGGTTGGTACATGGAGCCCGAATGTGAGACGCCGTTTGAAAGCTGGACGGCGACGCCCGATGCCGTGCTTGACGTCTATGCGGGTTGGGAGAAGATTGATTATATCATCAATTATCATATCAGCGGCGCAGGCAGTGAACTTGTCAATTCCAATGCTTCTGCATGGAGAATCGATGAGGATGTCACCCTGCAGCCCGCGTCCTCGCGCGGCGAAAACGGAGAGTTGACGTTCGGCGGCTGGTTCTTTGACGCGGGCTATACGCAATCGGCGACCGTGATTGATACCGCGGCAATCGGTGAACACGGCCACACAAACCGCTTCGGCGAGTATATCATCGACGTATATGCGTACTTCTCCGACCTCAATGTCGAGTATGAGATTAGCTATAATCTCGCGCTCCCGACGGGGTATGAAGATATTTCGTTTACTGCGCCGGCAGGTCTCAAGATTAAGATTGGGCAGACCTTGACTGCAGAGATGCTTCCGGTCGACGAGACGTTGACCAAACACGACACCGATTACACCAAGCAATATTACTTTGACGGTTGGCTTGCAAACGGAAAGAAAGTGCAAGTGGGCGCAGAGATTTCGGGCGCCGACATCGTGGATGGAAAAGTGGCTCTTACCGCAAATTGGGCGGAGAAGGTGAAGTTGACCGTAACGCTTACAGCGCAAGGGACAGGTGGATGGCTCTTCGGCGGCGGCTCGTCCAAAACTGCGTCTTGTGAGGTCAAAATCGACGGTGCTCAAGTCGCCACTCCCGAAGTTATTGGCCCTGGGGCAGGCAGAGGTGACTCGAATACTCCCGCCGCAGTCACTCAATCGTTTGTTTATTACTTGAAACCCGGGCAGGGATTCGAGATAGTCTCAGTCCGAGGAAAAGGAACATTGTTCGGTGACGCCAAGTCCGATGCGGTGGAAGCAGGTAAGGACATCACCGTTACTGTCGAAAACAAATAACCTCACAGCACAAATCACAAACACTAAAAACCCACGGAGGATGTAAATCGTGATTTTGGAACTTCTTGCAAATGTCGGCGCGCCGCTGCCTGCGGTCATCGCCCTGCTCGTCGTGATGGGGGCGGTTCTCGCTGTTCAGGGCGGCCTCCTCGGCGTTCTCTTCAAAAAACCTACCCGCAAATCCGCGCCCGCGCGCTCTGCCTCGCCCACCGACGAAACGGCCGATGAGCCTGTCGACGAAACGGTCGAGCCTGCAGTCGAGCCTGCCCCCGAAACGGTCGAGCCCGCCTCTGAGCCCGTTGACGAAACAGTCGACGAGCCGACGGACGACGCTTCCGAGGAAAGCGACGCCGCTTCTTGTCATTCCGAGAGGAGCGAAGCGGAGCCGAAGACCCTTCCCGAGGACGCGACGCCTTCCGACCCCGAGGAGCCCGTCGACGAGCCCATTCCCATCGAGGAACTCTTGGGCGAGCCCGAAGAGACGCCCGAAGAGACGCCCGCTCCCGCCGAAGAGCCCGAAGAGGAGCCCGTCGAGGAGTCCGTCTCCGAAGAGGAGCCCGTCGAGGAGTCCGTCTCCGAAGAGGCGCCCGAAGAGGGGACCGCGGGAGAGCCCGAGGCCGCTCCCGAGGAATCTTCCGAAGAGTCTTCCGAAGAATCTTCTGACGCGCCCGTCGAATCCACGGCGGAGACTGTTGAGGAAATTCTCGAGGAGCACGGGCTGGAGAGCGTCGACGAGATTACGGCGGAGATTGCCGAAGAGATTATGGCGGTGCACACGCACCACGACGGCGAGGAAGTGGAAGTCGTCTGCGTCGAGGGGCTCTCGAAGAAGTACTCGAAGAAGGCGGATTACGCCGTCCGCGACGTAAATTTCCGTTGCTACGAGGGCGAAATCGTCGGTCTGCTCGGGCACAACGGCGCGGGCAAATCCACGACGCTCAAGTGTCTTGAGGGCATGCTTCCCTTTGAGAAGGGGGAGATTTCCATCTGCGGGCACGACATCCGCAAGGATTCCATCGCGGCGAAGGCGAACATGGGCTTTGTCACCGACAACCATGCGACCTTTGTCAAGATGACGGGCATGCAGTATCTTGCCTTCATGGCGGACGTCTACAAAGTCCCGACGGAGGTGAGAAAGGAGCGGGTGGAGAAGCTCGAGGAGATTTTCCGTCTCGGGCCCGCCATCGACAACCTGATTTCCTCCTATTCGCACGGCATGCGGCAGAAAATCTGCATGATGGGGAGCCTCATGCACATGCCCAAGCTGTGGGTGCTCGACGAGCCGATGACCGGTCTCGACCCTCGGACCATGCACGCGGTGCAGGGCTTCATGCGGGAATACGCGAATGCGGGCAACTGCATCATCTTCTCTTCGCACGCGCTCATCACGGTGGCGAAGATGTGCGACCGCGTCGTCCTTCTGCGCACGGGCAACCAGCTCGACGACCTCAACATCAAGCGGATTATGACGGTAGATCCCAATTTCGACTTCGAGGAGTATTTCTTGCAACATGAAGGACAGGATTGATTTCAAACAAGTCGGCGCCCTCCTTCGCAAGCAGTTCGAGGAGCGGGCGTCCGCATATCGCAAGGGGAACTTCGACGTCTTCGGCTTTTTGCTGCGCTGGTTCCTCATTGCCGTGTTCCTTGCCGTGTTTATCGTCTTCTTCGGACGGTTTACGGTCACCTATCTCTCCGTCAAGACGGGTGGCGTCACGGTGGAGCGCACGCGGCTGTATGAACTTCTCGCGATGACCTACACCGTCATCCTTCTCTTCCTCGTCATCGGCGGAATTTCCCAAATCAACCGCCGTCTCTTCGACGCGGACGACATCAAACTGCTCATGGGCATGCCCGTGGGCGCCAAGACGGTCTTCGTCGCGAAGCTCGTCTCCATCTACCTCGGGCAGCTTGTCATCTCGGTGGCGTGCGTTCTCGCGGTCAACGTGACCGTCGCCATCCACACGACCCAGCCGTGGTATTTCTATCTCGTCACGGCGCTCTTCTGCTTTATCCTGCCCCTCATTTCGCTCGCGATTTCCGCCCTTGTCGCGATGCCGTACCACGCCCTCAAGCAGTTCCTCAAGGACAAGTTCGTGCTCTATTTCATCCTCATCACCCTTGCGACGGGACTGCTCTTCTACCTGTACTCCATCGTGCTCGGCGCCGTCCGCGACATGCTCCTCGGCGACTCCCTCAAATTCTTCTTCAACGAGCAGGTGATGAACTTTTTGCAGACGCTGACGAAGTTCCTCTATCCCGCCGTGTGGCTTGCTGACCTTCTGCTCGGGCAGAATTTGCTCGTCGCGGGCTTGGGCCTTGCGGGCGTTCTCGCCGTCTGCCTCACCGTCGCGCTGCTCGTCATCCGCCGCCTCATGGTCTGGGTGATGCAGGCAAGAATTGCGGGCGATGTGCACTTCATCCACAAGAAATCGGAGATTAAGGCGGCGAAGCGTCCCTTCCTCGCCCTCATGCGCAAGGACTTTTTGCACGTATTCCGCACGCCCGCGTACACCTTCTCCTACTTCTCCGTCGCCGTCATGATGCCGCTCATGGTGTACTTCTGCATGACGATTGGCTCGTCCATCGTCGTCAAGCTCATCGGCATGAACTGCGACCTCGAGATAGCCATCTTCCTCACCCTGCTCTTCGGCGCGCTCACCAACGTGTTCTGCTCGACGAATATCAGCCGCGAAGGGGAGATGTTCTACTCCGTCAAGGCGTTCCCCGTCGACTACAAGCAGGTGTTCTTCTCCAAAGTCCTGCTCTGTATGCTGGTCACCGCGCTCTCCCAGCTCATCTCCGCCGTTCTTCTCGCGGCGATGGGGTACATCATCTGGTGGCAGGCGGCATTCCTCTTCGTCGGAGGTCTGCTCTGCAGCTTTGCCCAGATTTGTTTTGCGACGCGGTATGACTTCAACCATGCGAAGTTCTCCACCGAGGAAGACGGTGAAATCAAAGAATCGGGCAACACGGCGAGCACCATCATCGTGCTCGGCATGCTCCTCGCCTTCCTCACGGGCGGAAGCGTGCTCCTTCTGCGCCTGCTCACAGCCCTTCGTCCCGTCGTGGGCCTCGGCTATCTCACCTATCTCATCGTGGGCATTCTCTCGATGATGGCCGCGGCGCTTGCCTACTACTACTTCATCCGCAAACTCGGGGAGAGATATTATACGTTCAGCGGAGGCGGTCAGTTATGAGAAAGAATGTCATTGCACTCATGCTCGTTTTGCCCATTCTCTTCGTGCTCGTCGTGTACAGCGCGGTCAATGCCGCCAGCCTCGACGTGCAAATCTCCGCGAGCGGCATCGAAATCATGGAGCGCTACCCCTCGGACACCGTCAGCATCGACCTTGCGGACTACGACGGCAGCTATGAGATTACGCCGCGCGTCAATCCCGCCAACGCGAGCAACCGCGACTTCAGCTACCGCTACGAGCGCATCTCGGGCAACGCTACCGAAGAAGAGGTCGCCGCGGGCAAAGTCGTCGAAGTCGTCAAGGACGAACAGAGCGGCGTGGATAGGATTGCCGCCCATGCGGCGGGCACCGTGCGCGTGGTCGCCGTGAGCAAGGACGGCGGGTACACCGACGCCATCACCGTCATCGTGGGCGCCTCCAAGCCGTATGCCTTCGATTTTCTCCTCTACCGCGCGGATGACGTCTCGCGGACGAATGTGCTCGAAGAGGGGGAAAACGGCTATACCGCCGATGTGCGCGCGGGGCAGTATGTCTATGGCGTGCGCCTCAAACCCAACACCTATCTCAGCCCCTCGTTTGAAGTCAAAGAGGGCTTCCTGAGCGCAGATTTCTCGCGCGGCACCGTCACCTTCCCGTTCTCGGGGACGACTTCCTTCGACGTCGTCATCGCGGGCGGCGTCGGCGGCGCACTCACGCGCACCGTCACGCTGAATATTTCGGGCGGCACGGCGGGGGACTTCACCGTCAACGGGGCCTCCGACCGCGAGACCGTCGTCCGCTGTGACAGAGAGACGCGCAACGTGGAATTCTTCGTGGAATCCTCCGCCCGTCCCGAAGTGGAATGCGACGCGGAGGGGGCAGATGCGCCCGAAGTCGAGCGCGTGAGCGGTGCGGAGCACGGCTGGCGCGTGAAGGCGTCCCTTCCTTCGGACGCCGGGGATTGCCTCTTCTACATCACGGTGGGGGGCGTCACCAAGCGCGTGGAGGTCGTCTTCAGCGAATTCTCCTTCCGCATCCGCTCGGATATTCCCGATTTTGACGAATCGGAGGGCGCAACCGTGCTCATGGGCACGCCCATTGCCTTCTACGCCGCCCCCGACGTCGTCGCCGCGGGAATCAGCTACCGCTGGGATGTCATCAACGTGGACGACGAACGCAGTGTCGTGCGCGAAATTTCGGGGGAGGACAGCTCCGTCTGCACGATTACGGCGAAGTCGCACGAGAGCTTCATCCTCGTCGTGGAAGCGCTCCGCGACGGCCAGCCCATCTTCAACGGTGCGGAGGCGCGCGAAGTCGTCATCGAATCCATCAACAACGTCGTCGGCGTGCAGAGCATGGACACCCGCCTCGGGCTCGCAAACAGCCTCGCGGTCGCGGGAAATGCCTATGTCAACGGCGTGAAGACCAAACGCTACTACCCCGTTCCCATCACCGCATTCAGCCCCGCCGGCGTACTGGAGGACGGCATCGCCGACCTCGACTTCTCCGTCTCCTCCCGCGCCGTGGAGATTGTGCGCGGCGATGAGGACGCTCCCGTCGTGCAGGACGGCTGCATTTTGCTCGATGTCGTCGGCAAGGGCGAAGTCACCCTCACCGCGACGTGGAAGGGCAATGACGCATGGAGCAGCGACGACCCCGTCGTCCATCAGGCCGTCTTCATGGCGGACGGAGACGCCGTCGAGGTCACTACAAGCAGTCAGCTCTTTGCCGCAACGGAGGCGGGGGACCCCGTCGTGCTCGGCGGCGACATCATGCTCGGGACGCAGGACGACAACGTCACCCCGCTCGACCTCGAGACAAGAAGGGGCATGCTCAAGTCGATGCGCTCCACCTACAACACGCAATTCTATGAGACGCTGGGACAGTCGGATGCCGCAAAGGTGAATTACGTCATCGAATTCAAGAACGACGTCTATGGAAACGGGCATGAAATCTGCGGCGAATACTTCTCCAACGCCAAGGACGGCGCGGGGGAGCCCCTCCTCTTCAAGGGGCCGCTCGTCCTCGTCAGCCTCGGCGACATGGCGTCCGTTGCCGCACAGGACAACATCGTCTTCCTCTGCCGCACCGACGGCGTGACCATTCACAATGCCACCCTGCTCGGCGCAAGCGACGCCGCCCGTATCAATCCCGACACGGGGCTGGACGACTTGTCCACCCTCACCTATACGGGCACCGTGCTCGAAATCAACGCCGACGTCAATGTGCTCAACTGCCGCATCAGGAACGGCCGCAACGTCGTTCGGGTGTACGGCGGCAACCGCGACGGGCAAAACTACTTCATCGACTCCCTCTCCGAGAACATCACGCGCGAATCCGACCGTGCCATCGCAAGATTGGAGGGCTGCATCCTCTCGCACAGCCGTGAATTTGTGGTGAAGGCAGGAACCAACCGCGCCCTGCGCGCGAGCCTCCGCCTCGGCAGGGAACCCGCCTTCCGCGACCGCAACGGCAAAGAGTACGCCAACCAGACCAACGACTACCTCGCCGACGAATACTTCTACCAGACCTATGTCCTCACCGACCTCACCGTAAAGGACTGCGTGCTCGAGAAGAGCGGGCTGTTCTGCATCGGCGTGGAGACCAACTTCGCGGGCGAAGCGCTCGGCGAAGGCAGTCGGTTTGCGGAGCACGAACTGCTCGGCACTTGGGTCGGCGTGGGCGGCACCTCCTTCCCCACCCTCCTGCGCCTCGAGGGCAACGTCAGAATGTACGACTGGAAGGAGCTCGGGAACATCAACAGCGACACGCTCATCGAGGCGGGCTCGCAGGAATTTCCCTTAAAGCTCGACATCGCCGCGATGATTACCTACATGCGCTCCATCGACTCCGACCTCGGGCACATCATCGAGGAGGAGGACGACAAGCAGTACGTCCACGGCGGGATTGCCCTCTACGGCGGCGGCAGGAACTACTCGCAGGTCGAGATGACGAACTTCGACGAGGAACGGGCGAACGGCCTCAAGACCTTCAACATCAACATCTCCGACCTCGAAGACGCGGACGGCGAAGTGGGCGGCATCGGACAGCTCTTGCCCCTCGCCGCGGGCACGCAGGACTTCCGCTTCCTCATGTACGAGGACACGAGCAGTAACAACCGCGCATGGCAAGCGCTCTCCGACTACTCCGTCGCAAGCGTTCCGTTCCACTGAAAAAAACCGCCGAAAGGCGGTTTTTTCATGCAAAAATGCGAAAAATTCTTTAATTCGAATTTTTTCGAAATGCTTGACAGCGCAATTTTTCTGTGATACAATAGAGGGGAAGTTACGGAGGATAAAGATGAAAAAGGGCGTTTGGGAAGCGATGTCGGACAAGACGAGACGGGAGATTGTCTGGCTCTTGAAGAGCAGACCGTACACGGCGGGGGAGATTGCCGACCAGTTTTCGCTCGCACCGGCTACGGTGTCGCACCACCTCTCCGTGCTCCGCGAGAGCAAATTGGTGACCGTCACCCGCCGCGCGCAGACGCTCATCTATTCCCTCGACGTGCGCCAACTCCGCGGCCTCAGAAGAGAAATAGAGGAAATCATTGAATAGCTTCGCGCAAATTCTTTTTCTTGTTTCGAAGAAAATCTTTGCGTGCGCAAATATTTTCTTCGAGCGGATGGGCGTTAGCGCCTTCTCCTGCTCTTAGCCGCGCAAACGTTGCTGTTTCATCGGACAATAAGCCGAAAGGGTTCGGCAAATTGAGGCGCCCACGGCGGAAGTGAATTCCGCCTAAGGCAAGGAATTTAGAACTCGTACCCACCCCCCTACCCCCCTCCGCG
>CANRNE010000011.1 GCA_947631925.1 uncultured Clostridia bacterium
TCACGGTCACGGCGGAGAACAAGAACTCGCCCGAGGGGCAACAGCTTGTCGCGTTGACTTTCACGATCACGGGCTATCTCGAAGGAGACGACGCGCTCAAGAATGCCATTGCCATCACCGTCGCCGAGGGTGCCAATACGGGCAAGGCGAATGAGGAGTTCGCCATCACCGTGGCATTCAAAGAAGGTTCAAGCGAAGAAAATTTCCCGAACTACACCTTTGAATTTAAGGAAGGCACCTATAAGATCACGGCGGCAGTGTTCGCGAACGTGACTTTTGCGAGCGGCAGTGCAGTCTATGACCGCGCGGCGCACACGCACAAGGCGACCATCGGCCAGCCCGCAGACAAGAAGGGGACCTTTGACGAAAAGTATACCTACGCCATCAAGGGCGGCGCTTCTGTTGCGGAAATGAAGGACGCCGGTATCTACACGGTCACGCTGGAACTCACCTTCACCGTGAGTGAGAGCGAGAAGTACACGACGACCCTCACGAGCGAGTATATCATCACCGCGGCGCAGATTGGCACAGTCACGGTGCAGACGGACGACTTCACCTACACGGGCGCGGCTATCGAGCCCACCCTCACGGTCAAGAGCGCGAATAACCTTACACTGAGCACAGAAGAATACACTGTCTCCTATGGTGCGCACGGCAATGTGAATGCGGGCACCGTGGAAGTCACCGTCGCGCCCAATAGCAAGAACTTTGCAGGCTCGGGCAACGCGACATTCCTCATCAAGACAAAGGATATCGGAGGGGCCGAAGTTGCCGTGACGAAGGATTACACCTATTGCGGCAGGGAGATTGTCCCCGCACAGGGTGATGTCACCGTGACGCTGGCGGGCTTTGAAGTAACCTTCGGCATTTCCGCAAATAATAACATCGACGCGGGCAAAGATGCTGTCGTCACGGTCACGGGCACGGGCAACTACTCGGGCACGGCGACTGCGAACTTCACCATCAAGGCGAAGGATATCACGGTCAACATCCTCGGTCAGACCTTCACCTACAGCGGGACGGAGAAGTTCGTCCTCGACGACAGCAAGTGGACGACGACGGGGCTTGAAACGCGCGACAATCCCGAGAGCCTGCATGTCACACTCTCCCTCGCGAAATCCGAGAGATGGAACGTCGGCACGCATGAAGACGTCATTGAGGGTGCATGGAATAACGGCAACTACAATGTCACCTTTGTAAAGGGCGACCTCACCGTCACGGCAAGAGCAGTCACCGTCACAGTCGCGGACAAGAGCAGCGAGTACGGCGACAGCTATGCGGAGTTGACGTACACGGTAAACAAAGAGACTCCGCTCGCCAAGGGCGACGAGGAAGAGGCGCTCGGCATCACGCTGACATTCGCAGGGTCGGAGGGCAGTGTCCTTCTGACGCCGAACACCTATCTCATCACGGGCAAGGCGTCTCCTGTTAGCGGCAACTATGCCGTGACCTTCCAAAACGAGGACGGCGATACCGCATCGGCTGTCTATACCGTCACCAAGCGGCATATCACGGTCACCATCCAAAATCAAACGAAGACGTATAATAACGAGGAATTCTCCGTGCCGCAGGCCGAGAACGAGGGCTGGAAGGTTACGGAAAACACCGTTGTGGGTGGAGACGAACTCGGCATTACGCTCACGAAGGCGCTCGGCAAAGACGTCCATGAATACGTCATCTCGGGCGAGGCTACAAATTCCAACTACGACGTGACGTTTATAGAAGGCACGTTCACAGTCGAGCGGCGGGCCGTGACGGTGACGGTTGCGGACCAGAGCGCGGATTACGACTATCTGTACGAATACGCGAAAGACGGCAGCGCGTGGACGGTCGAAGCAGAGGCCCTCGCGCAGGGCGAAGACAGGGACGATTTGCAAATCACCCTCGACTTCGGCGAAATCACGACGGCGGGCACCTATCCCATCCGCGGCGAATGCGCAAACAACAACTACGCAGTGACCTTCCGCGGCAGTATGGAAGACTGCGGCACGTACACCGTCAACAAGAAGGATTTGAGCGAGGGAAGAGCCATCTTCCGTCTCTCCTCGGGAGACAAGACCTCTGGCAACTACACGCTGACGGTTGCTCTGAGCAGCGAATCCATCGACCTCGACAGCTCGGCGAGCGTCTTCGAGGGCACGACCCCGAAGACCCTCCAAACGACGGTGACGCCTTCCCGCCTCACCGAAGTGGGCACGCACAAAGTGCAAATCGAAATCGTGGACGACAACTACTGCGGAGGCGCGGAGTTCACCGTCATCGTGACGTATGCGAACGGCTACACCGAACGCCTGCAGACGACGATGCAGCGGCTCCGGGAGCTGGCAGAGGGGAAGAGCGCAGACGCGCTCAAAGAAGAGGACTTCGACGACCTCAAGGAGATGGCAACCCTGCTCGCGGCGCTCAACGCCGAGGAGCGCGGCCTCGCGGCAGACGATTTGGAAAAGTACGATGACCTCGTAAACGCATGGAATGACCTTGCCGACCTCGACGGCATCATCGAGACGGCGGAGGCAGTCGCAAGCGCACCGCTCAGCGGCCTGTTCGGTGCCATCTCTACTTTGACGGCACTCGCCGCGCTTGCATTCGTAGTGACGAAAGGAGGGCTTCTCTGATGAAGAAAATCTTAGCTGCATGTATGATGGTTTTGTCCCTTGTGCTCCTCTGCGGCTGTGCGACGCTCGTTCCCAACACGGGCGGCTCGGAAGGGGAGGGCGGCGGCGATGCCACTTCCCCCCTCGCAGAGATTGCCGCCAAATATGAGAAGTGCGGCGAGGCAACGGGCGTCCTCGAGACGGTGGAAATCGAGAGCGGCGATCTCTTGCAATACAGAAGCGAGAAGACGTTTGCAAAAGAGGGGAGCGAATTTTCGCTTACCGAAAAGATTCAGCGTCTCAATCCGCTCACCGAAGAGGAACCCTATTCAGTGACGGAAACAAAGTCCCGCGTCGCCGCCGCGACCTTCTCCGCGAGCCTCACGCTCAACGAATTGTACTTCAATAGCTGGAACATCGAGGAGGGCGTGCTCACCGCCAAGGTGCGGGACGACAGCATCCAAAAGGTGCTCTCCCTCTCGGGGAGCCTTCCGAAGCCCGTGCACGAGCTCACCCTCGTCGTGACATCGAATCCCACGCACATCACGGAAATCGGCATCACTTTCCTTTCGGGGAGCTCCACGGTTTCCATCTCGATTTCCATTTCCTATTAAACAGCCAAGAAGGAGATTTACGGTGAAGTATTGTACAACTTGCAAAGTGCTCTATCAGGATGAAGTCAATTTCTGCCCCGACTGCGGCGGGAGAACGGTCTCCTTCGCCGCGGGCTACGACCCCTACGGCGTCTCGGCGGCGGCCCCCACGGGCTCCGAAAAGGAAGTCGTGAGCGTCAAGGGGCTCTACAAGCGGTATTCGCGCAAGGCGCCTTGGGCGGTCACGGACGTCTCGTTCACCTGCAACGAGGGGGAGATTGTCGGCCTTCTCGGGCACAACGGCGCGGGCAAATCCACCACGCTCAAGTGCCTCGAGGGCATGCTTCCCTTCGAGAGGGGAGAGATTAAGATTGCGGGATACGACATCAAGAAGGACGCGGAGAAGGCGAAGATGCAGATGGGCTTCGTCACCGACAACCACGCGACCTTCGTGAAGATGACGGGCATCCAGTACATCAACTTCATGGCAGATGTCTATGAAGTCCCCACGGACGTGCGCACCAAGCGCCTCGCCGAACTCGAGCGCGTCTTCCGCTTGGGACGGCCCATCGAGAACCTCATCAGCTCCTATTCGCACGGCATGCGGCAGAAAATCTGCATGATGGGCAGTCTCATCCATTCCCCCAAGCTGTGGATTTTGGACGAGCCGATGACGGGTCTCGACCCCGCCACGATGCGCGCCGTGCAGAAGTTCATGCACGAATATGTGGCGCAGGGGAACGCCATCATCTTCTCCTCGCACGCCCTCAACACGGTGGCAAAACTCTGCGACAGAGTTGTCCTTATCCAGAAGGGCGAGCAAGTGGACGAGCTCAACGTCAAACAAATCTACGCCGCCAACCCCAACTTCGACTTCGAGGAGTATTTCCTGCGCAATGAAAAGACAAGATAATGCCTTAGAGGCCCGCGCAATCGGAACGGCTGTAAAAGAGGAGAAAGCGGGCGGCGTCAAAATGAAGAAGGTGCGGGCGATTCTCCGAAAAGGCGGACAGGAGCGCCGCTCCGCATTCCGGGCGGGTCAATTTGACTTCGTGGGCTTTCTTTTGCGCCTCGTGCTGGTCGCCGCCATCGTCGCACTCTTCGTCCTCTTCTTCGGACGCTTTGTGGACGTGTACATGGCGGTCAAGACGAACGGGGAGACGGACATTCCCCGCCGCGCCACCGAACTTCTCACCATTCTCTATGCTGCAATCACCGTGGGCATGGTGATAGGGGGCATCGGGCAGCTCGGACGGGAGCTCTTCAACTCGGACGACATGAGAATCTTCTCCGCCCTTCCCCTCAACGAAAAGACGCTGTTCGTCGCCAAGCTCTTCAACATCTACCGCGGACAGCTGCTCATCGCACTCGTCACCGTCCTCACGGTGAATGCGACGTTTGCATGGAAAGTCGCCGTGACGCCCGCCTTCTGGGCGCTGACGGTGGGGATTTGCTTCCTGCTTCCCCTCATCACCATCGCAATAGCGGCGGTGCTCGTCATGCCCTTCCAGCTCATCAAGCGCTTCTTGCGCGAGCGGTTCTTTTTGACCTTTTTGCTCGTGACCGCCCTCCTCGGCGTGGCGTTCTGGGTGTATTCCCTGCTGCTCAGCGGGGTGAAACAGCTCCTCTTGGGAGATTCCCTGCGCTACTTCTTCAACGAACAGGTCATGACGGCAATCGGGAAGGCATGCGACTTCCTCTATCCCGCGCGCTGGTTTGCCAACATCATGGCGGGGACGGACCCCGTCTGGAGCTGGGTGGGCCTCGTCGCCGTCGGCGCCGTCGGACTTCTCATCTCCATGCTCGTCATCAAGAGCATTCTGCGCCGCGCGATGCAGGCGAGAAACCAGAGCTCGACGGGCTCCCTTCTGCGCTCGGGGTATCTCAAGCCCAAGCACGGGAAGTTCTCCGCCCTGCTCAAAAAGGAATTTTTGCTCATCTTCCGCACGCCCTCCTACATGTTCTCCTACTTCTCCGTGGCGTTCATCATGCCCCTCATGGTGTACTTCTGCATGGACATCGGCGCCTCGCTCGTGGAGAACCTCGTCGGGTTGGACAGCAACCTCGAACTCGCCCTCTTTTTGACCATTCTCTTCGGCGCGCTCACCAACGTGTTCTGCGCAACCAATATCAGCCGCGACGGGGAGATGTTCTATACGGTGAAGGCGCTTCCGCTCAACTTCAAGGCGGTGTTCTTTTCCAAGGTCGTGCTCTGCCTCATCGTGACCGCCATCACGCAGGTGGCCTCGGCGATTCTCCTCGCCGGTGCGGGCATCGTCACGGCATACGACGCGCTCTTTATCGCCGCCGTGGGCATCATCTTCAGCTTTGTCAACATCGCCGTCGCCACCCGCTACGACTTCAACCACGCCCGCTTCTCGACAGAGGACGACGGGGAGATTAAGGAGTCGTCGGGAACGGTCTCCATCGTCATCGTCTTGGGCATGGTGGTGTCCTTTGCGGTCGGCGGGCTGGTGTTTATTCTCAAAGTCCTCTCCCAGCTCAACGGGACGGGGTACGGCGCGCTCACCTACATTCTTGCGGGCGGGCTCGCCCTTGTCGCGGGCGGACTTGCGGCATTCTACCTCTTCTTCCGCCTCAAGCAAAAATACTATGAATTTTCCGGAGGTGGCATCTGATGCGGAAAACACTCATCGCACTCATCATCGTGCTTCCCGTAACCTTCGTTCTCGTCATCTTCTCCTCTCTCAACCTCGTCGCCCTCAATGTCCCCGTCGCGGTCAACGGCATCACCATCCGCGCAGAGGACGAGGTGGACGGCGCACTCTTCGTCAACATGGCGGAGGAGAAGGACCACTTCGTCTCGGTGGAAGTAAGCCCCGCCAACGCAACGGAGAAGGGGTACAACATCACCTGCGAGCCCGCGGACATTCTCTCCGTCACCCAAGAGGGGAAGATTGTTCCCCGCCGCGAGGGCACGGCGAAGATTACCGCGACCAGCGTGGACAAGGGCTTTTCCGACACGATGTCCGTCGTCGTCGGCTCCTCTCTTCCCTATGACTTCACCTTCTCGCTCTTCGACGAAGAGGGGAACAACGTCCTCGAAGAGACCTTGGGCGGTTACACGGGTTCGCTTTCCACGGGGACGTACACCTACGCCGTGGACATCGCGCCCGCGGAATTCACCGCCTATACCTACTCGGTCGCAAACGGCACGGTCGCAGAGTTCTCACAGGGTCTTAAAACGGTCTATCTTCCCTTCTCGGGCAAGGCGGAATTCACGGTGACCGTCCCCAACGGTGTCAAAGGTCCCATCTCGAAGACGGTCTCCCTCGACGTTACGGGCGCCTCGTCGGATGTCCTCGTCAACGGGCAGGCGGCGAGCGAATTTGCCAAAAACAGCGTCATTCCGCTCGCATTCGGCGCGCGCCGCGCACAGTTCTATGTGGAATGCGAGGGCGGCGAGCCCCGCTTCTCCTCCGGGGACGTGAAGACGGAATGCGACGTGACGTCCTACGGCAGCAACCGCTATCTCATGGAAATCACCCTTCTCGAGGACGCGGAGGAGGGATTCTCCGCCCAAATCACCGCGGGCGGCAAGATAATCGACGTCACGTTCACCTTCGAGGACTTTGCCTTCTCGCTGCGTTCGGATGCCTCCATCACGGAGAAGGACGGCAGCCTCCGCACCGCCGTCATCACGGGACAGGAGACCGCCTTCTATGCCGTCTCCTCGGTGGATTCGGAGGACGTCGCCTACAGGTGGGAACTCTCGGGCGCGCCCGCAGAGTATCTCACGGCAAGCGGCAGCAGCGCCATCCTCAAGGCGGGCAGAAGCGGGCAGTATACCCTGCGCGTGACGGCGACGGTTGCGGGCTCGGAGCCGCTCACCGAGACCTTGCTCATCACCGCCGTCGACAACGTCGCCGACGTGCTCATCAACAACGACACGCGCGTCGACCTCGCCGAGTGCTACACGATTGCGGGCAAGGCATATGACAACGCCTACGCGCTCGTCTCCAACGCCTATGCGCTCACCGTGTATTCCTTCGACAGCAATATGTCTCCGCACATTGCGGGCGACGAAATCGTCTATTCCGTCAACAACGATTCCATTGCGACCGTGGACGTGCGGGAGGGGATTCCCTACGTCATTCCCAAGGCATCGGGGAAGGTGGAGGTCACGGCCTCGTGGACGGGCAACGAATATTTCCCGAAGAAAGTTACCTCCTCCGTCACCTTCAACATCATCGCGGACGCCGTCTCCGTCAAGAACGCGCCCGAACTCGTCACGGCGACGAAGGCGGGACTGCCCGTCGTGCTCACAACCGACATCAAACTGGGCACCGACGCCCACGGGGAGCTCCTCTCCAAGGACGAGCGCGCGAAGATGTTCGGGACGATGAAGTCCACCTACAACATCGAATGGTATAAGCACGCCGCGAGCGCATCCGAGAGCGATGCAACCGTCTCTTTCGTCATGGAATTCACCAACGACGTGTACGGCAACGGCAAGTCCATCGACGCGGACAACTTCACACACGCCTTCGACTCGACGGGCCAGCAGCCGCTCTTTTCCTGCTACCGCCGTCCGCTCTACTTCGTCCGCTACGGGGACACCGCGAGCGTGGCGGGACAGGACAACTGCGCCTTCCTCATCCGGAAGGACGGCGTCAGGCTGTACGGCGTCAACCTGCTCGGCTGCAGCGACGACTCCCTCACCTCCGAATCGGGGGTATACGACCTCAACAACCTCAATGCAACGGGCACGACGCTCGAAGTCAACGCCTCCGCGGAAATCATCAACTGCCGCATAAGAAACGGCCGCAACGTCGTTCGGGTGTACGGCGGCAACCGCGACGGGAGCAAGTACTTCCTCGAAAGCCTCGGCGCGAACACGGGCTGTGACAGCGAGCGCATTCAGGTGCGCATCGAGGGGTGCATCCTCTCGCAGGGGCGGGAATTCATCCTCAAAGCGGGTGCAAACCGTGCCCTGCACGCCTCCTTGACCAACGGCGCAGAGCCCGTCCTCCGCGACAAAGACGGCAAACCCTATCCCTCTACGACGGCGACGAGCAACAGCTACACGGACCCTTGGATGGACGAAGACTTCTATAAGAATTACGTCATGACGGACATCACGCTCAAGGACAGCGTCCTCGAGACGAGCGGTCTCTTCACGGTGGGCATCGAGGCCAACTTCGCAGGCCAGCTGCTCTATCCCGGGACCAAGAGCGCGGACTACCAGAACCTCGTCTCCCTCACGAAGGAGTGGCAGTACTCGGGCGGCACGTCCTTTGCCGTTCTTCTCCGCCTCGAAGGGGACGTCCGTCTCTACGACTGGAAGGACATCACCCTCGTGGACAGCTCCACCCTCATCGAATCGCCGATTGGCGGCAAGATGGGGCTCGAATGGCTCAAGCTCGACATCGCCAAGATGCTCAACTACGTCAGCAAGCTCAATCCCGAAGCATACGGCAAGGTCATTCAGGAGGCAGACGGCAAGCAGTTCGTCCACGGCGGCATCGCCCTCTACGGCGGCGGCAGAAACTATTCCTGCGTCGACTACTCCAAACTCGACGAAGCGCGCTCCGACTTCCTCTCCCTCAATGTCAACATCTCCGTCCTCAAGGGCGGCGGCGCGGACATCGGAAAGCAGGGCTCCCTCCTGCCCGCGGCGGCAGGCACGCAGGACTTCCGCTTCTATATGTACGGCAGCGACAGCGTACACAACAACTACGTCAGCCAGTTGACGGGAAAGAACTACGGAGGCGTCAAGCCCATCCCCGTGTTCGAATAAAGAAGACAAAAAAAACGGACCCCGCAAAGGGTCCGTTTTTGCATGCAACGCATCAATAGTTCTGATTTTTGACTTCGAAGAAGCTCTGCGGATGGTTGCAGACGGGGCAGACATCGGGCGCTTTCGTGCCGATGACGATGTGTCCGCAGTTTCTGCATTCCCAGATGACGACGCCGCTCTTTTCGAAGACCTGCTTGGTCTCGATGTTGTTGAGCAGGGCGCGGTATCTCTCCTCATGCGCCTTTTCGATGGCGGCAACGCCGCGGAACTGTTTGGCGAGGTCAAGGAATCCCTCCTCCTCCGCTTCGCGCGCCATGCGCTCGTACATGTCCGTCCATTCGAAGTTCTCGCCCGTCGCGGCAGCGAGCAGGTTTTGCTCCGTCGTGCCCAGCTCCCCGAGCGCCTTGAACCACAGTTTTGCGTGTTCTTTTTCGTTCTCCGCCGTCTTTAAGAAGAGCTCGGCAATCTGCTCGTAGCCCGCCTTCTTCGCGACAGAGGCAAAATAGGTGTATTTGTTGCGCGCTTGGCTCTCGCCTGCGAACGCTTCCCAAAGGTTGCGCTCGGTCTTGGTGCCTTCATAAGGATTCTTTCCCATCGTACAATTCTCCTTGCATTCGGGCGTCCCGCCCTGTATGAGTATGATAGCACAAAGCGGACGGCTTGTCAAGCCGCCCGCCGAAAATTTCCGACAGCACAGGAAAAAATGTCACGGAAGGGGTCGGATTTCGCAGAAAACCGCTCTCTTCGCCGTCATTTGCTTTGAAGTTTCAGGTAGTCCGTGAGGTCGTTGAACGAAGGGAAGCAATAATCCGCGCCTGCATCGTAGAGGTCCTTTTCCGAATATTTCCCGGAGGCGATTCCGATGGCTACCACTCCCGCCTGTTTTGCGGCCTTCATGTCGATGATGTCGTCGCCCGTGTACCAAATGCGCTTGCCCTTTGCCCCCATATGCGCAATGCACATGTTGATTTGATAGGGGCTCGGCTTCACATGCAGGGGGTTGAAGGGATTCTCCCTGCCGATGATGGATTCGAAATAGGACACGAGGCCGTATTTTGAAAGACAATGGCTGATGACCTCGGTCGCATTGGACGAGACGATTCCCAGCCGTATTCCGCCCTCATGGAGGGCCTTTACGGTCTTGTCCACCCCGTCGAAGAGAGGGGTCTTGGCCTCCGTCTCCATTTCGAATTTCGTCACCAGTTTTTCCGCTTGGGCATTGATTTGTGCCGATTGCTCTTCCGTGTATTCGTCATAAACTTTTTGGTGAAGTTCATGCCAGCTGTTATAGCCGTCCCGCATGTAAAACGACTCGTCGACTTTGATGTACAGGGAATAATAATCGGAGATGATTTTTGCCAACTGTAGCAGCAGCGAAACATCCCGATAGAGATAGATGAGCGTGCGGTCGAAGTCGGTGATGATAATTTCGGGCCTGTCGGGCTTTTTGGCTTCGGAAACGCCCGTATAGTGCTTCATCTCTTCCTGCGAAAGGGCATGCGCCCATTCATACTCGAATTGACTCTGCAATCTCTCCAAGAGCGTCTCATGGGTCTTGCTCGCCCTGCTGTCGACGAAAATCATGTCGCTCGGCACGCTTTTGAATTCGCTTCCGCCCGACAGCGGGACCTCTTCCCACTTCTGGAAGTTGAAAAACCCGATGACGGCGCGCTTGTTGGCATTGCAGAAGAGGGCGCCCTTGAGAATGGGCTGGTGGGCATAGTAGCGGATGACGCGCTTCATGGAATACGGCCAGTCCTCAAAGCACATCCGCTTGATGGATTCGGCCTTCGCCCAGGGCCGCAGTCCCTTCGAGATGCTCTCGTTGTGATGCTTTTCGTCGGCATCCTCTATCACGTAGTTGCGCTGCAGAATGCGCAAGGTCAAGTCCAAAGAATATCTGTCGGCGTAAGTCAGAAGGTCGCTCGACAGTACCTGTCCCGTATACCCGAAAAAGTCCACAAACGGATAGTCCCCGCTCTTAATGAGCGCGGAAAACGCCTTTTGGTACTCCCGCTCGTTGATAATCGGAAGGGCGGAGGCGTCGGAAAGGGGAGAGGGCGTTTCTGCCTCTTGCGGCATGTTGATTCCGATGCCGTCATTGAGTTCAAGTCCTTTGGCAAGACGGGAGGCGAACAGCTCGAAATCCGTCTGCCGCCGCAGATAGACGTTCTGATTGAGGTTTTTGTAGAATTCCACGCTGTTCTCGCTCAGAATTCCCGCATTGGCAAAGACCTTTTCCAAGACGGAGACATCGAGGGTGCTTCCGTCGATGTTGACGGTGACGATGGTGACGGGGCGGCTCTGGCGCTGCATTTCAATCGCCGCAATCTCCTGCATGGTGATACATTCCCGGTACTCCGTCCCGTCTTTGACGAAGCCGCTCAGGTTATTTTCGCCGTTCGGCGTCAGAAATCCCTTCGTAAAGTCGGAAGAAATGAAGAGAAAGAAGTAATCGCACTGCGGGATGATATTTAAGATGTTGAATTTGAAATTCCCGACGCACTCGTCGTCGGAATACCAGACCCGTCCGTAGTTAATCTTTTTTTGGGCCTTCAGATAGTTTTTGAACATCTTCGCAGTCTCCGCCCCCGAATCCCGGTAGCAGAGGAAAATCCTGCACTTGCTGTCGGCATGTTCGTCTATCATACTTCCTCCTTTCAGAGAATATAAGCGGTCTGCCGAAACGTCAAACCGCTTATTCCTGTTGCTGTGAATTTATACGAAGTAATCGGAGTCGGGCGCGGTCGCCTCGAGGTCGTGCCGCTGCAAATCGTACCCCGCTTTTCCGAGCAGGGCGAACGTCGCCTTCTTTCCCGCCTCCACACCGGGCTGGTTGAAGGGGTCGACGCGGAGCATGGTCCCCGTGTACGCCGTCTGCAGTTCGAGGAGGAAGAGCAGCTGGCCGAGGGTGTACTCATTGACTTCGGGCAGATGGATTGTGTAGTTGAGACGGCCCGCCTTGGTGAGCGCATACGCCGTCGCGTATTCTTCCGCCTGAATGAGCTGTTCGAGGGAATGCCCGCCGAGGAAGGCGATATCCGCGATGTCCTCGTGTCCGCGGGGGATGGGGGAGACTTCCTTGTATTTGTCGACGGCAAGGAGGGTGATGACCTTGTCGAAGGGGCCCTCGGTGTAGAGCTGAATCTGGGAGTGCTGGTCGGTGACGCCGAGCGATTTCACGGGAGTCTGTCCGACGTTGCAGGGCTTTCCGTCCACGGTGACGTTCTTGCCGAGGCTCTCCGCCCACAGCTGGGCGTACCAGTCCGCGACCTGCCGCAAGTTGTCCGAATAGGGCATCATGACGCTGATATTCTTCCCGTCCTGCATCGCGGTGTACTGCAAGACGGCGCAAAGGAGGGCGGGATTTTTGCGGAAGTCGGAGGACTTGCACCGCTTATCCATCGCGGCCGCACCCTTCAAAAGCGCCTTGATGTCGATTCCGAGCACCGCCGCGGGGAGAAGACCGACGGGGGAGAGTTCGGAGAATCTTCCTCCCACGCCGTCGCCGAGCACATAGCTCTTGACGCCGCCGAGCTGTTTGGAGATTTTGACGAGGTTCCCCCGCTTTGCATCCGTCGTGAAGATGACGTTCTCGCGTACATCCACGCCCGCCTTTTTGAGCGCATCGGAGACGATGAGAAACTGCGACATCGTCTCGCTCGTCGCCCCCGACTTGGAGATGACGTTGAAGCAGGTGTTGGAGACATCAATGACATCGAGAAGTTCCTTCATGCGGACGGGGTCGATGTTGTCCTCCACATAGAACTTGGGGCCCTTGCGCTTGGACTTGGGCAAGTCGTTGTAGTGGAGATGGCAGAGGGCATTGAACGCCATTGAGGGACCGAGCGCGCTCCCGCCGATGCCGAGCACGACAAAGGCGTCGTACCGCTTGCGGATAAATTTCGCCGTGACGAGAATGTCCTCGACGACTTCGGTCTGGTTATAGGGGAGTTCCGTCCAGCCGAGGAAGAGCTCATCCTTGCCGCGATTGGCATGGATTTGGGTGTGTGCGACCTTTGCAAGGCGGGCATTCGCATTCAGCGCCTTCTCGGAATACCCCTTCGCGCCGAGATATTTGTCCGTCATGTTGGTGTAATCCACCCAAATTTTGAGTTCTTTTCTCCGCGCTTCCGTCAATTTCATAGCTTGTCAAATCCTCCGTAATTCATCGAACGGGATTTATTATACCATATCCCGACAAGAATGGCAAACAATCGACGAGGGAAAATTTTTGTTTTCGGCGAAAATCTTTGCTTGTTTCGCGATTTCTTTTGCTTAAGTTTTCATTGTCATTTGACCAAGCGAACGCAGTGCGCGTGGAGAAATCTCTCGGCTCCGCCTTTGGGGGAGCCGTCACGCAGTGACTGAGGGGGGCCGCTCATATCACCCCCGCGGAAATAATTTTGCATTTATGCAAACGAATCGCTTGACAGGGGGGGGTAATCGGATATAATACATAATATATAAATTCACAATTCCCGAAGCTGCGACACAACATTCCGAAATTCGGGAAAAGGAGAAAACATGGATCATCACAAAATCAAGACGGGGTTTGCGCTCTGCATCGCGCAGTCCGTCCTCTTCCTCCTCGGGACAATCGTCATGGTTGTCTTACAGTTCGTGCTGCTTTCGCCCGGGGATTCCTACAACCCGTTCATCATCGCCGCCCCCATCCTCGCAGTCTTCGCCATTCTCTTCTTTGCGCTCTCCATGGTTGCGCGCAAGGGCAAGCGCGGCGCGGCGATAGCCATCCTCGTCTTCAGCTGTCCGATGTATTTGCCCTGTCTCTTGTCCCTCATCGGCAGCATCCTCATGGTCGTTGCCATGAAGAAACGGCCTGCACCCGCAGCCGGACAGCCCGCAGAAGTTCTTCCCGAAGCCGTCCCCGCGGCGGAGCTCTCCGAAGAAGTTGCTCCCGCAGTTGCACCCGTCGAAGAAGTTTCCGAAGAGGAAGAGGCTCCCGAGGCGGAACTCGCCGAAGAAGTTTCCGAAGAGGAAGAGGCCCCCGAAGTTGAACTCTCCGAGGAAGTTTCCGAAGAGAATTTTGGGGAACTGCCCGAGGGCGGAGCCACGCTCACCGAGGGGGAGACGGTCACCGAGAAGCAGACGGGCAAAATTGCCGCAGTGCTCGGCAAGGCGCGCGCCGCCGTCAAAAAGGAGGAGAGCGGGCAGTGGAAGGCCTTCGTCGCGCTCTCCGCGTTCTTTGCCGTCCTGCTTGCGCTCTCGCTTGCAAGCTACCTCACGGGCTTCTTCCATGTCTATGATGACAACCCGCTGTCCTACGCCGTCTCCGCGTGCGTACTCGCCCTCGTCCCGGGATTTCTCGTCTATTTCGGCTCGCACAATCCCTTCCGCATGCCCAAGGCGCTCGCCATCATCCTCATCGTGCTCGGCGGTCTCGGCTATGCGGGGCTGGACGCGCTTGCCGTGCTCGCCGCTTTGGAATGCACCGAGTCCTACTACATCATCTTTGTGGATGTCTTCGTCATGTGCGCGCAGATTGCGACGCTCTTCATCTATCCCTATTTCGTCGGGAAGGACGCCTCGGCGGGGGCGGCCATCGGCATCGTCATCGCGGCCACCGTTCTTCTTCCCTTCCTCTCCGCAATCGTGCTCGGGCTCATCGCGCTCGCCTGCATCGTCCTCTTTGCCATCTTCATCCTCACCCTCGTTCTCACCCTTCTCAATATGTCGGGAGATTCGGGCTGGGAGGCCTTCAAAGTCGGCCTGTTCGGCGGGACCTTGGAGAAGAAAGAGTACACCTTTACCAACGACATGGGGTGCACGTCCACGGTCTACAGTCAGGACGGAAAGAAATTTTATAACTCCGACGGAACCCTCGTCGGGTACAGCGACGACGGCGGGAAGACCATTCGGAAGCCATAACCGTTTCGCAAATCGAGACAGCCTGTTACTTCGGTGCGGGCTGTCTTTTTTGTTGCAATTTTATGGGCAGAAATTTCTTGAAAACTGCCCGAAAGTCCACGAGTTTCAGCCCGTACAGTCCCGCTCCTTCGAGTGCGCAGACCGCGGCGGCGGAGAGGACGATTGCCCACCCGTAGTCCATCACGGGCACGAGCAGAGCGCGCAGAACAAGCCCCGCCGCCATGGCGGCCGCAATGACGAGAAGGAGCCTCAAGGCATCCTTCCCGAGGCGGATGCGCCCCGCCTTTTTGACGAGGAGCGCGAGGGAGCAGACGGCCGTGATGAGCTGTTCGCACGCCATTCCCGCAAGCAGCGCGCCGCTTCCGAGCACCGCGGGCAGAAACCACACGCAGGCGAGCATTCCCGCCGCCCCGCACAAAAAGATGAGCAGGGTCTGCCGCTCGCACCCCATGGAGTTGAGGATGCTCGTGGAAATCATCGTGAGACTCATGGGAATGAGCAAGACGGCGCTCGAGGAGATGAGCCTGCCGCTCTCCGTATTCCCGAAGAGGAGAATCCCCGCGCCCTCTCCGCAGACGAGGAAGAGGGGAACGAGGGCACCCGCGATGACGAGGGCGGAGGTGAGCGCCTTCCTGACGAGGGCGGCAAACTTTTCCCGCTCGCCCCGATAGTACCGCTCGGAGAGCTCGGGCACGAGCACGAGCGCGATGGAGCTTATCAGCGTATTGGGAATCATGAGGATGGGCATCACCATGCCGCCGACGATGCCGTAGGCGCTCATCGCGGACGAGGAGGACATCCCCGCCGCCACGAGCCGCATGGGGAAGAGGACGGAGACGAGGGAGGAGACGAGGGAGGAGGCCGTCCGCATCGTCGTAATCGGAATGGAGGACTTGAGGAGGGGAGCAAGTTCGCCGCGCGGCGAAGAGAGCCGCCCGCCCTTCAGAAAGAAATAGAACACGGCGATGGCGAAGGAGCAGAGATAGGAGACGAGCACGGCGATGCCCGCGCAGTTGACGTCTTCTATCTGCGGCTTTGCGAAGACGAGCAGGACGACGCCCACGACAATCATGACGATTTCCTCGACGAGTTCGATGAGGGAGTAGGCGAGGAAGCGCCTGTTTCCCCAAAAACTGCCGCGGATGACGGCATACACCGAGGTAAAGGTGAGTCCGGCGAGGACGATGTAGAAGACGTCGGCACAGCGCGGGTCGGAAAAGACCTTGGAGACGGGCGTCCTGAGGGCGAACAGGAGGACGGTGACGAGGAGGGCGGAGGCGGCGGCGATGAGAATGGCTCCCGCCGTCGCGGCGCGCTGTCCGCGGCGGAAGTTTTTCGCGCGGTATTTGGAGATGGTGCGCGAGAGGGTGATGGGGAGTCCCGACGAGGAGAGCGTCAAGAAGACGGCGAACACGGTGAGCGCCACCTGATACACGCCGAGCCCTTCGGGACCGAGCGTGCGGGAGAGCAGAATGCGGTAGACAAACCCGAGGGCATGTTCGAGCAGGGTGAAGACGGTGACTACGACGGTAGTCCTGTACAAGTTCATACCGTAATCTATGAAAAGGCGCACCTTTTTATGATATGCCGCATACAATGGAGTGTGGAACTTCGCATCTTAGAGAGAAGACGTTACGCCGTGAAGCGGGGGCAGACGCTTTGTGCGGTCGCGGAGGCTTTCGGCGTCCCCGCGACGTTACTTGCCTTCGAAAATTCCCTTCTCGGGGAGGTGGAGGCGGGGCAGGTGCTGCATATTCCCCCCGCGTCCCATCTCTACACCGTCCGCGGCGGGGAGAGCCGCACCCTTCTCTGCGGCTCCGAGGAAAATTTTTTCCGAAAAAACGGCACCCGCAGTCTCTTCATCGGGCAGACCGTCGCGCTCTGATGCACGCCGCCGCCCGCCTGCCGCATACAATGCAGTAAACCGAAAACGGTTTTTCTACGGAGGTAAGAAATGTCATTCTTTTCCAATTTTTCATCTGACCGTTGTCCCGGTACCATTTCGGGCAACCCGCTTAGCGGTCTCTGCGAAAAAGTGTGCATTCAGGCGGAGAAGATCTTCGACGCGGGCATCATTCAGACCCGCCTTGAAAATTATTCCGCCGTGCTCACAAATCCCTCTCCCGCAGACCCTACATATCCGCTCACCTTCGTGAGTGCGCGCTCCACCTCTCCCGCGACCGTCACCAATGTCAATGTGGAACGGCAGGCGGAGGGCTGCTGTGCCCGCGTGCAGGCGACGGTCAACATTCCGCTCGAGGTCGCCTATGTGGACGCAAACGGCGTCGAGGGCGTCGCAACGAGCAGTATTTCCCTCTCGGAGGACGTGTTGATGTACGTCCCGCCCGCATCCGTGATGCCCTTCACCGTGACGGGCGTGGCGTCCTGCGTGGCGCCCGAGGGTACCTTTGACGCCGCAAACAACGCCTTCACGATAAGCGCCTGCGTCACCTGTATTCTCAAAGTCGCGATGCAGGTGGAGCTCCTCGTCCCCAGCTACGGCTACTGCGCCATTCCGCCCGCACAGGAGTATTCGCAGGAGGTCTGCGCGGGCTTCTTCGAACTGCCCCTCTACCCGCAGGGCAAGGCCTGCAGCAAGAAGTAACCGAAAATTTCACAACCCATCGGGCCGAGGTCAACCGCCTCGGCTCTCTTGCTTTCGGGAAATTGGCGAAAATACGGCGTCAAAACGCCCGAAATGTATTGAATGTTCACTGCCATGTAATCTTTTTACATTGATTTCGAAACTTTTTCACATAGTTCTCTTGACTTTTCCGAAAAATATGATATAATGTACCCGTACAAATCACGGAGAAGTTTTATGACAGCTGAAAGAACATGCGGGCTGCTCGTGCCCGTTTCCTCCCTCCCTTCCGAAGAGGGCATCGGAACCCTCGGCAGGGGGGCTTTTGCGTTCCTCGATTTTCTCGCGGAATCCGCCCAGCACATCTGGCAGGTGCTCCCGCTCAACCCGACTAACTACGGCGACAGTCCCTATCAGTCCTGTTGTGCGAATGCGCTCAACTACTATTTCATCGACCTTCGCCTGCTTCGGGAGGAGGGTCTTCTCACGGAGGAAGAACTTCGCTGCGACTTCGGCAGCAATCCGCTCCGCGTGGACTACGGCAAGCTGTTCCGCAACAAGATTGCCGTCTTAAAGCGCGCCTTTTCGCGCTTTGACGTAGAAAATCCCGCCTTCCGCGCCTTTGTCGAGGAGGGGGAATACGCCGACTTCGCCCTCTTCATGGCGCTAAAGGAGAACTTCGGCCACGCCGCATGGACGGAGTGGGAGGAGCCTTACCGCACCTATCATGAAGAAGTTGCGTCCGCGTTCGCGCGCGAGCACGCGTCGGAGATTGCCTTCTGGCAGTTCACGCAGTTCGAATTTCTGCGCCAGTGGGACGCGGTTCTTTCCTACGCCCACGCGCGGGGCATCTCGGTGATGGGGGACATTCCGCTCTACATCGCCTATGACAGCGTGGAGATGTGGAAGTACGGCAGCGAGATTTTCCGCGTGGACGAGCGCCGCATTCCCGAGGCCGTCGCAGGCTGCCCGCCCGACGCCTTCTCCGAAGACGGACAGCTGTGGGGGAATCCCGTCTACAACTGGGCGCACATGAAGGAGGACGGCTACCGCTGGTGGAACAGGCGCATCGCCGCCAATCTCCGCCTCTTCGACATCCTGCGAATCGACCATTTCCGCGGCTTCGACCGCTACTATGCCGTGCCCTACGGCGCCAAGAATGCCCGCCTCGGCAGCTGGGAGGACGGCCCCAAGGAGGCGCTCTTTGCGGACAAGCTGAACCTGCGCATCGTCGCGGAGGACCTCGGCGTCATCGACGACGGCGTGAGACGGCTGATGAAAAACGTCGGCTACCCCGGCATGAAAATCATGGAATTTGCCTTCGACGGCAATCCCGAGAACGAGCACAAGCCCACCAACTGCACGGAGAACTTCGTCGTCTATACGGGCACGCACGACAACATGCCCCTCCGCCAGTACATCGAGGACCTCTCCGAAAAAGAGCTCGCCGCCTTCCGGGAGGACCTTGCGAAGGAATGTCGGGCGCTCGGCGTCCGTAAAAATTGCAAAGACGCCCCCGCGATGACGCGCACCGTCATCCGTCTCGCCTATGCGTGCAGGGCGAATACCGTCATCATTCCGCTGTGGGACGTGCTTGCGCTCGGCGGCGATTCCCGCATCAATTTGCCCTCCACCGTCTCTCCCAAGAACTGGAGCAGACGCTTTCTTCCCACGGATTTTGGCAAAAATGCAAAAAAGTTACTAAAAACACTTGCAATCCGTTCAAATCGGGTGTATAATATGAACAAATAGAGTAACGGTAATCACAGATTTCGCTTGCTCAAAGTTTCAAATTCACAAATCCCCCCTTTTTTCTTGACAAAAGGGGGAGGGCGCGCCCGCGGGCGCGCCCGAAGGTCTATCGGGAATCGGCGGGGGAACATCCCGTATTCAAATATTTTATCGGAGGAAAAGAATGAAACAACGCTGGATTACTTTCACGCTTGCGGGGGCCATTGCGCTCACGGCAATCGGCGGCCTTGCGGCATGCGCACCCGAGGGCGGTGGCGGCGGTGGCGGTGTTGATGCCAATACCATTCAGATTTGGGGTCCGGGGCACGAAACGAGCTTTATCGAATCCCGCCTCAACGCCTATGTGCAGGCATGGGAAGCGGAGCATCCGGGGGAGAAGTATCCCTATAAATTGGTGCAGGCAAACGCCGGCGAGGACGATGCGGAAAACAAATTCAACGTCGATGCGACTGCCTGCGGCGATGTCTACCACTTCGCGAGCAACCAGCTCATGTCTCTGATGGAAGCGGGCGGCCTTGCCCGTATCAGCCCCGACATGGAGACGCGCATCAAGACAGAGGACATGGAAGCAGTCGTCGAGGCTTGCAAGATAGGGGATGGCTACTATGCCTATCCCTACACCTCGGACAACGGCTACTGCCTCTTCTATGACAGCGATGTCGTCACGATTACGGAAGAAACCACCGTCATGGACGTCATCGAGCAATGCAAGGCGGCGAAAAAGCAGTTCATCATGCCCATGAAGGATGCCTACTATGCGGCGTCCTTCATCTACGGCGCGGGCGCCACCTATCAGGCAACCTACAATAATAGCGGTAAATTCCTGTCCTCGAAGAACACCTTCGCCGAAAAGCCCGCAGGGAGCGAATACTCCTACGGCGAACTCGGCGGCAAGATGCTTGCCGACCTGTTCGAGCTCAGCAACAGCTCTGCGAAGGGGTACACTGCCACCGTCATCGCGGGCGGCAATACGGAAGTGGAAACTGCGCTCAACACAGAAAAATTCGGCGCCGCCGTCACCGGTTCATGGGAAGCGGCCTCCATCGCCTATGCGACCGTGAATGGGGAGCCCCTCAAAGCGGCGGCCTGCGCCCTTCCCGATTGGGTGAGCACGCTCGACGGCAACACCTATCATTGGCGCGCCTTCATGGGCTACAAGATGATTGGCGTCAATCCCCACTCCTCGCACCTTGCCGAGGCGCACAGAATCGCCGCCTTCCTCACCTCGGAAGAGTCCCAGCTGGCACACTTCAACGAATGGTATGTCGGTCCCTCCAACAAGAAAGTGGCGGAAAGCGACGAAGTTTTGAACAGCGAATACAGCTTCTCCTTCAAGGCAATGAACGAGCAGCGCGAGAAGTGTTCGCTGCCGCAGAAACCCTGCCCGCAGGACTACTGGAACAACGTCGGCTCCTTTGCGGAATGGCTTATGGACTACAATGCGAATATCTCCGACCCGAAGACTCCCGCTGCGGACAAAAAGGATTTGAAGACGCGCGTCGAACAGCTCGCCAAAGCTTTGACCCAAAATTAACACTTGCACATGCGGGGCAAAGCGCAGTCTTTGCCCCTTTCTCCGATTCTCGAGGAGGACATTATGAAGGATATTCCGCCCATCATCACGGGAGGACAAATCGCGCTCATCGTCTTCCTCTCCGTCATCGCGCTCGCGCTCGCCGTCGTCGCCCTGCTGCTCTTTGTGGGGCTGGTGCGGCGGCGCAGCTTCCGCGAGGCGACGGAGCTGGAAATTCTCACGATGGGCCCGCTGCAAAAATTCGGCTACCGCGCCAAGCGCTTCCTCTTCCGCGTCCCGGATGGGGCGTATACGCTCGTCGCGGTGCACATTCCCGCCCTCGCCAAGCGGGCATGGAAGGGGATTTGCGGCATCTTCACCACCCTCAAGGACGCCCTCGTCCACGGGGACTGGAAGACCCGCTGCTCCTTTGCCGTCATGGGATTCTCCTATTTCGCCCGCAAGCGCTTTGCCCGCGGGCTGCTCTTCTTTGCGCTCGAAGTGTTCTATATCCTGTATATGGTGCTCTTCGGCGGCAATCAGCTCTTCCGCTTCTTCACGATGACGGAGGGCAACGTCGTGGGAAGGGAGGAGTTCTGGAACGAGGACATCGGCAACTGGGACTACCGCTACCATGACAACAGCCTGCTCATTCTCATCTACGGCACGCTGACGCTCATCTTCACCGTGGCATTCCTGTACGGCTGGTACAAGAACATCAAGGCCGCCTACTATGCGCAGGAGCTCGAGGAGGCGCGCCGCCACATTCCCACCGCGAAGGAGGACATCCACAACCTCGTGGACGCGCAGTATCACAAGACGCTGCTCGCCGTCCCGCTCGCGGGCCTCATGGTGTTCACGATATTCCCGATTATCTTCATGATTTTCCTCGCGTTCACCAACTATGACGCCATGCACACGCCCGACGTCTCCAATCTCTTCACATGGGTGGGGGCGCAGAACTTCTTCACCATCTTCACGGGCGGCATCGGCTCGGGCAACACCCAGTTCGGGCGCGTGTTCGGAACGCTGCTCTTATGGACGGTCGTCTGGGCAGTCTTTGCGACGTTCACCAACTACATTCTCGGCATGCTCGTCGCCATCATCATCAACAAGAAGGGGATTCGCCTCAAAAAGCTGTGGCGAACGGTGCTCGTCATGACGATTGCCGTGCCGCAGTTCGTTTCCCTCCTTCTGATGTCGCAGATGTTCGGCGACAACGGGTTCATCAACACCGTCTTCGGCACCCGAATCGGCTTCTTGACCGACCACAGCCTTCTCCCCAAGGTGATGGTCATTCTCATCAACATCTGGGTGGGCATTCCGCACACCATGCTCATGGTCTCGGGAATTCTCATGAACATTCCCGCCGACCTCTACGAATCGGCAAAAATCGACGGCGCAGGTCCCGTCAAGCAGTACATGAAGATTACCCTTCCCTACATCCTGCATGTGACCACGCCCTCGCTCATCACGACGTTTATCGGCAACCTCAACAACTTCGGCGTCATCTACCTGCTCACGGGCGGCGGTCCGCTCATGCAGGAGGCGGGCTCGGGCGGCGCAGGCGAGACGGACCTTCTCATCACTTGGCTCTACAAACTCGTGTTCAGCTACAATGAATATGCCATGGCGTCCGTCGTCAGCATTCTCATGTTCATTCTGACCGCCGTCGTGTCGCTCATCGCCTACAACCGCTCCAAAGCAGTCAAAAACGAGGAGGACTTCATGTAATGAAACGTCTCCGCAGCAAAAAAGCCGTGGAACGCGGCACCAACGCGGCCATCTATGTCATTCTGACCGTCATCAGCATCATCTGGCTCTTCCCGTTTGTCTATCTGCTCATGCAGTCCTTCCGCGGCGAACCGGGACAGGCGACGGCGTACTTCTTCCCCAAGCAGTGGACGTTCGACAACTACATCCACCTCTTCACGGGGGAGGGAATCTCCTATAAGGACGGCCTCGTCAAGGCGACGGAAGTCAAATTCCCGCTCTGGTACGGGCGCACCCTCCTCATCGCCCTCGTCGTCACCGTCATACAGACGCTCATCGTGCTCGTCACGAGCTATGCGCTCTCCCGCCTCCGCTTCAAGATGAGAAAGCCGCTCATGAACCTCATGCTCATCCTCGGGATGTTCCCCGGGTTCATGTCCATGACGGCGCTCTACTTCCTCCTCAAGCTCCTCGGCCTGACGCAGGACATGAGCACGGTGGGCCTCATTCTCGTCTATGTGGGGAGCTCGTGTATGGGCTACTACATCTGTAAGGGCTTCTTCGACACCATTCCGAAGAGCCTCGACGAGGCGGCGCGCATTGACGGCGCCAACCGACAGCAGGTGTTCTTCAAAGTCATCCTGCCGCTCTCCAAACCCATCATCATCTACACCATTCTCAACGCATTCATGGCGCCGTGGGGGGACTATATGTTCGCCTCGCTCATCGCCTTCGGCAATTCCAACTACTGGAACGTCGCCGTCGGTATGCGCGAGATGATTCAGCCCGCCGCCCTCAGCACCTATGCAGACTCCTTCCAGCGCTTCTGCGCGGCGGCGGTGATTGTCTCCATTCCCATCACCGTCCTCTTCTTCCTTCTGCAGCGCTACTATGTGGAGGGCATCACGGGAGGTTCTGTCAAGGGATGATGAAACGCACGCTCTCGGTATGTCTCGCGGCGGCGATTGCTCTCCCGCTCGCACTCCTCGGCGCCTGTGCGCCCCACGATGTCCTCGAAGAAGAGATTATCGAGGACGGCTACGACAACTACTACGAAATCTACGTCGGTTCCTTCTGCGACAGCGACAACGACGGCAAAGGGGACCTGCGCGGCGTCACGCAAAAGCTCTCCTATGTGCGCGATTTGGGCTATACGGGCATCTGGCTCATGCCCATCTGCAAGTCGCCGAGCTACCACAAGTACGACGTCGAGGACTACAAGGCCGTGGACCCCGCCTACGGCACGATGGACGACTTCAAGGAGATGGTCGCCCGCGCGCACGAGCTGGGGATTGACGTCATCATCGACATGGTCTTCAACCATTCCTCCAATCGCAATGCGTGGTTTTCCGCCTTTGCGGATGCCCGCATCGCGGGGGATACCGACAACAAGTATTACAACTACTACAACTTCTCCGCGACGCCGCAGGACGGCTATGCCTATGCGGCAAATAACTTCTATTATGAGGCGCGCTTCGACACCGCCATGCCCGACCTCAACCTCGAATGCGAGGACGTAAAGGATGAGCTCGTCGACATCATGCGCTTCTGGCTCACGGAGGGGGACGTGGACGGCTTCCGCCTCGACGCGGTGCGCTATTTCTGGTACAACAACCCCGAACGGAGCGCAGATTTTGTCGGCTGGCTGAAGGAACAGGCGGACGGCATCCTCCGTGAAACGGAAGGGGAGGGCGCCCACGCCTACTTTGTCGGCGAAGACTGGGCGACGGAATCCGAGATTGCCACCTTCTACGAGCGCGGAAAGGGCAGCACCTTCTTTGCGTTCAGCGTGGCGCAGAACGCACCCTCCTACATTCCCTCCGTCATCAACTCCGCCATGCACCCCGTGCTCCCCGACCCCGCATATTCGGCACAGCTCTTCATGCGGTCGATGGAGCGCCTCGAAGAGATAGCGGGCGGCGGCATCGCCGTTCCCTTCCTCGACAACCACGACACGACCCGCATTGCCACTTCCTACGGGAAAAATGTGGAGAAAATCAAGTTCTCCTACGGACTTCTCTCGCTGTATTCGGGCAATATCTTCACCTACTACGGCGATGAAATCGGCGCCATGGGCAACAAGGACATGGGGGACGAGTATCTCCGCGTCGGCATGCTCTGGAAGAACACGGACACCGTCCTCACCCCCGGTTCCTATGTCAAAAACGCCGCCTCGCTCTACTACTCCTTCGGCTCCGTCGAACAGCAGCTGAAGGACGAGGACAGTATTCTCAACTATTACAAGCGCTGCAACAATGCGAGAAACGCCTTCCCCGCCCTCATGCGCGGGACGGCCGTCCGCGTCAACGAAGACGGCGCGGTGCTCGTCTTCACCAAGACCTACAAGTCTCAGACCGTCACCGTCGCCGTCAACTTCTCCATGGAGACGGAGACCGTGGAAGTATCGGGCACGCTCGCCCGCGACATCTGCGTGAGCGGTGCGGTGACCGAGAGCGGAGGGACGCTCACCATGCCCGCCCTCTCCATCGCAATTTTGCAATGAGGTATCCGACATGAAAGCAAAATTTCTTCTCCCGATAGCCTTCTCCCTCGCGGCGATGCTCACCGTTGTCGGCTGCACCCCGCAAGGAGGCACGCAGTATCACTTC
The DNA here is from genome assembly GCA_947631925.1 of uncultured Clostridia bacterium. Lineage (GTDB taxonomy): Bacteria > Bacillota > Clostridia > Christensenellales > Borkfalkiaceae > Gallimonas. The sequence continues at coordinate 25,009 of CANRNE010000011.1, forward strand.
CCGCATGCGGAAAGCGCCTATCTTCCGACGGACGAAGGCAAGATCGAAGAGAATCTCCTCGACGACGACTACGAGACCTACTATCAGATTTTCGTCTATTCCTTCTGCGACGGCGACGAGGACGGCAGGGGGGACATCGCAGGCATCACCTCGAAACTCGACTATATCCGCAAGATGGGCTATACGGGCATCTGGCTCACCCCTATCACCGAGGGGGGAAGCAACCACGCCTACGACGTCATCGATTACTATGAGGTAGACGACCGCTTCGGCACCCTCGACGACGTCAAAGCGCTCGTCAAAAAGGCGCACAGCCTCGGCATCAAAGTCATCCTCGACATGGTCTTCAACCACACCTCCGACCGCAACGAGTGGTTCTCGGACTGCGTCATGGCACACATCGACGGCGACACCTCCAACAAGTATTATAACTACTACGACCTTCGCACGTCTGCGGCATGGGGCGGCAATTCCCAAGCCATTTCGGGCACCTATCAGGGCAAGAGCTACAGCTACTACTACGAATCCTCGCAGGGACAGCACGACATGCCCGACCTCAACCTCGACAACGCCGCAGTACAGAGCGAGATTGCAAACATCATCAAGTTCTGGATGCAATACGGCATCGACGGCTTCCGTCTCGACGCCGTCAAGAATTATTTTTCAAGCCTCACGAAGAGCGCGCAGTTCGTCGGATGGATTGCCACCGAGGCGAAAAAATACAATCAAAATGCCTACATCGTCGGCGAAGTGTACGGCGGGGAGAGCGAAATCAAGACGTTCTACAACAACGGCTCGCCCGCGCAGAGCTACTTCTGGTTCCCCGACGCCTACTTCCCCGAATGGAGTTGGCCCAGCCATCAAGGCACCATCGGCTGGTGGGCCAAGCAGGCGGTAAACAGCCCCTCCTCGAGTGCGGACGCCGCCACGAATTACTTCAATTCGATGAAGAACATGATTACGGGCTCCCCGAGCGGCATTCCCGCGCCCTTCCTGGACAGCCATGACACCGACCGCATCGCAGACGGCTGTTTTGGCGGAAACGAGCGGATGATAAAGTTCGCCCAGATGCTCTTTGCGATGTACACGGGCAACACCTTCACCTACTACGGCGATGAAATCGGGGCAATGGGCACCCGCGGGGAGGGCTCGGGCTCGGACGCCAACCGCCGTCTCGGGATGCTCTGGTGCAAGGACGACCTCGACAATCACCCGCCCATCTCCATGTCGGGCGGCACGCCCAACTATCCCTTCGGCGGCGTCGTCGAACAGATTCAGGACCCGACGAGTATTCTGAACGTCGTCAAGAAGTGCAACAATGCGAGAAACGCCTTCCCCGCCCTCATGCGCGGCACGCCCTCGCGCGTTGCTTACAGCGACTCCTCCGTTCTCGTCGTGCGGAAGACCTGTCAAGGCGCCTCGCCCATCACCATCGTCATCAACTTCTCGAATGTCCCCAAGACAGTCAGCGCCGCCACCTTCTCCGAAAAGACATACAAGTGGGGCGTGACGGCAAGCAACGCAGCGATTTCGGGCAGCGGCAGCACGGCTACGCTCCCCGGCTACTCCATAGCCATCTTCGGCTGAGAAATCTCATAAGGACGGTATCACATGGCTAATTTAAGTCTGAAACACATCTACAAGGTCTATCCCAACGGCGTGAAGGCGGTCAGCGACTTCAACATGGAGATTGCCGACAAAGAGTTCATCGTGTTCGTCGGCCCCTCGGGCTGCGGAAAATCCACGACTCTTCGCATGATTGCGGGGCTCGAGGACATCACCGCGGGCGAACTCACGATTGGCGATACCGTCGTCAACGACGTGGAGCCCAAGGACAGGGACATCGCCATGGTGTTCCAGAACTATGCGCTCTATCCGCACATGACCGTGTTCGAGAACATCGCCTTCGGTCTGCGCCTTCGCAAGCTCCCCAAGGAGGAGATTAACCGCAAAGTCCTCGAGGCGGCGGAGATTCTCGGCATCACCGAATATCTCGGCAGAAAGCCCAAGGAGATGTCGGGCGGCCAGCGCCAGCGCGTCTCCCTCGGCCGCGCCATCGTCCGCGAGCCCAAAGTCATGCTCCTCGACGAGCCGCTCTCCAACCTCGACGCCAAACTGCGCACCGCGATGCGTTCGGAGATTTCCAAACTGCACCAGCGCCTCAACACGACGTTCATCTACGTCACCCATGACCAGATAGAGGCCATGACGATGGGCACCCGCATCGTCGTCATGAAGGACGGCTTCGTCCAGCAGATTGACACGCCCCGCAACCTCTACCACTACCCGGGGAACAAGTTCGTTGCGGGCTTCATCGGCACCCCGCAGATGAACTTCTTCGACGGCACTCTCAAAAAGTGCGGCGACCGCGTGGAGATTGCTTTCACGGGTACGGACGCCTGCGTCACCGTCCCTTACTCCTACTTCTACAAGACCCGCCCGGGCTATCTCGACGGCAAGACGCCCGTCATCATCGGCCTGCGCGCCGAGGACCTCTCCCTCGACCCCGAAGTGATTGCCTCCTCCGACGCCGTCGTCAAAGTCAAGGTCTCCCACAAGGAGGAACTCGGCAACGAGACGCTCGTCTACGGCGACATCAACATGGAAGGGGACGGCTTCACCGAGAGCGGCACCCGCGTCATCATCAAGAGCTATGCGGACGTCGCCTATCAGGCGGGGGACATCGTGGACGCCGCGCTCAACCTCGAGCACGTCCACCTCTTCGACGGCGAGACGGAGGTCTCCATCCTGCCCCGCATCCCCGACAACAATGATGTGGATTGCGAAATCGCGGACGGCAAACTTCTCTTCCTCGGAAGAGAGCTCACCCTTCCCCCCGCAGTCCATGCGGAAAACGGCAGCGGCGAACTGCTCATCCCGACGGACGCCGTCTCCCTCGGCGGCGATATCCCCGCGCTCTGCGTGGACGTCGAGAACGTCTCGGGCAAGACGCTCGCGGCATTCGAAGTGGGCGGAAGACGGCTCTACGCCCTCCTCGACGTCGAAAAGGGCGCGCAAGTCAAGCTGTCCCTCGACATGAAGAAGATTACCGTGCTTCGCGGCGGGGAAGAGATTGTTCGCCCGCTCCCCACAGTCAGCGCATTGGACGGCATGCTGAAGAAGGAAAAGACGGTGCGCGAGGTGGAAATCGACGGCAAGAAGAAGCGCAAGAAGGAGATTGTCTTCAACCTCGAAATCGGCGGCGCGAAATTTGCCTCCCCCGACCTCATCACGAACAAGCTCATCTCCGCGCTCTCCGTGCACCGCGCGTTCACCGCGCCCCTGCGCTTCGAGTGCTCGCCCTACGACATCGCATTCACGCAAGAGGGGATTCCCGCTATTGTCGAGGAAGTGCTCGACTACGGCACGGAGCGCTTCGCCCGCTGCAGAGTGGGGGAGCGGGACGTCATCGTCTTTGCGGACATCCCCGTGGAGGGGGAAGTGCACCTTTCTCCCGACTTCGACAAGTGTTCCGTGTTCGAATCCGAGCTCGATATCCGAATCGTATAAATCCTTCAAATTTCAAAAAGCGGCGCAATTTGCGCCGCTTTTGCCATATTTTCATAAAATAACGTCAATTTTTAATTATTTCGATGAAAATCGAAATAAAAACAAAATCCATTCGGGTATTATTTCCCCCCGCCGTGCGATACAATAATAGGGATGAGACAATCGGAGAATCAACCCAAGCGGGGAAAACTTAAAGCCTTTTTCAAAGATGTTCTTCGCGGCGCCGCCATCGGGGTTGCGTTCATCATTCCGGGGTTTTCCGGTGGGTCGGTGGCCGTCCTTCTCGGCGTCTATGAAAGGCTCGTGGACAATTTGTCCGCCCTTCTTAAACATTTCTGCTGCAGTTTTGTCGCCCTTCTTCCCATTCTTCTCGGCGCCGCGCTCGGCGCCTGCGCGATGCTCTTTCCCATCCGCTACGGGCTCGAAGCGTTCCCCATTCCCACCGTCACCCTCTTCGTCGGGCTCGCGATAGGGGGTGTACCCGCCGTCCTCGAAAAAATCAAGGGAAAGCCCAACCTCGGCCACGTCGCGGCGTTTCTCGTTCCCTGCGCCCTCGCGGCGCTCCTCGCCCTTTTGCCCGCCTCGGCCTCGGTCGGCAACTTGGCCCTTTCTGCGCCCGACTATCTTCTTCTCTTCGGGGTATGTGCGCTCGCCGCCTGCGCCCTCGTCGTCCCCGGCATCTCGGGTTCCATGGTGCTCCTCGTCTTCGGTTACTACGATTTTCTCGTGCGCATGCTCACGCAGGTTGCGGCGGGGAGAATTTCCGCGGAATGCGTCCTCGTCCTTCTTGTCGCCGCGCTCGGCATTGCCTTCGGCGTCGTCGCCGCGTCCTATCTCATGAAGAAGCTCCTCGCGCGCTTTCCGAAGGGGACGTACTGCGCCATTCTCGGCTTCCTTGCGGGGAGCATCGTCGCCGTCTATGCCCCCTTTGCGGAAGAGGTCTCCATGGCGCCCGCATGGCACTTCGCCCTCGCCGCCCTCCTTCTCGCCTTTGGGGTATTTTTGGCCCTCGGCATGCGCCGTCTTGCAAAAAAACGGGCGTAAAACCCAACCCATGTCGCATTTTTTCGCAAATTCCGCCCCCAACTTCTTTTTCCGCCCGCAAAAGGCTTGCCATTTTTCCCGCCCTATGGTATAATTTTCCGCGGAACAAAGCAAGCGAGGTCGAAATGTTACAGGTAAACGGCGTCAGTCTGCAGTACGGCAGCAAAAAGCTCTTCGAGGATGTCAATCTCAAGTTCACAAAGGGGAACTGCTACGGCATCATCGGCGCAAACGGGGCGGGCAAATCCACCTTCTTAAAGGTCCTCTCGGGGGAGATTGAGCCCAACAAGGGGGAAGTGATTCTCGACAAGAACGAGCGCATGAGCGTGCTCGCGCAGAACCAGAACAAATACGACGGGGAAACCGTTCTCCGCACCGTCATGCTCGGACATGGTAGGCTCGTCGAGATTATGGACGAGAAGGACGAGCTGTATTCGCACGCCGATTTCACGGAGGAAGACGGCGTCCGAGCCGCCAAGCTCGAGAGCGAATTTGCCGAACTCGGCGGCTGGGAAGCCGAGAGCGAGGCGGAGACTCTTCTCAATGCCCTCGACATCCCCGCAAGCGAACACTATCGCCTGATGGGGGAACTCGACGCCAAGCAAAAGGTCAAAGTTCTCCTCGCGCAGGCGCTCTTCGGAAATCCCGACGTCCTCCTTTTGGACGAGCCCACCAACAACCTCGACTTAAAGACCGCAAGGTGGCTGGAGAACTACCTGCTCGACTTTGAAAACACCATCATCATCGTCTCTCACAACCGCCACTTCCTCAACAAGGTGTGCACCTACATCTGCGACGTGGACTTCGGAAAAATCAACCTGTATCTCGGAAACTACGACTTCTGGTACAAGACTTCCCAGCTCTTGGCGCGCCAGCAGCGGGACGCCAACAAGAAGGCGGAACAGCGCGCGGCGGAACTGCGCGAATTCATCGCACGGTTTGCGGCGAACGCCTCCAAATCCAAGCAGGCGACCTCAAGGAAGAAGGAGCTCGAAAAGCTCACCATCTCCGATTTCAAGCCCTCTCTTCGCAAATATCCCTTCATCGACTTCAAATTCGAGCGCGAGATAGGCAACGACATCCTGATTGTCGAAAATCTCACCAAGAAGGGGTACTTCGAGGACATCTCCTTCACCGTGCAAAAAGGGGACAAAATCGGCATTCTCTCCGACAAATCGACGTCGGTCACGATGCTCTACGAAATCCTTTGCGGCAGGGAGACCGCGGACATGGGTACCGTGAAATGGGGCAAGACCATCGAAATGTCCTATTTTCCGCAGAACAACAACGAGTACTTCGAGGGCGTCTCGCTCACCCTCGTGCAGTGGCTGTCGCAGTTCTCCAAGGACCACTATGAGGAGTATCTGCGCGGCTGGCTCGGGCGCATGCTCTTCTCGGGCGAGGAGGCCTTAAAGGAGGCAAAAGTGCTCTCAGGTGGCGAAAAAGTGCGGTGCATGCTCGCAAAAATGATGCTCGAGGGCGGAAACTTCCTCATCTTCGACGAGCCCACCAACCACCTCGACCTCGAATCCATCACCGCGCTCAACAACGGGCTCACCGCCTTCCGCGGCTGTATGCTGCTCACCTCCCACGACGAGGAGCTCATGAACACCGTCTGCAACCGCATCATCGTCCTCGACGGGAAGAAGACCTTCGACAAGAGCTGTACCTTCGACGAGTACGTCGACATCGTGAGCAAATAACGAAAATTCGCTCGCCCGACTTCGGTCGGGCTTTTTTGTTAAAAGAAAACCCCCGGATAGTCCGGGGGTTCGGAAGAGGTTTACCGATAAGTATTGAAAATAAAACTCCTTTGGATTAGAATAAAGGTAAGCGACCTGGCAGTTGCGAACCGAAAAATCCAAAGGAGGTCAACCGAATGGAAGACATAAACAGTTTAGCACATACGAAATGGAATTGCAAGTATCACATCGTGTTTGCGCCGAAATATCGCAGGAAAGTATTTTTTGAAGAGAAGAGGTTGGAAATAGGAGCGATACTGCGAGAATTGTGCAGATGGAAGGGGGTGGAAATAGTAGAAGCAGAAGTGTGCCCCGATCATGTGCATATGTTGCTTGAGATACCGCCGAAGATGAGTGTAAGCGGGTTCATGGGATTTCTGAAAGGCAAGAGCAGCCTGATGATCTACCAAAAATGGGGCAACATGAAGTTCAAATACAGGAACAGACAATTCTGGTGCAGAGGGTACTATGTAGACACTGTAACACATTTTTATGGACACAATATGGACACTACTTAATATGTTCCATATGCCTACCGTTTACAAAGCCGCTGCGGAAATAAAAGCCCCAAAATCCTCATGGGGTTTGGGGCTTCTCCTCTAATCTATCCAAACAGTTTTTTAGAGATACTCTATAAACGCCTTTGTGTTATGATACTTTTCAATTTGATTATTCATATATTCCCTATACAGTTTCTTGTAATCTAATCGAGCCGCCGTCTGCGACGGAAATGATGTCCTTTCGCGGTTTTGGGGAATAAGCACGAGCTTATCTTTACAAGGTGTAAGTGCCTTCCTTAAATGGAATATTGTCATATTGGATTGCAATGATAGGTTTCCCGATTGTTACATTGATAAGGGTTGCCAACGCGACAACTCCAATCAATGGAATCAGTGATACGGCAAATACAAGAAACGGAGAAAGAAAATCTGCAGTACTTCCGAAAAACAAGCCGATTACGATGATAGAAGTTATATATCCGAAGGTACCATACCGCCTATACTCCAGATGAATGATTCCGTCATTCGTCAGTGCCGTTCCCATAAAAACAGTCGGGAGTTCGTAACAAACTCCCGACCGTTTTCATGCCGATTTATTCTTCCCGTTTCCCGTCTGTTAACGGGGCGACGGGAACATCACGTCCCGCCATTGTTTTACTTGCCAATTCCGATAATTTGAGCGCTGTGCCGCCGTCCGTAGGTGTTTTCGCCCCATACACATAGATTGACAGATCAGAATAAGTATCCGTCGAAACCCGTCTGGTTCTGATAGAAATAACATCTCCCGCATCGGCTTGGAAAGTGGCACTGTGTGTACTTGCACTATGGCAATTTGTTTCCACAAGAATGTCCTCTCCTTTCGTTACATTTCTTATGTAAATATAAATGCCGCTTTCTTCTGTTCCGGACGAATCGACCCAGTAGTATACCTTATATTCTCCGCCCGTTAAAGCCGTGAAGTAGTTGTATATGGTGTTTGTTCTGTTAACGGTAAATCTATATGAGTCATTGTAACCGGAGTATTTTCTGGCATCGAACCAAGAATAATATGTCGTATCTGACGCCATATACTGCCATCCGGCATACAGCGTCAGATCCGACGAGATGGGCGCCGTGAAGTCATAGATGTTTTGACAGCTGCTCTCGGTAAACCAACCGCGGAATGCATAGTTTTTCCGAGAAGGAACGGGCGGGTATGTCAATCCTATTTCGGTTGTTACCAATTGAGTCGCCGGCGGCGTTCCGTCCGCCCCGTTTAAGTCGAAGCTCACATGGAAGCTCCCCCAAATAACAGGCTCTTCGTTCTCATCATAACACCAATAGTTCCCATCCGTATCGGGGAGCTGCCCGGAATAATAATATACGATGATATCCTTCCCGGGAATTTCCAATTCCGCCCAGCCACTCTGATTCCCGTGATAAAAAACCTGTCCCTTGCTGCCGTTTTGGGCAGAACCGCCATCCATCTTGCCTCCATAGCCCGTTCCCATTCGCTCTGCTTGGATTGTGCCGCCATGGATAATGATATTTCCGCCGTTGCCGCCGTCACCGCCGTTGCCGCGGCTGCCGCTTTTGCCTGCATTTCTACCGTCGCCTCCACCGCCGCCGTAGCCGCCGTCACCGCCGTCTCCGCCGCCAATCCGCGTAGCGATGATTTGCCCGCCATAGATTGATAGTGTACCGTTGTTTCCGCCTGCACCGCCGCGCCCGCCGTCTCCGCCGCGCCCGCCAAGCCAATCGCCGTTGCCGCCGCGCCCGCCTGCACCGCCGCGCCCGCCGTCTCCGCCGCCGAGATTTGTTACCGTTATACAGCCCCCGCTGATGGAAATCGTGCCGCCATCGGATCCCTTTCCTCCGCTGCCGCCGGAAGAACCGGGCGTCCCCACGTCGCTTCTTTTTTCCCCATTGGTACCGTGATATCCCTCACTGCCGTTTGCTCCGCCTATATTGCCCAACACCGTCAATTTACCCATAGCGACAGCACTGCTTTGGGCATATATATTCAAGGTGTTTGACTCTGTAACAAAAATATTGTTGACGGTCCATTCACAGCCATCTGCAAGGATGATATTTGCTTCGCCCGAAACAGTCAGGTTCACGTCGCCCGTTACAGCGCCGAGGAATAAATACCAGCCCGTCAACGTTCTTTGCTCCGCCGATTTGAGGAATTCGATTTCCGCATCCCTGTATTCTTTTTCTTCTCCGTCTTTGCCGATATAGCGAATTTCCGTATACCATTTTGCGGTGTATGTCACTTCGTCTGTCGACATAACGAAAGTATAACTCAATCCCTCGGCAATCCTATCATCGCCAGTATACCATCCGAGCCAAAAATATCCTTCGTTGCTTACCGCGGTGATTGTTATTTCATCTCCCAGTTTGTATGCGCCATCCAAAGATGTTATCGTGCCGGCGAAGGGACTGTTGGATTCCACCTTGACCGGACATATTATCCAATGCGCCGTATAGGTTGTGCTTTCTCCCGTAAAAGAGAACGTGTATGAAAGATCGCCCGTCACTTGCTCGTTTTCCCGATACCAACCGGTAAAAACATATCCGTCGTTCGTAACCGCCGTAATCGTTACGCTATCGCCGATATCGTACGTCTCCTGGGAAGAGAAAACTTCGCCTGCGTTTTCATCGTTGCGCTCCAAGGCAAATTCGCACCATCTCGGAACAAGGGTAATATTTTCTTCGGGCATCGTAAAGGTGTAATCCAATTCGCCCGAAACTCTCGTGTCGCCTTGATACCATCCGAGGAACGCATAGCCCTCTTGCGCGGCAGTAGTTACTGTAATGCTCTCCCCTGCCGTAACTTTGTTTTCCGAATCATGCGCCCGGCTGATGCCCCCGGCGGTCGGAAGTTTTCCGCCGGAAACGGTAAGTGTTTCGGTAAATCCGCCGGACGATGCTCCGCTTGTGGCGTATACTCTACTGAATTGAACGAGAAAAACGTCACCGGCATTTGCCTCTATATTACTGTAGGAACTTATGGTCGCGATTTGTCGACCGTGCACATCATAACGGTAGCATTTTTTGGTTACTTTGTCGTCCGTTCCCCACGAGACGTCGAAATCGATGGAATACTTTCCGCCGGTCAACGCGGAAAAATAAAAGTCACGCCGAGGATTTTTCTCTTGCCAAGTACTGTAATTCTCATAGGGATCCACCTTGGAATAATAGCAAGACGTACGCGATCCGCTCGAGGTCGTTATATCAAGGACATCCGTATTTTTCTCATTATCATATTTGAATTTGAACCAGCCGGCATACAAAACGATGCTCTCCGTTACCGGTGCACTGAAATCAAAAATTTCTTCGCAGTCCGTATCTTTATACCAACCGCAAAATACATAGCCGCTCCGCACGGGTATCGTGGGATAAACCAATCCTTTGGTCGGCGTGATTAATTGAGGCTCGGGGGCTGCTCCGTCGGCTCCGTTCAAATCAAACGTAACCGTTGCGGGAACATACCCGCTCTCGTCGCTGTGAAAAGTAACGGTATAATACGTCCAATTTGCCGTATAAACGGTTTCCTCCACGCCCAGCTCAAACGTATAACTCTGTGCCTCCGTAAGGAGTTCTCCGTCACAATACCAGCCCAACCAGGTATAGCCTTTGTTGGTCTCTGCGGTGATTGTAATTTGCTGCCCGACATGTGTTGCGGAGGGCAATGCAGCCACGCGACCGGCTTTGAGATTGCTGAGCTCGATTGTGATCGGGAACTCAATCCATTTCGCAATACATACCACGTTTGCTTTGGGCATGGTGAAATAATAGGAAGAATCGGTGGAGACCAATTCATCATCGATATACCAACCGGTAAATGTGTACCCGCTTTCCGTCGTTGCATACAAGTAAAAACTTTTATTCGGAGTGGTCTTTGCTTGGTCATATCGTGTTACGCTGCCTGCGGCCTCGTTATCGCTCTGCGTGGTCAATGTGTAGAAATTCCATTTCGCAGTCAAAACGGTATCAAGTCCCATCGGGAAAGTATAATTTGCCTCTTCGCTCACAAGCGTATCATCTTCCGCAAACCAACCGAGAAAATTATATCCCTCATTTACCGTAGCGCGAATCGTAACTGTTTCATCATAATCATATTCTCCTTCGCCGCTGATTTCCCCACATTCGGGGCAATCGTTGTTCAAAACAAGAGAATATCTGTTTGCTTCCCAATGCGCCGTTACTTCGGTATCGCTGTCCACGTCCCAAGCAGCAATCGAACTTCCGTCCTCTTCCGTGAGTTGGGTACTCCCGTTCCACCAGCCGAGGAAAGTGTAGCCCGTGCGCGCGAGCAGAGAGAATGAATAATTCTCATCGAACGTCACCGTCGTTTCGGCTACGTCGCTCCCGCCCGCGGAATCGAACGTTACACGATATGTCTTTGCCGTCAGGTCCGCCGTAAAGGTGAGCGGCGCGAGAATGGTTTCGCCGTATTCGAGCTCATGCACCCAACCGTTGAAGGTGTAGCCCGTCAACGTATACGGAATATCGTACTCGTTTTCGGTAAGGAGCGACCCCGTCATCGCTTGCTTTTTCCTATATTCCGTTCCATTTGCCATGTACGTGATATCAATGGTATATTTGCGGTGCACCGTGAGATTGTAGGTGTTCGTATTCTCACCGTCTTTGGACGCCACAACGATGCTGAACTCGTTATTCCCGTCCGTAAGCGATGCGGTCTTGGTGTAAATCTCGCTCTCGCTCCCCTTTCTGTAGAGATGCCATGTGCTGTCCTCGCTGCACACCACCTTGCCGCCGGTGAGATTGACTTCCTCTGTCTCGGGCTCGACGAACAAGAATACTTCGTTCCCCTCAACGTTTACGTCCTCCACGCTGAAGAGAACGGCGGAAGCTTGCTCCCACTTCGCATAGAGCGTGGTGCCTTCCGTCACCTTATCAGCGGAAAAATCCCAAAGGTCGGAGCCGATTTCCGTCTTGCCCCAACCCGCAAAGGTATAGTTTTTCCGTGTCGGAGATGTGGGGGCGGTTAGTTTATTCCCTTCCTTTACAGTCTGTGTGTATGTATTCTGTCCGTCCGCAAACATTCCGCCGTTGGCGTCGTAGGTAACTGTGTACTCTTTGGCAGAAGGTGTTTGCGACCCGCCGTCCTCGCCGCCGCTTTGGCTGCCACCCTCCGTTCCAACCCCAGCACATGCAGAAATGCCAAAGCAGAGACACAATGCCGCAGTAAGCGAAATGATAATCGCCAAAAGTTTCTTTTTCATAAAAAACCTCCGATTTTCCGATGAACTTTTCAGGCGGAAAAGTGTACACGGATTATTCTATTCCGTGTACCATTACCCATCTGCTTAACTCTATTATACTACTCTCCCGCGAAGAAATCAAGAGTTATCAGACAATTTTTTGCCTGTGATACTAAATTTCCCCATGAACATCGAACATTTTCTGCACATGGAATAGAATATTACATGAACAATTTGTGACGGGGGTAACCCGTCTTTTTTTATTGCAAAAGTTTGCCGAGACGGTTCATCATCAGCTGCTTGTGCTCCATGAGGCTGTGAACATAACGATTTAAGGTGACGGTGGGGTTTTTATGACCAAGGATCTCGGAGAGCGTTTTCACGTCCATGCCGCATTCAAGGGCGCGCGTGGCAAAGGTATGACGAAGCGCATGGAACCCACGGTGCGGGATTTGCAACTTCTTCAGAAGCAGCTCAAAAGTCCGTTGATAGGAGCGCACAGAGACAGGCTTATCTCCTCCGACGATATAAGTCCCGCCGCTCTCCCGCTTTGCCTTCTTCAAGACGCCGATAATCTGCTTGGGCAGGGGGATGACGCGCGCCGAAGTTTTTGTCTTGGGTGTCTCAAGTAGCTTTTTATAACCGCTTTTACCCCAACCGTCATGACAAGATTGCGTAACGGAAAGAAGCCCTTCCGTGAAGTCAATGTCCGCCCATGTGAGAGCCATCAGTTCACCGATGCGCAACCCCGAATACAGGCAGAGTAAAATGCCTACGAGCTTCTGCTTTTTACTCTGCAATATGTATTCCTCGATTTTCTTCTGTTCTTCTTTGGTGAAGCATTCCACCCGCTTTTCTTCGAGCTTCGGACGGATGATCCCGTCGGAATATTGCCGCTCCGCTACGCCGTAAATCACCGCCTGCTTCAATGATTTTTTCAGAACCGAGATGGCGACATTTACGGTATTGGGAGAAAATGAGGCTACCATGCCTGCAACGAACCGCTGTAGAACGCCCGCTGAAAGCATTTCTATCTCATATTCTCCGAGTTTGGGCGTAAGATGCCTTCTGCAAATACGCTCGTATTTTTCGTAAGTGCGAGCCTTCGCCGTGGGACGAACACACACCGCCAACCACTCCGAAAGCCATTCATTGTATTTCATAAATTCCTCCTGTGAAAAGATTTTGCCCCTTAAAAGTGTAACGAAAAAGGGGGCGAATCCGACAAATGGTTTTTAGGCGTGTGCCTGTCTTGAAAACAAGCGCGCCGCTGCGCGGCGCGAGACAGGCACACGCCTAAGCCGAACAAAACGATAAACGGAAAGAGAGACTGTGAGGGCGCGGGCATCGCCGCTGAACCGCTTGCGAATGCCCGCGCTTGCCCTCTCACAGAACATCTTTTCTTTTGCCGTTTACGTTCGTATTTGTATTCGGCAGGCGGCGGTTGCGCGTCTCGGCGCACGTTTCATCGCCGCTCCTGTTTCAACTTGATTTCGGCAGCATAGCAATCGTTTCGCGGGATACTTCGCCCACCTTCACACCCTCATCCCAACAGGTGAAGTCGCAGGCAAGCACGAGCCGGTTGTCCGTTTCGTTCACGATCTCCATTTTTGCCAACACATCCGCGCCCTGTATGTCCGAGCGGAAGAACTCATACAGCCCCCGCGAATACACCGCCTTTTCGTTGTTCTTCTCCATGTACTTCATGAGATAGGCAAGTGCTTTTCCATACACCATATCGGAGAAGGATATATCGTCAAACTCATTCCTGCCGAACTTCTCCGCAAAGAACGTGTTCTGCGTTATCGTCTTTCTCTTGCCCGTCTTTTTGTTGTAGTCCTTCACTTCCTCAAACTCGCCTACCGTTTCTCCGTCGGGGATATACACGAGCGCATGAAAGTGAAGCCTTCCCGTTTCCTTACCCCGTTCCCATACGCCCATATACAGCCACTTATGGCGCGTCGCAAGCCGACGTAGCGTCTGTAATAGCCGTTTCTTAAAACTTTCCTCGGTATGCTTTTCATCCGAATAGGTGAAAGTGGCAAAGTAGCGGAAATGCTGGTTATATGCTTTCCTTGCGAACCGCTGTCTGCGCACGACGAGATTTCTCCACCGCCGTAAACAGTTGTCGTCCACAAACACTTTCAAAGCGTCCTCGGTTGTAAACAGTGGGCGCATATCGTTGAGGATCGCCTGTTTGCGCTCTTTCGGTTTCAGATGGAGATACTTCTCGTAAAGTTCATCAAAGATTTGCTTGTGCGTGGTATGCCGAATGACCTTCTTCGGCTCGTCTGTACTTTCAGGCGGGCTTTTTTCATGCGCTTTGATTGCTTCCTCGACCGTGATTTGTTCGGGCGTTGAGGGCGGTTTTTCCTCACCGTGAGAGGACTGCTCCAATGAGAGCTTTCCGTCCTCAATAGATACCGCAATGACCTGTTCTCTGTGCTTTCTGCGGCGGGTACGGTTGGTGGTATGCGGGGTGGCGATATAGTTGCTGCCGTCAAAGCGGACTTTACAGTTGGGATACCAAACCGCAATGCCGTCCGCGTCAAGTTCCCCAATACTGTCGCCGGGTTGTTGTCTTTTCATAGATCCTCCTTTGAAATGATCGCAGGCGCTCCCGCCGCAGAAAGTTCCCATACCTCCTTAAATTTATTTTTGCAGCCATAGACGGGCGGGAGTGCCTGTCACAATACGAATAGATTTTTTCACCGGCAGGACACGAAAAAAGTGCGAAGTTTTTTTCTTCGCACTTTTTTCGTATGCCTTTATCACGGACATGGTATGGGGATTTTATGTCAAATCACTTGCGTTAGGCGGAATTGACTTCCGCCGTGCGCGACACAATTTGCGCGACACTTCGTGCTTCTTGTCCGATGAAACGAACGAGAGGACACAAAAGTTAATTCGTAACCGCTCATTTCCTCACGGAATTTCTTTTCCCAAAAGAAATTCGTGAATTTATTTGGTTGTGAAGTCGCCCACGATGAAATACTGCTCTGCATGGTCGTCGTCCAGCTCCCTTGAAACTTGAATGATGTTCTCATAGAACCAATTAAAGATGCCGAACATCTCTCCCGTTTCCCCGTCCGAAACCGTGACAACGGGATTCTCTTCCAACCCGCCAAACTCTATTAAAAGCGGATTGCCATACAGCGATATTTTTTCGGAGCGGCCGAGCGGGAAGATCGGGAATTTGATACTCCCGTCTTTGGAGAAAAGAAAGTGTTTGAGCTTCTCTTTTTCTCCCCGCCAATAACTGTACCGCAAGACGATGTACTTAACGTTTTCGGGGGTAGTGATCGGAAGGTCGTTCTTCACCAGATAATCGTGCCTTGCCTTCCGTTGTTCAAACTTCGCCTCGCAGAGCGGATAGTTGTTATGCCAAACTTTATTGTGAGCGAAGGAATACACCTTCCAATTCCAATCACGGATACCGACGTCGTGTTTTGTATCATAGAGAAGTTTTAACGTCAATCCCGAACCGTACTTTTCACACGGCGGTCCGATATAGCGATAGGCATTGCACCTCTGCGCCCCGCTTCTTGATTTCCGAGGAGTGATTTCAATCAGTTTTTCCCGTTCCAATCTATGCAATACCGTCTGCACCGTCCTGTCCGAAACGCCCAACAGATGAGAAAGAACAGGGATGCGGAACGTTCTACCGTTGCACTCTATCACGGTATTGATAATGATTTCCCTGCGCTCTGCGGGGGTTGGCTTGCGAACAAAGAACTCGTGTTCGTCGCCGTCCACCATATAATGCGGGTTTTTGATACGGATAAAGCCGTACCCATTGCGCCTGATATGCTCCCACGGAAACTCACTCGCTTCTTCGATTTCATCATCGTAATACTTTTCTGCAAATAAATCAATGCCCATACCATGATTATACCGCGTTCCCACACAAAAAGCAAGAAAATACAAACAGATGTTCGCATTTTATCTCATTTTTTCTTTATGACTACAATTTTTCTCTGTCTTTCGGCGTTTGGTGATAAACGGAAAGCCACCTGCCGTCAAGTGTAAAATGCACTCCCATTCGGTCGCCCTTGACGGCAGGTGAGCCGTATTCTCTGATAAATTTTTATTCTGCCATGCCTCACACAATTTATAAAACCGTTATTGTCTTTCCGTTTGGGGTAGGGTGCGCCGAAAGGCGAGAAAAACAGCTCGGAGGAAAAGAAAATGAGCAAAGTGTTGGATTACGGTGTTCTCCGCGAGGAGATCTCAAAGGAAAACGTGCTTGCAATGGCAGAACTCATTGCAGTCCTCGAAACGCAGTATCTCATCGGATATATGGGAACGCGGATGCAACGGCTATACCGTGATGTCTATGTAGATATCAAGCACAAGAATGATGTCAGCCATGTATTCAGCGACGGCTATGACTTGGTGCAGGAAGGCGCGTTATTCCTCTGCGAACATTACGGGAAGCATTTGAGTGATGTTATCGGCTATACCAAGAAAGGCAAGAAGATCACCATACAAATCGCCTGTACCAAGAGGATGATGAAACTCATCAACCGCAAGACAAGTGACTATTACCGTAGCGTAAGCCTTGAAGCGTTGACGCCCGTGAGCGAACCTTCCACAGAGATGCAGGAAGAAACAGAGCGGGACTATACCGTAGCAGACAGTATCGTTGAGAACTTGAACTTAACGGACAACATGAAAACCGCGCTTGAATGCCGCATGGCGGGGTTGAGCTTCCCCGAAATCGGCAGGATACTTGAAAGAGCGCAATCCACGGTATTTGAATACTTCATAAAAATGCGCCAAAGATACACGGCAATTTACGGAGGATGATATGGAACAGATATCCACCCTCGGACATGGTATGCCTTGAAATGCTCTATCTTTCCAAAGACTATCCATACCTACATCCCCCCCTTGAAAAATAATTTTATGGAAAACCATTGTCAAACGGGGTGAAATTTCCTATTCGTATTTTGCAACCATAGGGAAAGCATTCCCCAAAAAATATCTATGTCACAAGAGGTCAAAAATGAACTCGAACAGGAAACCAACGAACTTGAAGGATTGGAGAACCACTATCTCTTTTCCCCGTCTATCACAAGAAGGAAAACCGTCTGCGGAAAGACTTATACCGTCCGTAGCTATTATGCAGGCAGTAAGGACTTTCGCAAAGCAATCACACGGCTTGCAGAACAGCAGGCTTACAAAGCGAGGTAATCTATGAAACAGGAAAAACAAATCGCAGGACTTTATATGAGATTGTCCCAAGAGGACGAACGGCAGGGAGAATCGCTCTCCATTGAGAACCAGCGGCACATCCTCCGCAAGTATGCCGAGGAGAACAACATCGAAGTGTACGGCGAATACATAGACGACGGCATTTCGGGAACAACGTTCCAACGCCCCGAAGTGCAGCGGCTTCTCGACGATGCCAAGACGGGAGTTATCAATGCCATCATCGTAAAAGACCTTTCCCGCTTCGGGAGGAACTATATCGAAGTGGGACAATACCTTGATTATGTGTTCCCGGCGTTCGGCATCCGCTTCATCGCCATACAGGACAATGTAGACACTTCCAACCGTGACAGCAGCGCAATGGAGATGATGCCCATTATGAATGTGTTCAACGAGTGGCACGCCGCCAATACGAGTAAGAAAATCAGAGCGGTTTTGAAATCCAATGCGAGAGAAGGGAAATATCATCCGAGAAAAGCACCGTATGGATACGTCAAGGGGAATGACGACAAGAGAACGCCTATCGTCGACGAGGAAGCGGCTATCATCGTAAAGCGCATCTTTGAAATGCGTTCCCGCGGCATGAGTCCGCACAGGATCGCAGATCAACTCAACGAGGAGGGCATCGCAAGCCCGAGCAAATATTGCATGGAGAAGTATGGGATCGTAGGTAAGCGCAACAACTTCGGGTTATGGTCTGTCTGTCCAATCAATAGTATCCTTAAAAATCCCACCTATCTCGGACACATGGTACAGCAACGTTGGACTTCGGTTTCATACAAAAACCATGCAAGGTATCTCCGCGACGAGAGCGAATGGGTCATTGTACGGAATACGCATGAGGCAATCATAAGCCAAGAACTCTGGGATAAGGTGAGGGAAGTGGAACAGTCTGTTGCACAGGGGAGAAAAACCAAGCGCGGCTACACGCATCCTCTTTCGGGATTCCTGTATTGTGCGGACTGCGGTGGAAAAATGAAATTGAACTATATCAAGCGTAACGGCGGCCTCGTCTATAACTTTAACTGCGGCAACCATATAAGGCTTGGCAAAGCGTATTGTTTTTCTCATCATATCGCAGCGAAGGACTTGGAAGAGATCATCCTCGGAGATATCCGCTCTATGGCACAGAGGGTTACGCTCGACGAACAAGAAATACGCGAGGCATTTATAAAATATCATGCCGAACTTGAGGAAAGGGCGATAAAATCCTCGCAGAGAGAACTGAAAGCCAAGCAAAAACGACACGGCGAACTTTCCCATCTTATGCAAGCCGCCTATGAAGATAAAGTGCGGGGAAAGATTCCAGAGGACATCTGCGTATCATTTATTGAGAAGTACTCCGCCGAACAGAAATCACTTGCGGCGGAGATCGAAGAACTTGAAAGGAAATTGGGCGAAACGGAAACCGTCCGCCAAAACGCAGATGACTTTATACGGGACATAAAGAAATATCTTGACGCTCCCACGCTTACCCATGAGATGTGCTTTGAACTCATTGACCGCATCGTCATTGGCGGCTTACCCAAAGCCACGGGCAAAGAGCGCACCATAGAAATCGTCTATAAAGTAGACATTGCCTCCGTCCTGCGAGACCGATTCAAAAAGTAAAAAGAAAGGCGTATGAGTTCCCCGCTCATGCGCCTATTTTTATGTCTTTCTCCCCATATCCCCCTAGTGTCCATAAATTTATGTCACAACGGTAGGGAAGAATACGAAAGCAATCAAAGAGTACATAAGCAACCAACTGAAACAGGATAAAGAAGCAAGTCAATTAAGTATTGACGACTTAGACGACCCGTTCACGGGTAGCAAGTAACAATCGCATGACTGCCAGGTCGTCATATGCGCGGCTTGCGCGCCGCTGGTATTATGAGGGCTTACAGCCCGAAACTGAAAAACCACCGGCTATGCCGGTGGATATTTATTCTTGCAAAAAGCGCGGGATTTTTTGTTTCAAAAGCAAAAAAGTGATTGCAAACCGTTGAAAAATTTTGCGGGAAATGATATACTGTAAGATGAACATTTTATGCGGCTTCTCCATATGGAGAAGAAGGAGGGCATTCGTGAACGGAATCGGACGGGGAGACGAAGACAGGAAACAGGACAAGCAGTCCGTCTTTACCAAGGAGACGGCGGGCATGATTCTGCTTCTTTTCAGCGCGCTCATTCTGCTGTTTGCGGCGACAGGGCGGTATATTTTCGGCGACATCGGGCAGATGATTGCCTCTTTCTGCATCGGTTTGGGCGGCTTTTTCATCTATCCGCTCCTCCTCTTCGGACTGTACGGCGGCGTCTCGCTCGTCGCGGGAAAATCCTTCGTGCCGTGGCGCTGGCTCGTCCGCGGTGCGCTCGTCGTCGTCTGCGTCTTTTTCATCGTACATATCGCCACGGCGGAGCGCTTCTACTATGATGCGGAGCTCTTGACGAATGCTCCCTACGGGGCATATCTTTCGGGCTGTTTTCATGCCGCATCCGAGGCCATCGCGCAGGGAACGGGCGGTGGCGTTCTCTTCGGGCTCGTCGCCTACCCCGTGCGCTTTTTGCTCTCCGCACCGGGGGCATACATCGTCTTTGCCGTCCTCACCCTCCTGTCCCTCTTCTTCTTTTTGATGCTCACCCCCCTCAAGGGGATGCTCCGTCCCGTCGAGCGCAGACCGCGTGAGAAGAAGGAGCGTCCGCGGGAGACCGACTTCGACGACCTCGACCCCGCCCCCCGCACCCGTCGCGACAGCGAGCGCTTCTCCCGTCCCGCGGCAGAACCCGCCGAGGAGCCGAGAGGGTACGCCCCCGACCCCGAGCCCGTCTATGAGGAGCGCACGCCCACCGGGAGGGACATTCTGTTCGCCAACGACCCCGCCACCAACTACCATTCCAACCTCATCTTCAACCGCGATTCTGCCTTCAACCGCAATGCCCGCCGTTCGAGCGTCCAGCCCGCAGAGCAATATTCGGGCGAATTTTCACGGGAGGCGGAAGTCACGCGCGACCCCATGCCCAAACGGGTGACTTCGGAGGAATTCAACTATCCCGCGAAGCCGTCCTACCACGCGCCCGACGCACCCGCGCCCGCGCCTGCACCCCAACCCGCACCCGCGCCCGAGGAATATTCCTCCGCGCCGAGCGTGTTTGACATTCCCGACGAACCCGCTCCGCAGCGGCCTTCCTATCTTGCCGACCCGCGCCCCAAGGCGCCCGAGACGCCCGCGCCCGCGCCTCAACCTGCGCCCGCCCCTTCCGAGAGCCGCATGCCCGAGCGCTCGTCCCGCTCCACCCTGCGCGTCGGATTCGGCGATGCGGACGAACCGCCCGCGCGCAAGCTCGAAGATGCACCCACCCGCGGCGCCCAGCCCCTCGGCTTCGACTTCGGCCGCGACCGCAGGACGGAGCCCGCCCGCGACGATTTTTCGGGCAGAGAGGCTCCCGCGCGCGACCGTCGCGAGGCCTTTGACAGCCGCGACCCGTTTGGCTCCCGCGGCGCATTGGGCACAGATGATTCTGCCTCCCGCGATTCCTTCAGCGGACGAGACACCCCCCGCGATGTCTCCGACAGCCCCCGCGAGACACCCCGCGAGACCTTCCGTGACACTCCCCGTGAGGCTCCCCGTGAGACCTTCCGTGACACTCCCCGTGAAACTCCCCGTGAAACTTTCCGCGACACTCCTCGCGAGACCTTCCGTGAGACAGAGGAGCGCGACGACCCCTTCCGCGGCAAGGCGTCCTCCCTGCTCGACGACGACAGCGACGAAGGGGACTTCCACATTCCCGACGCGTCCGTCGGCATGCCCCGCTCCGAACGCGGAATTCGCCGCACCGAATCCCGTGAGAGCAGTCCGCGCACGAGTTCCTTCCGCACCGAACCCGCGCCCGCACCCGCAGAGCCCGCGCCCGCGCCGCAGCCGCAAAAGCACGTCTGGAAGCCGTATAAGCGGCCCTCCGTCGCCCTTCTCAAGGACTACGAGGACAAAGTGACCGTCTCCCCCGAGGAGATTGACCAGAACTCCGAACTCATCACGGACACTCTCGCCGCCTTCAAGATTGAATCGCAGGTCGTGAAAGTGACGACGGGCGCGACCTTTACGCGCTACGACATCACCATTCCGAGCAACGTCGCCGTCCAGACCGTCATCAAACGGGAAGAGGACATCGCCATGCGTCTGCGCGTGCCCAACGGCGTCAAGATGCGCGCCAACCGCGAGTACGGGACCATTTCCATCGAGGTCCCCAACCGCAAGCGCGGCACGGTGGGGCTGCAATCCGTCCTCCTCGCAGACGAATATGTCCACTCCAAGCCCAACTCCCTGATGTTCGCCATCGGCAAGGACGTCGAGGGGCGGCCCATCTGCGGCAATGTCGTCAAGATGAAGCACATGCTCGTCGCAGGCGCCACCGGTTCGGGAAAATCCGTCTGCCTCAACTCCCTGCTCATCTCCCTCATCTGCAAGTACTCTCCCGAAGACCTCCGCCTCATTCTCATCGACCCCAAGCGCATCGAATTTGCGGTGTATGCGGGCCTTCCGCACCTCATGCTCAACGAGATTATCGCCGAGCCGCAGAAGGCAGTCACCGCCCTCAACTGGGCGATTAAGGAGATGGAGCGCCGCTACGAGCTCTTCGAGAAGAAGACCCGCGAGGAGCGCACGACGGTGCGCAACATCGACGAATACAACGAACATCTCGGCGAGGATGACGACAAACTTGCCAAGATTGTCATCGTCTTCGACGAACTTGCCGATTTCATGGCGGTCGCGAAGAAGGACATCGAGGACAGAATCCAGCGTCTCGCCGCCAAGGCGAGGGCGGCGGGCATTCACTTGGTGCTCGCAACGCAGCGTCCCTCGGTAAACGTCATCACGGGCGTCATCAAGGGCAATCTTCCCACCCGCTTTGCCTTCAAAGTGGCGGCGGAAGTGGACTCCCGCACCATTCTCGACGAGACGGGCGCGCAGAAGCTCCTCGGCTACGGCGACCTTCTCTACCGCTCGGACGACATGTTCGAATCCCGCCGCGTGCAGGGGGCGTACATCAGCTCCGAAGAGGTGCAGGCCATCGTGGACGAAATCAAGGCGCACAACGAGACCTACTTCGACAACGCGGTCTCCGACTACATCAACAAGACGGAAGAGGCGCCCGACAGCGCAGACCGTGAGGACGATGACGACGGGGCGGAACTCTCCGAATCCACCAAGGAGATGTACATCCACGCGCTCGCCATCGTCGTCAAACTCGGACAGGCGTCCATCTCCCTCATCCAGCGCAAGTGCTCGGTGGGGTATAACCATGCGGGCAAAATCATCGAATGGATGGAGGCCAAGGGCTACATCTCTCCCTTCGACGGCAAGGCAAAGGCGAGGACGGTGCTCCTCACCCCCGAAGAATTCCAGAACATCTACGGGGACATTGACCAATGAACAAAGTCTTCGGCATGATTTCCCTCGGCTGTGACAAGAACCGCGTGGACGGGGAGCGTCTGTTGGGGGAAATCGCACGGCACGGCTGCCGCATCACGGACAACCTCTCCGAGGCGCAGGTGCTCATCGTCAACACCTGTGCCTTCCTCAACGCGGCGCGCGAAGAATCCATCGCCGCCGTCCTCGAGGGGAACGGGTATCGGACGGGCAAACTCGAAAAGATTGTCGTCTCGGGGTGCCTTCCCGAAAAATTCATCGACGAACTCTTCCCCGCCCTCACGGAGGCGGACGTCTTCCTCGGCGTACACGACGCGTCCGAGCTCTTCCCCGCCCTCGAGCGCTCCTATCGCGAAGAGCGCGTCAACGCCGTCGGCACGGGGACGGGGGACAGAACGGCCCGCCTCGTCTCCACCATGCCCCACCTCAAATATCTCAAAATCGCCGACGGCTGCTTCAACCGTTGCACCTACTGCCTCATTCCCAAGATACGGGGGAAGTACATCTCCTATCCGATGGAGGAACTCGTGGCAGAGGCGAAGTCGCTCGGCGAGACGGACGAGCTCGTCCTCGTCGCACAGGACACGACGCGCTACGGCGAAGATGGGGGAGAGAACAGGCTGGTGCCCCTCCTCCGCGCCCTCTCCGCCCTCGGAAATATCCGCCACATTCGCCTTCTCTACTGCTATCCCGAGGTGGTGACGGACGCGCTCATCGCCGAAATCAGGGACAACCCCAAGGTGATAAAATACCTCGACATTCCCCTTCAGCACAGCGAGGACCGCATTCTTCGCCTCATGGGAAGGCGGAGCAGAAAGGCGGAAATCGTAACCCTCCTGCAAAAACTGCGGCAGGAAATCCCGCAGATTGCCATCCGCACTACCTTCATCGCGGGCTTTCCCTCCGAGACGGAGGAGGAGCACGCCGCCCTCCTTGCCTTTCTCGGGGAGATGCGCTTCGAAAACTGCGGCTTCTTCGCCTACTCGCGCGAGCCCGACACGCCCGCCTACAAGATGGCGGGGCAAATTCCCGCCGCCGTCAAAAAGAAGCGCACCAAGGCGCTCTACAAGCGGCAGGCGGAGATTTCCGGGGAGATTCTCTCGGGATTTGTCGGAAAGACGCTCGAAGTGGTCTGCGACGGCTTTGACTGCGAGAAGGGCTGTTTCGTGGGACGGGCCCTGTTTCAGGCATATGAAATCGACGGCGTCACCTACTTCACCGCACCCCGCGTAGAGGTCGGAAGGCGGTACCATGTCCGCATCACGCGCTCGGATTCGTACGATTTGTACGGCGAGGCCGCAACCGATATCAAGGAGACAACATGAATTTACCCAACAAAATCACCCTCTCCCGCATCTGTCTCATTCCCGTCTTCGTCATCGTCTTCTACCTTGACGTCTTTTCGGAATGTCACTATGAATTTCTCATCGCGGCGGGCATCTTTGTGCTTGCCGCGGGCACCGACTTTCTCGACGGCTACATCGCGAGAAAGTACCGCCTCGTCACCAATATGGGCAAGTTTTTGGACCCCATTGCCGATAAAGTGCTCGTCTCGACGGCATTCATCCTTCTTCTCACCCGCCCCGCCCTGTTCGAGGTCTCCTTCTTCGCGGGCTGGGGGACCGTATTTGCGGGCATCTGTGTCGCCGTCATTCTCGCGCGCGAGCTCATCGTGAGCGGCTTCCGCCTCCTCGCCGTCGAGCGGGGAATTGTGCTCGCAGCAGATAAACTCGGAAAAATCAAGACCGTCCTGCAGGACATCGCCATCGCCCTTCTTCTCGCCGCTGCGCCCTTTGCCGCGGACATGGTGGGGGAGAAATTCGTCATCGGCGGGATGATTATCTTCACCCTCGCCGCGTTTGCGACCGTCCTCTCGGGCGTCAATTACATCGTAAAGAACAGGCAGGTCTTAAAGGACACGCCCAAGACTTCGGAGGAACAGCCGTGAAATACGCGGCAGTCGTACTTTTTAACAACAAAAATCCGCTTTCGATGGTGGATTTTCAGCCCGTGACGGACGCCCTCCTTGCGGGCGGCGTCTTCTTGGACGAGATTGCATGCTGTCCCTACGACGGGGACTTCGGTGCGGCGCTCTCCCGCCTCTCTCTCGACTGCGAGGGAATCTTTGTCATCGCGGACGGCGCCCTGCACGGAGCCGCGAGAGAGGAGATTTCGGCATGCGCGGGGGAACTATTCGAGGAAGAAACCGTCCTCGAGACTTCCCGCACCCTCTTCGTCGTGCTCCGCGCCGGGACGAAAGGGGCGGAGACGGTGCGCTGCGACATCCTTCCCCGCATCGATGCGCGCAGGAAGAACTGCTATCGCCGCGTGGTGCTCTCCACCGTGACCGCGCCCGCCGAGACGGTCCGCTCCGTCCTCGAAGAGGCGCGCGCCGCCGCTGACGGGAAGCTCGTTTTACACGCCTCGGAGAAGCACGGCGTGTGCCGCATCGAGCTCATCTACGACCGCGAGACTCCCAAGATGATAGCGGACGAGGTGGCGAGAATTCTTGCCGTCGGGCTCAACGACTTTCTCTGTTCCCTCTCGGGCGAGACGGTCGCCGAGCGGCTCGTCGAGACGCTCAAAATTCGCCGCCTTCGCATCTCCACCGCGGAATCTTTGACAGGCGGGGGCGTCGGGCGGGCAATCGTGCGCGTCGCGGGCGCCAGCGAGGTCTTCTTCGAGGGAATCAACGCCTATGACGAGCGCGCAAAGACGCTTCGGCTCGGCGTGCAGGAGAAGACGCTCAAAGAGCACGGTGCGGTCTCGGCAGACACCGCCTATGAGATGGCGGCAGGGCTCATCCGCGGAGGAAATTGCGACATCGCCGTCGCCACGACGGGCGCGGCAGGGCCCACTTCTCCGCAGGAGGGCGTCCCCGTGGGACTCGTCTACATCGCCGTCGGCACCCGCGAGCAGGTCAACGTGTTCCGCTTTCATCTGACGGGCACGCGGGAAGAAATCACCGAAACGGCGATAAACTACGCCCTCTTCCTCGCCTACAAGCAAGCCAAGGGCTCCACGTGATATAGCAACCCCTTGGCGCCCAATTTGCGACCTCGGGGCTTATTGTCCGTTGAAACGACCGCGACAGTGAGCATGTTAAGGCAATCGAGCCAATTTCCTCGACGAAAAGATTTGCGAAGCAAAGATTTTCGCCGAAAAAAAATAAAATAATCTTTTAAGGAGAATATCCATGAACGAAGAAAAACGCAAGGCGCTCGACGCCGTTCTCTCGCAGATTGAGAAGGCGTACGGCAAGGGCTCCATCATGAAGCTCGGACAGGACGCGGGCAACACGGACATCGAGGTTATCCCCTCGGGCTGTCTCGCCCTCGACCTCGCGCTCGGCATCGGGGGGTTTCCCCGCGGCAGAATGATTGAAATCTACGGCCCCGAATCTTCGGGCAAGACGACGGTCGCCCTGCACGCAGTCGCCGAAGCACAGAAGGCGGGCGGCATCGCCGCATTTGTGGACGCGGAGCACGCCCTCGACCCCGTCTATGCGAAGAAACTCGGCGTCAATCTCGACGAGCTGTACGTCTCCCAGCCCGACACGGGGGAACAGGCGCTCGACATCGTGGACGCACTCGTGCGCTCCTCGGCGGTGGACATCATCGTCATCGACTCCGTCGCCGCCCTCACGCCCAAGGCGGAGATAGAGGGGGACATGGGAGATTCCCACGTCGGTCTTCAGGCGCGCCTCATGTCGCAGGCGCTCCGCAAGCTCACCGCCATCGTCAACAAGTCCAAGACGTGCGTCATCTTCATCAACCAGCTCCGCGAGAAGGTGGGCGTCATGTTCGGCAATCCCGAGGTCACCCCGGGCGGCAAGGCGCTCAAATTCTATGCCTCCATCCGCGTCGATATCCGCAAGATTGACACCCTCAAGGACGCCGACGGGGCGGCAGGCAACCGCACCCGCGCCAAGGTCGTCAAGAACAAGCTCGCACCTCCCTTCCGTCAGGCGGAATTTGACATCATGTACGGCGAGGGCGTCTCGCAGGAGGGCTGTGTCATCGACCTCGGCATTCAGTACGATATCATCAAGAAGAGCGGCGCATGGTTCAGCTACAACGACAACAAGGTCGCCAACGGCAGAGAGCGCATGCGGCAGTTCCTCAAGGACAACCCCGAACTCATGGCGGAGATGATGGAGAAGATTCGCGTCGCCGCAAAGGGTGCCCCCGTCGACGAAGTGGCGGGCATCGAAGAATAATTCGCCCAAACGGGCAAACCGTCTGAAAAGTTAATCCATGAAACATCAATTTATCAAAGCCGCGGCAGTCAGTCCCGACCTTCGGGTCGCCGACCCCGCTTACAACGCGCAGAAAATCATAGAGGCCATCGAGACGGAGGAGAAAAAGGGGTGCGAACTTCTCGTCTTCCCCGAGCTCTCCCTCTCGGGCTACACCTGCGGGGACCTCTTCCTCCAGCGCACGCTTTTGGAGGGCTGTCTCGACGCGCTCGATTTGGTCGCCAAGGCCACACAAGACAAGACGATGCTCGTCTTTGTCGGGCTCCCCGTGGCGGACAGGGAAAAGCTCTACAACTGCGCCGCGGCAATCTCGGGCGGGAGAGTCCTCGCCCTCGTCGCCAAGAGCTATCTCCCCGACCACAACGAATTCTATGAGGGTCGGCATTTCTCGAGCGGGCAGGATGCGGACAGCTGTATCCGTCTGAGGAGCGGCAGCGCGTCGCTCTCTCCCCGCGTGCTCGTCTATGACGAGGCGCATCCCGAAATTCTCATCGCCTGCGAGATTTGCGAGGACTTCTGGGTCCCCGTCTCCCCGTCCGTTTCCCATTGCAAGCACGGCGCGAGCATCGTCGTCAACCTCTCGGCGAGCAACGAACTCGTCGGCAAGCGCGAATACCGCCACACCCTCATCGCGGCACAGACGGGCAAGAACATCTGCGGCTATGTCTACTGCGGCGCAGGGGTGGGGGAGAGTACCTCCGACTCCGTCTTTGCCGCCAACAACATGATTTATGAAAACGGCGCCTGCCTTGCGGAGAGCGTCCCCTTCGGAAACGGCATCTGTGAGGCGGAGATTGACGTCGGTTTCCTGCTCAACGAGCGCCGCCGCAAGACTTCCTATCGGAATTTTGACGCGGAGGAGGACAAGGAGTACATTTGGTGCCCCGCGAAGTTTGTGACGGACGGGGATTTGACTCTTCGGAACATCGACCCCCTGCCCTTCGTCCCGCACGGGGAGGATTGCCGCGCCGACCTCATCTTCGACATACAGGCAAACGCCCTCGCCCGCCGCATTGCCCATACCCATGTCCGCGGTGCGGTGCTCGGAATCTCGGGCGGCCTCGACAGCACGCTCGCCCTTCTCGTCACCTGCCGCGCCTTCGATTTGCTCGGAAAATCCCGCAAGGACATCGTGGGAATTTCCATGCCCTGCTTCGGAACTTCCAAGGGCACGAAGAGCAACGCGGACGCCCTCATGCAGGCGCTCGGCGTCACCGCGAGAAAGATTGACATCTCCGCCACCGTGCAAAGGCACTTCAAGGATATCGGGCACGACCCCGACGTTCTCAATTCCGCCTACGAAAACGCGCAGGCGCGCTACCGCACGATGGTGCTCATGGACATCGCGAATGAGGAAAATTCCCTCGTCGTCGGCACGGGCGACCTCTCCGAACTCGCCCTCGGCTGGTGCACCTACAACGGCGACCACATGAGCATGTATGCGGTAAATGCCTCCGTCCCCAAGACGCTCGTGCGCTATCTCGTCCTCGCCGAGGCCCACCGTTTGGGCGGCGACACGGAAAAAGTTTTGAGCCGCGTTTTGAATACTTCCATCTCGCCCGAACTTCTCCCCCCCGACAAGCAGGGGAACATCACGCAGAAGACGGAGGACCTCATCGGGCCCTACGAACTCACCGACTTCTACCTCTATCACTTCCTGCGCAGAGGGGACTCGCCCGCCAAGACGCTCTACCTCGCCGAGCGCGCATTCGGGGAAAAATACGACCGCGCGACGCTGAAGAAGTGGCTTGTGTCCTTTTATAAGAGGTTTTTCGCCCAGCAATTCAAGCGCAACTGCGTCCCCGACGGCGTGAAAGTGGGCTCCGTCTCGCTCTCCCCGCGCGCCGACCTGCGCATGCCCTCCGACGCCTCTTGCGCCCTCTTCCTCTTGGAAGCCGAAGACCTTTGAGGCCGCTTCTTCATCTTGTCATCAGGGCCAAGCCGCGAAGCGGCGCGTGGAGAAATCTCACGCGCGTACCTTAATAGAATCCCAAAAATCGCATACGAAAAAAAGAGTTAGCAATCGCTAACTTTTTTTTGAAAATTGCCGAAAAACAGTTGACAAAGGGGGGTTCGGTGTGATAAAATCATCATAGTTCGCAGATGCGAACTGCTTTTTCGGGAAGCGGTTAGCAGATGCGAACAAACTTTGGATAAAGAGTTCGCAATGGCGAACCGCGCCGCGAAGAGGCGCAAGGAGACTGTATGCCGCTCATTTTGGCACCCGTGGGGCAGGAAGTCCGCATCGTGCGGATAGCGCTCGACGAAAAAACCACCAAACACCTGCTCAATCTCGGGATTCTCGCGGGGGAGACGATTACCGTCCTCTCGGCGAGCGGGGGAAGCACCGTCTGCCGCGTCAAGGAGGGGCGTCTCGCCCTCGACAGACAAGTAGCATCCCGCATTTTTGTCGCATAAATCTCTTTGGAGGTAGTTCTCTTTTATGGAAAAGAAACTCAATGAATTTTCCGTCGGCGAGCGGGGCACAGTCAAGCTCGTCGCGGGAGAGGGAAGGCTGCGTCGCCGCCTCTTCGACATGGGGGTAACCCCGGGCGCCGATGTCCTTCTTCGTAAGAAGGCTCCCTTGGGCGACCCCTTGGAAGTCACCATCCGCGGCTATGAGCTCACCCTCAGAAAGACGGAGGCCGAGCTCGTTACAATGGAGGTGAAATCATGATGAAGTTCGCTTTGGCAGGCAATCCCAACTGCGGGAAGACCACTCTTTTCAACCTTCTCACAGGGTCCACGGCATATGTCGGCAACTGGCCCGGCGTCACGGTGGATAAGCGCGAGGGGACGTATAAGCGCGGCGAGGAGCCCGTCAAAATCGTCGACCTGCCCGGTATCTACTCCCTGTCTCCCTACACGCCCGAGGAAGTCATCTCCCGCAATTTCATCCTCGATGAAAAGCCCGAATGCGTCATCAACATCGTCGACGCGACCAACCTCGAGCGCAACCTGTACCTCACCACCCAGCTGATGGAGATAGACGTCCCCGTCATCATCGCCCTCAACATGATGGACGCGGTCGAAAAGAGCGGGGACGAGATTGACGCCAAGGAGCTCGAGAAAAAGATTGGCCTTCCCGTCGTCGCCATCTCCGCACTCAAGGGGGAGGGCATCAAGGAGCTCATGGACAGGGCAATCTCCTGCGCGAAGACGCCGCGGGAGGGGACGACCGTCCTGCACGATTCCCCCCTTGCCCACCTCGTGCGCGACGTCACCATCGCCCTCAAGGGCGCCAAGGTGGATGCACCCCTCTTTCACGCCGTAAAACTCGCCGAGATGGACGAGATTGAAGTGGGCATGCACCCCGAACTCGTCAAGATGGTGGAGGAATTCAAGTCCACCTTCGAGGACGACACCTTCGGCAGCGACCTCGAGGCCGTCGTCGCGGACGCAAGATATAAATACATCTCCGCCAACTATTCGGCGGCATACAGAAAGAAGGAGAGACGGGAACAGCTCACGAAGAGCGACCGTGCGGACCGCATTCTCACCAACAAATGGCTGGGAATTCCCATCTTCATCGTCATTTTGTTCTTCGTGTTCCACTTCACCTTTTCCGAAGACCTCTTCTTTATAGGCGGCTGGGCGAACCTCGCGGGAACGCCGCTGCCCACCTTGGAAGAGCTCGGCTACCCTGTGGAAAATCCCGGCGTCACCCTGCTCGCCTGCTTCTATGACGGCGCGGTCTTTTCGCCCGGCGTCATGTTGACCAACGTCTGGTCGTGGCTTCTCGACTGGGTGGGGGAACTTTTGGGCCTCATCACGAGGAACGCCCCGCTCTGGGTTGGCAGCTTCGTCGGGGACGGCATCTGGGGAGGCCTCTCCGCCGTGCTCGGCTTCCTGCCGCAGATTCTTACCCTCTTTTTGTTCTTCTCCATCTTGGAAGATTCGGGCTACATGGCGCGCGTCGCCTTCATCATGGACCGCATCTTCCGCAGATTCGGGCTCTCCGGCCGCGCATTCATGCCCATGATTATGGGCTTCGGCTGTAGCCTTCCCGCGATGATTAACACGAGGACGCTCGCCGACGACAGGGAGCGCACGGCAACCATCCGCGTCATTCCCTTCTTCTCCTGCGGGGCAAAACTGCCCATTCTCACCGCAATCGCGGGCGGCATCGTCACCTATTTCGAAATTGGCAATGCCGACCTCATCACCTACGGAATGTATCTCATCGGAATTGTAGTTGCCATCGCCGCGGTCATCCTCATGCGGAACACGACGATGCGCGGCGACGTCCCGCCCTTCATCATGGAGCTCCCCGCCTACCATGCGCCGCTCTTCAAGGGGCTGATGATACACCTCTGGGATAAGACCAAGCACTTCATCAAGAAGGCGTTCACCATCATCTTTGCCTCCACCATCGTCGTCTGGTTCCTCTCCAACTTCTCCTGGAATTGGCACTTCCTGCCCGAGGAAATTGAGTATGAGGGGGAAACAATCCTCGCCAACCTGCACGCAGACCAAAGTATTTTGGGCTCCATCGGCATGCTCATTCAGCCCATCTTTACGCCGCTCGGTTTCGGCTCGCAGCTCGGGGAAAACGGCTGGGTCTTCGCCGTCGCCGCCCTCTCCGGTCTCGTCGCGAAGGAGAACGTTATCGCAACCTTCGGCACCCTCGCCGCCTGCGTCGCGGGCAAGTACATCGCGACGGGGGAGGGCATCGAAGAGGCGGTCATCATGATTGGGGCAAATCCCGAAATCACCGTCTCCGCGCTCATCGCCTTCATCGCCTTCAACATGACTACCATTCCCTGCTTTGCGGCATGCGCCACGGCAAAGGCGGAGCTCCCCGAGGGCAAGTTCAAGTGGACGCTCCTCTTCTGGGTCGCCACGTCCTATGTCGTCTCGATGATGATTTACCTCATCGGCTGGGAGAAATCGTGGTGGACGGTATTCATCTTCGCAGCCCTCATCGCGGCGGCCGTCACGGGCATTGTCTTCTGGAATAAAAAACACCCCGTCACGAAAGACGAGGCATCCATGTCCGAGACAGAGCCTCTCGAAGAGGTCGCAATCACGGACGATAAGGAGCAAAAATCATGAGCTGGTGGGAAATTCTCCTCATCATCGCGGCGGCGCTCTTCGTGGCCGCGGTCATCGGCGTATCACTCTACAGAAAGTCAAAGGGGAAGACTTCCTGCGGCTGCGACTGCGCAAACTGTGCGGGCTGCTCTGCCTGCAAGAACAGAAAGGTAAAATAGCTCATTCATACAATCTCCATAAAATCTTCGCAAAACGGCTCTCCCTCGGGAGAGCCGTTTTGCATTACTCGATGGCTTTGAGCGAATCGTTCATGTCGATTTTCGTAATCTTCCGCCTGAGCAAGAGGGTGGAAAGCAGGGTGAAGAGGACGGAAAGCAGCGGCGCCGCAAACCAGACATAGATATGGATGGCGGACAGCGCGCCCACCTCGAGCAGGGTGAAGACAAACTGCGTGAGCAGGGCGCCGAAGGGGACGCCGAGAAGGGTGCCTATCGTGCCCGTGATGTAAATTTCGCGGTACACATACATGGCGACTTCCCCTTGGTGGTAGCCGAGCACCATGAGCGTCGCGAGTTCCCTCTCCCGCTCCGAGATGTTGATGGTCGCGAGCGTGTAGATGACGACGAGATTGAGAAGAGCGGCGAAGAGCACGACGACGACACCGACTGCAATCATCGCCTTGGTTCCGATGTCCTGAAAGATACAGCAGTCGAGGACGGCGAGCCCCGCAAGCACGAGCGCCGTGGACGCCATCACCGCGACTACCGTCATCGCAAACCGCATCTTGAAGCGCAAGACGTTGCGCATCGTCGACTTATATGTGAAGGAGAGCCTGTTCCAGAGCACGGGAATGTGTTCGAGGAAGACCTTTTTCCCGGGGCGGGGCGCCTTGGGACGGAGCTGGGAAGCGGGCGCCTCGGAGAGCTTTTTAAGGCCCGCAAACGCCGTCGCCGCGACCGTCGAGATGCAGATAATCGACGCCACTATCATGAAGAAGGCGAGGGAGACATGGGCGGGGAAGGGCAGCATGTCGAAGTTCCAGTTGAAGTTGATATAGATGATATAGGCGAGCCCGATGCTTGCACCGTATCCACCCGCCGCACCCAAGACCGTCCCAATCGCCGCAAAGAGGAGATATTTCGAGAGGATTTGCATGGGGGAGTAGCCGAGCGTCGCACAGCAGGCAATCTGCGCGCGTTCCTCGTCGAGCAGGCGGGTCATCGCAGACAGCACGACGAGCAGGGTGACCGCGAGGAAGACCACCATGAGCACATAGCCGATGACTTCCACCTTGTCCGCATAGGTATAATAGGATTCCAACGTAAAATTCTCGTGCAGGGTGAGAACGCCCACCGCGCCCTCTACGTCCTCGAGCGCCCCTTCCACTTCCTCTTTTGCCGCCTCGATTGCCCTGTCGTAGTTGTCCGAAAAGAGGGTCGTCGGCATCTCCTTTTTGAGGTAGAGGCTGTTATTCGGGAAAGACATCTCCCGCCCGAACAGGGGGAATTTTTGCCCGACGAGGTAGAAAATCGCGTCGAGCTCTTGGTAGTCGTCCTCCCTGCCCTCGACGGAAATGGTACTCGGGTCGAGCCGCACGGCGCGGTGCAGGGGATTTTCCACGATTTTCGTGACGACAAAGGTGTACGTTGCCGTCTGTTTGAACCCGAGAACGTCGATGGAAACCTCGGCCGTCAGCACGTCTCCGAGGACGTAGGAATGCAGCTGTTCGGTCCCGCGTTCGACCGCAATCGGAATGCTTCCTGCGGGGGCAGTCGCGGGCATGGGTGCCTCGTCTATCGTCTCGGGCGTGTTCTGGCGGAGAAAATCCTCCTCGCTTTCGAAGAAATACACCCGCGTCGCGCCCGACCCATACAGCCCCGAAAATTCTGCCTCCACGGTTGCGGGCATGTCGCTCGGCGTCTCGGAAAAGGGCTTTCCCGTTTCGAAGTCGAGGAATCCGCCCTGCACGACTTCGTAGCCGAGCGCTTCGAGCGCCTCTTGTTTCTCCCCCAAATCGTTCTCGGCGCGCACGATGATGTCGCTCATCCGCTTCTCTGTGTACAGTTCGTCCATGGCGTAGCGCATCTTGTCCGTCGCCATGCCGATGCCCGCCGAAAATCCCACGCTGAGAAGCACCATCAAAAACACGGAGACAAACCGTGTGAGATGGCGCCGAAAGGTGCGCGGAAAGGTTTTGAGGTAGCTCTTCACCATTCTAATTCCTCGATGGGGAGGGGGTGTTCGTTGCGCTCGATGCGCTCAATCTCCCCGCTGCGGATATGAAGGACGACGTCGGCAATCTCCTTGAGCGCGGCGTTGTGCGTGACGACGATGACGAGTTTTTTCTTGGCGCGGGAGACGCCATAGAGCAGTTTTAAGATTTTCTTGCCCGTCTGATAGTCGAGCGCCCCCGTCGGCTCGTCGCAAAGAAGCAGTTTCGGGTCCTTTGCGATGGCCCTTGCGATGGACACGCGCTGCTGTTCCCCGCCCGAGAGCTGGGAGGGGAAGTTCGCCATCCGCTCCTTTAAGCCCACTTCCTCGAGCACGGCGGAAGGGGAGAGCGCGTTTTTGCAGATTTCCGTCGCAATCTCCACATTTTCGAGCGCGGTGAGGTTGGGCATCAGGTTATAAAATTGGAAGACAAACCCGACGTCGTGCCTGCGGTACTCGGTGAGTTCCCGCTTGGAGAGGGCGGTGACGGTTTTTCCGTCGAGAACAATCTCCCCCGCGCTCGCCGTATCCATCCCGCCCAAGAGGTTGAGAAGGGTGGTTTTGCCCGCCCCCGAGGAGCCGAGCACGACGGCGAACGTCCCGTCTTCGAGGTCGAAGGAGACGTCCTTTAAGGCATCGACTTTCACCGAGCCCGAAGTATACTGTTTTCCGACGCCGCGGAGGGAAAGATAGCTCATGGCAAACCTCTGAAACTTTCGGCATTCGCATGTTTCGGCAAAATCTTTTCCGAAACTGCCGCCGATTTATTATACCACACAGATGTCAAGGAATAAACATAATTTTTTATTTTCGGCGAAAATCTTTGCGAAAGCAAATTTTTTCGTCCTACAAGGCCTCCCCTTTATTAAAAAAATCAAAAAAAAGGGGATTGACAATTAAAAATGGTTGTAGTATAATGACGAAAACGTCAGAAAGACGTCAGGGAGGATGTCATGACAAAATCAAAGAAAAAGGCAATTTTCTTGTATACGCCGTTCATGGCGGCGATTGCGATTATCATCGCAGTTGTCATTGCCGTCTGCTGCGTATTCAGCAACACGCTCTCGATGTATTTCGCAAAAGGCGAAAGCAAAGTCAGCGATGAGACGAAGAAGGCGGCCGCCGACCTCACGGAGGAGATTACTTTCGAGGGCAGCGTGCTCCTCAAGAACGGCAGCGGCGAGGACGCCCCGCTTCCCCTCGGCGACAAGATAAACCGCGTGAACGTGTTCGGCTGGGCGGCGTACGACTGGATGACGAGCGCATTCGGCTCTGGCTTCTCCAACACGTCCCTCGAAAAAATCAAGCTGTTCCCCGCCCTCGAGGAGGCGCACATCGCCTACAACGAGGAACTCTATAACCTCTATCGCACCTTCTATTCCCGGCCCGTCGAGCAGTGGGGCTTGAAGCTCGATGAATACCGCGGCGACGTCGAAGTGGGCAGTGAGCAGAAATTCACGCTGCACGAACCCGGTGAATCCTTCTACACCGACACAATTCTTGACAATGCAAGCGAATTTTCGGACATCGCCATCGTCGTCATCGGCCGCACGGGCGGCGAGGCGGCAGACCTTCGCATGTATCAGACCAAACAGGAGCAGAGGAACGGCTCCGAGACGACGGTGCGGGACGATACGCGCACCTATCTGCAGATTTCCAAGGAAGAGGAGGAGATGATTGCCGCGGCGGAGAAGGCATGCGACACCGTCATCGTCCTGCTCAACACGAGCAACACGATGGAGCTCGGCTTCCTCGACGACGAGGGAATTGACGCCGCCGTGCTCGTCGGACTCACGGGTTACACGGGCGTGCGCTCGGTCATCGAACTTCTCCGCGGCACGGATGATAGCGGCTATCCCGTCTCCTTCTCGGGACGGACGGCGGACACCTATGCCTATCAGATTTCAAGCGCGCCCTCCGCAGTCAATTCGGGCTTCGGCGGCGCGGTGAAGTACACGGGCCTTCCCACTTCCAACGACTACGTCAAGGGCTACTACGACGCCTATGTGGACTACTACGAGGGCATCTATGTCGGCTATAAGTGGTATGAGACGGCGGACGCAGAGGGCTATTGGGAGGATGCGGGCGGCTACGACGCCGTCGTGCAGTATCCCTTCGGCTACGGGCTCTCCTATACGCAGTTCACGCAGGAAATTGTAAAGGACGAGGCGGCCTACACCGCGGTCGGTGCGGAAAATCCCTTCTTCCTCGCAGAGACCCTCGAAAAGAACAAGACGTACAGCATCATCGTCCGCGTCACGAACACGGGCAAGACGCCCGCAAAAGACGTCGTCGAGCTCTACTACACGCCGCCCTACAACGGCAAGACCGAGGTCTCCGAAGTCAACCTGCTCGCCTTTGCCAAGACAGAGACGCTCGTCCCCGAGACGTACTCCTCGGGAGAGGAACCCTACGAGGACGTCCTCCTCACCTTCACCGCCTATGACCTTGCGACGTACGACATGGCGGCAAAGGACGGCAAGGGCTGTTATGCCCTCTTCGAAGGGGACTACACCGTCTCCGTGCGCAGCGACTCCCACACCGTCATCGACTCGCTGAGCTGTCACACGGACGGACTTCTCTACGACACCGACCCCGCGACGGGCAACACGGTGGAGAACCGCTTTACGGGCGCGAACACCATCGACGGCTATCCCATCGACGGAAGCCTCGAGACCGTTCCCGTCGAATATCTCTCCCGCGCCGACTTCAAAGGGACCTTCCCGACGGCAAAGAATCTCCGCGCCCGCAGCACGTTGGCGGGGGAGATCTCCTCGAGAACGACCCCCACGGAGGAACAGCTCAGCCGCACGGGCGACGCGAACAAGACGATGCCCACAGTGGGCGCCGCGAAGACGCTCACCCTCGACGACATGCTGGACGCAAGCGGCATCGACGACGCGCGCTGGGCAACGCTCATTTCCCAAATCAAGAAGCCCGAGCTCGTCAATCTCTTCCGCGACGGATTCTTCAAGACGGCGGCGATTGCAAGCATCGACAAGCCCATGTATTGGGACTACGACGGGCCTCTCGGGCTCAACACCCGCGTCACGAGCAGTACCTCCTGCAGCTTTGTTCCCTATCCGAGCGAGACGCTCCTCGCCCAGAGCTGGAACGTCGACCTTGCCTACCGCATGGGGAAGAGCGTCGGCACGGAGGCGCGCGAGAGTGAACTCGGCATCCGCGGCTGGTACGGCCCCGGCGCGAACATCCATCGCAATCCCTACGGCGGCAGAAATGCCGAATACTATTCGGAGGACGGCGTGCTCTCGGGCAAATTCACCGCGGCGACTGTGCGCGGCGCCAAGGAAATGGGCGTGCACTGCTACATCAAGCACTTCGTCGCCAACGACAGCGAATCCCTCCGCGAGGGGCTCTGCACCTTCCTCACCGAACAGTCTCTGCGCGAGATTTATCTCAAGCCCTATGAGATTGCAACGAAAGAGGGCGGCGCAAACGGACTCATGACGAGCATGAACCGCCTCGGCTGTGTCTGGTCGGGCGGAAGTCACGCCCTCTGCACCGAAGTCCTCCGCGACGAATGGGGATTCGAGGGCGCCCTCATCACCGACTGGGTGGACTCGGGCTCGACCTACATGACGGACTACCGCGGCCTCTGGGCGGGCAACGACCTCTGGCTCCACAACACCGAGTACGTGCCCTCCGTCTTCATCACGTCCGCCTACCTCGACGACCCCGTGTTCTTAAATCTCGCACAGCGGCGCGTTCGCGACATCCTCTGGATGCTCGTCGACACGGCGCAGACATACGTCGAAGCTCATCCCGATATCGACACCACGGGGTACTTCTCCACCGGCGGCGCCGCGATGAATTACAGCTGGGTCTGGTTCCTGCCCGTCCCCGTCTGCGGAGTTCTTCTCATCGGCGAGGGCGTGCTCGCGTTCTTCCTCGTGAGAGCCCTCAAAAGGAAAGACCCCGAAGTAGCGCAAGAAACCGACGAAAAGACCGAATAAACAAAAAGCGCTCCGTTCCATCCGAACGGAGCGTTTTTATAGCGCGGGCGCGGCACAAGGCGCCAACGTTATCATGCGGGCGCGGTGCAATAGGTATGGAAGAGGGCGTTCACCTTCTCCTTGACAAGTTCGGCAATCTCTTCCCGCTTCTTGCCGAGCCGCAGGAGGTGATTGACCTTGACGGGCTCTCCCACGGCAAGCACGCGCTTCTTGGCGTGATAGTAGCAGGGGTAGACGGGCAAATCTTCCCCCGTCTTGTTGTAGTAGTATTCGGAGAGCAACACAAAGCCCGCATGGAAGGAGCGCATCTCCTCAAAATACCCCGCGTCGGAATCCTCGGGGAAAATCACGACGGAATTTCCCGCATCGAGCACCGACTTGCTGTTGCGGAGCGTCTTCAGAAGCCGCATATCGCGGTAAGTCGCAATCGTCTTGATGCCCTTGTAGACGAGACGGGAGAAGACGGCCTCAAACGCGGAGACAAAACTCGCACGCGCCCTTCCCCAGCCCTTCTTGCGCATGTAGTAGACATCGCGAAGATACGCCCGCCGCGTCTTGTAATCCCCGAGCATCTCATGCGCCGCCCACTTCACCGAGAAGAGGGGAAGGAAGAGCTCAATCCCCACGGGCCCCGATTTTGCCGCATGGTTGGCAAGGACGATGCACTTTTCCTGCATGCCTTCCTCGGGCAGATATACTTTCGGCTTTCTGTAAAAAGGCCGAAGAAGGACTTTTTTGACCGCAGAAAAGAAGGGCTGCTTCTTCTTCGGTACTTCAAACGGTTTCTCTTTCATGCTTCCTCCGATTGTTTATATTCTTAATTATACGCGCCGATTGTGATAATATGATGAAAATTCCGTCGGAAAGCAATAAATTATTGAAAAAAATCGAATAGGGGAGATGTGGAAAAAAATTTCTCAAAATGCCCGAAAAATCACTTGACATTTTTCCGTGTTTATACTATGATATACAAGCATTGTGATTGCCGAGTAAGGTGCGCGGGCCTTTAGCTCAGTGGTCAGAGCAGTCGGCTCATAACCGATCGGTCCGCGGTTCAAGTCCGTGAAGGCCCACCAGACGGCAATGCAAAATAAGGAATGGCCCAATAGCTCAGTTGGTTAGAGCGCCAGCCTGTCACGTTGGAGGTCGACGGTTCGAGCCCGTTTTGGGTCGCCAAAGGGGAGCCTCATTCCGAGGAATGAGGCTCCTGCCTTAAAGGCAAACGGCTTGGTAGCTCAGTTGGTAGAGCGGAGGACTGAAAATCCTTATGTCGGCGGTTCGATTCCACCCCAAGCCACC
>CANRNE010000012.1 GCA_947631925.1 uncultured Clostridia bacterium
TCTTCTCCTTCCTCATTCCCATGCTGCGCCTTCGCTACATCAAGCCCACCAACGTCATCAAAGCCAAGGAATGACCGCCTTTAATCATAAAAAGGTACGCCCGTGCGCGCGCGGGCGTATTTTTTTTGCAAAGATTTGGTGGAAAACGCTTGACAGGAAAAAAATGGGGTGATACAATTATGATATCAAAATGATATCACAAACGGAGGATATTATGGAAAACACCAAGATTCAGGTCAAAGATTTTGACAAAATTACAGAAAAACCCGCCAAAAAGGCGAACGGCTGGCTCATGCTGTTCGTCAACATCCTGTTCTTTGCGGCGGCTGCCTCGTCGATTGCCGTGGGCGCCATCTTCGCCGAAGAGACGAACGGTGCGACCCTCGCGCTCATCGGCGTGGCTATTCTGTTCATCATCTCGGGAGGCATCTTCTCCAACGGGTTCAAACTCGTCCAGCCCAACGAAGCCTATGTACTCACCCTGTTCGGCAAGTACTACGGGACCATCAAGCAGGACGGGTTCTTCTGGGTGAATCCCTTCTGCGCGGCAGTCAATCCCGCAAGGGGCATGGCGGTCGGCATTGCGCGCAAGATTTCCTTGAAGGCAATGACCCTCAACAACGACAAGCAGAAAGTCAACGATGAAGAGGGCAATCCCATCGAAATCTCCGTCGTCGTCATCTGGCGCATCACGAACACCGCCCGCGCCGTCTTCAACGTCGAAAACTACATGGCGTATCTCTCCACGCAGTGCGACGCGGCCATCCGTCAGGTTGCGCGGCAGTACCCGTACGACGTCTCCGACAACGGGGATGAGAAGTCCCTCCGCGGCAGTGCGCAGGAGATTGCCGAAGTTTTGCGGGAAGAATTGCAGGAGCGCTGCGAACTTGCGGGCATCGAAGTGCTCGAAGCGCGCATCTCCCACCTCGCCTATGCGCCCGAAATCGCCGCTGCGATGCTCCAGCGTCAGCAGGCGTCCGCCATCATCGCGGCACGGCAGAAGATTGTCGAAGGGGCGGTCTCCATGGTCCAGATGGCGCTCAACAAGCTCTCCGAAGAGGAGATTGTCGAACTCGATGACGAGCGCAAGGCACAGATGGTATCCAACCTCTTGGTCGTCCTCTGCGGCAACCGTGACGCCCAGCCCGTCGTCGGCACGGGAAGTATCTACTGATGAACGAAACCGAAAAGACAAAAAAGCAGGTGCCGCTCAGGCTGTCGCCCAAACTGTTTGCACAGCTCTCGCGGTGGGCGGAGGAGGATTTCCGCTCCCTGAATGGGCAGATTGAGTATCTGCTCACTGCCTGCGTGCGCAAAAAATACGGGGAAGAGAGACCCGAATCCGAAAATCATTGACTTTTCATAGTATTATGCGTGACATAATACTT
Organism: uncultured Clostridia bacterium; assembly: GCA_947631925.1. Taxonomy (GTDB): domain Bacteria; phylum Bacillota; class Clostridia; order Christensenellales; family Borkfalkiaceae; genus Gallimonas. The sequence goes on from CANRNE010000012.1 coordinate 1,389, forward strand.
CGAAAAAAAGGAGAATTTGTATGCCTGAAGACGAAATCATTTCTATCATTGTGTGCTGTGTCATGGCTGCCTTCATCGTCATTGTCATTGTCATCTCGGTGGTTGCTTTTCAGCACAGCCGCCGCAGCTATCTCTTTACCGTCCACGGGCACGAGACCGTCGTCAAAGTGCGCCCGGACGGGGTGTTTCTGTATGTGGACGGGACGGAGCAGGACGCCTTCGCCGCGCAGAATATCTCCATCGCCACCCTGCGCGCGCAGATTGACGGGGAGGAATTCAAGGCGCGGGTGACGCGTTCGGGGCTTGCAAAGTTCACGGTTTTGGCGACGCACGGCGGCAGGGAAGTTCCCTGCATGGGCGTCACAAAATAAAATTTGATTCGAAAAAAGGCGCCTGCGGGCGCCTTTTTTGCTATCTTTTTTTGATTTTTATGCCTTTCTCCGCTCGACGAGCTCATAGCCCTTCTTCGGCTTTTTGCGAAAGAAGTCGATTTTCGCTCCGAACTTGACATAGAGCACGAAGAGCACGATGGCGACGACGGCGACACAGAGCACGGCAATCGCCCACGCGTCGAGGGTTTCCGCCTTGACATGCGTCCACAGTTCGTTGATGCGTTCGCTCGTGTCGGCGTCGAAGTAGTTCATGACGGCGCAGCGCTCGATGACTTCCTGCGGGGGGAACTGTGCATAGAGCTGGCGGCGCGTCCTTTGCTCTTCATCCGCAAAGAGCCCCACGGTGCCGTTTTCTTCCCCGAAGAACCAGCTGAGGTCGTAGAAGTCCTCCTTTTCGCCCTCCTCGGTGCCGTATTCGAGGTCGTCGCGCAAGAATTCGAGCATTTCGTTCTCTTCGCCCGCAATGACGGAGGTGTAGCCGATGAAGTAGCTGTTGCGCTTTGCGCTGTCGGGCATGGACATGTAGTTGACGAATGCTTCCGCGGCGCGCTTGGTGCCCCGCTCCTCGACGCCCTTGGTGAGCACCCAGCCGTCGAACCAGAGGTTGGAACCCGCCTCGGGGACGAAGTATTCGAGGTAGAGCTCCTCGCCCTCCTCTGCATCTTCCCCCTCGTTGAGGGCATAGACCGCATCGCCGCTCCATGCGTAATTGAGCCAGATTTTCCCGCTCACCATATCCTGCTTGCCCGTGTCCGTCTCGAAGCCGTAGATGTTCTTCTTCATGGCGAGAAGGGTATCGCCGACGTCGCCTGTGTACTCCTCCGCAGTGCGGTTGAAGATTTCGGTGAGCGTTTCGTTGTAGTGTTCGTCCTTGTTTTCCGCGAGGGCGAGCAGTTCGTCCTGATAGGTGAGCCCGAGTGCGGCAAAGTAGGTGTCGCGCACGTTGTCTTTTGCGGTGATTTTGTTGGTGTATTTTTCGCTCGTGAAGGTCTTCCAGCCGAGCGCTTCGAGGTCCTCGAGGTCGACGTGGTCGGGGTTGTACACAAATCCCGTCGTGCCCCACATATAGCCCGCGGCGTATTCGCTCCAGCTGTGCGTGGAAGAGATTCCGTTCTCCTGCGTCGTGACGGTGCCGTTTTCAAAGATACTCTTGATATAGGGGGAGACGTTGCGCACGTAGTAGTTGTTGGGATTGGTTTCGTCGAAGAAGCTCTCGTCATAGGGGACGATGCGGTCCTCGGCGGCAAGTTTCATAATCATGTAGTCGGAGGGGCACAGAAGGTCGTATTCGTTGCCGAGCACGATTTCGTTGTACATGTCCTCGTTGGTGCCGAAGGTGGCATAATCGACGCGGATGCTCTCCCCGTAGGCCTCCTCGTACCACGCCTCGAAGTCGTCGAGGATGTGGTGGGCGTCCTTCTTGTCGAACTCTTCGATGTCATTTTGGTAGGAGCCCTCGCCGCCCTCGTCGATGTACTCCGCCCAGCTGTAAACTTTGAGGACGACATCGGCATTTTTCGCCCCGCAGCCCGAGAGGGCAGTGAGGGTGGGGAGGAGAAGCAGGGCGGCCGCCAGAATGCTCAGAATGCGTTTTTTCATCGTTTTGCCTCCTTTTTCCGCAGAGTGGACAGGTTGGAGAGCACGACGACGAGTACAATGACGACAAAGATGATGGTCGTGAGCGCCCAGAAGGAGGAGAGCGTCTCCGCCGTGTGTGCGTTGCCGCGCATCGTCGCATTGAAGACATACGTCGAGATGGTCTCAAAGCCGTTTGGACGGGTGTAGACGGTGACGATGTAGTCGTCGAGGGAGAGGGTGACGGCGAGCATGAAGCCCGAAATTACCCCGGGAATAATCTGCGGCAGGACGACGGTGAGGAGCGCCTTGAGGGGGCTCGCGCCGAGGTCGAGCGCGGCTTCGTAGAGGGAATTGTCCATCTGTTTCAGCTTGGGAATGACGGACAGGACGACGAAGGGGGTGCAGATGACGAGGTGCCCGATGAGCATCGTGAAATACGATTTTCCGATGCCGACCGTCACAAAGGTGATGGCGAGCGCGAGCGCGGTGACGATTTCCGCATTGATGACGGGAATCTGCGACACGCCGTGAAGGAGCGCCTTCACCCGCTTCTTGCAGTAGAACATGCCGAGCGCACCCACCGTTCCGAGGATGGTGGAAAGGAGCGCGGCGAGGAGGGCGAGGAGCAAGGTGTTGCCAATCATGCCGAGAATGACCGGGTCGCCGAACAGCTTCTCATAGTGTTCGAAGGAGAAGGCGCCGCCCTTGCCGATGATGTCCGTTCCGATGAAGGAGTAGACCGCAAGGAGAAGGATGGGGGCATAGAGAAGGAGCAGAACGAGCCCGATGAAGCCCGCTTTGAGGCATTTGATGACGAGTTGCTTGTTCATAAGTTCGCCCCCCGTACATTTTCTTCGGACTTGAAGCCGCCCGTGAGCAAGGTGGAGACAAACACGACGATGAGAAGGACGAGGGCAACCATCGAGCCCATGTGCCAATCACTGCCGAAGTACTCATAGATGAACTTGCCGATGATGGTCACCATGGAGTTCCCGAGCATGTCCGAGACGACGTAGTTGGTCATCGAGGGAAGGAAAACCATCGTCACGCCGCTCATAATTCCGGGCACCGAGAGGGGAAGGGTGACGCGCGTGAAGGTGGTAATCCCGTTCGCCCCGAGGTCGCGGCTCGCCTCATACAGGCTCTCGTCAATCTTCATGATGGTCGTGTAGATGGGAAGAATCATGAAGGGGAGGAAGTCGTACACCATGCCGAACACGGTGTTGAAGTAGTTGGTCTCGCCGAGCAGACCCATCCAGTTGAAGAGCTCGCGGATGGCGTTGATGCGCAGCACGAAGTTAATCCACATCGGCAGGACGAAGAGCATCAAAATCACCGACTTTTTCTTCATTTTACTGCGCGCGAGGATGTAGGCGACGGGGAAGGCGATGACGAGGCACACGACCGTCGTGATGAGCGCGATGACGATGGAGTAGGCAATCGTCGACAGCTTGGTGGGGTCGGAGAAGAACTTGACAAAGTTCCCGAAGGAGAAGCCCATCTCCCTGTCCGTGAACGCATAGACAAGGATGACGAGCATGGGAACGATGACGAAGAAGACCAGGAAGACGGCGTAGGGGATGCACAGCGTCTTCCGCGAGAAGCGGGGCATGCGCCCGAACTTCAGCCGATAGACGAGCAGCGCACCGCCGCCGAGCAGAAGGGCACAGGCGACGACGGTTACGATGAGCAGGGCGATGTTCATGCCTCGGTGCCTCCCAGTCTCTTCTTTTCTTCCGTGTGCTTGAGGGAGAGCTTGATTTTATCCTTGGGGATGATGACGGAGACGAGGTCGTTCTCGTTCCAGAGGTCCTCGGTGGCGAAGACGAAGTCCTCTTCCTCCTCCTCGGTACGCACGATGAGGCGGTAGTGGTCGCCCTTATAGATGATGGAGATGATGCGCCCCGTCGTGCCGCCCGCCTCGGCGTCGTCGGAGATGGTGATGTCATAGAGGCCGACTTCCACTTTGACTTCGACGCCCGTGAGGTCGATTTTCTCGCCCGCCGCGGTGATGAGGTATTCCTCGTCGTCGAGATGGCTGCCGGGGTAGAGCTGGGTGACGTCGCATTCGAATTCGCCGTCCGCAAATTCCACCGTGTTGTGCTTGGTGATGACGCCGTCGAAGACGTTGCTCGTGTACTTCGGCTTCATGAGATGGATGCCGTCGGGGGCGACGTTCATGCCGATGATGTCGCCCACCTTTCTGCTCTCGGTGGAGTTGATGACGAGCTCGTATTTGCCGAGCTGCGCCGTGATTTCGTAGTGAATGCCCTTGAAGACGACGGAGATGACTTTCCCGACGAGCGTTCCCTGCTCGGGTGCGCACATGACGATATCTTCGGGACGGACGACGACGTCCACCTGCTCGCCCTTTTCAAATTGGTCGAGGCAGACGAAATTCTTGCCGCAGAAGCGGACAACCTTGTCGCCCACGACGGTGCCCGTGATGATGTTGCTCTCGCCGATGAAGTCCGCAACGAAGGTGTTCGCGGGCTCGTTGTAGATTTTGGTGGGGGTGCCGATTTGCTGGACGACGCCGTCCGCCATGACGACGATGGTGTCCGACATCGTGAGCGCCTCCTCCTGGTCGTGCGTGACATAGATGAAGGTGATGCCGAGACGGCGGTGCATCTCCTTGAGCTCAATCTGCATCTCCTTGCGCATCTTGAGGTCGAGGGCGCCGAGGGGCTCGTCGAGGAGAAGAATCTCGGGCTCGTTGACGATGGCGCGGGCGATGGCGACGCGCTGTTGCTGTCCGCCCGAGAGGGTGGAGATGGAGCGCTTCTCAAACCCTTCGAGGTCTACGACCTCGAGCGCCTTGCTCACCTTTTCGGCAATCTCCTTTTTGGAGAGCCGCTCCTTCTTCGTGTATTCCTTGCCCTCGGCGTTGCGGTAGACGTTGACTACCCGCTTGCACTTGAGCCCGTAGGCGATGTTCTCAAAGACGTTGAGATGGGGGAAGAGGGCATACCGCTGGAAGACGGTGTTGACGGGCCGCGCGTTGGGCGGCAATTTGGAGATGTCCTCGCCGTTCAGGAGAATCTGCCCGCTCGTGGGCAAATCAAACCCGGCGATCATGCGCAGCGTCGTCGTCTTTCCGCAGCCCGAGGGCCCGAGGAAGGTGATGAATTCTCCCTTGTGCACGGAAAAACTGACGTTGTCGATGACGAGGTTATCGTCGAAGTATTTGGTGACGTTCTTGAGTTCGATGATGTTGTCCGCCATACCGAATTTCCTCCGCTGGTTTTATCAAAAGTTCGGGGGCGTGGAAATCCAAAGAAATCTCGCCCTGCCTTTTCCGATGTTGATGACGGCGTGTTCCTTCGCCGCCGCATAGTAAAAACTCTCTCCCTTCTTGGCGGGATAGCGCTTGCCGTCGAGGACGACCGCAACTCTTCCCTCGAGCACATAGCCGAATTCCTCGCCCTCATGGGGGAAGTCCGCGGGAACGCTCTCGCCCTTTTCGAGGGTGACGAGCACGGGCTCCATCATGTTCTTCTGGGCGTTGGGAATGACCCAGCACAAGGTCATGCCGTCCGACTGCTTGTCGATGTACTCCTCCTCGGAGAAGACGACTTTTTGCGCCGTTTCCTCGCGGAAGAACTCCCCGAGACTGCTCCCGAGCGCATTGAGCAGGTCGACGAGCGTCGTGATGGAGGGGCTGGTGAGGTCGTTTTCGAGCTGGGAAATGTATCCCTTCGTGAGCTCGCAGCGGTCCGCGAGTTCCTCCTGTGTCAGATTTTTCGCAAGGCGCATTTCCTTGATGCGCGCGCCGAGTTCCATACTTGCTCCTGTGAAAATATTAAACTTTTTGTTTACAGTTATCAAACTTTCGTAAAATTAAACTAAAAGTTTAATAATTGTAAACCGATACCGTGGAACAGTATAGTATAAACCTCCCGTTATGTCAAACGTTTTGCGGGGGATTTTTCGCGGGTTCGGAAAAAATTATTATAAAAAATAAAGAAAACAGATAAATCAGATAAAAACAGATAAAAATAAACGGTTCGTGTGCGCAAACTTTAAGAAGCGAGGGGGAAAGGGGGAAGCAAAAAAGCACGCAAAAACCCCCGTCCCGAAGGGGACGAGGGCGCGCATCTTGTTTGCGGCGTCAGGCGGCGATAGAGGAGAGCTTCTTCGCCAGCTTTGCCTTTTTATTGGCGGCGTTGTTCTTGTGAAGGATTCCCTTGGAGACGGCACTGTCGATGGCGGAGACGGTCTCGGGATACAGCTTTTCGGCAAGCGCTTTGTCGCCCGCGGTGACGGCGGCAAGGAACTTCTTAATCTGCGTCTTGAGGGCAGACTTTACAGCCTTGTTTTCCAAAGTCTTCTTTTCGGTAACCAGAACACGCTTTTTCGCGGATTTGATGTTGGGCACGGTGATAACTCCTTTTTTCTCTTTCTCGAATAACCTTAGCTATTTTAACATAAAATAAAATCCTTGTAAACTGATTTCACGCTTTTTACGGCAAAAAATTGCGAATTTTCAGAAAAAGGAGGGGGAAGATGGCGCACGGGAAGGGAAAAACACCCTGCATCGGGCTGTTTGACAGCGGAATAGGCGGGCTATCCGTCCTTCATGCGTGCAGACGGCGCGCCCCCGGGGCGGACTATCTCTACCTCGGCGACAACGGGCATGCTCCCTACGGAAGCAGACCGCGGGAGGAGATTTCAGCCTTCACCCGCGCGGGGCTCGAGACCCTCTTTTCGGCGGGGGCCGACGTCGCCGTCCTCGCCTGCAACACCGCGACCGCCGTCGCCCTCGAGGAGATGCGCCAAGCCTTTGGCTTGCCCATTGTCGGAACTGAGCCCGCCGTCCGTCCCGCGGCCCTTCGATATCCGTCCGTTCTCGTCCTCTGCACGCCCCGCACCGCCGCTTCCCCAAGGCTCGCGCGCCTCCTCGAGCGCTACCCTGTAGCACAGGTCTGCGCACTCCCCGCATTTGCCGCCGAAATCGAGGCCGCACTGCGGGAGGGGAGGGAGCCCGACCTCGCCGCCCACCTGCCCCCGACGGACGCTACCTGCATCGTGCTCGGCTGTACCCATTACGCCCTCATAAAAGAGCAAATTGGGGCGTTCTACCGCCTGCCGACGTTCGACGGCGCCGACGGCACGGCCCGCCGCGCGCTCTCCCTTCTCGGGCAATGCGTGGACGGCGAGTGGAGCAATTTGCCAAAAATAAACAAAAGTTCGTATTTGTTTGAGGGGCCGAGTGGCGGAAATCTTGTATTTTTGGGCGAATGGGGGAGCCAAAACGCCAAAATTTACGAACACTTGTTCAAAAAACCCTGATTTTTCACGAAAAATTTCCCCCTTCATTCCCGTAGGGAAGAAAATGGAAAAAAAATGGAACAAAATGGAAGAAAATGGTTGACAAGCCCAAAAAGTTGTGATACAATGGAGCCATCAAGAAAAGGAGGGAAGAAAAATGAGCGTTTCATTCAGCGGCACGGTCTATCATCAGCTCGATGACAAGGGCAGAATCCGCATTCCCTCCAAGTTCACCAAACTGTTCATCAAGAAGGAAGGGGAGATTGCCCATCTCAAGATGATGGTCGGCACGCAGGGCTGCATCTCCGTCTATCTGCCCGAACAGCACGAGGAGCGGATGGAGCGCATGCGCGCCATTCCCGACGACAACCTGCAGGTGGTGCAGGCCAAGCGCAAGATTATGAGCAGCGTTGAGGATGTCGAGACGGACAAGCAGTACCGCATCGTCCTTCCCCCCGCACTCCGTGCCTATGCGCGCATCAACGGAGACGTCGTCACCGTCGGCAACGACGACCACTTCGAAATCTGGGCGAAAGAGGTCTACGACCCCATCGACAATGCGATGTCCTTCCAGACGGCGACCGAACTCGTCGGGTACTTCTGATGCTTGCCTACCACCGTCCGATTATGCTCCGCGAGGTGCTCGACGGATTGCAGGTGAAAGAGGGGATTTACTTCGACGGAACCGTGGGCGGCGCGGGTCACTCCGCGGCCATTCTCGCGGCGAACCCCAAGGCACGGCTGATTGCAACGGACAAGGACGGGGAAGCGATTGCGGAGGCAGAGCGCACGCTCGCACCCTTCGCGGGAAGGTTTTCCCTCCACAGAACAGATTTCAAGAACTTTGAGACAGTCCTTGCGGAAGAGGGCGTAGGCGAGCTGGACGGATTTCTGCTCGACCTCGGCATCTCCTCCCATCAGATAGACGACGAAGCAAGGGGATTTGCGTACCGCATGGCGGATGCCCCCCTCGACATGCGGATGGACGCCCGCTCGTCCCTCACCGCGGAAGAGGTCGTCAACACGTATTCCGAAGAGGCGCTCATCCGAATCTTCAAGGAATACGGCGAAGAGAGATTTGCGGCTCCGGTTGCACGGGGAATCGTGCGGGAGCGGGCAAAAGAGCCCATCAAAACGGCAGGCGCGCTCAAGGCGATTGTCGAAGAGGGGCTCCCCCCCAAAGAGCGGGGTGCGGCGTGTGCGAGAAAGGTGTTTCAGGCCATCCGCATCGAGGTAAACGGGGAACTTGACGGACTGTACGAGTGCGTCACGGGTCTCCTTCGGAGGCTGAAACCGGAGGGGAGAGGGTGCATCATCACCTTCCATTCCCTCGAAGACAGAGTTGTCAAACGGGCATTCGCCGAACTTTCGACGGCGTGTACCTGTCCCAAGTCCTTCCCGATATGCGTATGCGGCAAGAGACGGGAAATAGAACCCGTCACGAAGAAGCCGCTCACGGCGAGCGAGGAGGAAGTCGCGGAGAACCCGCGCAGCAAGAGTGCGAAATTACGAATTGCTCGCAGACTTGAAGCATGACGGGCGCAAATACAGAATACAAATATAAGGAGAGGAATCATGGCGGAACTTACGATTACACGCGAAGAGCAAGAACGTGCACATAAAGAAAAAATGGCGGAGAATCTCAAAAAGCTCAACGAGGGCACCCTCACCGTGCCCGAGAGCAGGACGTCTTATGCCGCGCCCGCAGCTCCCGCAAGACCCGTCGAACGGCCGCTCACGGCAAATAACGCCGCGCGCATCGCGGATTATACCGCGCATCCCGCCCCCGCGAAGAAAGTCCTCTTCGAGGACGTGACTTACCACGGGCAGGACGTCATTCTGCGCGCTCCCGTCGCCGAACCCGTCCGCCCCGCCGCCATGCCCGCAGAAGCCGCTCCCGCAGCCGTCTCCGACCCCGCCGACGCCCTTCCCACGCCGCGCACGATGGCGATGCTCAACCGTGAAGCGGAGGAGAGCAAGCAAGTCGGTTTCTTCGCCGCGCTCAGCCCCCGTATCCGTACGGCGCTCGTGGCGCTTGCAGGCTGCATCGTCGTCTTCCTTGCGATGATTTGCGTCAACGCGGTCATTCTGTCCTCTCTCGAGAGCGACATCGCCGCGCAGGAGCGGGAGAATGCTCTTCTCGAACAGCAGCATGCCGAACTGCAGGGCGCCATCGACGACCTGCTCGACAGCGACACCATCGCCGACTGGGCAATGGAGAACGGGATGCACAAGTAATCCCTTCGGAGGAACAACGTATCAAAAAGACGGAATTTGCACTGTCTGTCTTACAAAAGAGGTTATTTGCCGTGCTCGCGGCGATAGCCTTTTTATTTTTTGTCTTTCTCGGCAGATTTTTCTATATCCAGCTCATCTGGGAGGACGAGTTGCACTACCTCGCCCTCGACCAGTGGACAAGGGAAATTCCCATCGGCGCGGGCCGCGGCCTCATCGTGGATGCAAACGGCGAACTGCTTGCGGGGAACACGGCAAAGTACGCCGTCTATGCGCGCGCCAACGCGGTGGAGGACGCCGAGGGGAGCGCAAAACTCCTCTCGGAGGCGCTCGGGAGCAGCTATGAGGACATCCTCGCCAAGCTCTCCGACCGCTCCAAGTCGGAGATTGTGCTCTCCCGCAGGACGGACAAGGAGACGGTTGAAAAAATCGCCCGCACCGAGATGAAGGGGGTGTACTACGCCCGCAGCGACCTCCGCGTCTATCCCTTCCGCGAGCTCGCAAGCCAGCTCATCGGTTTCACCGCCTACGACGGCAACGGCACGACGGGGATGGAGCGGTACTACAATTCCTACCTCGCGGGGGAGAAGGGGGAGATTCTCTTCGAGACCGACCTCGTCGGCGTGGACATCGGGAAAACGGGCGCCGCCTATCTGCCCGCGACGGACGGTCTCAACGTAAAACTCTGCCTCGACTACCGCATTCAGGCGCTTGCGGAGGGGGTCATGGAGCGGGCGCTTCGGGAGCACGGGGCGCGTGCCGCCCGCGCGGTGGTGCTCGACCCCTCCGATTTCTCCGTGCTCGCCATGGTAAATCTTCCATCCTACGACCTCAACGACATTCCCCGCGACGACCTCGACACGTTGAACAAGCTCTCCCGCAACAACCTCGTCTCCGACATCTATGAGCCCGGTTCCACCTTCAAAATTGTCACGGCGGCAGCCAATATCGAGGAGACACTGCGAAAAAATCCGCGGGCGATTCCGCTCAGCCACGTCTTTTCGAGTTCGCGCACGCGGACGGTGGGAGGAACGACGATTCGCTGTTGGAGCGACCACAAGAACGGAAAACACGCCAACGAGACGCTCGCAGAGGCGCTCAACAACAGCTGCAACCCCTGTTTTGTGGATATCGCGCTCGCCCTCGGCAAGGAGACCTTCTACGACTACCTCGCCGCCTTCCGTTTCGGCAGGGCGACGGGGGTGGATTTTTCGGGGGAGAGCATCGGCATGCTCCTTCCCGAGAGCACCCTCACCGATGCCGACTTTGCAAGAATCGGATTCGGGCAGGCCATCGCCGTCACGCCGCTTCAGCTCGCCTGCGCCGCGGCGTCCGCCGTCAACGGAGGATATTACTATGCTCCCCGCATCGCCAAGGAGCTCTTCTCCAACGACGGTTCGGTGCGGCAGGCACTTCCCCCCGTCCTGCTCGGACGGACGGTGAGCGAAGAGGCGTCGCGCATTCTCTCCTCCATGCTCGAAGGGGTGGTCCGCGACGGCAGCGGCAAACACGCCTACATCGAGGGGTACCGCGTTGCGGGCAAGACGGGCACCGCGCAGAAGTACGAAAACGGCGTCATCGCGCAGGGGAAGTACGTCTCGTCCTTTCTCGGCTACTTTCCCGCGGACGCGCCGCGCTACCTCGCCCTCGTCATTTTGGATGAGCCGCAGGGGAGCTACTACGGCTCCACCGTCGCCGCACCCTGTGCAAAAGAGATCTTTCAGGGCATCATCGACCTCATGCAGATTGCTCCCAAGGAGGCAGTATGAAACTTTCTTATCTTGCAAAAGAATGCGGCGGGCGCGTGCTCGGCGGGGATGCGGAAATTCGCTCCCTCTGCACGGACAGCCGTGTCGCGGGGGAGGGGGACCTCTTCTTCTGTTTCCGCGGGACACACTGCGATTCCCATGAATTTGCCGCCGAAGCGGAGGCACGGGGCGCCGCGGCGCTCGTCGTGGACAGACCTCTCCCCGTCTCCCTGCCCTGCATCCTCTCGGAGGACGTCCGCGCCGCCATGGCGAACATCTCCGCCGCATTTTACGGCCATCCCGAGCGGCGGATGAAACTGGTCGGCGTGACGGGCACCAACGGCAAGACGACGACTTCGCAGATGCTCTATCACATTCTGAAAGCGGCGGGAAGGAGCGCGGGACTCGTCGGAACGCTCGGGGCGAAGTTTGCGGGACGGGAGACGGAGCCCTGCCTTACGACGCCCGACCCCGTCGTGCTCTTTTCTTTGCTTGCCGACATGGCGCAAGAGGGGGTGGACACCGTCGCGATGGAGGTCTCCGCCCACGCGCTCGCCCTCCGCAAGGTGGAGCCCATCCGCTTCGAAGTGGGCATCTTCACCAACCTCACGCAGGACCATCTCGACTTCTTCGGCAGTATGAAAGCGTACGGAGACGCCAAAAAGTTGCTGTTTTCGGCGGAAAAATGTCATTTTGCCGTCGTCAACAGCGACGACCCGTTCACGGCGGAGCTCCCCTGCACGAACACGCTCTCGTACGGCCTCGAGACGCCCGCGGACTGCTTTGCCGTCATTGAGCGGGAGACACTCCGCTCCGTCAGGCTTCTTCTCAATCTCGAGGACGAGCTCATCGAGACGCAACTTCGCATGACGGGGCGGCACAACGTCTACAACGCGCTCGCCGCGGCCGCCGCGGCAAAACTGCTCGGCGCACAGCCCGACGCCATCGCAAAGGGACTTGCGGAGACCGCGGTGGAGGGGAGACTCGAATGGACGGCTTCGGTGCGCGGCGCGGACATTTTCGTGGACTTCGCCCACACGCCCGACGGCTTGGAGAAGTCCTTGAAGGCGCTCCGCCCGTACTGCAAGGGAAGGCTTGTTCTGCTCTTCGGATGCGGGGGAAACCGTGACGGCAAAAAGCGCCCGAAGATGGGGGAGATTGCGGCAAAGTTCGCCGATTTTACCGTCATCACGTCGGACAATCCCCGCTACGAGGACCCCGTCTCCATCATCTCGGACATTGAACGCGGCTTTTTGCCGCACTCGGACGCCTATGTCGCCGTCGAGGAGCGGGAGGAGGGCATCCGCTATGCGCTCGCCATGCTCGAGGCGGGGGACATTCTGCTCGTCGCGGGCAAGGGCGGGGAGACCAATCAGGAGATTATGGGAATAAAGTACACCTATGACGACAAGACTCTCATCAAACGGTTGACGGAGAAGTAAATGCGGGATTATATCCTCTGCGCGCTCGCCGCGTTTTTGCTCTCCCTCGCCCTCTGCGCGGCGCTTATTCCGCTGCTCAGACGAATCGGGGCGGGGCAGAACATCTTATCCTATGTCAAAGAACACCAAAGCAAAGGCGGGACTCCCACGATGGGCGGTCTCGCCTTCGTGCTTGCAGCCTGCATTTCCGCCCTCCTCTTTGCGAAATGGGACAAGCCCTTTTGGGTCTCCCTCGCCGTGGGGGCGGGCTATCTGATTGTCGGATTTTTGGACGATTTGACGAAAAAGCTCCGCGGGAGCAATTTGGGACTTCGGCCCTATCAGAAGATTTGTTTCCAGCTCGCCGTCGCCGTCGTCGCGGGCGTCTATTGCTGTCTCAACGGGCTCACCGTCCTGCGCGTGCCGTACACAACGATTGGTTTCGACCTCGGATGGGGGATGTTGCCCTTCTCCGCCTTCGTCTATCTTGCGACGGTGAACTCCGTCAACCTCACCGACGGGTTGGACGGGCTCGCGGGCTCCGTCTCCGCCGTCTTTTTTGCCGCCGTCGGAGGCCTCTGCGCCCTGCAGGGGGGACAGTCCCTCCCCGTCCTCTCCTTTGCGCTCACGGGCGCACTTGCCGCCTATCTCATTTTCAACACCAACCGCGCGAGCGTCTTCATGGGGGACACGGGCTCCCTCTCCCTCGGAGGATTCGCAGCGAGCATCGCCCTCTTTTCGGGGAATGCCCTCGCCATTCCGCTTGCGGGATTTGCTTTTGTGCTTTCAAGCATATCCGTCATTGTCCAAGTAATATATTATAAAAAAACGGGCAAGCGGATTTTCCTGATGGCGCCCGTCCACCACCACTTTCAGGAGAAGGGGTACTCCGAGGCAAAGATTGCCTATGCGTACGCCGTCTTCACTGCGGTCGTGGGCGCGACCCTTCTTCTTCCCTTCGTCCGTCCGTGAAGACACGGAAAGGAGAACGGTATGTTATTCGAACGGCAGAATTTTCTCGTGGCGGGACTGTCCCGCTCGGGCGTCTCGGCGGCGCAATACCTTGCGGCGCACAGGGCGGGGGTGTATCTCTATGACGATGTGGACGACGAGACGGTGCGCGCGGCGGAGGAGACATTGCAGTCCCTCGGCTGTACTCCCGTCAAGAAAGGGGAGCTCGACGCCGCCGTCGAGAAGTGCGACGTGCTCGTGCTCTCCCCGGGCATTCCCGTGGACCACCCCCTGCCCATTGCCTTCAAGCGCGCGGGCAAGCGCATCATCGGGGAGGCGGAGCTCGGCATCTCGCAGCTTCGCTGTCCCATCGTCGCCGTGACGGGGACCAACGGCAAGACGACGACGGTGAGCATGCTCGAGGCCGTCTTCAAGGGGGCGGGGAAGAATGCGATTGCCTGCGGGAATGTGGGCAAGCCCGTCACTTCCTGCATCGACGAACTCGGCGAAGAGGGGATTGCCGTCGCGGAAATTTCCTCCTTCCAGCTCGAGACGCTCTATTCCCTCAAGCCGCACGTCGCCGTCGTTCTCAATGTGACGGAGGACCACCTCAACCGCCATTACACCCTCGACAACTACATCTATCTCAAGTCCCGCATCCTCAAAAACAGCGCGGAGAGCGAATATGCCGTACTCAACTACGACGACCCCGTCGTGCGCGGCTTTGCCGAGAAGACCCGTGCCAAAGTCATCTGGTTCTCTGCGAAGGAACAGGTAGCGGGCGGGTATCTCTCGGACGGCTGGCTCTGCTTCCGCGAGGAACGCGTCTGCCGCGAGGACGACCTCTCCGTTGGGGGAATGCACAACCGCATGAACGCGCTCGCCGCCGTCTGCGCCGCCAAACTCTTCGGGGTCCCCAACGAAGTCATCGCCGACGCGCTCAAGAATTTCCGCGGGGTAAAACACCGCCTGCAGACGGTCGCCGAGGTGCGCGGCGTCAGTTTCATCGACGATTCCAAGGCGACGAATGTGGATTCCGCCGTGCAAGCGGTTTCGAGCGTGAAGGGGGAGAGCGTCATCCTGCTCGGCGGCAAGGACAAGGGCTATTCCTACGAGCCGCTCTTCGACGCAATCAAAGACTCGGGCGTCGTGCATGCCGTCATCTACGGGGAAAACGCCTTCCGGATTCTCGGCGCCGCCCTCAAGCGGGGGTATACCTCCCTCTCGCTCTGCCGTCCCTTCGACCTCGCCGTACGCATCGCCTTCCTCACCGCCAAGGCGGGGCAGAGCGTGCTCCTCTCTCCCGCCTCGGCAAGTTTCGACGCCTTCAGAAGTTACGAGGAGCGGGGGGACAGATTTGTCGAACTTGCGGGCATTCTGAAAGAGGAGTACGAGCCGCATAAGGCGGAGGAACAATTTGAAGAACAATTTGAAGAAGAGGATTCCGAATAGCAATCGCGGGCGAGGGGACCTATATTTTCTCTTTGCCGTCCTGCTGCTCGCAGCGTTCGGGCTCGTCGCCGTCTATTCGGCGAGCAGTTATACCGCCGAGGTGCAGTACGGGGACGCATTCTATTTCTTAAAAAAGCAGTCGGTGGGCTTTGCAATCGGCCTCTGCGCCATGCTTGCGCTTGCCTTTTTCGATTATGAAAAACTGCGCCGCGCGGGACTTCCGCTCCTGCTTTTGTCCCTCGTGCTCCTTGCGCTCGTGTTCGTCCCCGGGGTGGGGAAGAGCAACTACGGCGCGACCCGCTGGATAGGCTTCGGCAGTTTCACCGTCCAGCCCTCGGAGATTGCAAAGTACGCCTTCGTCCTGTTTGCGGCGGGATATTTTGCAAAGGACCCCGCCCGCCTTCGCACCCTCAAGGGGGCAATCCCCGTCCTGCTTGCGGGCTGTGCCGTCTGCGTCCTCATCATGCTCGAGCCGAACATGTCGGTGACGATGTGCGTGGGCGCGGTCATGATAGGCATGCTCTTCCTCGGCGGAATCTCCAAAAGGGCGCTCGCCGCAATCTGCGTGCCCGCACTTCTCCTCGTCCCCGTCCTCATCGCGGCGGAGCCGTACCGCCTGCAGCGGCTCTCCGCCTTCGTCAATCCGTGGGCGTCGCCGAAGGAGGAGGGCTACCAGCTCATTCAGTCCCTCTATGCTCTTGCGAACGGAAAACTCTTCGGCACGGGACTGTTCGAATCCCGCCAGAAGTACCGCTTTCTGCCCTTTGCCGAGAGCGACTTCATCCTCTCCGTCATCGCCGAGGAGACGGGCTTTGTCGGCGTCCTTCTCCTCTTTTTGCTCATCGGATTTATCGTCTATCGCGGCCTGCGCATCGCCAACGCCTGCGAAAACTTCTTCGGCTACATGCTCGCCGCGGGATTTACGCTCGTGTTTGCCGTCCAGTCCTCCCTCAACGCCCTCGTCGTCAGCGGCTGTATTCCCCCGACGGGGCTGCCTCTTCCGCTCGTTTCGGCGGGGAACACCTCCCTCATCGTCACGATGGCGGGCATGGGCGTCGTCTACTCCGTGTCCCGTCACAACGGCAGAAAAAAATTCATAGGATATACTGCGAAACAGCATAAAATTTCATGAAGTAAAGCTGTTTTTGCGTCTGTGAGATACGAAAGGAGGACGAAATGGATCAATTCCTGATTGAAGGGGGGAAGCGGCTCTACGGAACAGTTCGCGCGCAGTCTGCGAAAAATTCCGTGTTGCCGCTTCTCGCCGCTTGTATTTTGGCGGAAGGCCGCGTGACCATTCGCGAGGTTCCGCCCATCACCGACGTCTTCTGCATGGCGCAGATTTTGCGCGAGCTCGGCGCCGAAGTCCGCTTCGAGGGGGACTGTGTCCTCGTGGACGGCTCCGACGCCACCGAACACACCGTCTCCGCCGTGCTGACAAAGGAGCTCCGCTCCTCCGTGTTCATGCTCGGCTCCCTGCTCGCCCGCTTCCGCCGCGCCGCCATCGCCTATCCCGGCGGGTGCGACATCGGACTGCGCCCCGTCGATTTGCACCTCTCCGCCTTGGCGCACATGGGGGTGAAGACGCAGGAGCGGGACGGATACATCGTCTGCACATGCGATGACTTGCGGGGCGCGGACATCGGACTGGACTTTCCGAGCGTGGGAGCCACCGAGAACGTCATTCTCGCCGCCGTCCTCGCGAAGGGGGAGACGGTGCTCTCGGGCGCCGCACGCGAACCCGAGATTGTCGATTTGCAGAACTTTCTCAACGCGATGGGGGCGCGCGTGCGCGGCGCGGGAACGGACACCGTTGTCATCGAGGGCGTCAAAAGGTTGCACGGCGTGGAATATACGCCCGTCAAGGACCGCATCGAGGCGGGTACATACCTCATCGCATGCGCCGCTACCGGCGGAGAAATCGAGGTGGAGGGGGTGGAACCCGCACATCTCGGATTCCTTTTCCACAAATTGCGTGAAAACTCTTGCAAAATCCATATAAAAAATGATAAAATAAGAATAACGAGCGCAGGGCGCCTCAGATGCAACCGAAAAATCGAGACGATGCCCTTCCCGGGCTTTCCCACCGACCTGCAGGCGCAGACCGTCGCACTCAATGCCGCGGCGGAGGGCTGTGCGCTCATCGTGGAGAATTTGTTCGAAACGCGCTTTCGCTACGTCCCCGAACTCAAGAAGATGGGGGCGGATATCGAAGTCAACGGCAGGAGCGCCGTCGTGCGGGGACAGCCCCGTCTGCACGGTGCCTCCCTCGTCTGCAAAGATTTGCGCGGGGGCGCCGCCCTCGTCATCGCGGCCCTTGCGGCAGAGGGGACGAGCGAAGTGGTCGGCCTCGCCCATGTCGACCGCGGCTATGCCGACTTCGAGGGCAAACTTCGCGCCCTGGGTGCGGAAGTAAAGCGCGTGCGCATCCGATAAGAAAAGGGAGAGACCAATGAAGACGAAAACGAGAGTAATCCTTGCGACATTCGCCGCCTTTATCCTGCTCGCGGCGGCCATCGGCGCGGGTCTGAATGCCGTGTTCACGGTGACGTACGTGCGGGCGGAATTTTCCACCTGCTCGCATGCGGGGGAGAGGGACGCGGCCACCCTTCGCGCCGACCTCGACAAGGAGTTCCTCGGCGAGAGCACGACCTTTCTCGACCCCGAAGAGGTCCGCTCCGTCGCCGCGGCGTATCCCTATTTCCGCGTGACGGCGGTGGAGAAACAGTTCCCGTCCGCCCTGCGCGTTTCGCTCGAGGAGAGGCGGGAGACCTTCGCTCTTCCCACAGCGGAGGGATTTGCCATTCTCGACGAGGACGGCGGTCTGCTCGAATATAAGGCGGAGAATTCCTGCCGCGACGGCGGGGCAAACATCCTGCTCGACGGATTCTCTTTGACGGTGGAAGAGGGGACGCTCACGGGGGACTATGCCGAGGCCGTGCTTTGCGTCATGCACGAAGTCGCCGCCCTCCTGCCCGCACCCCGCGTGAACACGCTCTCCATTCGCCTGCTCGATGCCACGCTCGTGGACTTCGGTCTCGACAGATTCCGCCTCACCATGCACGAGGGAATCGTCATCGACATCGTCAATCCCACCTCCCTTCCCGCCGAGAAGGCGAAGTCGGTCATCTCCGCCTATATCGCCCTCGACGACAACGCGCGCACCTACGGAAAACTCTCCGTGACGCAGGCAGCGGGCACGGGAGAATTGCTTCCGCCCGACCACAGCGCCACCGTCGCCGACTGACCGCAAAAAATTCGGAAAAACGCCCCATATGCGGGCGTTTTTTTGCGCGTTTCGGCAAAAAAAGCGTTCAACCCCTTGACATGGTATGCGCATTCTGTTATAATAAAATGTAGTCACACGCGAGAAAGCGATACGAGAGAGGAATTTTTATGGGACGCAACAGCGTAGCGATACTCGACGTCCGCTCCTCCGAATTAACCGTAGCAGTCGGGGAGAGGGGGGTCAACAACACATTCGTCTTCACGGCGATGAAGACCGAGCCCTATCTCGGCTTTGACGAACGGGGCAAATTTTACGACCCCGAGGGATTGGCGGATGCCGCCCGTTCCGCCGTCTGCGCCGCAGAAAAAATCTGCAACGAACGGCTGAAAAAGCTCTACATCGGGGTCCCCGGGGGATTTTCCACCGTCCTTCGGAAGGAGCATTTCACGGGTTTCCCCAAGAAGATTCGCATCGGACAGAAGGAAATTGACGACTTCTTCGCGAGCGGCCTCGAGGAGATAGACGGCTACCGCTGTATCCACACGTCGAGCATGATTTACTTCACGGCGGACAACCGCAACGTCGTCGACCCCGTCGGACTGCATTCCAATTCCCTGCGCGGCGTGCTCTCTTACTTCTATGCCGAGGACAGCTTTGTCAGGACGTTTGAGGAAATTTTCCGCGACATGAAGCTCGAGCTCCGCTTTTTGCCCTCGACGCTCGCCTCCGCAACCTATCTCATTCCCGCAGAGACGAGGGACGAATACGCACTCTTCCTCGACACGGGGTATCTGTCCACAACGATTGCCGTCCTCCTCGGCGGAGGAGTGCTCGCCCAACGCACGTTCTGGGCGGGAAGCGGCAAGATAGTCGGGCTCATCATGGAGCGGACAGGCCTTCCCGTGGACGCCGCGGCAGAACTTTTGGACCGCGCCAACCTGTACATCAAGGGCGGCCAGCGCACCGAATTTACGTACGGCGGCGAATCTTACGAGATAGACGCAAGTCTGCTTGTGGAGACGGTGAAGGAGGGGCTCGACATCCTCTGCGAACAGATTTCCGCCTTCCTCGACGAATGCGACGGGCGGGAACTCGATTTCAAGCCGCTCTATGTGACGGGCGAGGGGATTACGGGAATCCGCGGCGCGCTCGAGCACATCTCCAAACGCATCAGCCGCGTGACCGAGCTCGTAAAACCCGACCTTCCCTACTACAACAAGCCCTCGATGAGTTCGCGCATCGCGCTCACCGATATGGCATACGAAGACAACCGCAAAGGCGGCGTACTCCGCCGCATCATCAATCGCTTCGGAGGTTAAATTATGTATTATGATGATGATTATACGGGCCGCGGACCGTCCGCACCCGAGAATGCAAACGGGGGAATCGTCTCCAGCGGCGTTCCCAAAATCAGAGTAATCGGCGTCGGCGGCGCGGGCAACAACGCCATCAACCGCATGATTGACGCGGGAATTACCAGCGCGGAATATATCGCAGTCAACACCGACGCGCAGATTTTGCTGTGCAATAAAGCGCCCGTCAAGATTCAAATCGGCGCGGAACGCACCAAGGGCCTCGGCGCAGGTGCGGAGCCCGAGACGGGGAGAGAGGCGGCAGAGGAGAGCAAGGAAGCCCTCACCGCAGCCATCGACGGCACCGACCTTCTCTTCATCACGGCGGGAATGGGAGGCGGCACGGGAACGGGAGCCGCGCCCGTCATCGCAAAGATTGCGCGGGACAAGCGCATTCTCACCGTCGCCGTCGTCACCAAGCCCTTCGACTTCGAGGGGAGACGCAGAATGGACAACGCCGTCAAGGGCATTGAAAATCTCTGCAAATATGTCGACACCCTCGTCATCATTCCCAACGAGCGCATCAACGAGGTCATCAACAAGACGACGCCCGTCAATGAGGCATTCGCCGTCGCCGACGACGTGCTCAAACAGGGCATCCGCGGCATCGCCGACCTCATCGTCACGCCCGCACTCATCAACCTCGACTTCGCAGACGTGAGAACCGTCCTCAAGGACAAGGGCCTCGCCCATATGGGTGTCGGCGTTGCGAAAGGGGAGAACCGCATCGTCGAAGCCGTCCGCCTCGCCGTCAACAGTCCCTTGCTCGAGACGACGATTGAGGGCGCAACGGGGGTCATTATCAATGTCGTGGGCGGTCCCGACCTCGCCTTGGACGAAGTCCGCACTGCCGCGAGCCTCGTCTACAGCGTCGTCGACTACAACGCCCAGATTATCGTCGGCGCCTGCGTCGACCCCGGCATTCGCGACGAAGTGGAGGTCACCGTCATCGCGACGGGATTCCCGTCCTCGGATGAGGTCTTGAATACCATCGAGGCGCGCAAGGCTGCACAGGCGAACGTTCCCGACCCCAACGCGGGCCGTACTCCCAATGAATTGCTCTTCGGCAGAAGCGCACCCGTCCAGCCCGCACCGGCACCCGCTCCCGCTCCCGACCCCGCTCCGATGCCCGAACCTGCGCCTGCTCCCACGCCCGACCCCGCCGAAGACGACGACCGCCTTCCGCCCTTCGTCCGCCGCATGCTCGGCCGCAAGAAGTAACAAAATTGCTATGATTGCCCCCTCCCGAGGAGGGGGCGTAAGCGGAGAAATCTCTTCCCGCGCGCGTGCACATTAAAGATTCTCACCCGCCTCACAGGACGTGAGGCGGGAATTTTTGCTCATTTCTGCTCGTTTTTGCTCTTTTAAGGCAAAATTTTTGCTCGTTTTTCAACTTTGCAATCATTTTTCAGAATCGTATTGACAAGATTTGGAATCGGTGCTATGATGATGGCGACTTCGGGAGATTGTGTCAGAAACCGAAAGATTTTTTCAACCCGAAAAGGGATATCCCTTTTGCATTTTGCGGAAACCGCAAAATGCAAACAACTTATCCGGAATCCGCCGCGGAACGCGCCGAAGCAGGAGAGCGGCGCCGCCTGCGGTAAATAAAAAATCAAAACGGAGGAAACAGGTTCATGAAACTCAAAAAGTTGACGCCTCTCTGGCGGGGACTTGCAGCAGTGACAGCTTCGTGCATGACGCTTGCCGTAATCGGCTCGTCGATTGCCGACAACTATCGCAGCCAAATCGACGAAGCATTCGGCACGCAGAGCTACATCACGGAAGAGGATGCCGATGCGAAGTATTCGGCCGATTATACGGCGGAGCAACTCAAAGAGAAACTCGTTGAGTTCTCCATCAATCAAGGCGAAGAAGGGGCTGTCCTGCTCAAAAACACGAATGGCGTACTTCCGCTGTCTTCCACTGCGAAAGTCGCGCTCTTCGGTGGCGCTTCTTACAACAACTACAAGTCCGGTGGCGGAAACTCCGATGCCGCTACCCTTGTCAGCGCGTTGACAGATGCCGGCATCACCATCGATTCGGGCGTCTCCGATGCCTACAGCGGCGAGCACGGCCTTCTCGGTGTCGTGACGGGCGAGAGCGAACAGCCGGGACGTTGGCCCGGAGCACCCTCGACGGTTGTGCAGACTTACGGCTTCCGTCCGAACACCTCTCTCGGCGACTACGACCCCAACGGCTATCAAATCAGAGAAGCCGACCCGAGCAAGACGTACGAGGTTACGGGCGACAAAGCGACGGAAATCAACGCAAACATATCGACCGCCCTGCAGGCGCTCAACACCGCAGCAGACGAGCTGACGGATGACGTCATCGGTATCGTCACCTTCATGCGTCCGGGCGGCGAGGGCAACACCTACTACCCCGGCGTGGCAAGAGACTCGATGGGCAACACGCTCAATCAGAATCCGCTCGCACTCTCTCCCGAAGAGATTGGCGTCGTTGATTTTGCGAAAGAGCACTGCTCCAAAGTCATTGTCCTGCTCAATACCTGCGTACCCATGGAGATTCAGCCCCTCGTGAGCGGTGAACATGCGGTGGACGGCATCATGTATGTCGGCGTTCCCAACGACTATCAGTTCAAGGGTATCGTCAACGTCCTCACCGGCAAAGTCAACGCCACGGGCGCCCTCATGGACACCTATGCTGTTTCGACGACTTCCTCTCCTGCAATGCGGAACTTCGGCGGCAGCACTTGGGCAGATTACACCATTGTTGCAACAACTGCGGGTCAGGACCCGAGATGGAACGTCGATGTCAGCAATGAGACGACGGGTTCCTTCGGCGGCGTCGCCTCCTA
This sequence comes from uncultured Clostridia bacterium, assembly GCA_947631925.1. Classification (GTDB taxonomy): domain Bacteria; phylum Bacillota; class Clostridia; order Christensenellales; family Borkfalkiaceae; genus Gallimonas. The sequence goes on from CANRNE010000012.1 coordinate 23,839, forward strand.
TGCGGCGAGCACTTATGTCGTCGAAGCAGAGGGCATCTACACGGGATACAACTACTATGAGACCCGTTACTTCGACTCCGTCTGCAATCCTTCCTACAATGCGAAGAACGCAACGGAAGGGGACGCGGCAAGCGGCGGCTGGTCCTATGCGAACGAGATGACCTATCCCTTCGGCTTCGGTCTCTCCTATCTCGACTATGAGCAGAAGATTACCGCTATCGACGTACAGGACTCCAATGACGGCGTCATCACCGCGACGGTTGACGTCACCAACAAGTCCGACAAAGACGGCAAGTTTCTTGTCCAGCTCTACGTCTCCCAGCCGTACACGGAGTATGACAGAACCAACCTCGTGGAGAAGTCCGCGATTATGTTCCTCAACTCCAAGAAGGTGGAAGTCGCGCACGGTGCAACCGTCACCACGACGATTGAAATCCCCACCAAATACATCGCAAGCTACGACTACAAGACCGCAAAGACCTACATCCTTGACGGCGGCGACTATCGCTTCACGGTGGCAAACGGCGCGCACGAGGCCGTCAACAACGTCCTCGCCAGCCTCGGCAAGACCACGGCAGACGGCATGACCGCAGACGGCGACGGCACGAACGTGCAGGTTTGGAATAACGGCAGTGAGAGCATCACCGATGACTCTACCTACTCCGTCTCCGCGAAGACCAACACGCAGATTACCAACGTCGCAGACAACGCGGACATCAACTACTATCTGAGCGACGCCGACAAGGTTACCTACCTCTCCCGTCAGAATTGGAGCGGCACGTGGCCCAAGAACTACAACACCATCAAGGACGGAAAGGGCTACTCGCTTGCAGACAGCCCCAAGAAGGACGAATGGATTAAGGAACTGCGCAACGAGCAGTACACCATCAAGACGGACGAGCCCGCAACGGAAGCTCCCGCCGACGGCGTGAAGTGGGCAGATATCGGCGCACAGCAGGTCATGTACCTTGACGACCCGATGTGGGACCAGCTCGTCGCGAGAATCTCCATCGATCAGGCAATCGGCGCCATCGCGCACGGCGGCAGCCAGTCGGATGCCCTCGACAACATCGAAACGCCTGTCGTCGGACAGAACGACGGACCTACCGGATTTACCGGCGCTTCCCTCGATCTCAACAACACCCCTGACGACAGAACGGACGATTTCCGTACCGCACTCAACTCCCAGTCCCTCATGGGCTCGAGCTTCAACCCCGAACTCTCCTACAGATGGGGTATCCTGCTCGGCAACACCGGACTTCTCACCCAGAGGTATGAAGTTTGGGCGGGCGGCATGAACTATCACCGCACCCCGTACAATTCGAGAAACATAGAGTACGTCTCCGAAGACCCGATGCTCACCAACGTCCTCGGCGTGCAGCTCATCAAAGGCTCTCGTGAAAAGGGCATCATCGTCGGGCCCAAGCACATCGGCTTCAACGATCAGGAGTATCAGCGTTCGGGCGTCGGCGTCTACATGACCGAGCAGAAACTTCGTCAGACCGACCTTCGCGGCTTTGAGGGTGCATTCACCGAAGCCGACGGCCTCGGCATGATGATTGCCTTCAACCGTATCGGTGCCATCAACGCTTCGCACCACGTCGGCATGAACATGGGCATCTTCCGCGGCGAGTGGGGCTTCAAGGGCCTTGCCACGACGGACATGATGAACAACGCGTACTACTTCAACCCCGAAGGCTGCATCATGGCGGGACTCACGATGATGGCAGACTTCCAGGGCAACAACAGCACAATCAGCGGCGGAACCGGCGACGTCGATGCAACTTGGGGCTATCTCTCTGTGGATGCCGTCAAGAACGACGCAACGCTTGTCAACCGTGCCCGTCAGAACCTCAAGTATCAGCTCTACGCATTCGCCAACAGCGCAGTGCTCAACATCACGACGACGCGCGTCACCCCTTGGTGGGAGGCTGCCATCAATGCAGTCGCAATCGTCGGCGGTATCGTCTTCGGTCTGTCCACTGTGGCTTGGATTGTCACGGAACTGCTTCCCGAAAAGAAGAAGGAGGAAGAATAATATGAATTTCATCAAGAAACAGACGATTGGTAATTGGCTCACGCTTGCGGCCCTTGTCTTCGCGCTCATCAGCGCCATCATCTACGGCGTGAATGTCGGCAGCGCAGGCTATTTCAAGGGCAGAACCAGCGAACCGCTCGTTGCGGCGACCGTCATTGCAATTCTCTTTGCGGCGGCCATCCTCGTGCTCTCCTCGCTGAAGTTCAAAGGCATCGTCGGGAAGGTGCTCGACATCGTCATCGGCGCCATGAAGATTCTCGTTGCAGTCCTGCTCATCTTCGCGCTCCTGCAATTCGTCGCCACGAGAGTGGAAGGCCTCGGCTTCATCTACTTCTCCAACGCAGACGTCATTCAGGAAGTGCAGACACCGGCCAACCTCGCCTCCGCGAGCACAGCCGTGACAGGGTTTGTCTTCTACGGAATCGCTTGGCTCATCGCCGTCGTCGCCGCCTTCTTCGGCTTCCGCAAAAAGAACGCAGACTAACCTTCTCCTCCTCTTACCGATAAGCCTGCACGGGGTTTCCCCGTGCAGGCGGTAAGAGAAAATCTCCTCAAAAAAGAGAGGCCTCGGCCTCTCTTTTTTCCTATATTCCACAAAAAAAGAGAGCCGAAACTCTCTTTCCCGTTTGGTGGGGACAACAGGACTCGAACCTGTGACCTCACGCATGTGAAGCGTGCGCTCTAACCAACTGAGCTATGCCCCCGAGGTGGTGGAGATAGCGTGAGTCGAACACGTGACCTCTTGAATGCCATTCAAGCGCTCTACCAACTGAGCTATACCCCCACACGGCTCTATTATTTTACCATATCCACGGGTGCCTGTCAACTAAAAACGCGCGTATCGGACAAAAAAATCCGACGCCTTGCGGCGTCGGAGAAAATCATTTCTTTTTGCTCGTCGGCTTCGTCAAGAGGTAGTAGCAAATTCCGAAGACGACAATCCCGAAGAAGAACACGATGGGGACGACGATGAAGGTTGCAATGGCTGATGCGCTCGTGAAGTCGATTTTGACCGCCAGCGCAACAATCAGCGTGATGATGACGGCGAGGGCGTACAGCACGAGGGCGTTCACCATGATGGGTGCGGTCCGCCTGATTGAGCGTTTTCCCCAGTGGTTGGCGTAGGCAAGTCCCGTGATGAGCAGGAGCGCGACGCCGATTGCCCAGACGAGATAGGGGTAATAGACGGGGAGAGCGTAGCGGCTCTGCACGGCGAGCAGGATTCCGCCCTCGATGACGCACAGGCAGAACACCACGAGTGCGCTCAAGAAGAGCGCTTTGCCCTTATGGACGGTCTCTTCGGGTTCCTCATCCGTCCGTTTTGCGGGCTTGGTGCCCGTCGTCGTGATTTTGATGCCGTCATACTGGGCGCGCGAGCGCAAATCGCTGAAGTCGATGCCGTCGATGGAACGTGCCTCCACGGGCGGCGTTTCTCTCTCCACCGTGCCGGCATAAATTCTGTTCACGACGCGGCGATAATCTTCCTCGGGCGCCTTGACGGGCGCTGCAGGCGCGGGCGCGGGCGTGGGCTCGAAGTAGGGCTGTGCGGGCGCCGCGGGTGCGGGAGGGGTGCTGACGAGTTCGAGATAGTTCCTGTGAAGAAGTTCGCGCTCCCGTTCACGGAAGAGGGCTTCCTGTTCGCGCAGAATACGCTGCTCCTGTGCGGCGAGATCGTTCGCATGGGCGCGGCGTTCGGCCTCAATCTGCTCGTCGCGCTGACGAAGCAGTTCGGCAAAGCGTTTGCGCTCCTCGGTATAGAAGGCATCACGCTCGGAGAGTTCCTGTTCGCGCACGCGAATCTCTTCCGCATGCCGCGCATCCGCCTCCCGCTTGAGCTCTTCCTGACGGGAGAGCGCTTCACGGCGGGAAGTTTCCTCCGCCTCGAGCCGAGCACGGCGCTCTGCCTCTTCAGCCTCCAACTTGGCGCGTCTTGCGGCTTCTTCATCCTCAATGGCCTTGCGACGGGCGTTCTCCTCCGCGGTGAGCGCATTGCGGCGGGCCTCCTCTTCGGCGGCGAGAACGGACTTGCGCATTGCCTCTTCTTCGTCGAGGCGTCTTCTGCGCTCGGCCTCTTCCTCGGCAGTGGCACGCAGTCTCTCCTCGCGGTCGGACTGCTCCGCTTCGCGGGCCAAGGCATCCTCTTCGGCGCCGCGCTCCTGTTCGGCGCGCAGCTGTTCGAGCCGCTCCTTCTCCTCTTCGATGGACTTCTTTTCCTCTTCGAAGCGCGCTTTCTCGGCCTCGAGGTCTGCCTTTTCCGCCTCCAAAGCGGCCTTGTCGCTCTCCAGCGCTGCGACTTTCTCCTCGAGCTCTGCATTCTGCACGTTCACCGCCTGCTCCTCCATGGACGCCTTTTCGGCGTCGAGGGCACGGGCGCGCTCGTCGAGTTCTGCCTCACGGGCGGCGAGTGCGGCGTTCTTCTCATCGAATTCCGCCTGCAGGCGCTGGACGTCGAGGGTGTCGTCATAGACGGGCTCGTAGTCGAGTTCGTCGTCCTCGCCCTCCGTCCGCGGCACGCGGGAAGTCGAGTTGCGTAGCACGCGCATGTTGACGAGGGTGGGGGCGGGGTTGTTGAAGTCGAAATCCTTGTCCGAAATCAGGCTGTCGATGACGGTGCGGGAATATTCCCACTCCGACTGATTTTGCTCGGAAATGCTCCTTCCCTCATCGGTGAGCGAGAAGTATTTTCTTCTGCCGCCCGCGACGGAGCCGCCCCAGTAGGAAGTGACGTAGCCGTCCTTTTCCAGCCGCTTGAGCGCGCTGTACAAAGAGGGCTGTTTGAGCGAATATTGTCCGTGGCTCTTGCGTTCGATTTCGGCAATAATTTCATAGCCGTACTTGTCGCCGTCGTAGAGCGCACGCAGGATGATGGTGTTGATGTGACCGCGGATGAGGTCTGCGCTGATGGATTTTTCTTCCTTTTCTTCTGCGCCGACGCTCTCGACTTCCGCGCCGTCTCTCTCGTCGTCCATGCCAAGTTCCTCCTTTGTTTTTCCATATTATACTATAAAACGCGGAATTTGTCAATAGTTGAAGTACTATGTCTGACATAATTTTTGAATTTTTTTCTTAATTTTAGTAATATTTCAGGCATAATAGGCATAAATTTGCCCGATGGGAGTCCTGCAGGGCGCATGTTTCATCGTGGGAGGGGCCATCGGCGCGGGATTTATTACGGGCGCCGAGCTCGTCGCTTTCTTCGGGCCGGAGGGCGCGCTCTTTTGCGCGCTCGCATCTTCCGTGCTCTTTTGCGGCATGTGCATGCTCTTTTTGCGGCTGGGGAAGAAATACGGGGGATTTCGCGGCACGCTTGAAAAACTCTTCAAAAGGGCGGCGCCCGCGGCGAGAATTTTCATCACGCTCTGTGCCTTCATCCCGTCCGCTGCCATGCTTGCGGCGCTCGATTCGCTGCTTTTCGCGCTTCGGCCGCTTCCATCCCTGTTGGGGCTGCTGTTTTCGGCGGTTGCGCTCCGCCGCGGCACGCGCGGAATTTCCTTGGTCAACTCCGTTCTCTCGCCCGCGCTCGTCCTCTTTCTCCTCGTCTTCGGCGGGGTGCCCGCAAGCGGCGGGCATGCGTATGCGGGCGGCGCGCTGTATGCGGGGCTCAACGTCTTTCTCATGGCGCCCGTTCTCATGGATGCGGGGCGGGAGATGAAGTCGCCGCTCGCCTCTTCTCTTCTTGCGGCTTGCTGTGTATTTTTGTGCAGCGCCGCCGTGCTCGGAAGGGTGGAGAGGGCGGGAACGGCGGGAGCGGAGATGCCGTATCTTGCCGCGCTCGGAGAGAGCCCGCTCTTCCCGGTCGCCGCGGTAGCCGCGATTTTCACCTCCCTCGTGGCGTCGCTCTATCCCGTCCTCTCGCTTGCGGACGGACTCTATGGCGGCAAAAAGATAGCCGCAAAGGGGCTGGTGCTCCTTGCGGCCTTTATGTTGTCCCGTCTCGGGCTGTCTTCCATTGTCGCCCGCCTCTATCCGCTGCAGGGACTTGCGGGGCTCTTTCTTTCAGTCTTCGCGATTTTTCACGAGAAATTTCTCCAGCAGGGCGATGAGAAAGTACATCACCGCCGCAAGAAGGGCAAGGATTACCGTCGCCGTCATCAGAAGGTCGAGCTTGAACACCTGCCCGCCGTACACGATGAGGTATCCGAGCCCCGCGCGCGAGACGATGTATTCGCCCATAATCGAGCCAATCCACGCCATGCCGACGTTGACTTTGAGCATGGAGATGAAGGACGCGAGCGAGGACGGAACGACAAGTTTCAAGAGAATCTGCAACTTGCTCGCGCCCATCGACTTGAGGAGGAGAAGTTTATTTTTGTCCGTGGCGATGAACGCGGATAGCATGTGCATGATGGCGACGATGAGCCCGACAATCACCGTCATGAAGAGAATGGCCTTGCTCCCCGTGCCGAACCAGATGATGATGAGGGGTCCGAGGGCAATCTTGGGGAGGGCGTTCAAGACGACGATGTAGGGCTCGAGGACGCTTCTTACCGTCTCACTCCACCAGAGGGCAAGCGCGATGCCGTAGCCGAGCACGACGGCGATGGCAAATCCCGCAAGCGTTTCCCACAGCGTCGTGCCGATGTGATAGAAGAGCGTTCCCTCATTGTAGAGGGAGGCAATCGTCTTTGCGATGCGGGAGGGGGAACTGACGAGAAAGGCGTCCGCCCAGCCGAGCGCGGTGGAGAGCTCCCAAAATCCGAGAAGAAGGGCAAGTATCCCGATGCGGAGCGCCCATACGAGCACGGCGTGGCGTTTGCGTTTTTTGAGAAAGAGCAAATGCTCTTCGGAATAATTCTTTTGTGTTTTCATGCGTTCAGCTCCTTCCAGAGTACTTCGAACCATGTCGAGAAGTCGGCGCGCTCCCTGCGCTTCAGGGGATTTGTCTCCCCGAATCCGAGCTCATGCGCATGCGAGACGCGGGCGGGACGGGGGGAGAGGACGAGGATGCGGTCGGCGAGTGAGATGGCCTCCGAGATGTCGTGCGTGATGAGGAGCGCCGTCTTTTTTTCGCTGCGGATGATGTTTGCCACGTCCTCGGTGACGCACAGCCGCGTCTGATAGTCGAGCGCGGAGAAGGGTTCGTCTAAGAGGAGCACGTCGGGGTCGGTCGCGAGGGTGCGGATGAGCGCGGCGCGCTGGCGCATGCCGCCCGAGAGCTGGGCGGGGTAGCTCTTCAAAAATTCCCCGAGCCCGTACTTTTGCGCAAGTCCGATGGCCCGTTCCCGCCCCTCCGAAGAGGTGTTTTTCTTGATTTCGAGGGGCAGGAAGATGTTCTTCTCAATCGTCCTCCACGGGAAGAGATGGTCCTTTTGCAGCATGTAGCCGAAGCTCCCGCGGCTCGTCACGCTCCCCGAGGAGGGGGTGAGAAGTCCCGCCGCGAGGGAGAGAAGGGTGGACTTGCCGCAGCCCGACGGCCCGATAATCGCCACGAATTCGCCCTCGTCCACCGAAAAGGAGAGGTGGGAGATTGCGACGGTCTCGTCCCGCACGGTGTGATAGACATAGGTGACGTCCGAAAACCGCAGTATTTCCTTCTTCATAAGAATTTCCTTCCTGTAAACCAGAGGATTTCAGCCGAGCGAGGAAAAAATCTCCTCCGCGTAGGAATTGTCGACGATGAGCTCCATCTCCGCACGGCGGGGAAGCTGGCCCGCGCCGTCGATGATGTCTTGGAGACGGTCGAAGCTCTCCCGCGTCATCTGCATATCCGTCTGCCACGCGTCGATGCCCTGATAGCTTTTCACGCTCGTCGCGATGGAGGCGCGCGAGGTGTCGGGGAACGCCTTGTAGAGATGCTCCGCCACGGTGTCTGGGTCGGAAGTCTGCGCGTATTTTATCGCTTTCAGCATGGCGCGAAGGAAGCCCTTCACAACGTCCTCGTGCCTGTCAATCCACGACTGCTTGGCGATGAAACTCGTGTAGGGGACTTCGCCGCTCGCCTGCCCGACGCTCGCCACGATGAAGCCCTTGCCAGCGGCCTGATATTCGGAGGCGGTGGGCTCAAACATCGTGCAGTACTGCGCCGTGCCTTCTTCGAAGGCAGCAGTCATGTTGTTGAAGGAGACGTCGAAGTTGAGATTGATTTCGCTGTCCGTAAACCCGTTCTGACGCAGGACGTATTCGAAGGTCATCGCGGGCACGCCGCCCCGCCTCCCCGCGAGGATTTCTTTGCCCTTCAAATCTGTCCATTGGAAGGTGTCGCGCTCATCCTCACGGGAGACGAGAAAGGACCCGTCGCGCTTGGTGAGCTGTCCGAATACGGTGGGGACGTCGCGGGCGCCGCCGAGCGCCACATAGAGCGCCGCCTCGGGGCCGCAGAATCCGATGTCGCAGTCGCCCGAGAGCACGGCGGACATCACGGTATCCGCACCGCCGCCGTTGGTGAGCTCGATGCGGATTCCCTCCTCTTCGAAATAGCCGAGAGAGTCGGCAAGGTACATCGGCGCATAGAACACCGAGTGGGTGACTTCGCTGAGTTTGACGACGAAAAGTCCGTCGCCCGTTCCGCTGCAGGCGGAGAGGGGAAGGAGGGCGAAGAGCGCCGCTCCCAAAGTTGCAAGGATTTTTTTCATAGGTTGCTCCTGAAAATTTGGAATAATATATTTTATGAACGCGGCGCTTTTATTGACAACGCCGAAAAAATAAGGTATAATGATTCGGTATTCCACATTCAGGATTTTCCCATGAAAGAGATGCAAACCAAGTACGATCCTCGCAGTTTTGAGGATAAAATCTACGAAAAATGGCAAAAAAACGGCTGTTTTGAGGCAAAAATCGACCCCGACAAGGTTCCTTTTACCGTCATGATGCCGCCCCCCAACATCACGGGGCAGCTCCACATGGGGCACGCGATGGACGAGACGATGCAGGACATCGTCGTCCGCTTCAAGCGCATGCAGGGGTATTCCGTGCTCTGGCAGCCCGGCGTCGACCACGCATCGCTGGCGACCGAACATAAAATCGTCGAAAAACTCCGCGAGGAGGGGACGACGAAGGAAGAACTCGGCAGGGAAGAATTTCTCCGCCGCGCTTGGGCATGGAAGGAGCAGTACGGCGGCAGAATCGTCGAACAGCTCAAGAAGCTCGGCTCCTCCTGCGACTGGTCCCGCCTCGCCTTCACGATGGACGAGCAGTGCTCCCGCGCCGTGCGGGAGGCCTTCTTCCGCCTCTATGACAAGGGGCTCATCTACCGCGGAAGCCGCATCATCAACTGGTGTCCGGACTGCAAGACGGCGCTCTCCGACGAGGAGGTCGCCTATTCGGAGGACGCGGGGCATTTCTGGTACTTTGCCTATCCCGTGGAGGGCTCGGACGAGAAGATCGTCATCGCGACGACCCGCCCCGAGACCATGCTCGGCGATACCGCCGTCGCCGTCAATCCCAAGGACGCGCGCTATGCCGCCCTCGTGGGAAAAACTTTGCTCCTTCCGCTCACGGACAGGAAGATTCCCGTCGTCGCGGACGACTATGTCGACCCCGATTTCGGCACGGGCGCCGTCAAAATCACCCCCGCGCACGACCCCAACGACTTCGGCGTGGGCCAGCGGCACGGACTTGCGAGCATCCGCATCCTGAATGACGACGGAACCATCAACGCCGAGGGCGGGAAGTTCGAAGGCCTCGACCGCTACGAGGCGAGAAAGCGCATCGTCGAGGAGATGAAGGCGCTCGGGCTCTTCGTAAAGGCGGAATCCCACACCCACAACGTGGGACACTGCCACCGCTGCGGTTCCACGATTGAGCCGCTCGTCTCCAAACAGTGGTTTGTGAGAATGGCGCCCCTCGCCAAACCCGCCATCGATGCGGTCGTCAAGAACAAGACCAAGTTCACGCCCGACCGCTTTGCCAAAATTTACTTCAACTGGCTGGAAAATATCCGCGACTGGTGCATCTCCCGCCAGCTCTGGTGGGGGCACCGCATTCCCGTATGGTACTGCGACGACTGCGGCGCCGAGCTCTGCTCCCGCGAAGATGTCACCGTCTGCCCCAAATGCGGAAGTACGCACCTTACACAGGATGAGGACTGCCTCGACACATGGTTCTCCTCCGCGCTCTGGCCGTTTTCGACGCTCGGCTGGCCCGAAGAGACCCCCGAATTCAAGTATTTCTACCCGACGGACGTGCTCGTCACGGGGTACGATATCATTCCGTTCTGGGTCATGCGTATGATGTTCTCGGGGCTGCGCTACACGGGGAAGGTCCCGTTCCGCGACGTGCTCATTCACGGCCTCGTGCGCGACGAGCAGGGCAGAAAGATGTCCAAATCGCTCGGAAACGGCATCGACCCGCTCGAAATCATCGAAAAATACGGCGCGGATTCCCTCCGTCTGTCCCTTGTGACGGGAGTTGCGCCCGGGAACGATACCCGCTTTACCGAGGGCAAGGTGGAGGCGTCGCGCAACTTCATCAACAAGATTTGGAACGCCTCCCGCTTCGTATTGCTAAACGCCGAGGGGACGGACGTCTGTCCGCTTTCGCAGGTGAAACTGCAGCCCGCGGACCGCTGGATTATCTCCCGCCTCATGGCGACGGTCAAGGAAGTCACGCTCGCCCTCAAAAAGTACGACCTCGGCATCGCCGCGGACAAGATTGTCGACTTCGCGTGGAATGACTTCTGCGATTGGTATATCGAGCTGTCCAAGCCCGCGCTGTACGGCGACGACCCCGTCCGCAAGCGCCAGACGCTCGGCGTCCTGATGTTCGTTCTCGAAAACACCCTCAAACTTCTGCATCCCTTCGCGCCCTTTGTCACCGAGGAGATATATAGCTACCTTCCGACGGCGGAGGGGAGCATCATGACGGCGGAATTCCCCCGCTACAACCCCAAGATGGCATACCGCGACGAGGCGAAGGCGTTCGAAGGCGTCATCGAACTCATCAAGGCGGTGCGCGCCATCAAGGTCTCCGTCAATTGCCCGCCCGCCAAGAAGGTGCACCTCTTCCTCGTCACCGACCAAAAGCGGCTCGTCACCGTCAACAAGGGCTCCATTCTGCGCCTCGCGGGTGCGAGCGAAGTGGAATTTGTCGACAGCGGCCTCGCCGCGGGGGACAAGACGGTCTCTAAGGTCGTGGGCATCGCGCAAATCTTCATTCCGCTCGGGGAACTTGTCGACCTCGCGGCGGAGCGCGCGCGCCTCGAAAAAGAGCTCGAACGCGTGGAGGGAGAGATTGAACGCGCGGGGAGCAAGCTCGCCAATCAGAACTTTATTGCGAAGGCGCCCAAAAAGCTCGTCGATGACGAGCGGGCGAAGCTCGAAAAGTTCATCGACATGAAGAAAAAAATCACAGCGCAGCTCAAAGCGCTGTAACCCGTTCGCACCCGTTTCAGCAAGGCGGGTGCATGCTTTTTCGGCTGCCCGAACAGGCGGCAGCCAATTCTTTGGAGGAACACGGCGTGAAAGATTTCAGAGTATCCGACGAAGATTCCCTGCGGCAGTTGCTCGCCCGCGTGCGCGCCGCACAGGAGAAGTTTGCGACGTATTCGCAAGAGCAGGTGGACGAAATTTTTTACCGTGCCGCGCTTGCGGCCAACCGCGCGCGCATTCCGCTTGCAAAACTTGCGGTGGAAGAGACGGGAATGGGCGTCATAGAGGACAAAGTCATCAAGAACCACTACGCGTCCGAGTACATTTATAACGCCTACAAAGATACCAAGACGTGCGGCGTCATCGAACAGGACGAATCGGCGGGGTATACCCGCATTGCGGAGCCCATCGGCGTCATTGCCGCCATTATTCCGACGACCAATCCCACGTCCACGGCGATTTTCAAGTGTCTCATCTGCCTGAAGACGCGCAACGGGCTCATTATTTCCCCGCACCCGCGGGCGAAGAGGAGCACCATCGAGGCGGCAAAGATTGTGCTCGAAGCCGCGGTGGAGGCCGGCGCGCCCGAGGACATCATCGGCTGGATTGACGATCCCACCGTTCCGCTCTCGGCGACCGTCATGCACGAAGCCGACCTCATCCTCGCAACGGGCGGCCCGGGGATGGTCAAGGCGGCATATTCTTCGGGAAAGCCCGCGCTCGGCGTGGGGGCGGGCAATGTTCCCGCCGTCATCGACAGTACTGCGGATATCCGCCTCGCCGTCTCCTCCGTTCTGCACTCCAAGACCTTCGACAACGGCATGATTTGCGCCTCCGAACAGGCCGTCATCGTGCTCGACGACATCTATGAGGCCTTCAAAGAGGAACTGCGCCTGCGCGGGGCGTATCTCACGACGGCGGAGGAGACCCAGCTTTTGCGCAAGACGATGTTCGTCAACGGCGCGCTCAACTCCCGCATCGTCGGGCAGCCCGCCTGCAAAATTGCGGATATGGCGGGATTTTGCGTCCCCGAGGGCACGCGCGTGCTCGTCGGAGAGGTGACGAGCGTGAATATCTCCGAGCCCTTCGCCCACGAAAAACTCTCGCCCGTGCTTGCGATGTACCGCGCCAAGGACTTCAAGGACGCGGTCGCAAAAGCCGACAGGCTGGTGCGCGACGGCGGCCTCGGGCATACGTCCTCCATCTTTTTGGACGTGACGAAGGGACGGGAGAAGCTCGCGTACTTCAGCTCCGTCTTAAAGACCTGCCGCATCGTCGTCAACACGCCCTCGTCGCACGGCGGAATCGGTGACTTGTACAACTTCAAGAGCCCGCCTTCGCTCACCCTCGGCTGTGGCTCGTGGGGCGGCAACTCCGTCTCCGAGAACGTCGGGGTCAAGCATCTTCTCAACATCAAAACGATTGCGGAAAGGAAGGAAAATATGCTTTGGTTCAGAGCGCCCGAAAAAATTTACTTCAAGCGCGGCTGTCTGGAGACCGCCCTCAAAGAGCTGGGTGACAGCGGCAAGAAGCGCGCCTTTGTCGTCACCGACAAATTCCTCTTCGAGAGCGGATTCACGAAAAAAATCACCTCCGTTCTCGACGGAATGGGCATCGAGCACGCCACGTTCTTTGACGTGACGCCAGACCCCACGCTCGCCTGCGCCGAAGAGGGCGTCAAACAGCTGAGAAGCCTTTCTCCCGACGTCATCATCGCCGTCGGCGGAGGCTCTCCCATGGACGCGGCGAAGATTATGTGGGTGCTCTACGAACACCCCGAAGTCAGCTTCGAGGACATGGCGATGCGCTTCTCCGATATCAGAAAACGCATCTACCGCTTCCCGCATTTAGGCGACAAGGCGACATTTGTCGCAATTCCCACGACAGCCGGCACGGGGAGCGAAGTCACGCCGTTTGCGGTAATCACAGACGAGAAGACGGGCACCAAATATCCCATCGCCGACTACGAACTCATGCCAGACATGGCAATTGTGGACGCCGACCTCATGCTGAGCATCCCCAAGGGATTGACTGCGGCATCCGGCATCGACGCTTTGAGCCACGCGCTCGAGGCGATTGCCTCCGTCATGGCGACGCCCTACACCGACGGACTTGCCAAGGAAGCCGCGCGGATGATTTTCGAATTCCTGCCGCGTGCCTATCACAGCGGCGCTTCCGACCCCGCGGCGCGGGAGGGGATGGCGAATGCGGCGACGATGGCGGGGATGGCGTTTGCGAATGCCTTCCTCGGCGTCTGCCACTCGATGGCGCACAAGCTCGGCTCCTACTTCCACGTCGCCCACGGCGTCGCCAACGCGCTCCTTTTGGATGAAGTCATCCGCTTCAACAGCGCGGACGCGCCCGAGAAGATGGGGACGTTCTCGCAGTACGCCTACCCGCAGTGCAAGGCGCGCTATGCGGACGTCGCCCGCTATGTCGGCCTTACGGGAGGGGACGACGATGCGCTCGTCGAGGCGCTCATCGAAAAAATTGACGCCTTAAAGCGGGAGATAGGGCTCCCGATGACCATCCGCGAAGCGCTCGAGGGGAAGTTCACCGAGGAGGAATTCCTCGCAAAGCTCGACGAAATGACGGAGGCCGCCTTCGACGACCAGTGCACGGGCTCCAACCCGCGCTACCCGCTCCTTGCCGAAATCAAGGGGATGTACCTCAACGCCTACTACGACAGGAAACGTTGAAATAATGGTTTTAACATAGTATTATGCCAGACATAATACTTCGATAAAGCACAAAAAAGCCGCCTTTCGGCGGTTTTTTCTTGTATTCTCGGAAAAATTCCTCTATTCGAGGGGAATGACGTTGACTTTGATTTTTGCCGTCACGCCCTCCATCAGGCGGACTTCCGCATCGAACAACCCGAGGGAGCGGAAGGCGATTTTTGCGATGATTTTCTTTTTGTCTACTTCGAAGCCCTGTTCCGCGAGCGCCTGCGCGATGTTGTCCGTCGTCACCGAGCCGAACACCTTTCCGTTTTTGCCGACGCGGATGGGGACGTTCACCTGCGTGCCGTTCATCTTGGCGGCGAGCTCCTTGAGCGCCTTAACGGTCTCCGCCTTGTGAAAAGCGTCCGCGCTCTTTCTCTGCTCGATTTCGTTGACGCCGCTCGCCGTTGCAATCTCCGCGAGTCCGCGCTTCAAGAGGAAATTCTTGGCAAATCCGTCCGAAACTTCGATGACGTCGCCCTTTTTTCCGCTGCCTTTGACGTCTGCTTTGAGGATAACTTTCATGGTTTTTCTCCTTTTTTGTATTGTACCAGTTTTCTCTGCGTTTGTCAAGATATTTTTTCGGATTCGGGGAATACTATGGGCAGGAGGTAAGTTTATGGACGGAATGAATTGCGGCGTGTCCTGCGGCGTCACCGAATGCCGCTTCAACTCGGACGGCATGAAGTGCAAACTCGACAAGATTCACGTGGGCAATACCTGCGACTGCGAGCACTGCACCTGCTGCGACAGTTTCCAAAAGCGCTGAGCGGCGAAGGCGGAGCGATTTTGCTCCGCCCAAGTTGTATAATCGGCTCTATCCTGCGCAAACTGCCTTGCGGCGGGAGACCGCCTTTTCATAGAGTTTTTGCCCATCTTCACGGCAAAAACACGGGGAGGACGCTCGTTCGTCCTCCCTTATACTGTTCTCGGGGCATGACGGGGCGGACTTACGGCATAAAATAGGGTATGAAATTTTTGCGTGCTATCCGCCTTTTGCTCCCGTTTTTTCTCCTTCTTTCCGCTCTCTTATTTGTCCTTTTCTTCCCTTTAGGGAAGGACACCCCCGCGGCGACGAGAGTTGTCACCGTCTGGAACGTCGACACGTTCGAGGGCGGCAGGGGGAGCCGCACGGCGTTTTTGCGCAGTGTGGCGCGGCGCGTCGAGAAGGAGCGCGAGGGCGTCTATTTTCTCGTGACGGACTACACCGTCGACGGCGCAGAGGCGGCTTGTCGGGAGGGAAATTCGCCCGATTTGCTCTGCTTCGGGCTGGGTCTCGACTGCTTTGCCGAGAAGAGCCTCCCGCTTCCCTTTTCCTTTGCGGGCGGCACGGTGGGGGAAGACTGCCTCGCCGTCCCGTGGTATGCGGGCGGATATTTTCTCTTCTCGCTGACAGAGAATTTCGAAGAGGAGGGGAGCTGTGTCATCTCCGTCGGCGGAAAAAATCTTCCCGTGCTCGCGGCACGGTATGCGGGCATTGCGGGGGAGACGGCGGACTCGCTCGCCGCATATACGGGATTTTTAAGCGGGAAATATCGCTATCTGCTCGGCACGCAGCGGGACGTGCAGCGCTTTTTGTCCCGCCAAATTTCCGTCTATTCCAAGCCGCTCCTTGCCTACACCGACCTCATCGGCTATGTCTCCGTGCTGAAAAGGGGGGAAGACGCTTCCGCGTTCCTCGCCGCACTCCTTTCGGAGGAGACCCGCGCCCGCCTCGGGGAAATCGGCCTCTTCGCGCCCGACTTTCCCCAAGGGACGAAGACGCCCGCCCTCTTTTCGGACGGCAAGGCGCTTGCAGACCTCGCCGCACGGGCGCCGTCGGACAGCATAAAAAATCTCGACAAATATCTGAAAACCATTTGAATTTCCGCACGGAATATGATACAATATAAGGAGAATTAGTTTGGACACGTTTGCCCTTCTCAAAGAACGTTTTCCCCGCCTTGCCCTGTGCCGCGATTTTTCCTTTGCCCGCCATACGACAATCGGCTGCGGCGGCATGGCGGACGTTGCCGCCTTTCCGCAAAGAGGGGAGCTCGCACCCCTTGCTTGCTTCTTAAAAGAAGCAAACATCCCGTACTGTCTGCTCGGGGCGGGGGCGAACGTGCTCGCCGCGGACGGACGGTTTCACGGCGTCGTCGTGAAATTTTCCCGCATGAATTCCCTCTTTGCGGAGGGGAACACCCTCATCGCCGACGCCGGGGTCACGGGCGGGTCGCTTCTGCGCGCCGCTTGCGCATGCAATCTCAAGGGACTGCATTTTCTGACGGGAATCCCGATGTCGGTGGGGGGCGCCACTGCGATGAATGCGGGCGTTCGGGGAAGGCATCTCTCCGACGTCCTCGTCTGGGCGGAGGCTCTCTTGGACGGCAAACTCGTGCGCATTCCGCAAAAAGAGTGTCAATTTTCCGAGAAATCGAGCGTTTTTCTGCAGAAAATCGCCATTTCGCGCGTCTGCCTTGCGGGGACTGCTGCAACCGAGCGGGAGATTGCGGCGGAGCGGGAATACTACCGAAATCTCAGGGCACACCTTCCCAAGGGGAGAAGCATGGGCTGCGTGTTCGTCAATCCCGAAGGGGAGTCCGCGGGCGCCCTCATCGAGCGTTGCGGCCTCAAGGAGAGGCGCATCGGCGGGGCAGTCGTCTCGTCGCAGCATGCGAACTTTATCCTCTCCGAAGGGGCGACGTCATCGGACGTTGCCGCCCTCATCGAACTTGTCAGACAGACCGTCTTCGCCGAGACGGGGATTTTGCTCCGCGAGGAGATTCGGCGCCTTCCCTAACATGTTGAACCTCACAGCCGACTATCACACCCATACGCCCTACTCGCACGGCAAGAACACCGTGCTCGAAAACGCGCGCGCCGCAAAGGAGCGGGGACTTGCCGCGGTCGGAATCACCGACCACGGATTTTCCCATCTTCTCTTCGGACTGAAGAGAAAGGACGTTCCCCCCTTGAAAGAGGAATGCCGCGCCGCAGAGGCGGAGACTGGGGTAAAAGTTCTCGTCGGCATCGAGAGCAACATTCGCGGCGTCTCGGGGAAATGCGACCTCGAGGAGAGGGATTTTGAGAATTTCGACCTCTACCTTGCGGGCATTCATGTCTTTATCGACGTGGACAAGCCCTCGGACGTCCGCCTCGGCTTCGGTGGCTGGATGCGGGACAAGCTCCGCATCAAGCCCTCCAAGGGGGAAATCCGCGCCGCGACGCAGGCGTATATCCGCGCCGTGCAAAACAATCCCATCGACGTCATCACGCATCTCAACTTTCAGACGAGGGCGGATGCGGTGGAAGTCGCAAAGTGCTGCCGCGACTATGGGACGTACCTCGAAATCAGCGCCAAAAAGACGCATTTCACCGATGAAGAACTCTCTGCCGTTGCCGCGACGGGCGTGCGCTTTGTGATTGGCTCGGACGCGCACACGGCGGACCGCGTGGGGGACTGCCTGCTCGCCTCCGAACAGATTGCGCGGGTGGGAATTCCGCTCTCGCAGATAGACAACATCGAAGGCAGACTGCCCGCCTTCCGCTTTGCGGAATACAAGAAGCATTTATAGGGGGGAGCAATTCGTGAACTTCACGACGGAAATCAGGCGGGACCTCATCCGCGCCGTCTATGAAAAGCGTTGCTGCCGCCTTGCGCTTTTGAGCGGTTTTCTCGACACGAGCGGGAGCTGGAGCATCGGCAGTGAAAGCGCGCGGGACGGCTTCTCCTTCACGAGCGAGAGCGAGCAAATCGCAGACTTCTTGCTCGGCATCGTGCGCGGGCTCTTCGGGGTCGAAATGCAGGTGGAGCACGCCGTGCGCGACGAGCGTCACAAGCGGGACAAGCTCACCTTCGGCTACTACGGGGAGCGCGCAGGGGAATTTGCCGACGAGATTACCGACTACAGTCCCGCGAACAATTTGTCCGACTGCTGTGCGCGGGCATATCTTGCGGGCGCCTTCCTCGGGAGCGGGAGCTGTACCCTTCCCCGCGAGGACAAGAAGACGGGCTATCACCTCGAAGTCGTCTTTCATTGCGGCTTTGCCGACCTCGCCGCCGCCGATTTTCAGACGCTCCTCGGTCGGTTTCACATCCCCGCAGGCGTCGTCCTCCGCGGCGAGGCGTATGTCGTCTACCTCAAGAGCAGGGAGGCCATCTCCGATTTTCTCGCCGTCGCCTCTGCGGGCGCCGCACGGGCACGGCTCGAGGAGGTCTCGCGGCTGCGCACCGAAAATAACTATGCCAACCGCGCCTCCAACTGTCTGGCGGGCAATGCGGACAGGGCGGCAATCGCCAGCGTGGAGCAGGTCGTCGCCTTCGGAAAACTCAAAGAGAAGGGAATTCTCGCAACCCTCGACGCGCCCTTAAGGGAGGCCGCCGAGGCACGGTTAAGCCATCCCGAACGCACCCTCGCGGAACTTGCGGAGGGACTGCACATCACCAAGAGCTGTCTCAACCACAGACTGCGCAAACTCATGAAACTGGCAGGGGAACATGACTGATTTCGTACATCTTCATCTACATACCGAATACAGCCTTCTCGACGGCGCCGTCAAGGTGGACGACCTCGTCCGCCACTGCGTCGAAAACAAAATCGACACCGTCGCCGTCACCGACCACGGCAACATGTATGCCTCTCTCAAATTTGCGGAGCGGTGCAAAAAGAAGGGGATAAAGGCCATCATCGGCTGTGAATTTTACGTCGTGGACGACTATCGCGTCAAGAATGAACAGCACGCCGACCACCTCATTCTCCTTGCAAAGAACCGCACGGGGTATATCAACCTCGTCCAGCTCGACAGCCTCGCCTTCGTCGACGGATTCTACTACCGCCCCCGCATCGACTACACCGTGCTCAAGGAGCACACGGAGGGGGTAATCTGCCTCTCCGCCTGCCTCGCGGGGCGCATGGCGCGCCTTCTCATGGCGGACGACTACAGCGGCGCGAAGCAATTTGCCCTCTCCATGAAGGAGGCCTTCGGGGAGGATTTCTACCTCGAGATGCAGGACCACGGCATTCCCGAGCAGAAGAAGATTCTGCCCCTTCTTGCGAAGCTCTCCAAGGAGACGGGCATTCAACTCGTCGCCACCAACGACGTCCACTACCTCTCCAAAGAGGACTGGGAGATGCAGGACGTCCTCATGTGCATCCAGACCAAGCGCACCCTCGACGACCCGGGGCGCATGAAGATGCAGACGCACGAATTCTACATGAAGTCGGGCGACGAGATGGCGGCAATCTTCAAGGACTATCCCGAGGCCGTCTCAAACACCCGCGTCATCGCAAATAAAGTCTCGGACACCGACACGCCCTTCAACTTAAAGGAGAACGGCGACCCCGTCTATGACAAGTCGCTCATCCCGCTCTACACGGCGGACGACGGCACGCCCTCCCCCGAATTTCTCACCCGCCTCACATGGGAGAGGCTTCCCTCGCGCTATCCCGTCATCACGGACGAAATCAGAAAGCGCGCGGAGTACGAGCTCGAAATCATCATCAAGATGGGGTTTGCCGATTACTTCCTCATCGTGTGGGACTACATCAACTGGTCGCGGCTCCACGATATCCCCGTGGGCCCCGGGCGGGGTTCGGGCGTCGGGAGCATCGTCGCCTATGCCATCGGCATCACCAACGTCGACCCGCTCCGCTATGACCTTCTCTTTGAGAGATTCCTCAACCCCGACCGCGTCTCCATGCCCGACTTCGACGTCGACTTCTGCACCGCGAGAAGGGCGGAGACCATCGAGTACGTGAGGGAGCGCTACCGCCCCGAGAACGTCGCCCAGATTGTCACCTTCGGTACGCTCGCCTCCCGCGCCGTCATCAAGGACGTGGGACGGGTCATGCGCGTCCCGTATTCGGAGACCGACCGCGTCACCAAGCTCATGGACGGGAAATCTACCATCCGCGAACTGTTGGGGCTCAACCTCGAGGCGTGCAGACAGGCGGTGCGGGACACGGAAGGGGACGCGGACAAGCACGACGAGGCGGTAAAACGGCTCAACGATCAGGAGAGCAAGCGGAATTCCGAATTCATCGAAATCTATGAGAGCGACGAGACCTTGAAGCGGGTCATCGACATGGGATTAAAGCTCGAGGGCATGCCCCGCAACACGTCGATGCACGCGGCGGGCGTCGTCATCTGCCGCAAGAAGATTGCGGACAACGTCCCGCTCTCCCGCAACGGCGAGGACATCACCACGCAGTTCGACATGAAGGAAGTGGAATCCATCGGCATGCTGAAGATGGACTTCCTCGCCCTCACCACGCTCACCGACATCAAAAAGGCGTGCGACTACATCTATGAGGACTACGGCGTGCGCGTCGAATTCGATCAGGCGTGCGACGACCCCAAGGCATACGAGCTCATCGCGGACGGGGACACCGACGCGGTGTTCCAGCTCGAGCAGGGCGGCATGAAGCGGTTCATGAAACAGCTCCAGCCCAACTGCCTCGAGGACCTCATCGCGGGCATCTCCCTCTACCGCCCGGGGCCGATGGATTTCATCCCCGACTACCTCAAAAACAGGGCGGACCCCGCGAACATCAAGTATCTCACGCCGCTCCTTAAACCCATTCTCGAGAAGACGTACGGCGTCATCATCTATCAGGAGCAGGTCATGCAGATTTTCCAAAATCTTGCGGGCTACTCACTGGGGCAGGCAGACCTCGTCCGCCGCGCGATGGCGAAGAAGCACCGCTCCGAGCTGATGGAGCAGAAGGACATCTTCATCCACGGCAACTACGGGCAGGTCATCGGGCACACCAAGGAGGGGAAGGAGATTATCGGCACCGTCACGGGCTGCGTGGCGCACGGCATTCCCGCCGACGTCGCGGAAAAGCTGTTTGCGCAGATGGAAAGCTTTGCCTCCTACGCCTTCAACAAGTCGCACGCCGCGGCATATTCCGTCGTCACCTACCAGACGGCGTACCTCAAAAAGTACTATCCCAAGGAATTCCTCGCCGGCGTTCTCAACAACCGCATCGACAAAATCGATGAAATCTCCAAGTACGTCGTGTACATGAAGGAGAAGAACATCACCGTCTACCCGCCCGACGTCAACCGCTCCAAGGCGTACTTCTCGGTGGAGCAGAACGGACTGCGCTTCGGTCTGTGCGCCCTGCGCGGCGTGGGACTCGGCGCGATGGAGGCCGTCATCGAGGAGCGGGAAAAGAACGGCGCCTTCAAGGACTTTGCCGACTTCTGCATGCGCTGTACCAAGTACGTCAACAAGCGCATGGTGGAGGCGCTCATCTACGGCGGCGCCTTCGACGGGTTCGGCAAGCACCGTTCGCAGTACGAGGCGGTCTATGAGGAACTCATGCGCCGCGTCGCCGGCATCGACAAGCAAAAAGGGAGCGCGCAGATGTCCCTCTTCGGCGACATCATCGAGGAGAGTGCGCCCGAAGTCAGCTATCCGAACATTCCCGAGTGGGACACGGCGGACCTTCTTTCGCGGGAGAAATCGGTGCTCGGCGTCTACGTCAGCGGCCATCCCTTCCGCACCTATGCGAAGTATTTTGCCGACGCGAATTTCCACTGCGGCATGCTCGCCGACTTCGAAGAGGACCCCGAGACCAAGGAGCGCACCTACATGCGCATCAAAAACGGCGACCCCGTCACGATGGGGGGAATTGTCGCCTCCGTCAAGCGTCTGAACACCAAGTCGGGCTCCGCGATGGCGTTTGCGACCGTCGAAGACCTCTACGGGAGCGTCGAATGCCTCGCCTTCCCCCGCATCTTCGAGCGGGCGCGCACCTTCCTCAAGAAGGACGCCGTCGTCACCGTCACGGGAAAGATTGACATTGAGCCCGAAAAGCTCCCCGTCATCATCGTGGACTCCTTCACGGAATTTGTCCCGCCCGAAGAGAAGACCGAAACGCAAAGGGCGCCCGCGGAGCAGGTGCTCTGGCTGGACGCGCGCGCCATCTCCGACGCGGACTTCGACGAGCTCATCGAATTGCTCGGCGAATATGCGGGCACGACGCAGTGCAACATCCTGCACGGCGGGAAGCGGTTTCGCTACGCCGTCAACACCTCCCGCGCCCTCATCGCCGAACTTCGCACCTATCTTCCGCCCGAGGCCATCAAACTCCTGTAAAATTTTTGGCGGAAATACAAAAATTTCCCGCCGAATCGTTTTCTTTTTGGCGTGGAATCTGCTATAATATTGTTTCGCAATACCGCTGCGCATTTGCGCGGCATCGGAGGAATGTATGAAAAAAATCGGACTTTTGACGAGTGGGGGAGATGCCCCGGGCATGAACGCGGCCATCCGTGCCGTCGTGCGCACCGCCATCTACTTCGGAATGGAGGTCGTCGGCATCGAGCGCGGCTATCAGGGCCTCATTGACGATCTCACCGTCCCGATGAGCATGCGCAGCGTCTCCAACATCGTCCACCGCGGGGGAACCATGCTCCGCACGGCGCGCTGCCTCGACATGCTTCAGCCCGAGGGACAGCAAAAAGCGGTCTCGACGCTCGAAAAGCACGGCATCGAAGGTCTCGTCGTCATCGGCGGGGACGGCTCCTTCCGCGGCGCGAAATGCCTCACCGAAAACTTCGGGATTCCCACAATCGGTATCCCGGGCACCATCGACAACGACCTCGAATACACCGATTACACCCTTGGGTTCGACACGGCGGTCAATACCTGCATCGAGAACATCAACAAACTCCGTGACACGATGGACTCCCACGAGCGCATCTCCGTCGTGGAAGTCATGGGACGGCACTGCGGCGACATCGCCCTGTATGCGGGCATCACCTCGGGCGCGGAGATTATCATCGTCCCCGAAATTCCCTATGACTTGGAGGATGTCGTCATGCGCATCAACCGTTCCCGCAAGAACGGCAAGCATTCCAACATCATTGTCATCGCCGAAGGTGTCATGAGCGCGGACGCGTTCACGGCACAGCTCCAGCAAGTCACCGAACACACGGTGCGCGCCACCAACATCGGGCACGTCCAGCGCGGCGGCTCTCCCTCGATGGCGGACCGCATGCTCGCGGCACAGTTCGGCAACAAGGCGGTGCGCCTCCTCAAGGACGGCATCGGCAACCGCGTCGTCGGAATTCACCGCAACGAGATTATCGACATGGACATCATCGAGGCCGTCTCCATGAAAAAGAAGTTCAACTACGAACTCTATGAGACCTTGCAGATGATTTCCATGTAATTTCGGGAATTTTCCGTCTTTTTTCCCAAAAGGTCTTGAATTTCCGCCCAAGATATGATACTATAATAGCGAGGGGTGACGAATCCGTCACCCCGTTTTTCGGGAAACGGCATATGCCGAGAGGAGCGAGATGATTTTAACCGTTTGCATGAGTCCGAGTATCGACATCACCGTCGAGGTGGACAGCCTCAACGTCGGGCGGTCGAATGCCGTCAAGAGTAAGGCCATCACGTACTCGGGGAAGGCGCTCAACGTCGCCGTCGGCGTGCGGCAGCTCGGGGCGGAGGCGTTCGCGACGGGATTTATGTACCGCGAGAACGGCGCGATGTTCGAACGCGAGCTCGACCGCGAGGGGGTCTCCTATTCCTTTATATGGAATAACGGGCGCGTGCGCGAGAACTATAAGATTATCGACAAGCGCTCCATGCTCACCGAGATTAACGACGTCGGCTACAGCGTGCGGAGCGAGGCATTCAACGAACTTTTGGAGGAAGTCACGCGCCTTTCGAAGGGCGCGGCGGTCACAGTCATTTCGGGCGGCCTGCCCCGCGGCACGGATTCTTCCTTCTATCAGAAGGTCTTCGAGGCGGTGGCCCCCAACTCCCTGCGCATTGCGGACACCGAGGGCGCCAAGCTCTTCGCCGCACTCGGGGCGGGAGTGGACCTCGTCAAACCCAACCGCGCGGAGCTCGAACTCTCCCTCGGACGGGAGATAAGAAGCCGCGAGGAGATGCTCTCCGCCTGCCGCGAACTCATCGAGCGCGGCGCAAGCAAGGTGCTGCTCTCCCTCGGCTCGGACGGCGCCGTCATCACCGACGGTTCCCGCGCCTACTACTGCAAGAGCATCAACGTCGCAGTCAACTCCACGGTGGGGGCGGGGGATGCGATGGTCGCGGCCGCTGCCGTTGCGATGGAGGAGGGAGCGACCCTTCCCGAAATTCTGCGCGCGGGCGTCGCCGCGGGAACTGCCGCAGTCACCGTCCTCGGAAGCGCACCCTTCGCAGTGAAAAAATACGAGGAAATTTACGCGGGACTCGACGTGACCGAATTCTGATTTCGTCTGAAAATTTTTGTTGCCTGCTTCCGCGGGAAAATCAAAATTTCTTTGGAAATCTTGTGTAACGCTATGCGCCCTGCGTTTCACGCTCATAATTCGCCATATTTCGCGATAACCACAAGATATAGTGGTGGTCGCGAAATTTTTTATCAAAATATTGTGCCAAAACCCTTGACAAACAAAACGCTTCTTGCTATAATATTCCTGTTCCCTTTCGAGGGGACGATTTTTTCCTCGCCGCAGGGGGAAAGGGCGCGGCAGGGGACATGAGCAAAGGAGAACACCATGAAAATCATCAAACGCAACGGAGCCGAAGTGGCTTTCGACCTCAATAAAATCCTCAATGCAATCCGCAAGGCGAACGACGAAGTGGAAGAGAGCGACCGCCTCACCGAGAAGCAGATTTCCCTCATCGCCAAGAAAGTGACGGAGCGCGCGAAGGACCTCAACCGCGCCGTCGGCGTCGAGGAGATTCAGGATTTCGTCGAGAACCAGATTATGGACCAGAAGGCGTTTGCCGTTGCGCGCAAGTACATTACCTACCGCTATTCGCGGATGCTTGCGAGAAAGTCGAACACGACGGATGAGCGCATTCTCACCCTCATCGAGTGCAACAATGAGGAAGTCAAGCAGGAGAATTCCAACAAGAATCCCACTGTCAACTCCGTCCAGCGCGACTACATGGCGGGCGAGGTCTCCAAGGACCTCACGCGCCGCATCCTGCTGCCCCCCGACATCGTCGCCGCCCACGACGCAGGCCTCATCCATTTCCACGATGCGGATTACTTCGCCCAGCACATGCACAACTGCGACCTCGTCAATCTTGAGGACATGCTGCAAAACGGCACCGTCATCTCGGGGACCTTCATCGAGAAGCCGCATTCCTTCTCCACGGCATGCAACATCGCCACGCAGATTATCGCGCAAGTCGCCTCCAACCAGTACGGCGGACAGAGCATCTCGCTCACCCATCTTGCGCCCTTCGTGGACATCAGCCGTCAGAAGATTCGCGCCGACGTCACCGAGGAGCTTGCCGACATCGGCATCACCGACACGCAGAAAATCGAGGAAATCGCCGAAAAACGCCTGCGCGAGGAGATCAGAAAGGGCATTCAGACCATCCAGTATCAGGTCGTCACCCTTCTCACCACCAACGGACAGGCTCCCTTCGTCACCGTCTTCATGTACCTCGGCGAGGCGCGCAACGAGCGCGAGCGGGACGACCTTGCGATGATTATCGAGGAGACGCTCAACCAGCGCATTCAGGGCGTCAAGAACGAAGCGGGCGTCTGGGTCACTCCCGCCTTCCCCAAGCTCATCTATGTGCTCGAGGAGAGCAATGTGCGCGAGGGGACCAAGTATTTCTACCTCACCGAGCTCGCGGCGCGCTGCACCGCAAAGCGCATGGTGCCCGACTACATCTCCGAAAAGAAGATGCTCGAGTACAAGGTGGACAAGAAGGGCGAGGGGCATTGCTACACCTGCATGGGCTGCCGCAGCTTTCTCACGCCCTACCTCGACGAGAACGGCAAACCCAAGTATTACGGGAGATTCAATCAGGGCGTCGTGACCATCAACCTCGTCGATGTCGCGCTCTCCTCCAAGGGCAACGAAGAGGATTTCTGGCGCATCTTCGACGAGCGGCTCGACCTCTGCTACCGCGCCCTCATGTACCGCCACAACAGGCTGAAGGGGACTCTCTCGGATGCCGCGCCCATCCTTTGGCAGTACGGTGCGCTCGCCCGCCTCGAAAAGGGCGAAAAAATCGATAAATTGCTCTACGGCGGCTATTCCACCATCTCGCTCGGCTATGCGGGCCTCTACGAATGCGTCAAATACATGACGGGCAAATCGCACACCGACGAGAGCGCAAAGCCTTTCGCGCTTGCCGTCATGCAGCACATGAACGACAAGTGCAAGGAGTGGAAGGCCAAGCACAACATCGACTTCTCGCTGTACGGCACCCCGCTCGAGAGCACGACGTATAAATTTGCGAAGTGCCTGCAACAGCGCTTCGGCATCATCCCGGGCGTCACCGACAAGAACTACATCACCAACAGCTATCACGTCCACGTGACGGAGCAGATTGACGCTTTCACCAAACTCAAATTCGAGAGCGAGTTCCAGCAGCTCTCGCCCGGCGGCGCCATCTCCTATGTGGAAGTCCCCAACATGCAGGACAACATCCCCGCAGTCATCGCCGTCATGCAGTACATCTATGACAACATCATGTATGCGGAGCTCAACACCAAGAGCGACTACTGTCAGGTCTGCGGCTACGACGGGGAGATTCAGATAGTGGAATCCGACGGAAAGCTCCTCTGGGAGTGCCCGCATTGCCACAACCGCGACCAGAGCAAGATGAACGTCGCCCGCCGCACCTGCGGTTACATCGGAACGCAGTACTGGAATCAGGGCAGAACGCAGGAGATTAAGGACAGGGTGCTTCACCTGTAATGAACATCGCCGAACTCAAAAAGACAGACATTGCAAACGGAGAGGGGGTACGTGTCTCCCTCTTCGTTTCGGGCTGTACGCGCCATTGCAAGAACTGCTTCAACAGCATCGCTTGGGATTTTCACTACGGGAGGCCCTTTGACGGCGCGGCGGAGGAGGAAGTCATGGAGGCGCTTTCGCCCGACTATATCGCAGGGCTGTCCCTGCTCGGGGGAGACCCCATGGAGCCCGCCAATCAGCGCGGGTTGCTTCCCTTTCTCAAAAATGTCCGCGCGCGCTTTCCCGAGAAGTCTATCTGGTGCTACACGGGTTATACCTATGAGGGGGGGCGCCTGAAGGAGCCTCAGGCGAACTGCGAGGCGACGGGGGAGCTCCTCTCCTATATCGATGTCTTGGTGGACGGACCCTTTGTCGAGGCGCTCAAGGACATCCGTCTCAAATTCCGCGGCTCCTCCAACCAGCGCGTCATCGACATGAAACGCACATTAGAGGGCGGGAACATAGTACTATATCTGACATAGTACTTCGCAAAACGGTCGAAATGCCGCTTTTTTCGGGTTAAAATCCGTCTTTTGCGGCGAAAAATAGAAAATATCAAATTTGAAATGAGGTGAACCATGAACAAGCTGCAGATGCGCAGATATGCAAAACTTCTCGCAAAGACCGGCATCAACGTCCGCCGCGGACAGTGGGTCGTCGTGCAAGCGGAGCTCGACCAGCCCGAATTTGTCGAGATGGTCGTAGAGGAATTGTACCGCGCGGGTGCGGGGAAGGTGACGGTGGAGTGGTCGCATGACGCTCTTCTTCCCATTCACTACCGCTATCAGAAGCAGGAGACGCTCGAAAACTTCGAAAAGTGGGAGCTCGAGAAGCTCGAACTTCGCACGAAGGAACTTCCCGCCATGCTCTACCTCGAATCCGAGGATCCCGACGGGCTCGCCGGCATCGATCAGGAGAAATTCACCGCCGTCCGCACGTCGCGCACGAAGGTCATCAAGCCGTATCGTGACCGCATGGAGAACAAATATCAGTGGTGCATCGCCGCCGTCCCCGGGAAAGCTTGGGCGAGAAAGGTCTTCCCCGACCTCAAACTCGGCAACACCGCAGTCGACGCCCTCTGGGACGCCATTCTGAAGGCCGCTCGCGCCGACGGCGCCGACCCCGTCCGCGACTGGATGTTCCACAACGACGAACTTGCCGCGAAATGCGACTATCTCAACCGCTTGAAGCTCGTCTCCCTCGAGTATAAGTCCTCCAACGGCACCGATTTCCGCGTCGGGCTCATCGAAAACAGCCGTTTCTGCGGCGGCAGCGAGGAGACCCTCAAGGGCAACGTCTTCAATCCCAACATTCCCTCCGAGGAGATTTTCATCTCTCCCAAGGCGGGGGACGCAGACGGCATCGTCTATTCCACCAAGCCGCTCTCCTATCAGGGCGAGCTCATCGAGGACTTCTCGGTGCGCTTCGAGGGCGGAAAAGTCGTCGAAGTCAAGGCGAAGAAGAATCAGGCGCTTCTTGAAAAGATGATTTCGATGGACGAGGGCGCAAGCCGCCTCGGCGAAGTCGCGCTCATTCCCTATGACAGCCCCATCAACAACACGGGCATCCTCTTCTACAACACCCTCTTCGACGAGAACGCGAGCTGCCATCTCGCCCTCGGGAGGGGATTCAACGAGTGTCTGCGCGGCTACGAGTCCATGTCCAACGAGGAAATTCACGAGAAGGGCATCAACGACAGCCTCATCCACGTCGACTTCATGATTGGCGCCAAGGACCTCGACATCGTCGGCGTCACGAAGTCGGGCGAGCGCGTTCCCATCTTCAAGAATGGAAATTGGGCATTTTAAGTTGTTTGAAAGACAGAAAATTGTGGTATAAGATAAGAAACCGCTCCGCCGCAGACCTTGCGGCGGGCGAATCTTTGAGGGAATTATGACAAAAATCGACATTATTTCGGGCTTTTTGGGCGCGGGAAAGACGACGCTCATCAAAAAACTCATCCGCGAGGCCTACAAGGGCGAACAGGTCGTGCTCATCGAAAACGAGTTCGGCGAAATCGGCGTAGACGGCGGATTTTTGCAGGATGCGGGCATTCAGATTACCGAGATGAACTCGGGCTGTATCTGCTGCTCCCTCGTGGGGGATTTCTCCAAGGCGCTCAAGGAAGTCGCCGCCCGCTTCTCTCCCGACCGCATCGTCATCGAGCCCTCGGGCGTGGGCAAGCTCTCCGACGTCATCAAGGCCGTTCAGCGCGCCGCCGTCCCGAACAGCTGCCTCAACGCCTTCTGCACCGTCGTCGATGCCAAAAAGTGCAAGGTGTATCTCAAGAATTTCGGCGAATTCTTCCTCGATCAGGTGGAAAATGCGAGCTGTATCGTGCTCTCCCACACCTCGGATGCCGCTAAGACCGCCGAGGCCGTGGAATTGCTCCGTGCGCATACCGCCGTCACCGTCGTCACGACGGATTGGGACAAACTGACGGGGGGAGACCTTCTCTCTGCGATGCAGCAGACGGAGAGCCTCGCCGCCGAACTTGCCCGCCTCGCCGAAGAGGCGCACGACGAGCACGAACATCACCATCACCATCATGACGATGACGACGACGAATGCTGTCATCACCACCATCATCATGACGATGACGACGATGATGATGACGATGATGATGAGCACGAACATCACCATCATCACGGGGAAGGGGAGTGCGACGACCCCGACTGCGAGTGCCATCATCATCACCACGCCGACGAAGTCTTTTCGAGCTGGGGCACGGAGACTTCCAAGACGTTTACAAAATCCGACCTCGAGCATCTCCTCGATGCGCTCGCCACGGGCAAATACGGGCAGATTCTGCGCGCAAAGGGCATCGTGGACGGGGGAGACGTCTGGTATCACTTCGACTATGTCCCCGAGGAGGCGGACATCCGCGAGGGCGCGGCCACCGTCACGGGCAGACTGTGCGTCATCGGCTGTCATCTCGACGAGAATGCGCTCAAGGAACTCTTTCTGAGGTAAGCCATGCGGGAAGTTCCCATCTTTTGCTTCTTCGGATTCCTCGATGCGGGGAAGACGAAGTTCATACAGGAGACCATGGAGGACGAGCGCTTTGACGAAAACGGCGCCAAGACGCTCCTTCTCGTGCTCGAAGAGGGGGAGGAGGAATACGACTCCTCCCGTTTTGCCGTAAAAAATTCGGTGACGGTGCACCTTCCCATGGACGAGCTCACGGGCGCAAAACTTCTTGAGATTGACAAGATTCACCGCCCGCGGCGCATCGTGCTCGAATACAACGGCATGCTGACTTTCGACAAGTTCCTCGACGCCATGCCCGACGGCTGGCTGATTGCGCAGGTGATGGCATTCTTCGACGCCACGTCGTTCCTTGCATACAACCGCAACATGCGGCAGTTCGTCTTCGACAAGATTCAGTATGCCGACACCGTCGTCTTCAACCGCTTCCGTCCCGAATTCGACAAGCTCGAGTTCCATAAAATCGTGCGGGCAATCAGCCGCCGCCCCAACATCGTCTATGAATACCTCGGCGGCAGGGCGGAGTACGATGAAATCGTCGACCCGCTTCCCTTCGACATCGAGGCGCCCGTCATCGTCATCGGCGACGGGGATTATGCCTACTTCTACCGCGACCTCGTCGAAACGCCCGAAAAGTACAACGGCAAGGTGGTCCGCTTCAAGGGGCTCGTCGCCGTGGACAAGAAGATGAAGGCGGGAACCGTCGTCGTGGGCAGGCACATCATGACTTGCTGTGAGGCGGACATCCAATACAGCGGGCTCGTCTGCCTGCATGCCTCCCCGCTTCCTCTTCGGACACAGGACTGGGTGACGCTGACTGCGCGCATCGACCTTGCCTATCATCCCATCTACGGGCAGGTGGGGCCCGTCCTCAAAGCGACGGCGCTCGACTATGCCGAGCCGCCCGAACAGCCCGTCGCGACCTTCTTTTAAGCGAAAAAAACGCAAAAATTGCGGAAAAAAATTTCCCCCGCGTATTTACTTTTACAAAAAAGTATGTTATAATAAAGCCAACATGGGTTAATTCCCGTGCGGAGGTGGAATATGAAGAAACTCGTCGTCTATTATTCGCTCGGCGGCAACACGCGCGCCGTTGCACGCAAACTTGCCCGCGCGCTCAAAGCCGACGTGCTCGAACTGCACACGGTGAAGGCGTATCCCGATGACTATGACGTCCTCGTCAGTCTCGGCAAGCAGGAAGTTACGACGGGGTATATTCCCCAGCTCAAGCCGTACAGGGTTGACCTCGACAAGTACGACACCATCCTCATCGGGACGCCCGTGTGGTGGTATACATTCGCGCCCGCCATCAAAAGTTTCCTTGCGGGCAAGAACTGGAAGGGGAGAAGGGTGTTCCCGTTCGCCACGAACGGCGGCTGGCTCGGCCACACGCCGAGCGATTTCAAGCGCGCCCTGCGCGGCGCCGACCTCGGCCCCGTCCTCAACGTCAAATTCGACGGCAACATTCAGAAGACGGACGAGAGCGAAATCAAGGCTTGGCTCAACCTCATCGGATGAACGAGCTCATCTCTCATCTTTCCGCGCAGTATGGCGCGGAGCATGCACGCATTTTGACGGGGTATTCTGCGGAACGCCCCGTTTCTTTGCGCGTCAATTCCCTGAAAGCGGACGTCGGGGAGGTCATTGCGGCGCTGCAATCGCTCGGCGGCGAGGTGGAAATCCACCCTTGGTACTCCGCCGCCCTCACCGTGCGCGGGCTCACGGAATCCCGAATTTCCGAGACAAATCTCTTTCGCGAGGGAAAAATCTATCTGCAGAGCCTTTCCTCCATGCTCCCGCCCCTCTATCTCGAGCCCAAGGCGGGGGAGAGCATCCTCGACATGACGGCTGCCCCCGGCGGCAAGACGACAGAGCTCTTCGCCCTGTCCGAGGGCAAGGCGCTCATCACCGCCTGCGAGCGGGACAAGATTCGCTACGACCGCCTCGTCTTCAACCTCGCGCGGCAGGGCGCGGGCAGGGTGTTCGCAATGCGGCAGGACGCGTGCGACCTCGATGATTTTCTCTCCTTCGACAAGATTCTTCTCGATGCTCCCTGCACGGGTAGCGGGACGGTTTCTTCTCTATTGCCCGTCCGTTTTGCTGAGGAATTTCTCAAAAAATGCGTCGCGCGGCAGGAAAAATTGCTGAAAAAGGCGTACCGTCTCCTCAAAAAGGGCGGCACGCTCGTCTATTCCACTTGTTCGGTTCTCATGGAGGAGGACGGCGAGCAGGCGCTCCGCTTCGCCAAGGCGACGGGGGCAGCCCTCGTTCCCATCTCCGCGCCCGACGGCGCACCCACCCTTCCTTCGCCCGCGGGCACCGTCTGCATCTGTCCCGACGCGCGCTACGAGGGGTTCTTCCTCGCAAAATTTCAAAAGTAAAACCGCTCCCGTGGGAGCGGCTTTTCAGTCAAAGAAGGAAATTTGCCCGTCTGACGGCACGAGGTAGCTCTCCTGACGGCTCGAAAGCAGGGTGTCCGTCTCACGGAGGGTGCCGATGAGAAGGGGAGAGGTCGGGTCATGGCGGGCGACGTTCTCCGCGGTGTTTTCGAGGCGCACCGCGTTGCAATAGCGGCATTCGGCGGGACAGCTGTCGTACCAGCCGATGTCCCTGCTCTCGATGCAGGCGCACAGCCGCTGGTTTCCGATGTGCCGAACGTCTCGGAAGCGGCACTTATTGGCAATCGCAATGTCGGAGAGCGTCACACAGCCCCCGTGCGGAAGGCCGAGGTCTCCGCTCATCGCACAGCTTCTTAAGGGGAGATTGTGCTTTGCCGCAATCTCAGAAAAGGCCGCAAAAATTTGTCTCTTTTCGGACTTTGAAAGTTGAATGTAGTCGGGAATGTTTGTACTCAGGCGGATAAAGACATCCACAAAGTTGACGATACAGCCCGAAACATAGGGGGAAATGCACTCGGCAAGCGCCTTGAACATCTCGATGTGGTAGCTCGCGTCATAGCGCGGCGTGACGATGACGGGGTCGTACCGCCAGAAAATCTTTTCCCGTCCAACAAGGGCGGAGAGGTCTCTGATTGTTGTAAGGCGCTCCGGAAGGGGAGGCGTGTTGGGTTCGAGGTCGGGCCCATAGCCGTTCACGGTGGCGTGGAAGAGGGTGCGGTAGCTGTCCGTAATCTCTGCAAGACGGGGGAGCGCGGGCGCATAATTCTTGGAGCAGAAGAGCACGGCATCCACCCGGTCGGGGGCGAGGTCATACTTCATCACGCGGGTCGGGAAGAGGGGATTGCGTGAGTAGACAAACCCTTCGCGAAAGCGGTTGAAGAGCCATTCACTGTAAAACCATACGATATCCGTTCGCAGACCGACATTGATGAGCATATCTGTATTATAACATAAATGCGTGCAAACTGCACGCATATTTTCTTGGAATTTTTTAGCGCAGGGGGCGGTTACTCCCCGATTTTGTGCGCGTAGATGAGCATTTTCTTTGTGGAGAGGTCCTCACAGCCCTTCTGAAGGGGGCAAGCAGCTGCACAAGCGCAAATTGATACTGTTCATAGCCCTTCACGTCGCGGCAGAGATTGCCGTTGTACTCGTTTCCTTTCCCGTCGGGAAAGTCATCCGTCTTCTTATAGGGCGCGATTGCAATCTCGTAGAGCGAGGCATGCTTCAGCTCCTTGTGCTTTTGGCAGTCGAAAAATCCCGCTTATTTCAGCGCCTTTTGAATGCGCCGCAAATGGACAAGTTTTACGATTTCCGTCAGTTCTTCGATGTTCATAGCGAGAAAATCATACCATAAACCGCCGCCCCCGTCAAGTACTTTTGTTATGGCACATGGAAATTGTCTCCCGAACCGCTTACTCCTTGCCCGCCCCTTGAAGGGAGGGTGTCGCCAATGGCGACGGAAGGGGTGGCGTTTGATTAGAATGGCACCAACATACCAAAATACGGGGCATACAACAGTGTGCCCCG
Organism: uncultured Clostridia bacterium; assembly: GCA_947631925.1. Lineage (GTDB taxonomy): Bacteria > Bacillota > Clostridia > Christensenellales > Borkfalkiaceae > Gallimonas. The sequence goes on from CANRNE010000012.1 coordinate 57,542, forward strand.
TATTTTGGTGCGGTCGACAGGAGTTGCGCCTTTAGCGGCGCGCTCGTTAAAGCCCAAGCACCCGCCAAAGCGCTATCTTGATTTTTTACCCCGTTTGGGCTTGATTTTATTCCGTGCTTATGGTATAATTAGGTAGACGGAAATTTGCGAGGGAATTTCAATGAAATATTCGCATTCGTTGCAAAAATTGTTATGGAGCATAATCGCAATAACATTATCGTTATACTTTTTTTCAGCTTGCGGTAATCCGAGTGCGCTTGAAATCGGATTTGACCGTGGCGGACGGTTGCCGTCGCTCATGAGCGCTGTGAAAAGCGACCACACCGATTTTGAAATCAATGATGTCACACTCGATTTTTATTTTGGCGGTCTTGCGGATGAATATCCCCCCGACCACGAACACATATCTGTGGGGTTCGCCCTCTATTTTTGCAATGAAGAAGCCTATTCGGCGTTGGAACTTGACACGCCGTACAGCGATTATCAAACTTTGGACGGTCTCTATTTTATCAAAATTATCAGTACGGAAGAGTTTAATTCGGACAAATACGAAGTCGATGTAAGCAGATTTGGGAAAGCGACCTTTCAGCATTCGAGGCGGCATATCGCCTCTTACCCGACGGAGCATTGGAAGAGGCCTGCCGCGAGCAATATATGTCGGACTACGCAGAGTTCGGCGGCAGAAGATATATTTGTACATGGAAATACTGCCTTGTTCAAGATATGGAAAAGTAACATCTATGAACTTGTCTTGTGGAAGAAATAATTTCAATTTCACGGAGAAAATCATCATCGTATGACAGGAATATTTTATTTCAGCGCGACGGGCAACAGCCTGTATATTTCTCAAAAAATCCGCGAAAAAATGGGCGGCAAAATCATCTATATCCCTACATATATGGGGAATGGTAACGAGTTTGACAAAATCATTGTCGTATCGCCTATTTATTCCTCTGGTCTGCCTGTTCACGTTTATGATTTTTTGCCTCGCCTTGACAATGAGAGAGAGTTGTTTATTGTCCTCAACTATGGCGGTATGGTCGGCGGCGCGGATTATTTCGTGTATGCGTATTCCCGTCAAAAAGGACTGAACGTGAAAGGCATTTTTGCGTTAAAAATGCCCGAAAATTATACGCTCACATTTACCGTGCCGAAATTTTACTTAAAGCGTGTACTTAATAGTGCCGATAAACGTATTGATAGGGTCATTTCAAAAATCACTTGCGACGAACCTACACTTCCGAGAAAGAAAAAGACAAAAGAAAAGATTTATTACAAGAACAAGGCAAATTGGCATTTGATCGGGGAACGGTTTTGGGTTTCGGAAGATTGCATCGGGTGCGGGAAATGCATCGGGCTATGCCCTGCGCAGAATATTTCTATGGAGAATGGAAAAATCACATTCGGCAATGCTTGCGTCGCGTGTCTCGGTTGCTATCATCGGTGTCCCCAAAAGGCGATCAGATATCTTCGTAAAAAGAAAAAAGATAGATATATCAATCCCTGCATCGACGAAAAGTTGATAGGCAAAAATATTGATTAAATTCGCATTCGTTGCAAAAATTGTTATGGAGCATAATCGCAATAACATTATCGTTATACTTTTTTTCAGCTTGCGGTAATCCGAGTGCGCTTGAAATCGGATTTGACCGTGGCGGACGGTTGCCGTCGCTCATGAGCGCTGTGAAAAGCGACCACACCGATTTTGAAATCAATGATGTCACGCTCGATTTTTATTTCGGCGGTCTTGCGTCTGAATATTCCCCCGACCAAGAACGCATATCTTTGGGGGTGGCTCTCTATTTTTGCAATGAAGAAGCCTATTCGGCGTTGGAACTCGACACGCCGTACACCGATTATCAAACTTTGGACGGTCTCTATTTTATCAAATTGATAGATGTGAAAGAATTTAATTCGGGCAATTACGAAGTCGATATAAGCAGATTTGGAAAAGCAACCTTTCAACATTGCGAAACCTTGACAGTGCCCTCCGAAGTCTTTTTGGATGGCGGCGACCATTTCGGACTTGCAATGCTCGATTTATATTGTTTGAAAGACCAAACGGACTATTACGTCGCGGAGGCAAGTTGTTTGGAAATCAAATATGAATTTTTAGATGCGCAAAGCGTTAGACTTTCAAAGCCCGCTCATGTTTTTAAGTGACAATAAATTTTAGCGTAATACAAAGAAGGCGTGCGCGGTTTCCCCTCGCTTTTGCAATAAAAAAGAACGCAAGCTGAAATGGTTCAACTTACGTTCAGAGTGGTGCGGTCGACAGGAGTTGCGCCTTTAGCGGCGCGCCCCGGTCGACAATTATCAATTGTCGAGTTTGCGGCAATTTTATCCGTACCCCAACGATTCGCCCGCAAACCGATTGCTCCCGCAATCTCTGTGCGGCGGTAGCGCCCGCCGCACCCACCTCGCTACCGGCTCGGCTGTCGCGCTACCGCTCACAGCGCACTGCGCTGCTGAGCGAGAATTGTAGCGCTCCACCCTCAAATCCCCGTCTATTTTCAAGTCCACAAATAAATATCCACCGGCATAGCCGGTGGTTTTTCAGTTTCGGGCTGTAAGCCCTCATAATACCAGCGGCGCGCAAGCCGCGCATATGACGACCTGGCAGTCATGCGATTGTTACTTGCTACCCGTGAACGGGTCGTCTAAGTCGTCAATACTTAATTGACTTGCTTCTTTATCCTGTTTCAGTTGGTTGCTTATGTACTCTTTGATTGCTTTCGTATTCTTCCCTACCGTGTCTACATAGTACCCTCTGCACCAGAATTGTCTGTTCCTGTATTTGAACTTCATGTTGCCCCATTTTTGGTAGAT
>CANRNE010000013.1 GCA_947631925.1 uncultured Clostridia bacterium
AGCTGTCGAGCATAGCGAGACTGAGGTGGGGCGCATTCTGAATTCGTCATGCTGAGCGAAGTCGAAGCATATCCGCATTATAAGGACACCCTTCGACAAGCTCAGGGTGACGATTCGGAACGAGATTTCCCCCCCCTGCATTCGACAAAATCCGTGGAAAATTTGTGAAAAGTCGGGCGGAGCGGGAAGTTGCGCTTGACAAACTGCTGCGGTTCGGGTATGATAATCCTATGCAGCAGACACATCGCTTTTCGCTTGGGACAAATGCCGTTTACGGCGCCGTCATCTTTGATTTTGACGGCGTCATTCTTGATACAGAGCGCTATCATCTCGCCGCGTGGAATGCCGCCGCGGCGCGTTTTTCTCTCTCTTTTTCCGAGGAAGAATATCTCCCCCTGAAGAGCACGGGGAGGCCGTATATCGCATCTGTCCTCGAAAAAAAGGCGGGGCGGAAGTTCTCCGAGTCGGAGCGGCGCACCCTGTTCGAAGAGAAGCAGGCGTACTTTGAAGAGGGGATAAAATCGCTCGGGGAGGGGGACCTCATCGCGGGCGCGGTGGACTTTTTGCGGTTTTTGCAACGGGAGAATATCCCCGCCGCGGTGGCGTCCTCGGGGACGCTCTGCACCGTGCTGGCGAAGAGGTTCGGGCTGGACGGGTACTTTTCGTTTATTCTCGGCCCGCGGGACGATCTCGCCAAAAAACCCGCCCCCGACTGCTTTCTTGCGGCGGCGAAGAGGCTGGGTTTTGCGCCTGCGGACTGCCTTGTCGCGGAAGACTCCGAGGCGGGGCTTGCCGCGGCGCACGCGGCGGGCATGGATGCCATTGCCATCGGCAAGGCGAGAGGGGACTGCGTCCTCCGCACCCCCGACTTTACGAAAGTTCTCCCGCTGTTTTGCCGAAAGTGAGGGCGCGCGGAGCCACCTCCCCCCTTTTCTTCGAAAAAGGTGGAGGTTCTCTTGGCGCCCCCTTGAGGGTCGCAAACGCATTTCTCGCGCACAGCACAGTGCGCTGTGCGCGGCGTTTGCGGTGAGTGAGCGCATTTGCCGCGCGAACGATGCCCGAGGACAGGACTCTACCTGTCCGAGAAAGCTGTCACGCAGTGACTGAGGGGGTGCCATTCCCAAATACTTGCGCGAGCAAAACCACGCTTTTGCGCTTTTGCGTGGGCGGCAGGGACCGCCGCACGCCTCTTCGCGGAGGCCACCGCTCATGTCGCGCCGCCGCTCACAGCACCCCGTGCTGTTGAGCGAGAATTGCGGCGCTCCACTCCATTTGCAACGCCACCGCAGGCTTATTGTCCGATAACACGACCGCGACAGTGAGCCTGTTAAGGCAATCGAGCCAATTTCCTCGACGAAAATATTTGCGTACGCAAATATTTTCGCCGAAACAAGAAAAAGAAATCTCGCGAAACAATAAATTTTTCTCATCTTTTTTTGCAAATAGGGTTGACAAGTTGAAAAACATGTAGTATTCTATTTATGATAGAATTTGATATGCGTAAAGGTATATCACGGAGGGTCATTATGGCATATATTTGTCGGTATTGCAAACGCGCAATCTCCCCTGACGCAAGAGTATGTCCTCACTGCAAGAGGTTGAACATCAACACTTGCTCCGTCTGCGGAACGCGCATCTACAACGACGAGAAGTACTGCCCCGGTTGCGGGACACCCATTCTCGTGGCCTGCGAAAATTGCGGGGAGCTGATTTATAAGGGCGAAGTATACTGCCCGTACTGCGGTTCCAAGAACCAGAGTCACACCCCGTCCGGGAAGCCCGTGGAGAAAAAGGCATGCCTGAACACGGTCTCCGTCTCCTTGCCCCTTCCCCCCGTGAACGCCATCCCTTACGGCATTCCCTCTCCCTACGGCGGCACGATGGGCGCACCCATCGTACTTCCCCCTGTGATGCTGGATGCCCCCGTGGAAGAGAAGAAGGAAGAGCCCGAGGAAGAGCCGAAGCGCATCCTTCGCACCCGTCCCGCGCCCGAGGTCGGCCCCACGGCCCCTCGTCCCATCACCGGCGTGAGAGTGGGCTCCGTCGGCCTCATCCTCTCCCTCCTCTCCCTCTTCTTCCTGTTCCCGACAGTCATCTTCCCCTTCATCAGCCTCATCGTGAGCGCTGTGGGCATTCATAAGGACAAGAAGAACGGCCGCGGCATCGCCCCCGGCGTCATCGGGCTCATCATCAGCCTCATCCTCGTCCTCGCCATCATCGCGGCGGTCGTCTGGGGCGTCTTCTTTGGCGGATGGAACCTCGTCGTCGACAAAGTGCTCTCACCCGCATTCCCCGACGTCGTCTTCCCGACCCTGTAAAAAACGTAAAAAAACGGGCAACTGCCCGTTTTTTTGTTAGCAAAGTTTCCGATTTGCTTGACACGCTCCCGCCGTGGGAGTAAAATAGTGAAAAAACCAACAAGGAGAATTCACATGAATCATAAGACAGCCGTTCTCGTTGTGGATATGCTCAACGATTTCGTCACGGGGGCGCTCAAATGCGACAGGGGACTCGCCATCGTTCCCAAGACGGCAGCTCTTCTCGACGGCGCGAGAAGGGCAAACGTGCCCGTCATCTTCTGCAACGACGCGCATCTCAAAGATATCGACCACGAACTCAAACTGTGGGGCGACCACGCCATTGCGGGGACGAAGGGGGCGGAAGTCATCCCCGAACTCGGCATCTGCGACAAGGACTACGTCGTTCCCAAGCGCAGATATTCGGGATTTTTCCACACCGATTTGGACCTTCTTCTCAAAGAACTCGGCGTGGACACCGTCGTCATGACGGGACTGCACACCCATATGTGCGTGCGCCACACCTCGGCGGACGCCTACCAGCTCGGCTACAACGTCGTCGTCGCGACGGACGCCACCGACTCCTTCACTGAAGAGGACTACACCTACGGGCTCAAATACCTCAAAGAGGTGTACGGTGCGGAGCTCGTGACGGTGGACGCATTGCTCTCCCGTTGGGGCGTCAAGGCGTAACAAGAAAAAAATTCCCGCTTGCGGGCGGGGAAATTTTCCGAAAACACTTGAAAATCCGCCCGCGGTACGCTATAATGATAGTACCCCGTGCGTTACCTCGGACGGAAAGTAAAATCTGGAGGATACTATGCCCTATTGCACGAATTGCGGAACGTGGGTTCCCGACAACCAAAAGACCTGCCACGCCTGCGGAAAGGCGGTGAGAGCCGTAGAGGGGACACCTGCTCCCGCGCCTCAGCCTCAACCTCAGCCCGTCTATGCGAATCCCGTCTATGTTACGGCGCCGCAGCCCGCGCCCGTCGTCCCGCCCATCCATGTCAATTATTTCGACCCCTATCAGGGGGTGGCGCCCTATGCGTATCCCGCACAGCCCTATCCTCAGCCGCCTGTGCCGCCTTACCCTGCACAGCCCTATCCCGCACAGCCCTATTTCCAGCCGCCGATGCCTCCCGCACCGCCCGTGCCGCCGATGGGGCCGCCCATGCCGTACGGCCAGCCCATGATGCCGTACCCTTACATGGCGCCCGTGTACGCACCCGCACCCCAAGCGGCGCCCGCCCCCGAAGAGACGCCCGCCGCCGAAGAGACGCCTGCGGAAGAGCCTGTGGAGGAGCCCGCAAAAACCAAGCGCGGCCGCAAAGAAAAGCGCGCCAAAAAATTGAGAAAGTAAAAAGTGATTTAAAAAGGCGCCTGCCGCAATCCGCGGCAGGCGCTTTCATGTATTTCGCTTGTCAACCGTGGCTTAAAACACCACTTTTTCATCCAGATGGGCGCAGAGGTCGTCGATGGGGAGACGGATTTGCTCCATGCTGTCGCGGTCGCGGACGGTGACGGTGCCGTTTTCGAGGGTGTCGAAGTCGACGGTGATGCAGTACGGCGTGCCAATCTCATCCTGACGGCGGTACCGCTTGCCGATGGAGCCCGCCTCGTCGTAGATGACCGCAAAGCGCTTCTTGAGCAGGGCGAGCACTTCCTTGGCTTTGGGGGCGAGATTCTTCTGAAGGGGCAGGACGGCGGCCTTATATGCCGCAATCGCGGGGTGGAAGTGGAGCACACTGCGCACGTCTCCGCCCTCGAGGGTCTCCTCTTCGTATGCCTCGGAGAGCACGGCGAGCATGAGACGGTCCGCGCCGATGGAGTACTCGATGACATAGGGGATATACCTCTCGCCCGAGACGGGGTCGACGTAGGTGAGCGACTTGCCCGAGTATTCCTGATGGCGGGAGAGGTCGTAGTCCGTGCGGTTGTGAATACCGTTGAGCTCCTGCCAGCCCATGGGGTAGAGATATTGGATGTCGCACGCCTCCTTCGCGTAGTGGGCGAGCTTGTCGTGGTCGTGGAAGCGGAGATGGTCGGGCGAGAAGCCGAGGTCGAGGAGGAACTTGAGCGCCTTCTCCTTGAACATGCGGTAGTATTCCTCATCCGTGCCCTGTTTGCAGAACCACTGGTGTTCCATCTGTTCGAATTCGATGGTGCGGAAGATGAAGTTCCCGGGGGTAATCTCGTTGCGGAAGGCCTTGCCAATCTGCGCGATTCCGAAGGGGACCTTGGCGCGCGTCGTCCGCTGTACGTTGAGGAAGTTGACAAATTCCCCCTGCGCCGTCTCGGGCCGCAGATAAATTCTGTTCTGACTCTCGTCGGTGACGCCGCGGCTGGTCTCGAACATCAGGTTGAAGGTGCGGATGTTCGTCCAGTTGAAGTTCCCGCAGACGGGACAGCAGACATGGTGGTCCGCGATGTATTTTTCCATCTCCTCATTGGACATGGTATCGGGATTCACGCTCCCCTTGCTGTGCGCCTCGATGAGATTGTCGGCGCGGTGACGCGTCTTGCAGGACTTGCAGTCCATCTTGGGGTCGGAAAAGGACGTCGTGTGCCCGCTCGCTTCCCAGACGCGCGAATTCATGAGAATGGCGGCATCCACCCCGAAGGAGTTGTCGCTCTCATAGACGAAGCGCTTCCACCACGCCCGCTTGATGTTGTTTTTAATCTCCACGCCGACGGGACCGTAGTCCCATGTGTTTCCCACGCCGCCGTAAATTTCGCTGCCGGGGAAGATGATGCCGCGCGCCTTGCACAGCGCGACGAGTTTGTCCATCGTGACCTGGTTGTTTGCCATACCGTACCTCGATTGTTTCAATGGGTTTGTTCCAAAATATTATAGCAACGCGCGCTGCCCCCGTCAAGCGTTTTGAGGGCCGCAGAGCGCGCTTAAAAGCACTTTTCCGCCCGCGCCCTTCGGCAGTCTTCCACCCTGTTGCAGCGGTAGCAGAGCTCGTTTTCGAGCCCCTTCCCGTCGCGGAAGGCGGCGAGATTTTCTATCGTCGTCTCGGCGATGTTTCCGAGCGCCTCTTCCGTCAGAAATGCCTGATGGGAAGTCACGATGACGTTGGGCATGGAGAGCAGCCGCGCGAGAGTGTCGTCGCCGACGATATGCCCCGAGAAATCGCGGAAGAAGAGGTCGCTCTCCTCCTCATAGACATCGAGGCACGCCGCGCCCACCTTGCGCTCCTTGATGCCTGCCAGCAGCGCCTCGGCGTCGATGAGCGCGCCCCGCGAGGTGTTGAGAATGACGACGCCCTTCTTGCATTTTTGAATGGCGTCCGCGCCGATGAGATGGAAGGTCTCCTCGGTGAGGGGGCAGTGGAGGGAGATGACGTCGCTCCTTGCGAGGAGCTCGTCCAAGGGAACATAGTCGAAATTTGTCCCTTTTGCGGGAAATTTGTCGAACGCGAGCACATTCATGCCGAATCCGCGGCAGATTTCGATGAAGATGCGGCCGATTTTCCCCGTTCCGACGACGCCCACCGTCTTGCCGTGCAGGTCGCTCCCCACGAGCCCCGAGAGGGAGAAGTTGAACTCCCGCGTGCGGTTGTACGCCTTGTGAATGCGGCGCACCGAGGTGAGCAGGAGCGCCATCGTGTGTTCGGCGACGGCGTAGGGGGAATAGGCGGGCACGCGCACGACGTGCAGTTTTCCGAAACAGGCGGAGAGGTCGACGTTGTTGTACCCCGCGCACCGCAGGGCGACGACGCGCACGCCGAGCGCATACAGCTTCTCCGCAACGGGGGCGGAGAGGTCGTCGTTGACGAAGATGCACACCCCGTCAAACCCCCTTGCAAGCGCCGCGGTGTCCTGTCCCAGCCGCGTGTCGAAGTATTTGATTTGAATGTTTTCCCGCGCCGCAAACTTGTCAAAGGCGGGTCTGTCGTAATCTTTTGCGTCGAAGAATGCGATTTTCATGGTTGCTCCTTTCTATGTAGAGCCCCCTCACAGGCGGAATGCCTTGAAGAGCAGTCTCGCCCCCAGCGTCGCCGCCCCGAAGAGGAGGAACCACTTGAGGAATTTGAAGGCAAGCCCCTCGGGGAAGAGGAGGGAGAGCCCGAAGACGGCGCCCGCGCATGCGCCGCCGACGACGACGCGCAGGAGCCGCCTCCACCACACCTTGGGCGCCTCATGGCGGATGAGGGACACGAAGGGGAGGAAGATTGCCCCGCCCGAGAGGAGCGCCGTCATCTCGATGAGGTCTTTCCCGGGGAAAAAGAAGCAGAGCACGAGGGCACAGACGGCCATTCCCATCAAGAAATAAAAGCGAAGGCGGTAGGCATGTCTGAAGATGAGCTGCCAGAAGAGCGCGATGGCGATACCGAGCAAGAACCCCGCGAGAAGGTCGGTCGGATAGTGGACGCCGAAGTACATCCGGGAACAGACGATGGCAATGACGAGAAGGGGGGAGAGTATCCACAGCCACCACTTCTTCGCCCGCATGTCCGCGGCGAGAAGGGCAGACGTCGTCGCCTGCGCATGGCCGCTCGGGAAGGACAGCGTGTCGCCGAGGTCCGTCGTCGAGAAGATGGGGGTGTCCACCTTGAGAAGGTCGACGACGCCCGCCGCATAGGGACGGGGACGGGCGACGGTCGCCTTGAGCGAACTGTTTAGGGCGCAGGAGGAGATTGCGGTGAAGAGGAGCTGTTCGCCCGCCTCATCCCACAGCCAATACAGGAGGATGACGATGCCCGCGACGACGGTGCCTTCGCCGAGCGTGGAGAAGATTCCGAACACGACGGTGAGGGCGTCACAGCGGATAGACTCGAAAAATTGCAGAATAGCCTGTTCCATACCCGCTATTATATCATATTTCCCAAAAAAAAGTCTCGAAAAACTACCATTTTTCCGAAGAATATGCTATAATTAGCTTGGTATACTTTCTGACGGAGCAAAAACTATGGCGGATGCGGAAAATTTCATCCAGCAAATCATCAACGACGACCTTGCGGAGGGCAGGGTGAGCGCCATCAAGACGCGCTTTCCCCCCGAACCCAACGGCTATCTGCACATCGGACACGCCAAGAGCATGTTCGTCAACTTCGGCACCGCATTGAAGTACGGCGGCACGTGCAACTTATTCTTTGACGACACCAACCCGTCCAAGGAAAAGACGGAGTATGTGGACGCCATCCGCCGCGACATCGAGTGGCTGGGCTACAAATGGGAGAAGGAGGTGTACGCCTCCGACTTCTTCCCCATCATCTATGACTATGCCGAGCGGCTCATCGTCGAGGGCAAGGCGTTTGTGTGCGACCTCTCCGCGGACGAAATCAGGGAGACGCGCGGCACACTCACAGAGCCCGGGAAGGAGAGTCCCTATCGCAATCGGACGCCCGAGGAAAATCTGCGCCTCTTCCGTGAGATGAGGGCGGGAAAATACGCCGACGGCGAGAAGTGTCTGCGGGCGAAGATTGACATGGCGTCCCCCAACATCAACCTGCGCGACCCCGTCATCTACCGCATTCTGCACGAGACGCACCACCGCACGGGGGACAGCTGGTGCATCTACCCCATGTACGACTATGCCCATCCCATCTGCGACTTCTTGCAGGGGGTGACACATTCGCTCTGCACGCTCGAATTCGAAGACCACCGCCCGCTCTACGACTGGGTGGGGCAGACGCTCGGGTTTTCTCCCAAGCCGCGGCAGATAGAATTTGCCCGCCTCAACCTCACCAACCTCGTGATGAGCAAGCGCTATCTCAAAAAACTCGTCGAGGAGGGCTCGGTGCACGGCTGGGACGACCCCCGCATGCCCACCCTCGCGGGACTGCGCAGCCGCGGAATCCCCGCAGGCGCCATTCTCGACTTCTGCGCCCGCGCAGGGGTGACGAAGGCAAATTCGGAGTGCGAAATCAGCTACTTCGAGGCCGTCGTCCGCGACTGGCTCAACCTGCGCGCCCCCCGCGCCATGGCGGTCGTCGACCCCGTCAAGCTCACAATTACAAACTATGAGGGGGAGGAAGAGGTCGACTTCGAAGTCAACCAGCTCGCCGAGAATGCGGGCACGCGCAAGATAAACTTCTCGGGCGACCTCTACATCGAGCGGGGGGACTTCTCCCTCGACCCGCCGCCCAAGTACCACCGCCTGAAAATCGGCGGTTATGCCCGCCTCAAGAATGCCTACATCGTGCGCGCGGACGAGGCGGTCACCGACGAAGAAGGGAACGTCACCGAAGTCAGATGCACCTACTTCCCCGAGAGCCGCAGCGGCGCGGACACGAGCGGGATTAAGGCAAAGGGCGTCCTTCACTGGGTGGATGCGCACACCTGCGTCGACGCGACGCTCAAGCGCTACGACCACCTCCTTCGCGACGCCGACTACGCGGGGCAGGACTTTTCGGAGCGCATCAACCTCGACAGCGAGCATATCTTTGCCGCCAAAGCGGAACCCTATCTTGCGGCGCATCCCGGGGAAGCCTTCCAGCTCATGCGCACGGGCTACTTCAAGACGTGCACCGAAAACGGCAAACCCGTCCTCTCGGAGATTGTCTCCCTGAAGGACAACTTCAATAAGTAAAAAGGAGACAGCGATGTTACAGGGGAACTTACTCATCTCGGCAGAGGCAACAATTGCAATCATTGCGGTCTGCCTCGGCGTGTTCGCCATCGCCTCGGTTTTATACGGCGTCTTCCGCAAATTCTCCCAGATGGGCTGGCTGCCGTGGCAGCTTCCCATCATCTTTGGCATCGCCCTCCTCACGGGGTACGTCCCCGCGGACATGGGGGTGGCACAGCGGTATGCGGCGGTCGTCGCCATCTTTGTGGGGGGAACCGCCATCGTGTTTGCCGTCGGCGGAATCATCCGCTACTTCATGCACGCAAGACTCCGCCCCGCGAATATCTTAATCCGCGCCTTGGACCGCGTGCTCGGCGCCGTCACGGCGCTGCTCGGCTATGCCGTCATCGTGCTGTGCATCGGCGGGCTCGCCCTGCCTTTCCTTACCAATGTCATCCCCGACATCGCCGCAACCATCGGCATTGCGGAGATTCCCATCGTGGCGTCCATCCTTCCCTACGCCCTCGACTTCTTCGTCGTCACCGTCCTCGCCTGCACGATTCAGGCGGGCTACCGCGTGGGATTCGGCAGAGCGCTCATCTATCTCATCATGTTCGCCCTGACGCTCGCGAGCGCCGCCGCAGCCATCTGGCTCACCCTTGCAGTCACCCCCTTCAAGGCGTTTGCAAACCTCATCGCGGGGGGATTCTCCTCCCTCTCGGCGCCCCTTGCATCCCTGCTCGGGAAGGGCATCGCCGTCGTCATTCTCTTCATCGTCTTCTTCCTCGTCTCGTGCATTCTCGGCTTCCTGCTGAACAAACTTCTGCGCAAGATAAAGTACGTCCGCGTGCTCAAGTGGATAGACGGAATTTTGTATTCCGTTCTGCTGCTCGCCATCGTGCTCGCCCTCTTCGCGGGGGTGCACTACGGCATTCAGTACGTCGCGCACGCCGATCTCTCCGCCATCATGGAGCAAATCCCCGAGCAACTGCCCATCCCCGACATTCAGGAGATTGCGCTCCGCCTCGAGGCGTTTGTGACGAGCTCGACGCTCTCCCGCATGCTCTATCTCTCCAATCCGCTCCTGCTCATCTCCGTATGATTTTTCCGCCGCTCCGCATACTTCCGTTAAGGTATGCTCAGCGACACGTTTGAAAAACTGCTCGGCGCGTTGGCGCGCGCCCTGCCCGAGGAGGGCTTTCGAATCGTAGAGGGGAAAGAGCTCTTTGCGGAGCTCTCCGCGGAGGAAATTTCCCGCGCCGTCGGACTGCTCGAGGCGCAGGGCTTTCTCGAAGTCCGCTATGCGGAGGGGGACGCGTACTGTCTCCGCCTTCTGCCCGCCGCCCGCGCCTATCTCGACCGCGAACAAAAGAGGCGGGAGGAAGAGGCTCGGTTTTTGCGGCGCAGTCTCCTCTTTTCCGCCGTCGGCGCGTTTTCGGGGGGCGCGCTCGCGGGGGCATTTTCTTTCCTGCTCTCCCTGTGGGTGTAGCATGGACGAACGGCTCTCCAAGCGGGAGAACGCGGTCATGGGTGCCGTGTTTGCGCTCTCGCAGGGGAAGGAACGCTTCCTCGTCTCCCCCTATGAACTGCTCGCCCTGCTGCCCGAAAAATTTGACGAGCAATCCCTTGAGCGGGCGCTCTTCTCCCTCGAACTGGGCGGGTATTTCGAAGTCGTTTTCTCCGAACGAAAGGGGGAAAAGACGTACTGCATCCGCATGAAGGAGGAGGGACTTTGCTTCCGCCGCACGGACCGCATGCGAAAGCGCACCCTTCTTCTTCGCCTCGTCTATGCCGCCCTGTGCGGGGTGCTCTCCGCCCTCGTCGGGGTGCTCGTAAAACTGCTTCTTTCATAGCCTTTTTTCAAACGCTTGACAATCGTTGGGCGTTTGTGTATAATAAAAACGTATGTTTGTAACAGGGCGGGCAAATGGACCATTTCGATTATAAACTTCATGCGCCGTTTGCGCCGACGGGGGACCAGCCCGAGGCCATCGCCTCTCTCACGGAGGGGGTGCTCGACGGAATCCGCGCGCAGGTGCTCGTCGGGGTCACGGGGAGCGGCAAGACGTTCACGATGGCGAACGTCATCAAAAATGTCGGACGCCCCGCCCTCGTCATCGCGCACAACAAGACGCTCGCCGCCCAGCTCTGCAACGAGCTCCGCGCCTTCTTTCCCGAGAATCGCGTGGAGTACTTCGTCTCCTACTACGACTACTACCAGCCCGAGAGCTATATTCCCTCGACGGACACCTACATCGAGAAGGACATGTCCGTCAACGACGAAATAGACAAACTGCGCAACGCCGCAACCTGTTCGCTCGGGGAGCGGGACGACGTCATCGTCGTCTCCTCCGTCTCCTGCATCTACGGCCTCGGCGCGCCCGAGGAATTCTTCCGCCTCGGCATCTCCATCCGCCCGGGGCAGGCCATGGAGCGCAACGAACTTTTGTCCCGCCTCGTGGACATCCAGTATTCGCGCAACGACATGGACTTCAAGCGGTCCACCTTCCGCGTGCGCGGGGATGTGGTGGAAATTTTCCCCGCATCCAACTCCGAAGTCGCCCTCCGCGTGGAATTTTTCGGCGACGAAATCGACAGAATTTGCGAGGAGGACGTCGTCACGGGGAAAGTCCTCTCCGAGCTCAAACACGCCGTCATCTTCCCCGCCAGCCACTACGCCGTGGGCAGTGAAAAGCTCGCCGCGGCGCTCGCGATGATAGAAGAGGACCTCGACGGCGAAGTCAAGGCATTCGAGGCGGAGGGGAAACTCCTCGAGGCACAGCGCCTCCGCCAGCGCACCGAGCACGACCTCGAGATGATGCGCGAAATCGGCTACTGCTCGGGGATTGAGAACTATTCCCGCTATTTCGACGGCAGACGGCCGGGGGAGCCCTCCTTTACTCTCCTCGACTACTTCCCCAAAAACTTCCTCGTCTTCATCGACGAGAGCCACATGACGGTCCCGCAAATCCGGGCAATGTACAACGGCGACCGCGCAAGAAAGATAAATCTCGTCGAATACGGCTTCCGCATGCGCTCCGCCTTCGACAACCGTCCGCTCACCTTCGAGGAATTCGACGAGCGCATTCCCCAGGTCATCTTCGTCTCGGCGACGCCCGCGCCCTATGAACTCGGCGAGGCGGGCAACGTCGTCGAACAGCTCATCCGCCCGACGGGACTTTTGGACCCGCCCGTGACCGTAAAGCCGACGCGCGGGCAGATAGACGACCTGCTCTTCGAAGTCCGCGAGACGGTGAAGGGGGGCGGCAGGGTGCTCATCACCACGCTCACCAAGCGCATGGCGGAGAATCTCACCGACTATCTCAAGGAGTCGGGCGTAAAGGTGCGCTACATGCACTCGGACATCGACACGCTCGAACGCATTGAGATTATCGACGGCCTGCGCGCGGGGGAATTTGACGTGCTGTGCGGGATCAACCTTCTCCGCGAGGGGCTCGACCTTCCCGAAGTCAAACTCGTCGCCATCCTCGACGCCGACAAGGAGGGCTTCCTGCGCAGTGAGACTTCCCTCGTGCAGACCATCGGCAGGGCCGCGCGCAACGCGGAGGGGCGGGTCATCATGTATGCGGACGAGATGACGGGCAGCATGGAGCGCGCCATCGGCGAGACCAACCGCCGCCGCGCCAAACAGCAGGCATACAACGAGGCGCACGGCATCGTGCCCAAGACCATCGTCAAGGAGATTACCTCCACCATCTCCATCACGGGAAAGGCAAAGAAGGGGACGGATATCGCGAAGAAGGACATCCCCGAAGAGATAGAAAAACTCAAAACGCTCATGCGAATCGCCGCAAATGCCCTCGACTACGAGCGGGCCATCGAGATTCGCGAGACCATCAACGAACTTCGGAAGAGATTGCGCAAATAGGCGTGCAAAAGGAGTACCCATGAAAATAGCCGTAGACATCGACGATACGTTGAACGTGTTGGACCGCGTCGGGCGCGCGGGCGCGTACATCGAGCGCAACCACCTGCCCTTCAAGCTCAAGAACGAGAATTCCTGCGCCTTTGCCGAGACGTACGACTGGTCGTACGATGACGTCTTGAAATTTATCAAAGAGGGCGGCATCGTCACCTTCACAGACGCGGAAGCGAGAAAGGGGGCGGCGGAAGTCCTCGCGGGCTGGCGGCGGGACGGACACGAAGTCATCATCCTCACCGCGCGGCTCAAGGACTGGTTCGGCAACCCCGAGAAGGTCTCCCGCGACTGGCTGGAGAAGCGGCACATTCCCTATGACGAACTCGTCGCGGAGATTCCCTTCGGCGAAAAGGGGAAGTACTGCGCCGAGCACGGCATCTCCGTTCTCGTGGACGACAACCCCGAGGCATGTATGAGCGCGCAGGCGCTCGGCGTGCGCGCCGTCCTCGCCGTGGGCAAGCACAACCTCGCCCGCGCCGCAGAGGTCAACTACGGCGGCGCCAACTGGCGGCAGATAGACGCAGCCGTCCGCCACATCTTCAAACTTTCCGAAGCTACACTCTAACATTCCGCCCCTCAAAGGGGGCTGTATTTTGTTAATATGAACGACTTTATCATTGTCAAGGGCGCGAAGGAAAACAACTTAAAGAACATCGATGTCAAAATTCCGCGGGGCTCTCTCACCGTCTTTACGGGTCTCTCGGGCAGCGGGAAGTCCACGCTCGCCTTCGACACCATCTTCGCCGAGGGCCAGCGCCGCTATATGGAGAGTCTCTCCTCCTACGCCCGCCAATTCCTCGGCATGATGGAAAAACCCGACGTGGAGAGCATCGAAGGGCTCTCCCCCACCATCTCCATCGACCAGAAGACGACCTCGCACAACCCCCGCTCCACGGTGGGGACGGTGACGGAGATTTACGACTATCTCCGCCTTCTCTTTGCGCGCGCGGGAACGCCGCACTGCCCCAACTGCGGGCGGGAAATCAAGCGGCAGACGGTGGACGAGATTGCGGACAAGGTCATGGAATTGCCGACAGGGAGCAAGATTCTCGTCACCGCGCCCGTCATTCGGGGCAAGAAGGGGGAATATAAGAAGGAGCTCGCCGCCTACCGCAAGAGCGGCTTTGCCCGCGTCAAGATAGACGGCATCGTCTATGACCTGCAGGAGGAGATTTCGCTCGAGAAGAACATCAAGCACAACATTTCCGTCGTCGTCGACCGCCTGGTCGTCAAAGAGGGCATTCTCCGCCGCCTGACGGAATCCCTCGAGACGGCGCTCCGCCTCTCGGACGGGCTCGCCGTCATCGACTGCGAGGGCGAGGAGACCCTCTTTTCCTCCCGCTACGCCTGTCCCGACTGCGGCATCTCCATCGAGGAAATCGAGCCTCGTCTCTTCTCCTTCAACACCGTCTGGGGGGCATGTCCCTCCTGCTCGGGGCTGGGCTTTACGCAGAAGGTGGACGCCGACCTCATCTGCCCCGACCGCACCAAGACGCTCCGCGAGGGCGCCATTCGCATCAGCGGGTGGAATTTGGACTCCTCCGCCGTCACGCAGACCTATCTCGGCGCGCTCTCCAAGCGGTACAACTTCTCCATGGACGTCCCCGTAAAGGACCTTCCCCAAGAAGTCTTCGACCTGCTCATGTACGGCAACGGCGGGGAGAAGATTCCCCTCGAATACAACACCAAGACCTTCCACTCCACCTATCAGGCGGCATGGGAGGGCTTTGTCAACAACTTGCAACGCCGCTATGAGCAGACCTCTTCCATCGGCGTGAAGTGGGACATCGAGCGGTACATGCGCACGAGCGACTGCCCCGTCTGCCACGGGCGGCGGCTCAAAAAGGAGGCGCTCGCCGTCACGGTGGGGGAGAAGAACATCTCCGAAATCTGCGACATGCCCGTGGGAGCGCTCAAGGAATTTCTCGCGGGAGTTCCCCTCACCGCCACGCAGCACGCCATCGCGGACGGAATTCTGAAGGAGATTCGCGCCCGCCTCGACTTTCTCATCGGCGTCGGGCTCGACTATCTCACTCTCTCGAGGAGCGCGGCGACGCTCTCGGGAGGGGAGAGCCAGCGCATCCGCCTCGCCACGCAGATTGGAAGCGCGCTCACGGGCGTGCTCTACATTCTCGACGAGCCGTCCATCGGACTGCACCAGCGGGACAACGAGAAGCTCCTCGCGTCCTTGAAGGGCCTTCGCGACATCGGCAACACCCTCATCGTTGTCGAGCACGACGAGGACACGATGCGGGCGGCGGACTATCTCGTGGACATGGGCCCCAAGGCGGGCATCCACGGCGGGGAAGTCGTCGCCTGCGGCACCGTGGAGGACATCATGAACGAGCCGCGCTCGATTACGGGGGACTACCTCGCGGGGCGGCGGCACATTCCCGTCCCCTCCGTTCGGAAGAAGCCCGACGGCAGATGGCTGAAGGTCTATGGCTGTGCCCAAAACAACTTGAAAAACATCGATGTCGCCATTCCGGCGGGACTCGTCACCCTCGTCACGGGGGTGAGCGGGTCGGGGAAGAGCTCCCTCGTCAATGAAATTTTATATCCCATTCTCGCGAACGGGCTCAACGGCGCCCGCCTTCCCCGCGGAAAGAGCGGAGATTGCGAGGGGTTGGAATACTTCGACAAAGTCATCGCCATCGACCAGTCTCCCATCGGCAGGACGCCCCGCTCCAACCCCGCAACCTATACGGGAGTCTTCACCGCCATCCGCGACCTCTTCGCCGCGACGACGGACGCCAAGACGATGGGCTTCAAGTCGGGACGGTTTTCCTTCAACGTCGCGGGCGGCAGGTGCGAAAACTGTCAGGGCGACGGCATCATGAAGATAGAGATGCACTTCCTGCCCGACGTGTACGTCCCCTGCGAAGTGTGCGGGGGAAAGCGGTACAACCGCGAGACGCTCGAAGTTTCCTACAAAGGAAAGAACATCGCCGACGTGCTCGACATGACGGTGGAGGAGGCGTGCGACTTCTTCAAGAACCAAGCCTCCATCTACAACAAGATTTCCACCCTCAACGAGGTAGGGCTGGGCTATATCAAGCTCGGGCAGTCCTCGACGACGCTCTCGGGCGGCGAGGCACAGCGCGTGAAACTTGCGACCGAGCTCTCCAAACGCTCGACGGGGAAGACTTTCTACATTCTCGACGAGCCGACGACGGGCCTCTCGAGCTACGACGTCGAAAAATTGGTGAAGATTCTCCTGCGCCTGCGCGACGGCGGGAACACAGTTGTGGTCATCGAGCATAATTTGGACGTTGTGAAGATTGCCGACTACATCATCGACCTCGGCCCCGAGGGCGGGGACGGCGGCGGGGAAGTGGTCGCCTGCGGCACTCCCGAGGAAATTGCGGCATGCCCGCAGTCCTACACGGGGCAATTTTTGAAAAAGATTTTGTGAGGAAGCCATGTTCAACCGTGAAATGCTGACGCTCGGAAGACAGAGGTCCGTCATCCGCGAGCTGTTTTCCTACGGCAAACAGAGAAAGGCGGAGATAGGGGAGGAGAACGTGTTCGACTTCTCCATCGGCGCGCCCGCGGCGCCCACCCCCTCATCCGCGCAGGAGGAGCTCGTGCGCCTTCTTCGAGAAGTCCCCTCCGAGACCCTGCACACCTACACGCAGGCGGCGGGGTTATTTTCCGCGCGCGAAGCGGTTGCGAAGTCCCTCTCGACGCAATCGGGGGTACCCATGTCCGCGAATCTCGTGTACATGACCTGCGGCGCGTCCGCTTCGCTCGCCATCGTCATGACCGCGATTTTGGAGAAGGGAGACGAGGTCTTGGTGCCCTGTCCCTACTTCCCCGAGTACGAGGTCTTCATCTCCCGCGCGGGGGGAAAACTCGTGCCCGTTGCGACAAATTCCGCGTTTCACCTCGACCTCGACGCCATAGAGCGCGCCATCACGCCCAAGACGCGCGCCATGCTCATCAACTCCCCCAACAATCCGACGGGAGCGGTGTATTCCGCCGAAGAATTGCGCGCCCTCGGACAGCTTCTCCGCAAAAAGAGCAAAGAGGGGCCGATTTTCCTTTTGTCGGACGAACCCTACCGCGAGCTCACCTACGGGGCGCCCGCCGCGAGCCCGCTCTCCTTCTACGACGACACCGTCGTGCTCTATTCCTTCTCCAAATCCGTGACATTGGCGGGGGAGCGCATCGGCTATCTTGCCGTCTCTCCCCGTGCAAACGGGGCAGAGACGCTGTTTGACGCCGTGTGCGGCGCAGGAAGGAGCCTCGGCTATATCTGCGCGCCCGCCCTCTTCCAATACGCCGTCCCCGCCTTCCTCAAGAGCAGTACGGATGTGGAATTTTATCGCACCAACCGAGACCTTCTGTATGGGGCGCTCACGGACATGGGGTATGCCTGTTGTCCCGCAGAGGGGGCGTTTTATCTCTTCGTGAAGGCGCCGGGCGGGGACGCCGTGCGCTTTTCGGAGTACGCGAAGGCGCATGAACTTCTCCTTGTCCCCTCGGACAGTTTCGGCACGAAGGGCTACGTCCGCATCTCCTATTGTGTCCCTAAGTCCGTCATTGAAAAAAGTTTGCCTACATTTCGCGAAATTTTTTCTGCTTCGTTTTAGGCGCCGACGCCTGCAAACGCATAAAACAGTTTAACCTCCGCATAATGGGTAATACGGAGGTTTTTTTATGAAAGCTACGGGTATCGTGAGAAGAATCGACGAGCTGGGGCGGGTGGTCATTCCCAAGGAGATTCGCAAGACACTGCGCATTCGCGAGGGCGACCCCTTGGAACTCTTCACCGACAAAGGGGAACTCATGCTCAAAAAATATTCCCCCATTGCCTCGGTGGACCGCTTTGCGGAGGGGACGGCGAAGTCGCTTGCCGAACAGAGCGGACTGCTCGCCGCCATTTCGGACACCGACGCCATTCTTGCGGCGTGCGGGACGGGAAAGAAGTGGCTGCTCGGCAAGACGGTCTCGGAGAAACTCACGGAGATTATGCTCTCGCGAAGATGCTATGCGGCGGCAAAGGCGGAGAGCGGGGACATCGTGCCCATCACGTCGGACGGCGAGGGGGAATTCACGGCGCAAGCAATCGTTCCCATCGTCGCAAACGGGGACTGCCTCGGCTCCGTCATCCTGCTCTCGGCGGAGGCGGGAGCGATTTTGGAGAGCCCTGCCGTAAAGCTCGCCCGTCTCACGGCGGACATCATCGCGGGACAGTTCGAATAAAAAAAACGCCCCTTCCTCGGGGCGTATTTCATCATGAAACGTTCCTATCTCAAAAACGCCGCCCTGCTCTCCTTCGGAAGTCTTGCGGCAAAGGGGATTGGCGCCCTCTACCGCGTTCTGCTCCTCTCCGCCGTCGGGAGCTACGGCATGGGGCTGTACCACATGGCGTACCCGCTCTTCTGTCTCCTTCTCACCTTCTCCTCGGCGGGAATTCCCACCGCGCTCGCCCGCATCGTCGCCCGCGAGAACGCCGCGGGAGGGGAGAGCGGGACGCTGAAGGCCGCCCTGAAACTCTTCTCCCTCTTGGGACTTGCGGGCACGGGGCTGCTCCTCTTTCTCGCCCCCGCGGCGGCGAAACTGCAGGGAGAGCCCTCCCTTTCCGCCTGCTATACCGCCCTCGCACCCTCCGTCTTTTTCATCGCGCTCATCGCCGTGCTCCGCGGGTATTTTCAAGGCAAACACGACATGCTTCCGACGGCGCTCTCGGAGATTTTCGAACAGCTCATCAAAGTGGCATTCGGGCTGTTTTTTGCATACAGGTATACATTTTCGCCGCAAAAAGCGGTGACGGGGGCGCTGTTTGCGGTGACCCTCTCCGAGCTGTTTGCGCTCCTCTTTCTCGCGATTCCCCTCAAAAAAGAGCGCCGCCCGCTCTATGCGCGGCAGACGGGAGCGGGGGAGATTGCCCGCGCCGCCCTGCCCGTCATGGCGGCAACGTCCATTCTCCCTCTCTCGGGAACGCTCGACAGCGTCTTCATCGTGCGCCTGCTTTCGAAATCTGCGGAGAATGCCGTCTCCCTCTACGGACTGTATGCGGGCGGTGCGCTCGCCCTCGTCGGGCTCCCCGCTTCCGTCATCTACGGGCTTGCGGCGGCGTCCGTGCCCGCAGTCGCCGCCCTGTTCGGCGCGGGACGAGAGGAGGAGGGAATGCGGCGGGTGCATGTCGCCCTTCTCATCACGCTATCCCTCTCCCTCGCCGCGGCGGCGGGACTGTTTTTTCTCGCACCAATCGCCGCAAAACTGCTCTTTCCTACCCTTTCCGAGGGAGATTCTGCCGTCCTCATTCGCCTCATCCGCACGATGTCCCTCTCCGCCGTCCCCCTCGCGGGGGTGGACACGCTCGCCGCCTGTCTTGCGGGCATGGGGCGGGCAAAGTGCGCGGCGGGCGCCATGGGCGTCGCCGTTCTCGTCAAACACGCCCTGCAGCTTCTCCTCATCCCGCGGCTCGGCATCATGGGCGCGGCGATTGCGGCAAACACCTGCTATTTGATTGCTTTTTTCCTCGATTTGGTTTATACTGAAAAAAAAGAGACGAGGAAGGCGTATGATTATTGTCGTGGGACTCGGCGTCGCGGCGGGCGAGCTCGGCGTTGCGGCGAAACAAGCTATCGAACAGGCGGATGAAGTCATCGTCCGCTGTGAAAATCTCCCCTGCGTGCAGACGCTGAAGGACGCGAATATCCGCTATACGACGGCGGATTCTCTGTACGCGTCGAGCAGAAATTACGACACCTTTGCGCGAAAACTCGCCGCGGAAATCCGGCGCAGGGCAAAGGGGAGACGGGTCGCCTACTGTGTGGACGGGGGTGCGTCCGAGGACGCCACTGCCCGCCTTCTTCATGCGGACACCGTCTTCGAAGGGGTCTCCAAGGGGAGCTATTATGCCGCTAAGGCGAAATTTTACGGCGGATACTCTGCGGTCTCCGCCTTCTGGCTTGCGGAGAAGCGCGTCGCCCTTCCCCTCGTGGTCTATGACCTCACGAAGAGCAATTCGGGGGACGTGAAATTGCTGCTTGCGGAGCGGTTCGGGGACGAAATTCCCGCGATTTTCTTCACGGAGCACGGACAAATCGAGGCGCCGCTCTACGAACTGGACCGCGTCGGCGCCCTTGCCGCGGCCATTCCAGAGGTCCCTCTGCTCGAAAAGAAGCGGTTCGACTTCGAGGACTTTGTGGAAATTCTGCGCAGACTCCGCGCCCCCGACGGCTGTCCGTGGGACAGGGTGCAGACGCACGAAAGCATCCGAATCAACGCCATTGAGGAGGCCTATGAGCTCGTCGACGCCATCGACCGAAAGGACCCCGCGCGCATGTGCGAGGAGGCGGGGGATGTGCTCATGCAGGCCCTCTTCCACACCCTCATCGAAGAGGACGCGGGCGGATTTTCGGTGGGGGATATGGTGTCGGGCGTGTGCGAAAAACTCATCACAAGGCACACCCATGTGTTCGGAACAGACAGGGCGCAGGGCGCGGACGGCGCGCTCGCCGTGTGGGAGAAGAACAAGATGACGGAGAAGCACCAGACGACCTATTCGGACGCCGTCAACGACGTTCCCGCCTGCTTTCCCGCCCTTCTTCGCGCGCAAAAGATTGCAAAGCGCATGGAAAAGGGGGGCTGGGACGCCGCCACAGTGGAAAATTTCGAGAAAAAATTCCGCGAGGAGTATGCGGAGTTCAGGGAGGCGCTCGCCTCGGGGGAGAGGGCCCGCATCGAGGAAGAACTCGGCGACGTGCTCTTCTGCACCGTCGAGCTCGGGCGCATGGCGGGGGAGGACTGCGAGATGGCCCTCCTCGACACCGTGAAAAAACTTCAGCGCCGCTACACGGCCTACGAGGCGCTCGTGCGCGCCGACGGCAAGGATGTCCATGCCCTCTCCGTGGCGGAAAAGGACGCCTACTACAAGAGGGCGAAAGATGATACACGCGCTTGACATCGCGGGCATGGTATGCCCCAACAACGTCTTTCTTGCCCCCATGGCGGGATATACCAACTATCCCTTCCGCAAGATGTGCACCTCGCTCGGCGCGGGGCTTGCCTTCACCGAAATGGTGAGTGCAAAGGGGCTGCATTACGGCAATGAGGAGACAAAATCCCTCCTGTATGCGGAACATGAGGCCCCCAAAGCCGCCCAACTCTTCGGAAACGACCCCGAAATCATGCGCGAAGCGTGCGAGAGCGAGGCGCTCGCCCCCTTCGACCTCATCGATATCAACATGGGCTGTCCCATGCCGAAAATCACGCGAAACGGCGAAGGGAGCGCCCTGCTTGCGGACATGCCCCTTGCGGAGAAGGTCATCGCCGCCTGTGTCAAGAGCGGAAAGCGCATCTCGGTGAAGTTCCGCACGGGGCTCGACGAGGCGCATAAGGTTACGGCGGAGTTTGCGAGAATGTGCGAGGGCGCGGGCGCCTGCATGATTACCGTCCACGGCAGGACGAAGGACAGGATTTACGCAGGCCCCGTCGACTACGAGGAGATTGCCGCCGCCAAGCGCGCGGTCGATATTCCCGTCGTCGCCAACGGCGGAATTTGGAACGACAAGGACCTTAAAAAGATGTTTGAGAGAACGGGAGCAGACGCCTTCATGGTCGCCCGCGCCGCCCTCTACCGCCCGCAGGTCTTCTGCGACCTCTTGGGGACGGAGCCGCCGCCCATCCTCGGGCTCTTTCTCGAAGAGCTCGAGGAGACCAAGCGCATCTACGGCGAACACTTTGCGTGCGTTTTCCTGCGCAAAATGGCGGCATTTTACATCAAGGGCCGTCCGCGCGGAAATCACTACAAGCGGCAGCTCTTCGAGGCGCAGACGACAGAGCAAGTTGCCTCCCTCGCCCGCGAAATTTTCGCCGAAACGCCGTGATTTTCACCAAAACAACCCCAAAGGAGGGAGTATGAACGACGAGAAATTGTTTTATGAATGGCTTGCCGCGTTGAAGAAGGGGGACGAGGCGGCGATTCGCCGCGGGTGCCTCCGCTTCGAGGGGTACAAAGAGGACGACTTTATGAAAAAGTGCGACCTCGTCTACGGGGAGGCGTACAGGGCCGTGGGACTCGTGCGGGCGGCGCGGGAATTTCTTCTTGCCGAGGGGGAAGAAAGGGCGGACGCCGCCGAAGAATTGCACAGTCTCCTCTCCGATTTCGAGGAGTACTGAGCGTAAAATATCTCAAAATTTTGGGTAAACCGCGTTCAAACGGTTTACTTTTTTTTATTTTTATGCTAAAATTACTTTTGTCTCGCGCGTGCGCGCGCGTTTATATTATTAGTATATCAACAAACAATAACGAAATAAGGAGCGGACTTATGGCGGACAAAGTGGAAACAGCATACGGTGCGGAACAAATTCAGGTGCTCGACGGCCTCGAACACATCAGAAAGCGTCCCGGTATGTACATCAGCTCGACGGATGAGAAGGGGCTTCACCATCTCGTCAGCGAGGTCGTGGACAATTCCATCGACGAGGCGCTTGCGGGCTACTGTGACCGCGTGGAAGTCACCGTCAATGCGGACGGGTCCTGCACCGTCGTGGACAACGGGCGGGGCATTCCCACCGAGATTCACCCCAAGGAGGGCATCTCCACCGTGGAAGTTGTCTTCACCAAAGTCAACGCGGGCGGAAAATTCGGCGGAGATTCGGGCTATAAGGTCTCCTCGGGTCTGCACGGCGTCGGCGTGAAGGCGGTCAACGCCCTCTCCGAGTGGCTGGAAGTCGAGGTCTCGCAGAACGGGCACGTCTACAAACAGGTCTACAACCGCGGCGTGCCGCAGCGCGCCCTGCACATCATCGGCGACACCGACAAGACGGGCACCAAAGTCACCTTCTTCCCCGATGCGGAAATTTTCGAGACGACCGTCTTCCGCTATGAGACGCTCAAAATCCGCCTGAAGGAGCTCGCCTTCCTCAACAAGGGGCTCACCATCACCCTCGAGGACAAGCGGGAGGGCAAGGAGAAGAAGGACGTCTTCTACTATGAGGGCGGCATCCGCGAGCTCGTCGAGGAGCTCAATAAAGGGCAGGAAACCCTCTTCGAGGCCCCGCTCTACTTCGAGGCGCAGGAGGACACCACCGTCTGCGAAATCGCCCTCCAGTACAACGGGAGCTACAACGAGGTCATCTATTCGTACGCCAACAACGTCAACACCATCGACGGCGGCACCCATGTCGAGGGGTTGAAACTTGCCCTCACCAAAGTCATCAACGACGCGGGCAAGAAGTTGAACATCTTGAAGGACAGCGACAAACTCACGGGCGAGGACGTGCGCGAGGGCATCACCGCCGTCGTCTCGGTAAAGCTCGAGAACGCGCAGTTCGAATCGCAGACCAAGGACAAGCTCAACAACAGCTTCATCCGCGCCTTCGTCTCCAAGGCGGTCTCCGACAAATTCGGCACCTATCTCGAGGAACACCCCTCCGAGGCGCGCGAACTCGTCCTCCGCTGTATCACGGCGCAGAAGGCCCGCGATGCGGCGAGAAACGCCCGTGAACTCACGAGGAGAAAGGGCGTCTTAGAGAGCACGACGCTCCCCGGAAAACTTGCCGACTGTTCGGACAGACGGCCCGAACTCTGCGAGATTTACATCGTCGAGGGGGACAGCGCAGGCGGCACGGCAAAACAGGGACGGGACAGGAGATTCCAAGCAATACTTCCCCTCCGCGGAAAGATTCTCAACGTCGAGAAGGTGCGCCTCAACCGCGCCCTCGAGAATGCGGAAATCAAGGCGATGATTACCGCCTTCGGCTGCGGCATTCTCGACGATTTCGACGAGAGCAAGCTCCGCTACGACCGCATCATCTCCATGACGGATGCCGATGTCGACGGCGCGCATATCCGCATTCTCCTTCTCACCTTCCTCTTCCGCTATATGCGTCCGCTCATCGAGCACGGGCATGTATATTCCGCCAAGCCGCCCCTCTACAAGGCGAGCGTCAGGGGCAAGGAGGACGTCTACCTCTATTCCGAGGAAGAGAAGGTGCTCTTCGACGCCGCAAACAACAACAAGGTGGAGTATCAGCGGTATAAGGGTCTCGGGGAGATGTCCACCGAACAGCTCTGGGACACGACGATGAACCCCGCCACCCGCACCCTCATCAAAGTCACGATGGCAGACGCCGTGCAGGCCGACCAGATGTTCTCCATTCTGATGGGGGAGAGCCCTGCATTGCGGCGGAAGTTTATCGAAGATAACGCCACCTTGGTGACGGATTTGGACATCTAAACGCGTATAAGCTACGCGATACTGTGTCGAAGATGCGCTTCCCTTGGTCACGTACGTGCGTAGTACGCTCCCTGCGGGAATGCTCCTTCTCCTTGTCTCGCTTGCTTCTCCGCGTTTTGACGGGACCCCAAAAGCAGAGACAAGGCGCTCCCGATTTCATACAAACACCATAACACCGTAATTTTCATAAGGAGAACATATGGCAAAACGCGAAACAAGTCCCGAACTTACCGAGGAATTCAAAAAGACGCTCGAGATGACGAAAATTCTCGACGTGGAGGTGAATGATGAGCTCACCCGCTCCTTCATTGCGTATGCGATGGCGGTCAACAAGTCGCGCGCCATTCCCGATGTCAGGGACGGTTTGAAGCCCGTCCACCGCCGCATTCTCTATGCGATGCACGAGATGGGACTGTACAACGACAAGGCGTACAGAAAGTGCGCGCGTATCGTCGGTGACGTCATGGGTAAATTCCACCCGCACGGCGACAGTTCGGTCTACGATGCCCTCGTCCGTCTCGCGCAGGACTTCACCATCAACTTCCCCCTCGTCGACGGGCACGGCAACTTCGGCTCGGTGGACGGAGACCCGCCCGCTGCCATGCGTTATACCGAGGCGCGCCTCACAAAACTCGCCGCCGAGATGCTCAAGGACCTCGACAAGGAGACGGTGGACTTCTTCCCCAACTTCGACGGCATCGAAATGGAGCCCGCCGTGCTGCCCGCCCGCTTCCCCAACCTTCTCGTCAACGGGTCGGACGGCATCGCCGTCGGCATGGCGACGAATATCCCGCCCCACAACCTCGCCGAAGTCATCGACGGGACGGTCGCGATGATTGACAACCCCGACATCACGGTGGATGAACTCATGGACTACATCCCCGCGCCCGACTTCCCGACGGGGGGCATCATCATGGGCAGAAGCGGCGTGCGCAAGGCATACCGCACGGGACAGGGCAACATCGTCATCCGCTCCAAGTGCGAGATAGAAGAGCACGGCACGGGCGGCAATGCGAGAAGCCGCATCATCGTGACGGAGATTCCCTATCAAGTCAACAAGGCCCAGCTCATCATCCAGATTGCGGACATGGTCAAGGACAAGCGCATCGAGGGCATCTCCGACATCCGCGACGAGAGCGGCAGAGAGGGCATGCGCATCGTCATCGAATGCAAGAAGGACGCCAACGCGCAAGTCGTCCTCAACACCCTCTTCAAGCACACCAATTTGCAAGTCTCGGACGGCATCATCCTTCTCGCCCTCGTCGAGAACGGCACCGAGCCCCGCTATCTCAACATCCGCGACATCCTCTACTACTACCTCGAGCACCAGAAGGACGTCATCGTCCGCCGCACCCGTTTCGACCTCAACAAGACGGAGGAGCGCGCCCACATCGTCTCCGGTCTCGTGCTCGCCCTCGCCAACATCGACGAGGTCATCCGCATCATCAAAGAATCCGCGGACAAGAACGACGCCTGCTCCAAACTCATCCAATCCTTCGAACTGTCCGAAAAACAGGCGAACGCCATCCTCGAAATGCGTCTGCAGCGCCTCACTTCCCTCGAAGTCGAGAAGCTCAAGGAGGAGCTCGACGCCCTCATGGCGACGATTGCCGACCTCAAGGATATCCTCTCCAGCGACAAGCGCGTGCTCGACATCATCAAGGCGGACCTTCTTGCCATCAAGGGGAAATACCCCTCCGAGCGCAAGACGGAGATTTCCGTCGACTACGGCGACATCGAGGACGAGGACCTCATCGACGAGGAGGACGTCGTCATCTCCATGACGCACGGCGGCTATGTCAAGCGCATTCCGCTCTCCGAGTACCGCGCCCAGCACCGCGGCGGCGTCGGAATTACGGGGCACAAGCCCAAGGAAGAGGACTTCGTCGAGAGCATGTTCGTCTGCTCCACCCACCACAACATCCTCTTCTTCTCCAACTTCGGAAAAGTGTACTCCCTCAAGGGGTACATGATTCCCGAGGCGACGCGCCAGTCCCGCGGCAGGGCGATGGTCAACCTCATCCAGCTCTCCGCAGGCGAGAAAATCGCAGCGTTCCTGCCCGTCTATGAGAACGGCACGGGCTATCTCGTGATGGCGACCAAGCGCGGCCTCGTCAAGAAGACGGCGACGAGCGAATTCGAGAGCATCAAGAAGAACGGAAAGATTGCCATCAAGATAGCAGAGGACGACGAGCTCATCTCCGTGCAGTTTACGGGCGGCGGCGACGAGATTATGATTGCCTCTCACAGCGGCAAGTGCATCCGCTTCGCCGAGAGCGACGTCCGCCCGATGGGAAGGGACACGATGGGCGTGCGCGGCATCAGCCTCTCCAAGGGCGACGAAGTCGTGGATATGCTCGTCCTTCGCGAGGGATTTGACATCCTCACCGTCTCCGAGAACGGCTACGGCAAGCGTTCGGACCCCGCCGACTACCGCCTGCAATCCCGCGGCGGTAAGGGCATCAAAGCGGGCATCTTCAATGAGAAGACGGGCGCGCTCGTCAACATGAAGCTCGCGAGCGACCTCTATGACGTCATGCTCGTCACCAGTGCGGGCATCGTCATCCGCATGCACCTCGAGGCCATCTCGAAGATTGGCAGAGCGACGCGCGGCGTGCGCCTGATGAACGTGCGCGAGGGGATTGTCGCGACCGTCGCCGTCACCGACCGCGACGACGAAGCCGAGGTGGAGGCACCCGAAGAGACGGCGGCGGACCTCTCCCCCGAAGATCTTCAAGGAGCGCCCGAAGAAGCCGACTCCACCGAAAACGATGCACCCATGTCCGAGGACGGACCTTCGGAAAACCAATAAGATACGTTGCGCCGCGCTTGAAATTTTCAAGCGCGGCGCCCCATTTTTACAAGAAACATTCTTAAAAAACCGACCCCATTCCCGCAATTTGCGGGAATGGGGTCATATTTACCCCTCCGCCCGCTTGACGGGCTTCACTTTGACGCTGCCGCACAGGACTTCGGCATACGAATAGGACGTCTTCCCCAAGAATCCCTTGTCGTCGGGGCTGACAGTGAACAGGGCGGGGTAGACCCCGGAGAGCCTTCCGCAGTACCGAAGGACCTTATTTCTGCCGAGATTTACGGTGACGTC
Source organism: uncultured Clostridia bacterium (assembly GCA_947631925.1). Taxonomy (GTDB): domain Bacteria; phylum Bacillota; class Clostridia; order Christensenellales; family Borkfalkiaceae; genus Gallimonas. Next base: position 27,062 of record CANRNE010000013.1, read on the forward strand.
CACTTGTTTCAGGAAGTATTCCGCGATGGTCTCTTTGACGCGCGCAATATCGTGTTTCGGCTTAATCATGCTCCGATTCTTGCCCCATGTTGCGCTTTTTATACCTTTTTGGGAAGGGGGAATCGAAAACAGGCCCCTTGCCCACCCCTTGCGGGGCGGGTGTCACGAGCAACACGAGTGACGGAAGGGGTGGCGCTTGTCCATACACCACCCCCTCAGTCGCCTACGGCGCCATAAATTCCCTTCCTCTCGGCAAAATTCGGCAAAACATTCGCCGATGTTTCCCGCATATGCCGAACATTTGCGGCATAGGATAGAAGGAAGTCAAAATGCGGGAGTGAAATTTTCATGAAAACACAGACGCAGGTATTCCGTGGCTACGGAAAACGCAAACAGCTCAATGTGCAGACGGCCGTCGAGTGCAGATTCACGCAGGAGATAGAGACAATTCTCTCCACCCACTGCGGCCTCGTCGTCACGGGCGCGGACGTCACGGACGGCGAAGTCCGTTACTACGGCAAGGCGCATTTCTCCCTCGTCTATGAGGATTCCGAGCGGCACGTCTGCCGTGCGGAGAAGGGCGTGGAGTGGTCGGCGACCGAGAAGGACGACTTCCTCTTCCCCGCGCTCACCGCCCGCCTCAACGCCGCCGTCGAGAACATTTCGGTGAGAAGAGAGGGCGCGAGCGTGTATGCGCAGGCGCTCATCGGCGCGGACATCTCCTTTTATGGGGAACAGAACTTCGAATATTTGGCAGGGGGAGATCTCATCATGCGGCGGGAGACCGTCGGCGTGCTCTCCGCCCACCTCGTCTCGGGCACGGCGGAGACGGAGGACGAATTCGACACCGATTTCGTCGGCGACATCCTCCAGCATGCGGAGACCGTCAACCTCATCGAACTCGTCTGCGAGACGGGCGCTCTCAAGGTGGAGGGGGAAATCAATCTCTGCATCCTCGCCCTGAAGGGGAATTCCCTCGTCTCCTTCGAACGCCTCGTGCCCTTCTCCATGGAAATTCCCTGCGACGCGGCGGCATTCGGCGCACGGGCGGAGGCAAACGTCTCCGTCGCCAACGTCACCATCCACGCGGAGGCAGACGAGGAGAAGAGCAAGTGCACCGTGTTTGCGGAATTTACCCTCACCGCCGAGGGCTGCGTGTATGAAGAGAGCGAAGTGGACGCCGTGACGGACGCCTTTTCTCCCACCCATGAGACGCATCTCGTCTTTGCGACGGCGGAGAGCGGCGGCGTGGGGGATACCTTCCGCGTCACCGAGCGCGTCTCGGGGAAGTGTACTCTCTCCTCCCCCGTGACCTTCTCCGACGCCCTGCAGGCCATCACTCTCCAGCGCGCGGAGGCAGACCTCGTCGCAACCGCAGAGGGGAAGCGGGTCGAGGGCGTCGCGGCGGCAACCCTCATCGTGCTCGGCGCGGACGGCGCGCACAGAGGCGTGGAGATAGGACTTCCCTTCTCCGTCCCCGTGGACGCGCAGAACGCTACGGTCTCTGTCCTCGTCTGCGGCATGTCGGCGCGGCAGAAGCAGGAGGGGGAGATTGACGCGGAGGCGACCTTGAAGATTACCGTACAGGAAAAGCGCGCCTTCTCGGCGCACCTCGTGGCGAGCGCGGAGGAGGGGGAACAGCTCCCTTTGGAGGACAGCGCCGTGAGCGTGTACATTCCCCGCGCGGGCGACGGGCTCTGGGAGCTCGCAAAGAGCCTGAAAAAATCCCCCGAAGAGGTGGAGGCGAGCAACCCCGACATCGGCTTCCCCATCGGCGAGGGCCAGCGCGTCATCGTGTACCGCAAGAAGACAATTTTATAACAATTTCGCCTCCGCTGCATGCGGAGGCGTAATTTTGGGAAAATTTCTTGCAATCCCGCCCGAAATGTGCTACAATGGTGTCGATGGATACCGTGCACGTCAACGCCTATGCCAAACTCAACCTCACCCTCGACATCGTGGGAACGGGCGAGGGGTATCATCTCATCGATTCGGTGATGGCGACGGTGGACCTCTTCGACCGCATTGTGCTCAAAAAGCGGAAGGGGCTCTCCCGCATCTTCGTGCACGGCGCCCAAATCCCGCCCGAACAAAATTCCGCGCTTGCGGCAGCGGAGGCATTTTCCGACCGCTTCGGCGTGGACGGCGCGGACATCACCGTGTACAAAAATATCCCGATAGGCGCGGGCATGGGTGGCTCGTCCGCGGACGCAGCGGGGGTCATCGCGGGCATGGGTAGGCTGTATGCGGTCTCGGACATGAGTGCCATGTACGAGCTCGCGCAGTCGCTCGGGAGCGACGCCCCCTTCCAGCTCCACGGCGGGATTTGCCGCGCCCGAGGGCGGGGAGAACTTCTCACGCCGCTACCCTTTCACGAATTATACTTCCTCGTCCTCGTCCCCCGCGTGCCCGTACTTTCTGCCGCGGCGTACCGCACGTTTGACGAAATGGGACTTTCGGGGGGCGCCCGCACCGGGTTGGCGGCAGAGGAGCTCGAGGGGGGAAGGGTTGACTGGGCGGCGAAGTGCTTCGGAAACGACCTCTATCCCGCCGCCTGCGCGTTGGAGCCCGCCGTGCGCGAGGCATATCTCTATCTCAAATCGCTCTCCCCGGGCGGAGTCTCCATGACGGGGTCGGGGAGCGCCGTCTTTGCCTGTTTCGAGAGCCGTGAGCTCGCCGAATGGGGGCAGAGCAGATACCGCGGCAAGTGCCGCACCTTTGTGCTTAAGACCGTTCCGCAAGAGAACGGAAGGAAGTGATTATATGGAAGAACGCATCATCGACAGGGACAAGCGCATCAAACTCGTCAAGACGGGGGAGGGCACGGACGCCGTGGACGAGACGGCGGAGAATGCCGCGGAAGACGAAGAGGAGGAATTTTTCCTCGAACTTCCCGAAGATTTCGACGAAAACGACCTCACGCCCGAGCAGACCGAGGCGCTCGAACGGGCCCGCCGCCGCTCCGAACAGCACGCCCGCGAGGAGCATGCAAAACTTCTCGAGGACGGGGAACGGCTCTTGGAGCAGGGGAAGTTCGAAGACGCCGTGCCCCTCTTCGAACAGGCCGCCCTCTATGACTTCGACGACGGCGATGCCAAGCACAAGTTCTGGCTCGCCCGCACCAAAAATTACACCGACTTCGACGTCTTCTTCGAGGAGGGCGCCGCGCAGGAATTTGCGGATGCCGACCCCGACGTGCGCGCGGGTGTGCTCGGGAAGATGGGGAGCGAACTTCAACGGCGCAGAGAGGAATGCCGCATTGCCGCGGAGCCCCTTCGCTCGGGCTATGCCGTCCGCCAACAGGAGCGCGCCGAGGCGTTTGAAGCCAACCGCAAGTACTACAGCGTGCGCTTTTGGGCAGTTCTCGCCGTCGTGGCGGCGTTTGCCGTCGCCTGCGCCGTGAGCGGAGCGTATATTCTTCGCGTCAAGGGGAATACCCCGCTCATCTGCTGCATCGTCTTTGCCGCGCTCACCGTCCTCGCGCTCGGGGTCTTCCTCTTCTATGCGCACAAACTGTACGTCGCCCGCGGGTATGTGCGGGTGAATCTCGACCCCGCCGCCACCGAAGAGGGGACGCTTCTCTTGGAACTCAACAAAAAACTCGCCGCCTATGACCTCGTGTTCGGGAAGGAGGAGGCATGAACTTCAAGACTTGTCTCACAATCGCCATTGTCGGCCTCGTCCTCGAGGTCCTCTGCGCGCCCGTCGTCCTTTTCGGGCTCTGGCTGCCCTTTACATTCCTCGGCATCCTTGTCGCCTTTGTCGGCGTGGTGATGCCCTTTGTCGGCATTGCGCTCGGCATCGTCGCCGTCGTCCTCGGAAGAAAGAGCCGCGCCGTCCTCGCAATCGGGGTGCTGAATATCGCCATTCCCGTCGTCTTTGCGCTCCTCTGCGTCGTGATGTTCTCGACGGGGGTCTGGGTGATTCGCTTCATGTGAGGTCTCGGACATGGGTGCTTCAAAAACCGTCAAACGGTTGATTTTTGCCGTAAAATTATTCGTCGTTTTTGCATGCGCGTTCCTCTTCGGCTATTTTCTGTGGAAATTCGGCTACTTCTCCCAATTTTCCGCCATCGACAACGTGCTCGCCCTCTTACCCTTTGCCCTTTCTCTTTGCGCGTGCGGGCTGCTCTCTGCCGCGCTTTTTTTACAACATACCCGCCGTTTTGCCCTGTTATGCGCGCTTTTCGCCCTCTTTTCCGCGCTGTGCTTCGGCCTCTTTCCCGTCTCCCTCTATCAGGCATGGTGGGCGCCCCGCATGACGACGGAAATCGGCGGCGACCCCTCTTTGGACCCGTGGAAGCCCTTCTCGGGGGACAAGGTTGCGACGCTCCCTTCTCCCGCGTCTTTGAATCTGAAAGAAGACCTTCCCATACTGGACGGCGCGCTCGCGCTCTACCCCGTCTACGCCGCCATGGCGCAGGCGGTCTACGACCAAACTGCGTATGAGGGGTCGGAAAGTGTGCAATTTACCGACACCGTTCGCGCATTTTCCCTGCTCGTTGCGGGGGAGCGCGACCTCGTTCTGATGGCGGGTCCCTCCGAAAAACAGCTCGCCGAGGCGCGCGCCGCAGGGGTGGAACTCACCCTCACACCCATCGGACAGGAGGCGTTTGTCTTTCTCGTCGGCGAAACCAACCCGACAGAGAGCATCACCTTGCAGCAAATCCGCAACATCTACTCGGGCAAGACCAAGGACTGGCGGACGCTCGGCTGGGCGGAGGGGGGACGCATTCTCGCCTACCGCAGGCCGGAGGGCTCGGGGAGCGAATCCGCCCTTCAGCGCCTCATGAAGGGGCTCCCCCTCATCGCGCCGCAGCCCCTCTTCGATTCATCCCTTCTCGGGAGTAACAGCCTCATGCAGCAGGTTTCGGTGGAATACCGCGGCGTTCAGCCCGCGCTCGGCTACTCCTACCGCTTCTTCGCGACGGTCATGAATCCCAACCCCGCAGCGAAGATGCTCGCAATCGGCGGGGCGGCGCCAGACGAGGAGACTATCTCCCGCGGGGCGTACCCGCTCACCGCGAAATTTTACGCCGTCACCCGCGCGGACGCCTCCGAAAACACGAAAAAACTCGTCGCGTGGCTCACGGGCGAAGAGGGGAGCAGCCTCATTTCGGCCGTCGGATATTTTCCCCTGTAAATTTCCGAAAAATTTTTCCCAAAGACCTTGAAGTGCGCGCGAATTTGGGATATAATACAGAGGTGAACTGCGGCATGCCGCACAAGGAGAATTTCATGGAACTCATTCACGAGAGCGCAGGAAAAAAACTGTACCGCGACGGGGACCGCCTCATCAAATCCTTCAACAGCAGTTATTCCAAGGCGGATATTCTCAACGAGGCGCTCAATCAGGCGCGCGTCGAGGAGACAAAACTCCACATTCCCAAACTCTGCGGCGTCGAGGTCATCGACGGCGAATGGTCGATTGTCCGCGAATATATCGGCGGGGAGACGCTCGAGGAGATTATGGCGCGCCACCCCGACCGCATCGATGAATGCCTCAACTTCTTCGTCGAGCTGCAAATTTCGATGAGCAAGGAGAGGGTGCCCCTTCTCGGCCATCTGCGCGACAAGATGCACGCAAAAATTTCGGCGAGCGCATTCCCCGCGACCGTCCGCTACGATTTGCACGTCCGCCTCGACGGCCTTCCCCGCCACACCAAACTGTGCCACGGGGACTTCCAGCCGAGCAACGTCGTCATCACGAAGGACAACGTGCCCTATATCATCGACTGGGCGCACGCCACGCAGGGCAACGGCTCTGCCGACGCCGCGCGCACCTACCTCATCTTCATGTTGCAAAAGAAAGAGGCGCTCGCGGAGAAATATCTGGAGCTGTACTGCGAGAAGACGGACACCGCCGTCCGCTATGTCCAGCGCATTCTGCCCATCGTCGCTTGCTCGCAGTCGGTGAAAAAGAAGCCCGAGGAGCAGGAATTCCTCGCCAAGTGGGTGAACGTCTGCGACTGGCAGTAATCAAATCGGTCTTTGATAACAAACAAAAAACGCCCTGCAAAGGGCGTATTCCATAGGGAACCATATAAACAAAATTTTTATCCGAATACACCTTTGGGCGAGTCAAGGAAGTTAATTCGTTTTCCGCAATCCCAAACGACGGTTCAGGTCGTCGAGATCAAACGTTTTGTCTTTCAAAATCACGCTGTCATATTCCGCGGTAAATTCGCCTGCGGCTTTGGATTTTTCTTCGTCAAAAACAAATTGCGGGTTGATCTCGCGGGTTGCGAAAAAGGAATCGTAGTCGTCCGCCGCACTGTAGATGTCATATAACATATCTTCGCCGATTTCGTCCGTTATTCCAAACTCTTCCATCATGTATTTCGCAATAAAATCAACCGCCCGCTGCGAAAATTTAATTTTTACCTTTTCCATAATTTCCTCCGAAATTTTTTAATGCCTTGCTTTCGTCCTTTTTATGATATTTTCTAATGCTTTTTACAACTTTTTCATTGCACGTGATGTTTGTAAGCGTGCGGTTATACCGATTTACTTTGTCATATTGTTTTGTGCCGTCTTTGTGCTTATACGGTTTTGATTGTATCGACCTTCCGAATAAATTCCGTACCAAGTCCGTCTTTTTCAAATCCCGTTTTGGTTCGGCAATTCGATTCTGTGCGTGCGAAGAAACGGTATACTTCCCCATACGCACGCGCGGCGTATCTTTTTTAGCCATTTCTTTTTTCGGCTTAAAAAGAAAACCCAATATGCTCATATTCTAAACCCTTCCTTTCATTTTGTCAAGTGAAATAGCATCTTGTTCCACTCGCATTTTCATTATAGCAAAAAAATTCTTGCAATTCAACAAAATTCCGTCTACCATATTTCGGGTTTTATGGTAGACAATATTAATTATTTCAGTGGATTTCCTTGACATTTTGGTAGACAGTTTGTATAATATCTACAGGAGTTGCCCGATGAACGACAAAATCAAAGTAAAAGTCTCGGCTTTCGTTGCCAACATTTTAGAAATCGATGCGCTGAGCTTCGAATTTACCAAAAACGGAAAGTCCAATAAGAATGGGCTTTTGAATAAGCTCATTCCTACGCTTGTGGAAGCGCGCAAGGAAAGACGTAACCAAATCGAAAATATATTAAAAACCGAATACAATCAATCGGACAGTGAAAATATATATAACGCTGTGAACACCGTCATCGACAAGGTGTATTTCAACGATGAGAATCTGGGGACGCTGGAAGAATCTATTTGGATTCGTCCTTCAAAAGAAAATATTTCGGTTTTTGACGAAATAGAGACTTCCGAAATTTTGATAACCGCACAAGAGTTATCGGTATATATACGTGGGCTACTGAACGAATATAGTATGCTTCCGTTATACAAGAGAGAAGCGTTGATATTCGACAGAGAGCTGGATATTTTCTCTACTGCTTGCTGTACAAGTCGGATATTATATTTCCGGAACAAAGAAACAAATGAGCGACACAAAGTATTCGCGTTTGATTATTTTTACGGATATTGGATGAACTCGGGCAATTATTGCGTATTCTACGATATTAACAAGAAAAAAATCATGGCGACGCCACTTTATGATATGCAAGACGCATATATCATCAAGCAAAAATTCAAGCCGAGTGAAAGACTGATAGAGCGATTGCAGGCTTACTGTGACGAATGCGACTTTGAAGCAGTCGTAAGCATGGAGGGCGAACAAGATGTTCTTTAATAAAGAAAAGAAGAAAAGCAACTATGTAAAAGCCAAAACCCCGGAGGCGAGGAAAAAGCAAAAAGCGGCAATCGCCGCTTACTATGTGAAAAAGAACAACTCGACAAAAAAGAAAAAATAAGCGAGGTTCCCGCTTGTTGCGGGGCGATTGGGGCAAAACTGCCCACAATCCTTATCCTGCTTTCCATTGGAAAGAAAATATGCCCACTCTTGCGGTACAAATAAGCGGTTTGACTAATCGTCAAACCGCTTATTCATAGAATCCCTATGAAAGACGCACGAAGCAGGTCGTTTTTTGGTGTGATCGCGATAGGGGGAGATTTCTCGACTGCGCTCAAAATGACAGCGTATTGTCATTTCGACCAAGCCGCCGGTCGCCCACTTTTGTCATTTCGACCAAGCGAACGAAGTGAGCGCGTGGAGAAATCTCAAAACCTATCCCGGCTCGGCGGAGGCTGTCACTTCAGTGACACGAGGGAGCCATGGCATCGAATCGACTATGGACGTAGTGCAGAGCAACGCGATAAATCATATCGCCGTACTCGTCTACGACTCTTTCGATGGGCTCTTGTGACATGCTTCAACCCGGTTCACTGAAAAAACGTTCCACAACGCCGTTTTGTGACGCACATCATAAAAATCACCGAAAAAATCAAAAATTCATGAAAGGCAGGAGAGGATTGTATGGGCTGCGAAGAGGACCTCGTCTTTGGTCGTCTGCATGCCGAAGGAGAAGCGGACGCCGCACCGCGCCGCATGTTCATTGCGGCCCATCGCGAGCATCACGTGGGAGGGCTTGGGGTCGTGCGCCGAACACGCCGCCCCGCCCGAGGCCGCTACTCCGTGCAAGTCGAGCGCATAGAGAAGGGTCTCGCCCCCCTCAAAGGTGATGTGCGAGATGTTGGGAACGCGGCATCTCCCGTCCACGGTCATCTTTTCTCCCAGAGCGGCGGAAAGCGTCCCCTCGAAAAGTTCCCGAAGTTCCCCCGTGTGGCGGCAGAACTGCTCCCGTTCCTCGGCGGCAAGTTCGAGCGATTTTGCCATTCCCATGGCCGCCATGAGGTTGGAAGTCCCCCCGCGCAGGCCGCGTTCCTGCTCCCCGCCCACAAGAAGAGAACGAAGGGGAATGCCCTGCTTGACGACGAGAACGCCCGCCCCCTTGGGTCCGCCGAGCTTGTGCGCGGAGAGGGAGACGGCGTCCGCATCGCGGAGAATTTTTTGTATGTCCTGCGAGCAAGCCGCCTGAACGCAATCGGAAAAGAGTATACCGCCGCGGGCATGGGTGGCACGTGCGATTTCGGAGAGGGGTTGCAGGCTTCCGACCTCATTATTGGCACCCATGACCGCAACAAGACCTACATGTTCGGGCATGGTATGCTCAAAATCCGTCAAAATTCCGTCCCCGTCCACCTTTCCGAAAAAGACGGGCGTGCCCCGCACGGGCGCAGCGGAGAGCACTGCGGCGTGCTCCGTCGGGGAAAGATACAGGGGTCCGTCGCCGAGACAGCGAATTGCCCAGTTGTCGGCCTCCGTCCCTCCGGAGGTAAAATACACCTCCCGCGCGGAGACGCCGAGCACGCGGGCAATGCGGTCGCGCGCGTCGAGAAGCGCAGCGGCGGCCTTTCTTCCCGCGGCGTGGAGAGAATCGGGGTTGGCAAACAGTTCCGCGGCGGCGAGCATTTCCTCCGAGACTTCCCGCCGAAGGGGAGCCGTTGCCGCATAGTCGAGATACGCATTCATAATTTTATTATAGAGCAATCCGCGGCGGTTGTCAATCAAAACTTCGTCCGCCTCGGGGCGCGGGCGGAAATGCGCGAAAAATCGCGCGCCGCCGACGGGCTTCGACAGCCTTTTTTTCTTCTATTTGCGAATGCCGCCGCATACATTAAAATTGCCCGTGCGAACCGCGGGACAAACGCAAAATCGAGAGGTGTTGTTATGAACGATGAACTCCGCTATGCAGAGATGCTCGAGATCCCCGTCGAGACGGTGACCGTGAGCCGCAAGGAAAAGAAGAAGCGCCGCGAGGAACTCTCCGACAAGCTCGTCAAGGAAGTCAACGAGAAGATGGCGGAGGACCCCGCCTACGCAGAGAGCACTTCCATCGAGAGAAACTATGAGAAGAAGCCGCGTTCTACGGTGGCAAAGCGGGTGCTCGTCGGCGAACTTGCCGCCGTCGTCGTCCTCTGCCTCGGCATCTTCCTCACAAACATCTTCCTGCCCGACAGCGCCATCAATACCTTTGTGAAGGGGCTCTTCCGCGGCGACGCCGCCGCGGCCGATACGCGCACGTACAGCGATTTCAACCTGAGTTCCGTCGTCAGCCCCTACGATGATGTGGAAATCTCCGTCTCCGACACGGGCGTCATGACGTTTACTGCCGCGTGCACCGTCTATGCCCCCTGCGCGGGCAAGGTGGAGCGCGTCTCGGGAAATGCCGAGGAGGGCTACTACGTCGTTCTGCGCCATTCGGACTCCTTTACGACGCTCATCAGCGGGCTGGACAGCGTGTATTTGGGGGAAGGGGACTCCGTCTACAACACCCCCCTTGCGCATGCCGACGGGTCGAGAGCCGTGCGCGTGATGTTCTATGACAACGAGACGCTCATCACGAATTACACGCTGGGAGAGGGCGGCATTTCGTGGAGCTGAGTAGTTGAATTTCTTGGGGAAAAGCCTGCGGTTTCACCCGCTCTTTTTGGCGGCGGGGATATTCTCCGCCCTCACGGGAACGTTGCCCGCCTTCCTTGCGGCATGCCTCGCCGCGTTCGAACACGAGTGTGCGCACGCCTTTGCCGCGAGAAGGTGCGGCTATGTCCTCGATAAAGTTGTCTTGATGCCGTACGGCGCGGTCATCTCGGGAGACATCACGGGGATAAGCAAGAAGCAGCTTCTCGGCGTGCTCGCGGCAGGCCCGCTCGCAAACCTTGCGACGGGCATTTTCTTCGTCGCGCTCTGGTGGATGTTTCCCGAAACCTATCCCTATACCGACCTCGCCGCGGCCGTCTCCTTTTCGCTGTTTGCGGTAAATCTTCTGCCCGCATATCCCTTGGACGGCGGACGCATGTTGCGCCTTCTCCTCTCCCGATGGGGGGAGCGGCGGGCGAAAATTGCCTGCACGGCTATAAGTTTCGTCCTCGCGGCAGCCCTTCTCGGGCTCTTCGTGTGGACCTGCTTTTCGGAGCCCAACTTCTCCCTGCTCGCCTTCACCGTCCTCCTCGTTGCGGGAGCGGGAAAGGGCGGGGGAAACTACGCGCGCATCACCTTCTCTTCCAAGCGCTTCAACGGCGGGGTGGAGGAAAGGCGGGTCGCCATCTCCGCATCTCTGCCCGTCAGCGCCGCCATCCGCTTTCTGCGGGACGACAGATATCTCACCCTCTTGCTCTTCGAGCGGGGGGAATTTGTCGGCGAGCTCTCCGAGGAGGAGTACGTGGGCGCGCTGGGCAAGGGGGCGTATGACGCGCCGCTCTCTTCCCTTCTTCCCGCGCCGCTCTGATTTTGCTTGCCAATCGCACGAAAGCGTGGTATAATCGGGGTATGGACTACGGGGAAATTCTGAGGCGGCACGGCTTCGGATTCAAGAAAAAATTCGGGCAGAACTTTCTGTCCGACGAAAATCTGCTCGCCGCCATCGTCCGCGATGCGGAGGTGGAGGGGGAGACGGCCGTCGAAATCGGGGCGGGCGCAGGGGCCCTCACGCGCGCCCTTGCCGCGAGCGCTTCCCGCGTCGTCGCCTTTGAAATCGACAGATCTCTCGCGCCCGTGCTCTCGGAGACGCTTATGGGCTGCGAAAACGTCGAGGTGCGCTTTTCGGACTTCATGAAGTGCAACCTTGCCGCCCTCGAGGAGGAGCTCGGCAGCTACTCCGTCGTCGCCAATTTGCCCTACTATGTGACCACGCCGCTCGTGATGCGGCTCGTCGAGGAGGGGAAGAATTGCCGCTCCGCCACCGTGATGGTGCAGGAGGAAGTCGCGCTTCGGCTGTGCGCCAAGGCGGGGACGGCGGACTACGGCGCCGTGACCTGTGCCATCGCGCGGCGGGGGACGGCAACGATTGTAAGAAAGGTGCCGCGCACGCTCTTCTATCCCCGCCCCAATGTGGACTCCGCCGTCGTCAGGCTCGACTTTACGAAGGGGGGATTTGCCGCCGACGCGAAGAAGTACCGCGCCGTCGTGCGCGCGGCGTTTGCGGCCCGCAGAAAGACGCTCGAGAACGCGATGATGAATGCCTTCCGCCTCAGCCGCGAAGAGGCCGCCGACCTCTTGGCGCGTGCGGACATCCCCAAAGGGGTGCGCGGGGAGGCCCTTTCCCCCGAACAGTTCGCCCGCATCGCAGAACTTTTATGAAGAAACGCCCGCCGCAAGTGTTCGGCGGGCTGTTTTTTGCGCCCGCTTTCGGACATGGGTGCCCCGTTTTTGTTTATGAAAGGACTCTTGTCCCAAAAACGCGGGAGTTTTTCGGACAGATGCGGACATGGGTGGCGGAAAGGCATAAATCGCGGACATGGGTGCCCCGTTTTACCCGCGGGAAGCATGCAATCGGAGGAAAAAAATTCGTTCAAACGCTTGTTTTTTGTGTAAAATATGCTATAATAGAAAAAAGGGAAGGAGACTATGGAACTCAAATCGTTTGACGGCGCCGAATTGTATCTCCACGAGTGGGTGGATGTTGCCTCTCCCAAGGGGATTGTCCAGATTGTCCACGGCATGGCGGAACATGCTCGGCGGTATGACGCATTCGCGCAATTTCTCAATGCGCACGGCTATCTTGTCGTCGCCGACGACCATCGCGGGCACGGCAGGACGGATGAGGAGAATCTCGGCTACCACGCGGGGGACATGTTCGCGGACACCCTGCGCGACGAGGCGGAGATTACGGGGTTTTATAAGAACAGATACCCCGGGCTCAAGTTTATTTTATTCGGCTTTTCCTACGGCTCCTTTTTGGCGCAGGCGTACCTTTCGAAGTACGGCGACCTCATCGACGGCGCCGTCATCGGGGGGAGCTGTTACAAGAAGGACTTCGAGGTCTACCTCGGCTCCGTCGTCGCCGCGCTCGGCTGTGCGTTCGTCGGGGAAGACCGTCCCGCGAAGTTCATCCGCAAGCTCTCCTTCGGCGCCTATGAGAAGAAGTTCGACGACCGCGAATGGCTGTCCGTCGACGCCGAGAACAACGCCGCCTACAAGGCGGACCCGCTCTGCGACTTTACCTGTTCCAACCGCTTTTACTCCGACTTCTTCCGCGGCCTGCGCTCCCTCTACACGAAGGAATATCTGCAAGGGCTGCGCCGCGATTTGCCCATCCTTCTCATCTCGGGGGAGGACGACGCCGTCGGCAACATGGGCGCGGGCGTGAAGAAGCTCTTCCGCTACTACACCGAAAAGGCGGGCATGGTGCGCGTGCAGCTCGTCCTGTTCCCGTCGTCCCGCCACGAATTTCTCAACGAGAAGGCGGGACGGGAGGAAAAGTGGGGGACGGTGCTCGGCTTTTTGGACGGCGTTCCCGCGCGGCAGGCGAGCGAATTTTGAGAAGAGTTCCCCGAATTTCGCGCCGACTGTTTAGGCGGCGGGAAAGGGTGTGATAAATAAAGCAGAAACATTATGAGGTATTTGTCATGATAGATTATTCCATGAAGGCGCTCACCGCCGACGAACTCTCCTTCAAAGTCAACCCCATCAAGTTGGAGCCCAATGCCCGCTTCGAGATCAAGCCCTACTTCTCCCGCCGCATTCAGACCTCCAAGGAGAACCCGAAAATCAACATCGTCGTGCTCGAGTGCAAGATAGAATCAACGGAGGATGCGCCCAAGCCCTTCAACCTCGTCGCGCGCTTCGTGGGCGTGTTCGAAGTCAACAACATGAACACCAACGAGGACAGAAGAATCTTTGCCGTCAACGCGACGGAGACGATGTTTCCCTATCTGCGCGCGTCCGTCAGCAATCTCACGAGCGCGGCGCTCATCAATCCGCTCAATCTGCCCGTCGTCTCGGGGGCGACCCTCTTCCCCGACGACAGACAGGAACAGTACACCGTCAATTTCGATTCCAAGACGGTCAACTGACCGAAATGATTTGGGCGGGCGGAGGTTGCTCCGCCCCCTTTTTATGCAGAGAAAATTTTTACAAGCGAGGTGAAAAACAGCCATGGATGGCGCATCCGTTGAAATTTTGCCCGTCCTGCCCATGCGCGCGCAGGTCGTGTTTCCCGACGCAACGGTCTCCTTCGATGTGGGGAGAGACCTCTCTCTTGCCGCGCTCGAAAATGCGGGCGAGCACGACAGCCGAATCTTCATCACAAAACAGCGCGTGGAGGCGGAGGACCCCGACCCGTCCGCCCTCTGCGAGGTGGGCACCGTCGCCGTCCTTCGCCAGACGGTGAGAATCGCCAACCGCACCCGCATCACGGTAGAGGGACTCTACCGTGCCCGTGCGCGCGAATTCCGCAAACGGGACGGCTATTTTTACGCCCTCACAGAGCCCTTTCCCCCCGAACACGGAGACGCTGCGGAGGAGGATGCAACCTTCCGCGTCGCAAGGGACATCGTCCGTGAGATGCGGGTGGGCGCGGGCAACGAAGAGACGGAGGCGCTCCTCTCCGTACAGGACCCCGACGTCTTCGTCAACCTCACCGCCCAGCGGTCGGGCATCAAGGACATCTTGAAGCAGAGAATTCTCGAGGAACCCACCGTGGGCGGCCGCCTGCGCATGCTCGCGGAGTGTCTCTCCGCCGAGTCGGAGATTGTCAATCTCGAGCGCAAGATTGCGGCGGAGGTGCGGAAGAGCGTGGACAAATCGCAGAAGGAATACTTCCTCCGCGAACAGCTCAAGGCCATCCATGCAGAGCTGGGGGACGACGCGGACACGGGGGACAAACTGCGCGAGCAGATTTTGGCAAAACATCTCCCCGCCGAAGTGGAGGAGAAGGCTCTCTTCGAACTCTCCCGCATGGACCGCATGCCCGCGTCCTCGCCCGAATACACCGTCTCCCGCAACTATCTCGACTGGGTGCTCGACCTCCCGTGGACGGAGCAGACCGAGGACACGGAATCCCTCAAAGAGGTCGAGAAGATGCTCGAAGAGGACCACTACGGGCTCGAGAAAATCAAGGAGCGCGTCGTCGAATATCTCGCCGTCTTAAAGCTGACGGGGACGCTCAAGGCGCCCATTCTCTGCCTCGTCGGGCCTCCCGGCGTGGGCAAGACGAGCATCGCGCGCTCCGTCGCCCGTGCCTTGGGCAGAAAGTTCGTCCGCATGAGCCTCGGCGGGCTCAAGGACGAGGCGGAAATCCGCGGCCATCGCCGCACCTACATCGGCTCCATGCCGGGGCGCATTCTCTATGAGATGAAGAACGCGGGGTCGATAAATCCCGTCTTCCTCCTCGACGAAGTGGATAAAATCTCTTCGGATTTGCGCGGCGACCCCTCGAGCGCCCTTCTGGAAGTGCTCGACCCAGAGCAGAACCACACCTTCCGCGACCGCTACCTCGAAGTCGCCTACGACCTCTCCAAGGTCATGTTCATCGCGACCGCCAATACCCTCGACACCATCCCCATGCCGCTGCGCGACAGGATGGAGATTATCGAGCTCGCGGGCTATACCCCGCAGGAAAAGGAGGAGATTGCCCGCCGCTACCTCGTCCCCAAGAAGCGGGCGGAGTGCGGCCTCTCCGAGGAGCAGATCCGCTTCACCAAGGGGGCAATCGGGGCCGCCATCGAGGGCTATACGATGGAGGCGGGCGTGCGTTCGCTCGAGCGCGTCATCGGCGCCGTGTGCAGAAAGGCGGCGGTGCGCATCGCAGAGGGCACGGAAGAGGGCCCCATCTCGGTCACCAAGCAAAATCTCGAGACCTTCCTCGGCGCAAGGCGCTTCCTCCGCGAGGAGGGCATGTTGAAGAAGGACGAAGTGGGCGCCGCCACGGGGCTTGCATGGACGGCGGTGGGGGGAACGACGCTCTCCATCGAAGTCTCCGCCATGCAGGGCAAGGGGGAAATTCTCCTCACGGGCAAGCTCGGCGACGTCATGAAGGAATCCGCCCGCGCCGCCATCTCCTACATCCGCTCCCATGCCGAAGAGTACGGCATCGACAGCGCGGAATTCGAGAAGAAGGACATCCACATCCACGTCCCCGAGGGGGCGACCCCCAAGGACGGGCCGTCGGCGGGCATCACGATGGCGACCGCCATTCTCTCGGCGTTTACGGGCAAACCCGTGCGCAGGGACGTCGCCATGACGGGGGAGATTACCCTGCGCGGCAAGGTGCTTCCCATCGGCGGCCTCAAGGAGAAGGCGCTCGCTGCCAACCGCGCGGGCATCCGCGACGTCATCATTCCCGAGGAGAACAAAAAGGACGTCGAGGAGATTCCGCCGCAGATTCGCAAGGAGCTCCACTTCATCTGCGTCTCCGACGTGGGCGAAGTGTTCCGCAGCGCCATGGCGGGGGTGTGACATGCAGGCGAAATTTCTGACCTCCGCCGCGACGGAGCGGCAGCTCCTCACCTTCGACAAACCCATGATTGCCGTGTGCGGGAAGTCCAATTCGGGCAAATCCACCCTCATCAACCTGCTCGCGGGGCAGAAAAAACTCGCCAAGACGAGCGCCGCGCCGGGGCGCACCCGCCTCGTCAACTACTTCGATTTCGGGGAGTTCGTCCTTGCAGACCTCCCGGGATACGGCTACGCCGCCGTCTCGCACGAGGAAAAGGCGAAGTGGGCGAAGACGCTCGATGCCTTCTTTGCGAAAAAGGAGAGCATCGCCCATGTCTTTCTGCTCACCGACATCCGCCGCGACCCCTCCGCCGACGACTTGCAGATGGTGGAATTTCTCAACTACCACATCCTGCCCTTCACGGTTATCGCGACCAAGAGCGACAAGCTCTCACGCATGCAGCAAAGGGCGCGCTCCCGCGCCGTCGCAAATGCCTTCGGACTGGGTGAGGCCAACGTCATTGCCGTCTCGGGACTCACGGGGGAGGGCAAGGACGACTTAATCAAGCGGATACGGACGGTCTGCTCCCTCAAAGATGAATAAAAAAACAACCCCCTGCCGCAGACCGCGGCAGGGGGTTTTGCCAATCTTTCAGCCGATTTGTTCGATATAGTACACGCAATCGAGGACGGAGAGCGCCTCGACGATGTCGCTGTGGCTCTTCTTTCGAAGTTCCTTTTTCACGATGGTGAACTTCACCGTGTACACACTGAGGCCCGAGTTGGCGTAGGCGGGGTTGAGTTCGAGGTTGTCGACGGTGAGCCCGAATTCCCGCGCCGCCGTGACGAATTCGCGGATACTCCCCCGCGACTGCAGCTCGAGGTGAATCTCGAAGTGGTTGGACTTATCCTTGATGTATTTCTCCATCTTGGAGAAGGCGAGCAGGCCCACGAGCAGCACGATAAACCCGATGAGGGCGGCGGTGTACAGCCCGAAGCCGAGCACGGAGGAGAGGATGGACATTGCCCACATCGAGACGGAAGTCGTCAGCCCCATAATCTGATTCTTCGAGGAGAAGATGATGGTGTTTGCCGTGATGATGGAGATTCCGATGAACACGGCGGCAGACAGAATGGGGAAGCCGACTTTTAAGTCGGGATTGGTGATGAAGTACAAATCCCCGATGCCCGCGTACAGCGAGGCGATGGAGAGCACGATGAAGGTGCGCAGACCCGCGGCATGGCGGTTCCTCGACCGCTCACAGCCGAGGACGACGGACATGATGACGATGAGCGCCGTCTTGAGCGCGATGGAGCCGATATTCACTTGCCCCGCCCATTCTCCGAGCAGAAAGACGATATAATCGTTTGGCATACGTTACCTCTTGTTGATGAATTTTTTGCGGTTGTATTCCTCTCCCGCGGAGGACTCCGTCTCGGGCGGCTCGATGGCCTCGAGGAAGGCCTCCTCCTCGGGCGAGCGCGCATATTCCTTGACGGAAATCTGTTGTTCGATGGCGCAGAGCTGTTGTTTGAGGGCGGCGACTTCCTCCTCCCGCGTGGGCGGGGCGGCGCTCTCCGTCTCCGCCGCGGCTTCGGCATGCCTTCCGTACGACCCCGAAAGGTAGAGGGACAGTTTCGCGAGGGCGGGGCCGATGAGCTCATAGAGAATGCTCGAGGAGAGGACGACCGTGGTGAGCATGTTGCCCAAGTCCGCATGCCCGCCGTCGATGAGAACACGGGCGCCGAGCGCAGCAAGTCCGATGGCCACCCCCGCCTGCGGGGCGAGCGCCATGCCGAGGAAGTTTCGCACCTTCTTGGGCTTTTTGACGATGGCACAGCCCGTGAACGCGCCGAGGTATTTTCCCCCGAGCCGCACGACGAAGTACAAAATTCCCACGACGATGAGGGGAACGCCGGCGGCGGAACTCCCCGTCGCGACGAGGGAGCCGAGGTCGAAACTCAGTCCCGAGCGCACAAAGAAGAGGAGCAGAACGGGCGGGGAGAAGTAGTTGAGCTGTTTGAACAGCTTGTCATCCCCCGTGACGTTGATGTACACCGTCCCCATCGCCATACAGCCGAGCAGGGGAGAGACGTCCACCGCGGCGCCGATTCCGCACATCGCAAAGAGGAAGGCGACGGACACGATGAGGCGGTTGTCCGTGGAGCGCTTCGCCATCAGGAACTTTAAGATAAACCCGAAGACGATGCCGATGCCTATCATCATGATATTCCACGCGATGGGAAGAAGGATATCCCCCGCCGTGAAAGAGGTGCCCAGCGTCGCGAGCGCCACCGACACGGCGACACTGTACGCAATGAGGCTGACGACGTCGTCGAGCGCGACGACGGAGAAGAGGGTGTCGACGAAATCTCCCTTCGCCCCCGTCTGGCGGATGGTCATCATCGTGGAGGCGGGCGCCGTCGCCGAGGCAAGCGCCGCGAGGATGACGGAGAAGGAGAGGTCGAGCCCGAGAATCCAGAAGGTGAGCACGAACACGAGCACGGAGGCGAGCAGGGCCTCGAAGAGGGTGATGACGACCACCTTCCCCCCGTTCTTTTTGAGGGAGGAGAAGCGGAAGTATTCGCCCACGCTGAATGCGATGAAGGCGAGCGCGATGTCCGAGATGAAGTCCATGCCGTCGACGACGACTTTGGGAACGAGGTCGAGGACATACGGCCCGAGCAGAATGCCGACGAGAATGTACGCGGTGACATTGGGAAGGCGCAGAAGTTTGGTGATGCGCGTCCCCAAGAATCCCGCGAGCAACATAATCGCCACGGATATGATGACGACGGACACCGACGAAGGCCCGCCGAGTTGTTCATAGAAATTGTTCAGCATGATTTTCCCTTGCCCGCCCCCAAAGCGGCGCCAAGGACATCCTTCCCCGAAATAGTAGGAATACTATTATAACAAAGTTAAATAAAAAAAACAAGAGGGAAGGGGAAAATTTTTGAAAAAATCGTACAAAGTTGCAGGAGAAGTCTCATTCCAATCCGTCACTCTGAGCCTGTCGAAGGGTATCTTTATGATAATGCGGATATGCTTCGACTCGCCGCGATGCGGCGGCTCAGCATGACGATTTTAGAATGCGCCCCACCTCAGTCTCGCTTCGCTCGACAGCTCTCTCGGGCAGGTAGAGCCCTGCCCTCGGTCATCGTTCGCGCGGCGAATGCGCTCACTCTTCGCAAACGCCGCGCACAGCGCACTGTGCTGTGCGCGAAGAATGCGTTTGCTACCCACGGAGGCGCCATGCATGCCCCTCCCGAGGAATCGCTCCTCATGCCCCCTCCCGCGGAGGGGGGGCAGGGGGGTGGGTACGAGTTCTAAATTCTTTGCCTTAGGCGGAATTCACTTCCGCCGTGGGCGACACAATTTGCAACGCCACCGCAGGCTTAGTGTCGGATGAAACGAATCCGCTTGCGCGGCTAAGAGCAGGAGAAGGTACGAACGCCCATCCGCTCGACGAAAAGATTTCCGCAGGAAAGCTTTTCGCCGAAACAAAAAAAGAAATCGCATAAAATAAGCTTCCCACCGACCCTAAAAGGAAAAACTTGGCATTTTTCACAAAAAAATGCGCCCAAAGACTTGTTTTTTCTCCCCGAATAGTGTACAATTACTGTTGGCAAAAAACTAATTCAGGAGGAATTTTCAATGGCTAAAAAGTATTGCTATCTTTTCACCGAGGGCAACGCGAACATGCGCGAGCTTCTCGGCGGCAAGGGCGCAAACCTCGCGGAGATGACCAACATCGGGCTTCCCGTCCCGCAGGGATTCACCATCACCACGGAGGCTTGCACGCAGTACTATGAGGACGGCAGGCAGATTAACGACGGTATCCGCGCCGAGATTATGGAGTACATCGACAAGATGGAAAAAATCACCGGTAAGAAGTTCGGCGACAAGGAAAACCCGCTGCTCGTCTCCGTCCGCTCGGGCGCACGCGCTTCCATGCCCGGCATGATGGACACCATCCTCAACCTCGGTCTCAACGAAGAAGTCGTCGAGGTCATCGCGAAGAAATCGAATAACCCCCGCTGGGCTTGGGACTGCTATCGCCGCTTCATCCAGATGTTCTCGGACGTCGTCATGGAAGTCGGAAAGAAGTACTTCGAGGCCCTCATCGACAAGATGAAGGAAGAGAAGGGCGTCAAGCAGGACGTCGAGCTTGACGCAAACGACCTCAAGACGCTCGCCAACCAGTTCAAGGCGGAATATAAGTCCAAGATTGGCAAGGACTTCCCGTCCGACCCCAAGGAACAGCTCTTCGAAGCCATCAAGGCGGTCTTCCGTTCTTGGGACAACCCCCGCGCAAACGTCTACCGCATGGACCACGACATCCCCTACAGCTGGGGCACGGCGGTCAACGTGCAGATGATGGCGTTCGGCAACATGGGCGACAACTGCGGCACGGGCGTCGCGTTCACGCGCAACCCCGCCACGGGTGAAAAGGGCCTCATGGGCGAATTCCTCACCAACGCACAGGGCGAGGACGTCGTCGCAGGCGTCCGCACACCCATGCCCATCTCCAAGATGGCGGAAGTCTTCCCCGAAGTCTACAAGCAGTTCCAAGAAGTCTGCACCATTCTCGAGAGCCACTACCGCGACATGCAGGACATGGAGTTCACCGTCGAGAACGAGAAACTCTACATGCTCCAGACCCGCAACGGCAAGCGCACCGCCGCTGCCGCCATCAAGATTGCATGCGACCTCATCGACGAGGGCATGATTTCCGAGCAGGAAGCCCTCATGCAGATTGATGCGAAGTCCCTCGACATGCTCCTTCACCCGCAGTTCGACCCCAAGGCGCTCAAAGAGGCGGACAAGAAGGACGTCGTCGGCAAGGGCATCGCGGCTTCCCCCGGCGCGGCCGCAGGCACCATCGTGTTCACCGCGGAGGACGCGGTCCGCGAGGGCAAGGCGGGCAAGAAAGTCGTGCTCGTCCGCCTCGAGACCTCTCCCGAGGACATCGAAGGCATGAAGTATTCGCAGGGCATCCTCACGGTGCGCGGCGGACAGACCTCCCACGCGGCAGTCGTTGCGCGCGGCATGGGAACCTGCTGCGTCTCGGGCTGCGGCGACATCAAGATGGATGAAGAGAACAAGTGCTTCACCCTCAAGGGCAAGACCTATCACGAGGGCGACGTCCTCTCCCTCGACGGCTCCACGGGCAACATCTACGATTGCCTCATTCCCACCGTCCCCGCCGACCCCAACAGCGGCTACTTCGGACGCATCATGGAGCTTGCGGATAAATATAAGGCGCTCGGCGTCCGCACGAATGCGGATACCCCCAAGGACGCGGCGCAGGCAGCGAAGTTCGGCGCACAGGGCATCGGCCTCTGCCGTACCGAGCACATGTTCTTCGATCCCGCGAGAATCGGCGCCTTCCGCAGAATGATTTGCGCGGACACCGTGGAAGAGAGAGAAAAGGCGCTCGCCAAGATTGAGCCCATGCAGCAGGCCGACTTCGAAGGCCTCTTCGAGGCGCTCGGCGGCAACCCCGTCACCATCCGCTTCCTCGACCCGCCGCTCCATGAATTCGTTCCCACCGAGGAGGAGGACATCGCCGCCCTCGCCAAGGCCATGAAGAAGACGGTAGGGGAAATCAAGCAGATTATCGCAGACCTCCACGAGTTCAACCCGATGATGGGCCACCGCGGCTGCCGTCTCTGCGTCACCTATCCCGAAATCGCCGTCATGCAGACGCGCGCCATCATAAAGGCCGCCATCGCCGTCGCACGCCGCCACAAGGATTGGAAGGTCGTGCCCGAAATCATGATTCCCCTCACCGGCGAAGTCAAGGAATACAAGTTCGTCAAGGACATCGTCGTCAGGACCGCGGAAGAGGTCATCAAGTCCAAGCACAAGAAGATTAAGTACGAAGTGGGCACGATGATTGAAATCCCGCGCGCCGCACTCACCGCGGACGCCATCGGCAAGGAGGCGCAGTTCTTCTGCTTCGGCACCAACGACCTCACCCAGATGACCTTCGGCTTCTCCCGCGACGACGCAGGCAAGTTCCTTCCCGCCTACTACGCGAACAAGATTTACGAGAGCGACCCGTTCTCCCGCCTCGACACGACGGGCGTCGGCCAGCTCATGGAGATGGCTGTGAAGAAGGGCAAGAAGGCCAACCGCAAGCTGCACGCAGGCATCTGCGGCGAGCACGGCGGAGACCCGTCCTCCATCGAGTTCTGCCACAAGATAGGCCTCGACTATGTCTCCTGCTCGCCTTATCGGGTGCCGATTGCAAGACTCGCTGCCGCGCAGGCGAATATCAAATTCCCGAGAAAGTAAGTTCGCGGCGCGAGACGAAGCACACCGCCGAACGAAAATGTTTTCATGACACGAAACCGTCTCTATGAGGCGGTTTCGCTTTTACGCCGCCGCGCAAGCGAATATCAAATTTCCGAGAAAGTAATCGGAAATAAATAAAAATTTCAGACAGGACTGCTGCAAGCGCGGCAGTCCTGTTTTTGCATTTTGAAGGGCAATCCGCGGACATGGGTGCCTCAAATTCGCTCAAAGTCCGCAAAAATCCCGCAAATACGCGGGCGGAAAGAAAATTTTGCAAAACCTCTTGCAAACCGCGCGAATTTGTTGTATAATAAAGAACCCGACACGGCGTCGGGAATATTTTGATACTATATGTAAGGGGAATTTTTATGATACAAGTGGAATTCAACGGCAAAAAAATGTCTGTAGCGCCCGGGACCCGCGTCCGCGAGCTCGTGGAGGAGGGGGACAGGCAGAACCTCGTCCTCTGTCAGGTGGGCGCGCAAGTCAAGGAACTCAACTACATCCTGTCCGAAAAGAACGACGGCATGGCAATCAAACTGCTCAACCTCAGCAATGCCGAGGCGGGGCGGGCGTACAGCGCCAGTCTGCGCTACATCATCGCCATGGCGTTTTATCGCATCTATCCCGATGTGAAAATCCGTTTTTCCTACAACATCTCCCGCTCCATCGCCTGTCAGGCGCTCACCGAGAACTTCAACATGTCGCGGGCGGTGGATGCCATCTCCGAAGAGGTGAAGCGCATCATCGAGGCGGACCTTCCCATCGAGCGGGTGACCGTTACCATCGAAGAGGCGACGGAAATCTATAAGAAGTTCCACCTCGACGACAAGATTGAGATTCTCAAATACCGTCCCGAGAACACCGTGCATCTCTACAAATGCGGCAACTATTATAATTATTTGCACAATTATATGGTCCCGTCGACGGGGTGCATCCATAACTATACCATCACGCCGTACAGCCCCGGAATTATCATCCAGTATCCCCGTCACGACCTCGAGACCAACGTCCCCGAGTTCGAGGAGGAGGCAAATTACTGTAAGACGCTCCAGCGCGCATACAACTGGGCGAAGGCGACGGGGACGCAGACCGTCGACGACATCAACCGCAAGATAGACCGCGGCGAGACGCTCGAGTTCGTGCAGATGTGCGAGGCGTATCACAACCGCCAGCTCACCGAGCTGGGGGACATGATTGAAGGGGACATCGAAAACGTGCGCCTCATCGCGATTGCGGGCCCCAGTTCGAGCGGAAAGACGACATTCTGCAACCGTCTGCGCATCGAGCTGCTCTCCCGCGGCATCAATCCCGTCACGATCTCGATGGACGACTACTACTTCGAGAAGGATAAACTGTGCGAAATTCAGGGAAAACCCTTGGGCGAGCTCGACCTCGAGCACATCAACTGCCTCGACGTGGGGCTCTTCAATAAGGACCTCTTCGACCTCATCAACGGCGAAGAAGTCACCCTGCCCCGCTTCAACTTCCAGACGGATAAGCGGGAGGCGGGCAAGACCATCCGCGTCGAACAGAACGTGCCCATCATCATTGAGGGCATCCATGCCCTCAACGAGAAGCTCACAAAGTCCATTCCCAAACATCAGAAGTTCAAGATTTACATTGCCCCGCACGCCCAGCTCAACATCGACAACCACTCCCCGCTCTCCGTCACCAACGCGAGACTCATCCGGAGAATCGTGCGCGATATGAAGTTCCGCAACTGCTCCGCGGCGAACACCATCGACATGTGGCAGTCGGTGCGCAACGGGGAATTCCGCTGGATTTACCCCAATCAGGAGAACGCGGACTTCGTGTTCAACTCCAGCTTGGGCTATGAGCTCTGCGTGCTCAAAAAGCAGGCGATGGAGGCGCTCTCCGCAATCTCCGCACAGGCCCCGCAGTACCTCGTCGCCAATCGGCTCATGAAGACGCTGAAGTACTTCCGCTCCATCGACGACGACTCCCTCGTCCCCTGCAACTCCCTCCTGCGCGAATTCATCGGCGGCAGCTGCTTCAACGTCTGACGCCCCTCGGATACAATCAAAGATACGATGCAAAATGGCGCTCCGCGCCATTTTGTTTTGAAAAGGAATGTTCTACAACAGGTTTGCAATGCAAAACGAGCGGCCGCGTTCATCATGATGAGACAGGGTGCTCCGCCGCAGGCGGTGAGGGGGGCGCTCATATCAGAACCCCTTTCCCCCGCTGTGCGGCTTGGTCGAAATGACGGAAAATGACCTTCGGGCGGGCGAGAGGGGGCTGAATTTTCCCGTTTGGGCGGGGATTGGGCGCGGTTTTTTGGTTTTTTTGGTGGAATGTTGCAAAAAAACGGCCAAAAGTCTTGCGCTTCTTTTGTCGGCATGCTATAATAATCACGGCCCCGAAGAGGAGGTACAAAATGAACGCTTTTCCCAACGTATTCATCTTCGACCATCCGCTCATCAAGCACAAAGTTTCCATTCTCCGTGACAAGAACACGGGGATGAAACAGTTCCGCGAACTCGTCGAAGAGATTACGACGATGATGACGTACGAGAGCATGCGCGACGTGCAGCTCGAACCTGTGGAAGTGGAGACTCCCCTCGAAAAGACGGTGCAGTGGCGCGTTCCCGAGGAGAGCGTCGCCATCGTTCCCATCCTCAGGGCGGGGCTCGGCATGGTCAACGGCGTCCACAAGGTCTTCCCGACGGCGCGCGTGGGACACATCGGCATGTATCGGGACGAAGTCACGCTCGAGCCGCATGAATACTATTGCAAGCTCCCCGACGGCATCGAAAACAAGACGGTGTTCCTCGTAGACCCCATGCTCGCAACGGGCGGCTCCGCCTGCGATGCGCTTGCGGCACTCAAAAAACGCGGGGCGAAACACATCAAATTCATGGCCATCATCGCAGCCCCCGAAGGCATCCAAGCGGTGGCGAAGGCACATCCCGACGTCCCCGTCTACGTCTCCACGCTCGACCGCTGTCTCAACGAACACGGCTACATCTTGCCCGGGCTCGGCGACGCGGGGGACCGACTTTTCGGAACCAAGTGAAGGAGGCGCGCAGGCGCCATCAGGAGGAAACAATGGACCAAACCCATGCAGGACACAGGCAGAGAATGCTTGTTCGGCTGCTCGAACACCGCGAGAGCCTGAACGACCACGAACTGCTTGAAATCCTGCTTTTTTTCTCGATTCCGCGCGTCAACACCAACGAACTCGCGCACACCCTCCTCTCCTCCTTTCAAAATCTTGACGGCGTCATGCGCGCAAGCTACGAACAGCTCCTCTCAATCAACGGAATCGGGAAGAATACCGCCATGCACATCCTCTGCCTCCAAGAGGTCCTTCGCCGCATCAAGGGCGTGGAGAAGGAGGAACGGCGGGATGCGCTCAACATGCGCAACTTCTCCGAATGGGCGGCAAGCCACCTCTCCGCGCTCACGACGGAAGTGGTGGAAATTTTTTTCTTCAACAACCATCAGGAGATGTGCTTTACCCGCAGGTTCACGGACAACTGCTTCGACGAGGCGTCCGTCAACGCCGAGGAAATCAACAAACTCTTCGCCTCCCAACGGCCGCATGCCGTCATCGTCGCGCACAACCACCCCGACGGCGCCTCCGCGCCCTCCGACCAGGACGACATGTTCACCGCCCAAATTCAGGTCATCTGTTCGCTGCACGGCATCCTTTTGTACGACCACATCATCGTGGGAACGGGAAAGCCGTATAGCTATAACCTCAGCGGGCGGCTGGATACCATTCGGGAGAATTTCAACATCAACAACCTCTCAAAACGCAAAGATTTGATGTAAAAGTAGCGAAAATTTAAGTATTTCGATAAAAATCGAAATAAGAAATCCATAATATTTCGACGCCGTAACCGAGGTGGGGGACGGCGTTTTTGTTTGTTTTGCGGCAAGATTTGCGATTTTGCTTGCTTTCGCGGCGCAAAAAGTGTATAATCGAGGCATGAAGAAGATTCTGCTCATCGCAACGGGCGGCACGATTGCGGCAAGGCCGACCGAGAGCGGGCTCGCGCCCGTCATCACGCCGCAGGAGCTCCTCTCTTACGTTCCCGAGATTGCAAACGTCGCGGCGGTGGAGGAGGTGCAGCCCTTCCTCTTGGACAGCACGAACATCTCCCCCGACCACTGGCTGAAGCTCGCCTCCGTCATCGAGGCGCGGTATGCCGACTTCGACGGCTTTGTCGTGACGCACGGGACGGACACGATGGCGTATACCGCCGCCGCGCTCTCCTATCTCATCGCGGCGTCCCCCAAGCCCATCGTGCTCACGGGCTCGCAGAAGTCCATCTTTCTTCGGGACACCGACGCGCGGGAGAACCTCGCGGGGGCGTTTTCCTACTGCGCGGACGACGGCGCGCACGGCGTGCACATCGTCTTTGACGGGAAGGTGATTTTGGGCACCCGCGCCAAGAAGACGCGTACCCGCAGCTACAACGCCTTTTCGAGCATCGACTACCCCGAGGTCGCCATCATCAAGGACGGCAAGCCCTGCTACTTTATCCGCGAGGAGGAAACGGGCGGCCCCGTCTTTTCGCACGCGCTCTCGAAAGGGGTATTTGTTCTCAAACTCATACCCGGGCTGAGTTCGGACATCTTCGACTATCTCGATACGCACGCGGAGGCGCTCGTCATCGAATCCTTCGGCACGGGCGGCCTTCCCGCCTACGGTGGCTGGGAAGAGCGGCTGGCGGCATTTTTGAGGCGCGGAAAGACCGTCGTGTTCACCACGCAGGTGGAGCGGGAGGGGAGTGCGCTCGACCGCTATGAAGTGGGCGGAAAGCTCAAGCGGTACGGCCGCGTGCTCGAGGCGCGCAGCATGACGCTCGAGGCGGCAGTCTGCAAGCTGATGTGGCTCCTCGCGCAAGGGGGCGACCTCGAGGCGCGCTTCTATTCCCCCGTCGCGCACGACATTCTTTGAGCTATCGGAGGGTCCATTCTCGGACATGGTACCCTCGTTTTGCGTCTGAAGTATGATAGATACCTTTTTATTCGACCTCTACGGCACCCTCGTCGACATCAAAACGGAGGAGGGGAGCGATGCGTTCTGGGAGGAGGTCAGCCCGCTCTTTTGCTTGCCTCCGGAGGCGGCGCGCAAGGCGTATTTTGCAACCTGTGCGCAATTTTCCGACCCCGAAAGGGAATTTGACCTGCTCGAGGTCTTCTCCGTGCTCTGCCCCGCACCCCCCATGCAAGTTGCGGAAAGATTTCGCGCGGCGTCCCTTCACAAGCTCCGCCTCTACGACGGGGCGGAAGAACTGCTCTGCGGCCTGAGGACGCGGGGCGCCAAGCTCTACCTTCTCTCCAACGCACAGGCATGTTTTACGCGGGCGGAACTTGCAAAATTGGGACTTGTGTCGCGTTTTGACGGCATTTTGCTCTCTTCGGAGATAGGCTTTAAGAAGCCCGCGCGGCAGTTTTTCGAGGCGGCCTTCCGAAAATTTTCCCTGTCGCCCGCGCAGTGCCTCTACGTGGGAAACGACAGGCGGGACGACGTCATGGGGGCGCATCGGGCGGGCATGCCCTGTGCGTACATGCAAACCGAGCAATCGGGGCACTATGAAGAGGGCGAGCGCGCCGAAACGGAGGCGCAATCGATGGAGGAACTTACCCGTGCGCTCTTTGGCATTGCCGAGGGCGAAAAAACCTAAGAAAGCAGGGAAACGGTATGGATAAAACGGCAGAAAAACAGACGGGGAAGACGGTCGGACTGCAGATTGTCGGCATCGGCGCGCTCACGGGCGGTTTTGTCGGCGTCGTCGTCACACTCTTCAACTGCCTTGCGGAGATGACGGAGGCGTTCACGCGGGGATATTATGAATATCTCCTCGAGCATCCCGCCTTTATTCCACTGCTCTTTCTCGCCCTGCTCCTCGGCGCGGTCGTCATCGGAGGCCTTCTTCGGGCAATCCCGGTGCTGCGCGGGAGCGGATTCCCCCAGACGGAAGGTGCGGCGCAGGGGCTTCTCCGCTTCAAATGGTACAAAATGCTGACGGGCGCGTTTGCGGCGAGCCTTGTCTGTATCTTTTTCGGGCTGTCCGCGGGCGGCGAGGGGCCGAGTCTGATGATGGGCGGCGCCATCGGGGACGGATTTTCCACGATTTTCAGGCGAAATGCCGTCGTCCGCCGCTATCTCATCACGGGCGGCGCCTGCGCGGGCCTCGCAGTCTCCCTGAATGCCCCTCTGACGGGCATCGTGTTTGCGTATGAGGAGACCCACAAACGGTTCACGCCCGAAGTGTTCGCCTGCTCCTTCACGTCCGTCGTCGTCGCGGTGCTCATCCGCAGCGTGCTTGCCCCCTGCATCGGGCTGTTTAACCGCC
Organism: uncultured Clostridia bacterium; assembly: GCA_947631925.1. Classification (GTDB taxonomy): domain Bacteria; phylum Bacillota; class Clostridia; order Christensenellales; family Borkfalkiaceae; genus Gallimonas. The sequence continues at coordinate 55,827 of CANRNE010000013.1, forward strand.
CCCTGCTACATCATTTTGTCCTTGAGGAGACTGCAGTGGACTTTCTTCCGTATGCGCTCCTCGCGGCAGTCATCGTCTCCGTTGCCGGAATGGGGCTGTATTTTCTCGCCCTGCTCGCAAAAAAACTCTTCAAAAAAATCAAATGCAGGGGACAATTTGCGACCTGGACGGTGCGCATGCTCATTCCCTTCCTGCTCGCGGGCGTGTGCGGCCTTATCTGCTTTTCGTCGGCGGGCAGCGGCCTCTTATTTCTCGAAGAACTCGGCGGCGGCGCGGCGGAGCTGAAGACCATTTTCTCCTCGCCCATCTGGGTGACGCTGCTCGTGGCGGTTATTCTGCGCCTCGTGCAGGTTGCCGTCAACCTCGGCGGAGAGGTTCCTTGCTGTTCGTCCCTTCCCATGTTCGCCCTCGGCGCGGGCATGGGTGCCCTGCTTTCCGTCCTATTCACAAAAATCGGCATGAATCCCGCCTATGCGGACACCCTCGCCGTCGTGTGCCTCTGCACCTTCTTTGCCGCCGTCGTCAAGGCGCCCTTCACCGCGATTATCATGTCGATGGAGCTCACGGGAAGTTTCACCTTCCTGCTCCCCGTTGTGCTGGCGGTCGCGGTGAGCTATCTCGTCGGCTTCCTCTTCCGTACCGAGCCCATCTATGAAAAATTCCTCGAAGAGCTCGTCGAAGAGCACGAACGGGAGAAGATGACCGTCCGCGTGCGCGTGGGCGGCATGATGGCGGGACGGGAGATACGGGACGTGCTCTGGCCGGATTCCGCCCTCGTGTTGCACGTGCTGCGCGGCGAGGAGGAGTGCATCCCCACGGGCGATTTGCAGCTCGAAGAGGGGGACATCCTCACCCTCGAGGCCCGTCCGCTCGACGAACGCGAATACCTCGCGGCGCTCCGCGATACCGTGGGAGAAATTCTTCCGTAAACGCAGAACCGCCCGCCGAAAGAGTTCGGCGGGCGGCGTTTTTTATACCGTTGCGGGACTTATGCCATGAGCGCGTCCGGCGGGAGTTCCATCAGATGACTCACCCGCGTGCGCACAACGAAGCGATATTTCACGCTCTGCGACTCGAAAAGTACATACAGGGTGCCGTTTTTGAGGCAAATTTCCTCGCTCATGCAGGGCATCGCGAGCGTCTTTTGGGGATTGCCCACGAAGAGAAGGGGAACATTGCTTCCCCCGACGGAGAAAGTCTTGTCCGTCGTTGCCTTGAAGACGTTCTCCGTAACCATGAGGCGAGAGTCGGGCAGGCCATAGGAAGCGGAGAGGTAGAAGTGGTCGTCCGTCATCTCCATTCCCTGCACCTCGTCGGGCATCGAGAGCACAAAGGAGGGCACCATGTCCGCGATTCCATAGACGGAATCCGCGTCGAGCGGGTACGCATACGCGAGCGTGTGGCGCGTCTCCCCGTTATATTCGAGGTGGTGAGAGGGGTCGGTCGGGTACTTGTCCGCATGGTAGAATTCCGCGACGACGAGCATACCGTCATAGACACAGCAGGTGGCGTTTTCGGAGAATCCCGTCTGAAATTTCCCCTCGATTTCCACCTCTGCGCCCCGCGCGTAGGGGAGATCGAAGAGTTTTTCGAGGGAGACAACGATCACATCCTCCTCGCTCGCGATGTAGGCGTACTTTTCCGAGCAGGCGATGCCCCCGAAGTGGCTCTCGATTGTCTGTCCGCCCTCCGTGAGGACGGCATAATCGGCATATCCGTTGTTCTTGTTGCTGATGGTTTTGTCGTTGTGGATGAGATACACGCGGGAGGGTTCCCCCTCGATGTAGCCGCTCATGGCAAAATCGTACCCCCCGTCGTTTTCGGGAAGGGTGCACAGCCCCTGCGGGGAGATGCCGTCGGAAAGCCCCGGGATGCGCACCCCGTAGGATGCCGCCCCGTCGAATTCGGGATGCGTCAGGGCAAACCACCAGACGCAGAGAAAGACGAATACGGCGGCAAAGAAGACGCAAAGCACAGAGAGCACGGCGTAACTTTTGCGATGTTTCATGATTTCCTCCTATAATATTATTGTAACAGAGTACGGGCCGTCTGTCAAGAAATTTTCAAAGAAAGTGCATAGACGGGGCAGTTTCGGCGCAACATAACGGCGTAAGGGAGGAAGCGGAATGCAATTTTTCGAGACGCAGACCTATCGCAACCTCGCAAGAGGATTTGCGGGAGAATGTCAGGCAGGGATGAGATACCAACTCATCGTGAAGGCCGCCATGCAACAGGGGTATGAGACGCTCGCGGATACCATTCGCACCATCGCGAAGAACGAGACCAATCATGCGAAGGTATTCTTCGAGACCATGCTCGAGTATGCGGGGAGCCGCGAAGACGTCAAAATCGACGCGGAGTTCCCCTTCCACGGCGGAACCATCGAGGAGAGCCTGCGTTTTGCGGCAATCGACGAACAGGACGAAGCGGAGAACCTGTACCCCGGGTTTCGTCGGATTGCGGAAGAGGAGGGGTTTGGGCAAATTGCGCTCAAATTCGAACAGGTAGCGAAGGTGGAGGCCAACCATCGGATTATCTTCGAATACCTGCACGAGGCGTTCAAGGACGGCTCCCTCTACAGTGCGGAACGTCCGATGCTCTGGATCTGCGGCGAGTGCGGATATATGCACACTTCCAAGGAGGCTTGGAACGTATGTCCGCTCTGCGGCGCGTCTCAGGGAGAAGTTCAGCTGCATCTTCCCTTCAAAAAGGAGAATATATGAAAAAGACGAACAAGACGGAAAATGCGCAGACCGCAAAGAATGTGAAGAACACGAAGAGCGGTAAGAGCTGCGGAAGAAATTCCAAGGACTGCGGCTGACATGAAAAAACGGCAAAAGGGAAGTGAAATGCGCTCGGCATCGGACAGCCTCGGAAGTTATACGGGCGTGCCCGACGACGGAAGCGAGCGTCCCGTACAGGACGCGGACGACCTTTGAGCCCCGCGGGGAGCGATTTTTCGCTCCCCGCCTACGTTTTTTGCGAATATGCTTCGACAGGCTCAGCATGACGATTTTAGAGCGCCACCCCTTCCGTCGCTCTCTTCGTTCGCGCCACCCACCCCTCAAGGGGTGGGCAAGTGACTTGGC
>CANRNE010000014.1 GCA_947631925.1 uncultured Clostridia bacterium
TTACGGGCAAACCGCAGGAAGTCCATATCTACTACAAGATAGACATCGACTCGGTACTCACCCCGTAACTCCCGCCGAACACCCCCGAATGAGCATTATGTCCATTTGGCTTATCGGAAGGCATGAACCAATACTATTCGGAGGAACTTTCGCAAAAGACCAAACGCGGACTGCGCGAGACGCGCATTAAAGGGTACTATTCGGGCGGGAGGATAAACTATGGCTATGATCTATCTGACGTGATGGCAGAGGTCAACGGAAAACAGCTCTGCATCGCAAAGAAAATTACCGTGAATGAAAGCGAGGCTGCTGTTATCAAAGAAATATTTACGGAATATGCTGGCGGGAAGAATGTTGCGCAAATCATCCGAGCGCTTACATCGAAGGGGATCATGATGAACGGAAAGCCGTTCCCCGATAGTACCATATACAACATCTTACGGAACGAAAAATACACAGGGGTATACCATGTCGGGGGTGGGACGTACAATAATATCTTTCCGCCTATTTTATCATGTGAGATCTTTAATATCGTCCGCAAGCGCATCGACTCCAATAAATACGGAAAACATCCGCCCGATGTGAGTTATCTTCTCCGCAACGTCATCCGCTGCGGCTACTGTGGACGACGGGTCATCTCGTTTACAGGGACATCCAAATCACAGGTCATATGGCGATATTATAAATGCTACAATTCTGTCAAAGGGAAAGAAGGCTGTCACGGGAAGAGCATCAAAAAAGAAGACATAGAAAATCTCGTCGTGGAAACATTGGCAAACCTGATCGGAACGGAAAGCAATCTGAATTTTCTCGCGGACGCCATCGTCGCACAGAGCGAGAAGGCAGCAAAGGAGAACAATGAAGTGCGTCACCTTGAAGGTGAGCTTGCGAAGGTAAACAAGGCATTAAAAAATCTTTTAGTCGCCATCGAAGCGGGAATATACACCGATACTACACGCGAGCGTATGTTACAGCTCGAGGAAGAAAAGCGCGTACTCTATGAAAAACTTGTTGAGCAAAAAGTACAAGCGAAAAATGTGTTGAAAAAGGCGGATGTGCTGAAATATATTCGTCCTGCATTAAACCAAACGAAGCAGATCCTCGTTGATATTCTCGTGAGGGAAATCCGACTATATGACGATAAAATCGTGATTATGTTGAAGTATGCCGACGAAGCTAAGCCCAATGGACAAAGAAAAGGCCCCGAGCGGAATCTCTCCGAATGGGGCACCGTCTTGAAGCGTTTTCCGTTTATCTCCGAATGTCGCTCCCGTGGTCGCAACGGTAAAATGCGTTCAAAGGTTTATGAAGTCATTGTCTGTATTTGATTTTTTTTATTCCTCTAATGTTCTGTTGAGCTTCTTATATCCCCCCTCCTCGGGAGGGGGCATGAGGAGCGATTCCTCGGGAGGGGGCATGAGGAGCGATTCCTCGGGAGGGGGCATGAGGAGCGATTCCTCGGGAGGGGCATGCATGGCGCCTCCGTGGGTAGCAAACGCATTCTTCGCGCACAGCACAGTGCGCTGTGCGCGGCGTTTGCGAAGAGTGAGCGCATTCGCCGCGCGAACGATGACCAAGGGCAGGGCTCTACCTGCCCGAGAGAGCTGTCGAGCATAGCGAGACTGAGGTGGGACGCATGCAAAAAGACCGCCGAGCATGCGGCGGTCTCTTTTGCGGAAGAATTATTTCTTTTCCTTGATTTTTGCGGCTTTCCCGGTGCGGCCGCGCAGATAGTACAGCTTCGCCCTTCTCACCTTGCCCTGACGGACGACCGTGACGTACGCGATCTTGGGTGAATGGATGGGGAAGCAGCGCTCTACGCCGACGCCGAAGGAAAGACGGCGGACGGTGAAACTTTCGCGGATGCCGCCATGCTTCTTGGCAATGACGACGCCCTCGAAGTTCTGGATTCTCTCCTTGCCGCCCTCGATGATGCGATATCCCACCTTTACGGTGTCGCCGACGTTGAAAACGGGGACGTTTTCCTTCATGTTCTCGGCTTCAATCATCTCGATGAGTCCCATTTCGACTTTACCTCCATGTTTTACGCGGCGTTCGTGCCCGATATAGCAGAGGACCGCCCGAAGTCACTTGTCTATTATAGAGGAAATCCGCCGAAAAAGCAATCGATTTTCACGGAGTTTGGGAAAATTTTTTCCCGCGGACGCGCTTTTTACGCATTTTGCGGAAGGTTTGCGCCGTCCTTTGCATCCGCCTCGGGATTTTTTCGCCGAAGAATGCCCTGCACGCAGGCGTAGGTGTCCCTTCTGAGAAGGGTGCGCGACAGGATTTTCCCGTCCCGATAGACGAGAAGATAGCTCTCGCTCGCCAACCCCTGCCGCTCGGCGCGGACGACTTCGTCCTCCTCCCCCGCCACAACCTGCGGCGCGGGCGGGTCGAGGGTGAACAGCACGCGGCTCTCCACGCGGTACGTCCTCCCGTCCGGTTTTCCGCAGACGGTGAACGAGACCTCGCCCTCTCTTGCGCTTCCGAAGAAATAGACGGGATAGGGGTGGGGATTTTTGAGTTTCAAGTCGCTCGCGGCGGAGACCATCGCGTCCTCCGAGGGGGAGACATAGCCCACCGTGAGGGAATGCGGATGGCTCTCGACGACTTCGAGCCCCGCGCGGAGCGCCGCGCCGAAGAGGGTGGTGCTCACTTGGCACACGCCCCCGCCCACGCCCTGTACGAATTCGCCGCCCACGATGACGGGCGCCTCCGAAAAGCCGCGCTCCTTCGTCCTCTCCCCCACCTTTGCATTGAAGGAAAAGGTCTCCCCCGCGCCCACTTCCGTCCCCGAAAGCAGGCGGGTCGCAAGGGCGATATTGTGCGAACGGGGTGCGTTTTCCTCGCTGTACCTCGTCGAAAAGGCGGCGAGCGGACGGGTGCGCCCCTTTAGCGTCTCCACCGTCTCCGGGGGCGGCTGTTCAAAGACGGAGAGCGAAATCTCCCGTCCGCCGAAGCGGAGCGCGTGCACGGCGTCCTCCACGAGGCGGGCATAGTCGCAGACGACGGCGTTTTTGCCCGCACGGTAAGTAAATCCGTCCGCCTGCACGCAAAGGGTTGCATTGACGCCGTCGCGGGCGTTTTGCCTGCAGAGGGCGAGAAGGTCCTCCTCGAGGGTGGGCCATTCCCGCCGCCAAGTCACAAAAACATGCTCCCCCGCGCGTGCCCGCCGCACGACTTGCTCGGCGTCGTCCCGATAGTCGAGCGGCGCGAAAAAACTGCCCGTGGGCGCGTTTATGAACAGCGACTCGCGGACATGGTGTGCCCGTAATAGCTCTACGGCCTGCTTTTGCGGCATGCCGCCGACGTCCATTCCGTCCACCGTGACGCCCCGCTTCACGCGGCCCGCGCTCAGATTGAAAAAAAGGCTCCCCGCGAGGAGGAGCATTCCCATTTTCATCATACCCTGCCGAGAGGTCCTCTATGGCAGTATGCGCGTATTCCGTCATTTGATACCGCAGGAGACGACTTTGCCGTCTTCGATGCGAATCTTGTTGCACGGCGTGCCCGTAAGGACGCGCTCGGCGTGGGTGCAGGTCAGGATGCACTGCAGGTTCTGCACCCGCGACAAGAGCTTCTTCCTGCGGGGAAGGTCGAGCTCGCTCAGGACGTCGTCGAGGACGAGGACGGGCGTCTCCCCCGAAAGTTCGGTGAAGATTTCCACTTCGGCGAGTTTCATCGCAAGCGCCGCCGTGCGCGCCTGCCCCTGCGAGCAGTAGCCACGGGCGTCCTGCCCGCCGATGAGAATTCGGATGTCGTCGCGGTGCGGTCCCACCGAGGTGAAGCCGAAGCGGATGTCCCGCTCATAGCTTGCGGCAAGTTCTTCGAGCATGCGGCTGCGCACTTCCTCTTCCCCGCCCGCATAGTCGCCGTCCATGCCGAGGGCGAGCGTCTCTGCGCCGTCCGAGAGATAGGCATGTGCCTCGGCGGCATACTCCGAGAGCCGCTTGACGTATTCGCGGCGCCGGTGCAAGAGCTTTGCGCCGAAGAGGGCGAGCTGCTCGTCCCAGACGGGAAGGGTGTCGAGGATGAAGTCCGCGTCGCGCTGCTTTAAGAGATCGTTGCGCTGTCCGAGGATGCGGTTGTAGCGGAGAAGCGCCGCGCCGTAGTCCCGCGAGGTCTGCGAGATGGAGAGGTTGAGAAAGCGCCTGCGCTCGTCCGGCCCGTCCTGTATGAGCCGCAGTTCCCCCGGGGAGAAGAACACACTGCGCATGTTCCCGAGAAAGTCCACGGCGCGGGAGAGCTTGTTCCCGTTGACGTAGAGCTCCCTTCCCCCCTCGAAGAGGACGGCTTTAAGCTCGACTTTGCCGTATCTCCCCTCCGCCTCGGCGGCAAGGACGGCGCGGTCCTGCCCCTTTCGTATCAGCTGTCTGTCGTGGCGGATGCGGAGGGACGCGCCCGTGCAGAGATAGAACACCGCCTCCGCGCAGTTTGTCTTGCCCTGTGCGTTTTTGCCCGTGAGGATATTCAGCCCCTCCGAGAACGAAAAGGTCTCTTCCTCGTAGTTTCTGAAATTTTTCAGGGACAATTTTTTTATCAGCATGCGCTAAAAACACTTTCCTTTCGGGCGATTTTATATTATAATAGAAATAAACACGGACAGCACTTCCATTATAGCAAATTTTCGCAAAAAGAGAAAGCGTTTGAGAGGGAAAAATGGCTGAAAAATCGCAATTCGAAATACTCTGGGAAAAAGTCAAGGAGCGGGCGCGGCCCCTCATCAACCCCGTCTCCTTCGATACGTTCATCGAGGGACTCGTCCCCGTGGACGTCGTCAACCGGAAGCTTGTTCTGAAGGCGCTCACCGAGACGGGGGCGGGAACCATCACGAAGAGCCATCTTCCCCAGCTGCGCGAGGCGGCGGTCTCCGCCGACGTGGGACTTTCCGACGTCGTCATCATCGTGGACGGCAGCTCCACCTACACCCTCGAGGAGGCGCCCGACGCGCTCGAGGAGGTCTCCGTGCGCACGGACAAGCGCTTCACCTTCGACAGCTTCGTCGTGGGTGAGTCCAACAAGTTCGTCTGTGCGGCGGCAAAATCGGTCGCCAGCGCCCCCGGGGAGAACTTCAATCCCCTCTACATCTATGGCGGGACGGGGCTCGGCAAGACCCACCTCATGCAGGCCATTGCCAATGAGCTCGCCGAGAAAAAGCCCTCCCTTCGCGTGCTGTACACGACGAGCGAGAAATTCCTCAACGACTTCGTGGACAGCCTTGCAAGGAAGGGGGACGGCAGGGAGGCGCGCTTCCGCAACCGCTACCGCAACGTGGACGTCCTGCTCATCGACGACATCCAGTTCTGGGCGGGAAAATACGGCGTGCAGGAGGCGTTCTTCCACACCTTCAACGAACTGCTCTCCCAGCACAAGCAGATTGTCATCACCTCGGACTGCCCCGCGCGCGAGCTCACGACGCTCGAGGAGCGGCTTCGCACCCGCTTTGAGGGCGGCCTCATCGCCGACGTGCAACCGCCCGACCTCGAGACCAAGATTGCCATCTTAAAGCGCAAGGCGCTCGAAAAGAAATACATCATTCCCGACGACGTGCTCGCCTTCCTCGTCAAGAATTCGGACAACAACGTGCGCACCCTCGAGGGAAGATTGAACACCGTCATCTTTGCGAGCAAACTGCACGAGGAGCCCATCTCCCTCTCCCTCGCCGCGACGGCGCTGCAGGAGGCCATCAGCGAGGACGAAGAGGAAGTCACCCCCGACGCCATCATCCGCGCGAGTGCGGAATATTTCAAGATTTCGCGGGAGGAGCTCATCGGCAAGAGCAAGCGGCAGGAGCTCGTCAAGGCGCGGCAGGTCTGCACCTATCTCATGTGCGAAATGCTCTCCATGCCCCTCGTCTCCGTCGGAAAGGAGATGGGCGGGCGGGACCACGCCACCGTCATCTATTCGCGGGAGAAGGTCGCCGAGCTCATCAAGGTGAGCGATGCGACCGCAAAGCAGGTGAACGACATCAAGAGCATCATCTTAAAGCAATAACAAATCGCCCGCCGCACGGCGGGCATTTTCGGAGACCTCATGCAATTTTCGGAAGGTTGCGTGGACGCCGTCGTCATCGGCGCGGGACATGCGGGCGCGGAAGCGGCCTTGGCGCTCGCCCGAACGGGGCTGTCCACCGTCATCTTGACGCTCAATCTCGACAGCATCGGCTTCATGCCCTGTAACCCCTCCGTCGGCGGCACGGCGAAGGGGCATCTGGTGCGCGAAATCGATGCGCTCGGCGGGGAAATGGGCGTGTGCGCGGACAAGTGCGCGCTCCAGTACCGCATGCTCAACGAGGGCAAGGGTGCGGCGGTGCAGTCTCTGCGCGCGCAGGTGGATAAAAATCAATACCATACCGAGATGAAGCGCACCTTCGAGCACACCGAACACCTTCGCATCGTGCAGGGCGAGGCCGCCGAAATTCTCGTGGAAGACGGCGCGGTCGTCGGCGTCAAGACGACTTACGGAGGAGTATTTTCCTGCCGCGCGGTCGTGGTCGCCACGGGCGTCTATCTCAAATCCCGCACGATTACGGGCACCCATGTCCGCGAGACGGGCCCCAACGGCTTCGAGCGCTCCTCCGCGCTTTCGGAGGGGCTCGAGCGCCTCGGGCTCACCCTCCGCCGCTTCAAGACGGGCACGCCCGCCCGCCTCGACGGGCGCACGGTGGACTTCTCCCGCCTCACGAGGCAGAGCGGCGAGCATGTCTTCCCCTTCTCCTTCCTCTCGGACGACGTCAAGGGCGAGCAGACGCCCTGCTATCTCGCCTACACGAACGAGGCGACGCACCGCCTCATCCTCGAAAATCTCGGCCGCGCCCCCCTCTACAACGGGGAAATCAGCTCGGCGGGCCCCCGCTACTGCCCCTCCATCGAGACCAAGGTCGTGCGCTTTTCGGAGAAGAGCCGCCACCAGCTCTTCCTCGAGCCCGAGGGGGCAGACACGACGGAAGTGTATGTGCAGGGGCTGTCCACCTCCCTCCCCCATGACCTGCAAAAGGAGATGGTGCGCTCGATTGCGGGGCTGGAACATGCGGAGATTGTGCGATATGCGTATGCCATCGAATATGACTGCATCGACAGCCTCGAACTTCTCCCCACCCTCGAATATAAACGGGTGAAGGGGCTGTATTTCGCGGGACAAATCAACGGAACGAGCGGCTATGAGGAGGCCGCGGCGCAGGGGCTTTTGGCGGGGCTCAATGCCTCCCTCGCCCTGCGGGGACTTGCGCCCCTCGTCCTTCGGCGGGACCAAGCGTACATCGGCGTGCTCATCGACGACCTCGTGACCAAGGGCACCGACGAGCCCTACCGCATGATGACTTCGCGCGCGGAGTTCCGCCTCCTCTTGCGGCAGGACAATGCGGACGAGCGGCTCACCGAAATCGGAAGAAGAGCAGGGCTTGTCAGCGATGCCCGCTATGCGAAGTTTTTGGCGCGTATGAGCGAAAAGGAGGCCACCATGTCCGCGCTCGAGGCGCGCGCAGACCAAGCGATTGCGGACGAACTGGTGCAAAAACACGGTCAGCCGCCCCTTCTTGCGGGGGTGACGTATGCAGATCTTCTGCGGCGGGGAATCTCCATTTGGGAAATTGCGGACGCCTTCCGTCTGTTCGGCGGCGTGCGGGCGGACGTGCTCGCCTGCTGTGAGACGGAAATCACCTATGCGGGCTACCTCAAGCGGAGTATGGAGGAGATTGAGCGGGCGAAAAAGGCGGAGAATACCCCCATCCCCGCGGACATCGACTATCATGCCATCTCGGGGCTTCGCCTCGAGGCGCGCGAGAAGCTTGACCGCATCCGTCCCTTGAATTTCGGGCAGGCGGAGCGCATTTCGGGGGTCTCCCCCGCGGACATCGCCGTGCTCATGATTTTCTGCTCCATGAAGAGGTGAACGATGATTGAAACGCGTGTGCGGGAACTTCTCGAAGAACTCGGGGGCGGAAACCCCTTTCATGAGCCCGTGACCCTCGTTGCGGCGACCAAGACGCGCTCCGCAGAGGAGATTGCGCGGGCGCTCGGGGCGGGGGCATTTGCCGCGGGCGAAAACTGCGTGCAGGAATTCCGGGAAAAGGCGCCCCTCCTTCCCGAAGCGAGGTGGCATTTCATCGGAAGACTGCAGACAAACAAGGTGAAGTACCTCGTGGGAAAGTGCGACCTCATCGAGAGCGCCGACCGCGACGAACTGCTCCTCTCCCTCTCCGAGCGGGCAAAAACCGTCGGGTGCGAGCAGAAGATTCTCATCGAAATCAACGCAGGCGGCGAAGAGAGCAAGGGCGGCTACCCCTTAAAGGAGGGGCTCGCGGCGCTCGAACGGGCGAGGAATCTCCCGCACCTTCTTCCCTGCGGCTTCATGACGGTGCTCCCCGCATCCGGGGACGAGGCCTATCTTTGCGGCCTTGCGGACGGCATGCGCGCCCTCTTTGAGGAGGCGAGAAAAAAAGACGGCGCCGTCCGCCATCTCTCGATGGGCATGAGCGGGGACTATCGCCTGTGCGTCGCGCACGGCTCCAACATGGTGCGGCTGGGGACAACTATCTTCGGTCCGCGTGCTCCAAAGGTATAAATTCCCCCCAAAACGGCAACCATTCCCCAAAAAAGGAGCCCTGTATGCCGTCCTCCATCACCCATGAACTCATTGCCAAGGAAGCGGTCCACCTTCTCCCCGCGGGGGCGAAGCGGGCGGCTCTTCGCGCTCCCGATTATTATTTTCTCGGCGCGCAGGGGCCCGACCTCTTCTTTTTTTATTTGCCGCTCAAGATGCGGGACAATTGGGGAAAGGGACTGCACCGCGAGGGGGTCTATGAATGGTTTTCCGCCATGCTCTCTTCCCTCCCCGAGAAGGAGGGGCGGGCGGAGTGCCTCGCGTATGCGCTCGGGTTCTGCACCCATCTTGCCGCGGACACCGTCTTCCACCCCTTCGTCTATCGCTATCTCGCCGAACACGGGGACAAAAAATTCCGCCACCAGCGCATCGAAAACGACTGGGACGTCTACTTTTTGCGGGCGACGGAGCGAAAATCCCCCATCCGCTACCGCTTTGCCTTTGACCTTTCTGCCATCGGGCGGGAGAATATTCTCGCCCCCTATCTTGCAAAATGCGCAAAAAAAACAGGGCGCACGCTTCGCCCTGCGGCTATAAAAAGAATGTTTTCGAACTTTTCGCGCTATCTCTCCCACTTCCACCGTGCGAGAAAGCCGCTCGCCCTCTTTGGCCTGAAGGACCTCTACCCGCGCGACGTGCCCGACCCCGAAGTCATCTGCGGGGAGGACTTTTCGCGGCTGTCCGTGGGGAAGGGCGGCGATGCGGACGCGCTCTTTTTTGCCGCCGAGGGGGAGGCCGCCACCTGCATTTCTGCGTTTTATGACGCCTATACCTCGGACATGGTACTGCCGAAATCGCTCTTCGCGCGAAATTTGCTCACGGGCGAGCCGACTTGCTGAAGACGCACCCGCAGTAGTTCTGGCGGTACATGCCGTGCTCCTTGGAGAGCTCCACAGAGCGCAGATATCCGCCCCGCTTCTTAAAATCGGAGGGAAGATATCGAACGCCGTACTCCTCCTGCAGGGCAAAGCCGATTGCGTTGATGAGGTCGCTGTTTTTGAGCGGAGACAGGGTAAGCGTCGTCGCAAAATAGTCGTAGCCCCCCTTCTTTGCCTCCTCTGCCGTGCGGCGAAGGCGGAGCGTAAAGCATGCCTTGCAGCGCGCGCCCCCCTCTTTCTCCCCTTCGAGACCGCGGGCGGCGTCGTAAAACTCCTCCGGGCGGTAGTCGCAGTCGAGAAAATCGGCATACCCCGTCTCCCGCAGAAAACGCACCTGTTCGGCCTTTCTGCGGGCGTATTCCTCCTCGCTGTCGAGGTTGGGGTTGTAGTAGAGGACGGTCGTGCGGAAAATGGGCGCGACCTGTTCGAGACAATAGGAAGAACAGGGTGCGCAACAGCTGTGGAGCAGCAGCCTTTTTCCCGCCGCCCCCTTGAAAATTTCCCGCATCTGCGCGTCGAAGTTGGGCCTGTTCATGGCTTACTCGCCGTCGTCTTCTTCGTCGTCCTCGTCGTAGCGGCGCGTGAACTCCTCGAAGAGTTCGTCGAGCAGGGCGTCGTCGTCGACGGTTTCGAGGTGTTCGTCCTCCTCACTGCCCGTGACATGGAAGATGGCGACGTCCTCGCCCTCGTCTTCCTCCCCTTCCTCGGCCTCCAATGCGGGCGTGAGCGCGACATACCACTCGCCCTTGTACTCAAAGGTCATGAGGTGCTCGTAGCGATACGTCGTCCCCTCGTCGTCGACGAGCTCGACGATGCTGTCGTCCTCGTAATCGTTGCCTTCTTCCTTCATATCCGACATCTTGTGCCTCCTGTCCGAAAGATAATTTTCGAGAATGTACGCCGCTGCAAGCGAGTCGACATTCTTCTTTTTTTTGTCCTTTTTTGCGCTGATGCCGAGCGCATGCAAGTCGCTGCGCGCGGCGCGGGTCGTGTACCGCTCATCCGAAAAGCAAATCGGGATTTTCGCCGCCTCTTGAATCTTTGCGGCGAATTTTCTCGTCTTTGCCGCCTGCACGCCCTCCTCCCCGCTCTCCTCGAGAGGAAGCCCGCAGACGATGAGGGTTGCGCCCTTTTCCCTTGCGATTGCGGCGAGCGCCTCGGCGTCCTCGGCGGGATTCCCCGTGCGGAAGTAGGTGTCCGAGGGCATGGCGTACTCCCCGAAGGGGTCGGATGAAGCGACGCCCACCCGTCTGTCCCCGATATCGAATGCAATGATGCGCTCCATACCCAAAGTATAGCACGGTTTTTGCAAAAAGGCAAGGAATTTGCCCCGCCTTTTGCCGTCCCCTTTGCAATCGGGCAAAAAGAACCCCCGCGCTTTTGCAGGGCGGGGGAAGTGCATTACTCTTGTCTGTCGAGATAGGTGAGCGAATATCTTCCTTTGAAGAAAGCAATCTGCGAGACGGGGCTGTCGTCCGTATTATTGATGATGGAGCATTCTTCCGAACCGAGTTTGAAGGTGAATTCTTTGTTGGCATAGGCGACGTCGGTTGCGACTTGCTTGACGCCTGCCATTGTCACCTCGATGCCGCTTTCGGAGATGGTGATGACGGTGGCGCCGTCCTCGCTTTCGTAGGTGCCGTAGAAACTCTCCTCAGTCAACGTCGGGCCGACGGGGGTGTCGCTGCCCGAACTTCCCTGCCGCGTGAGATTTACAGTCGGGTCTTGCCAATAATCAGGGACAAGGCAAATTTCATCCACGGTATCGCCCGTGCTGTAATTCCGTATCACATACTCCTTCCCGTCCAACGTGATTGAAATGTCCCCATAGCGCGCGTCATAGCCGACATAATTGACGGGCTTGGGGGTGCCGTCCACCGTGATGACGATGCCGCCTGCGGAGATGATGACGACATACGCCGAGCCGTCCGCCGTCTCCCCCTCATAGGTGCCGTGGAACTTCTCGGGATAGCCCGAGGGCGTGGGCACGGGGTCGCTTTCGAAGGTGACGGGGAGGACCGTCTCGTCCCAGTCGCGGTAGGTGAAGGTGTAGGTGGTGACGGAGTTGTAGAGGCGCGTCGTGACGGTAAGGGACTTCAGGGTCTCGTTCTCCACCGTCAGTACAAGTTCCTCGGCAAAGGACATCGTCACGGTGTCGTTGCCGTCGTAGAAGAGCTGGGCGATGGCAGGGACGAGGTCGACGTCCTGTGCGCGCACGGCGAATTTTCCCTCCCCCTTCGGCTCGAAGAGGGCGGCGGAGACGCTGTCGAAGTGCGCCTGCAACTCGGAGATGTCACCCGTCTGGTGGTTGCCGTAGTTGCCGTCCGCATTGTAACCCTCCACCGAGGCGGGGGCGCCGATTTCTCCCCGCGTGCCGTTTACCGTGAATTCATGCACGAGGCCGTCGTGCAGGATAAAGCCGAGCTCTGCGTCATTCTCGTCGTTGTAGACGGCATTCTCCGTCACATAGACGTTGTATTCGTAGGTCCCGAAATTGTCCTGTTCGACGACATGATAGGTATAGCTGTTCGCCTCCGCCGCGCTCTGCAGCGCCCGCTCGAGGGCGGTGTGCTCGTTCGCGTATTCGTATGGCGTCTTTCTGCCCGAGAGGTCCTCCGCCGCTTCCACGGTGAAGTCGTAATTCGCCACGTAGACGTAGTCGAGCTCGATGCCGTGGGCGGGGCATTCCTCCGTCTCGATGTGGAAGGCATACACGCCCTCGTCCGCCGAGGCATATGCCTCAAAACGGGCCACGTTGTCCGTCTGTCCCGTGAGGGCACGGGCCGCTATCTGCGCCTTGCCCGCGTCGCGGATGACATACACGCCCGTGCGCACGAGGGAGAAATCGGACGCCTGCACGAGGGTGCCGAAGGGATTGCGGTAGTTGTCGAAGCTCTCACCCGTGAGCGTCGTCGTCTCCACCCGATTGTCGAGGGTGCGCTCATATTCGACCACGCTGCCGTTCTCCTGTGAGAAGAGGCTGTTGTAGTACAGGATATTCATCCCCGTGTCCCGCTTGAGGCGGAGCACGTTTTCATGGCCGTCGAAGGCGGTGCGGAAGGCATATTGATAGATGATGGGGAAATCCTCGTACCCCTCATAGATGCGGTCCTCTTCTCCCGTGCCGATGACGGAGAAGGGCGCCGTGACGGAGGCAAGCAGCGCCGCTTCCATGTTGGGCGCCGTCTCAAACGTCACCGAGATGTTGAGATTTTCCGTCACTTTTTCCTTATGAGAGTTGTTGCCGTCGAGCGTCTTCGTCTCGCCGTTGACTTGGAAGGCGGAGACGATGTACCCCGCGACGGGTTCGACGGTGAAGGTGACATCGGTGCCCGCGGGATAGACATTCCCCACGCGTGCGGGAGAGAGCACGACCGCGCCCTTTTCCGCCTCGCAGTCCACCGTAACCGTGTACTCGGAGGATTCCGAAGGGGCAAACGTCACCGAGAGCGCAATGTTCTTCGTCACGGTGAAGGTGTACGTGTTATCCGTCAAAGGCGTGGAGATGCCGTCCGCGAGGAAGTCGTCGACGGCGTAACCCGCCTTGGGGGTCACGGTGGCGGTGACCACGGTGCCCGAATCGTAGCGATTGTTCTCGCGCGGGGGATTGAGGGTCAGGGTGCCCATCGTCTCGTCGCAGGTAACGGTGACGGAATATTTACTGCCCCCTTGCGGCGCACATGCCGCCAGCCCCGCCGCAAGAAACAGCGTCGAGAGCACTGCCAGTATGGCGATGAGAATGCGTTTTTTCATAGAGACCTCCTTCAACGCAGGAATTTACAAATTCTTTTGAATATATTTGTATTGTAACGCATATTTTTCCGTTTGTCAAGCATATTGCGTGCATATATTCATTTTATGGAGAGACCTACCCCTCGTGGGGGTCGCAAACGCATTTCTCGCGCACAGCACAGTGCGCTGTGCGCGGCGTTTGCGGTGAGTGAGCGCATCCGCCGCGCGAACGGTGCCCGAGGGCAGGACTCTACCTGCCCGAGAAAGCTCCGCCGTAGGCGGTGAGGGGGTGCCGCTTCCCAATCCGTCACCCTGAGCCTGTCGAAGGGTATCCTTATGATACTGCGGATATGCTTCGACTTCGCTCAGCATGACGAAGTAGAATGCGCCCCACCTCGGTCTCGCTTCGCTCGACAGCTCCTCCCACGGAGGCGCCATGCATGCCCCTCCCGAGGAATCGCTCCTCATGCCCCCTCCCGCGGAGGGGGGTAGGGGGGTGGGTACGAGTTCTAAATTCTTTGCCGTAGGCGGAATTCACTTCCGCCGTGGGCGTCCCCATTTGCAACGCCACCGCAGGCTTATTGTCCGATAACACGACCGCGACAGTGAGCATGTTGAGGCGATTCGGCTAATTTCCTCGCGCGCATTTATTTTGCGTAGCAAAAGAAATCGCGCGAAACAAGCAAGTGTGCCGCCGAGATTTCGGCGGCACACTTGCTCTTGCTTATTTTTCCTTCTTTTTGGGGGTCTTTTTTTCCTCTGCGCTCTCCATGGCGCCGAGGCGTTCGTCCATCATTTCGTCCACCTTCTGCATGACTTCGGCCTGACTCTTTTTGACGAGCGAGCGCGCCTTATAACTGTTGGCTACGAGCAGCGCGCCCCCTACCATGCCCAAGGCTACCCCCAAGCAAAACAATTTTTCCATACCTTCCTCCATGCCCGTAGTTTGTGAAGGTATGCCTTTGTTATTCCCCTTTTTCGCTGCGTAATTTTTCCAGTTCGGCGCGCAGGCGGGCGTTCTCCTCCTTGAGCCCCTCTGCGATGCGAGCATACAGGGCGTCAATCTCCCGCTCCAGCCGCTTTTGCAGGAAGGGGTCGGGAGCGCCCTTGTCGCGGGCGGCGCGCTCCACGCGCTCGGGCTGTTTTTTGAGGAGATTGCGGTACTTGTTCTGCATGCGAAGCATGAGTTTTTCGTCCCCACCCGACGCCTCGAGAATGCTTTTCCGCACCGAATACCCCTTGCGCCTGCCCTCGAGGACCTTGTCGAGGAGCTGTTCGGTCTCCGCCTCGGTGAAGGGCTTGATTTCGCCCGCGGAGAGGTTTTTCCCCTCGAGAATGCGCTGTACGCGGCTGTCGTCCTGCCGCTTGAGGAAGGCATAGTAGTAGTTGCGCACGCTGCCCTTGGCGCGGCTGTGCTCTTTCCCGTACGTCTCGAAGAGGTAGGAGAGCGTCTTGCCCGCGTTCTTTCCCGTGTAGATATACTCAATCAAGCCGCTGGCTTCCTCTTCCGTGTAACCGTTGATTTTATTCATGAAAGTCACCTCGGCAAAATTGTTGACATATATGCGCGGGTTTATACATACCGTTATAGGGATGCGTACGATATTTTTGGCGGACAGGAAATGCGCCCTTACGGTGAGCGGGCTGTATCTCGGCATGGTGGATACTTTTGAGCGCGCGGCGGAGCTCGACCCCGCGGAAAAACACTTCGTGGAGTTAAAACCGGAGGGCTTCCACGCGGTGCGGTTCTGCTTTGACGACGCCTTTCTCCTCTCCCCGCCCGAGCAAATCTCCCTCTACTACACGCGCACGGGCGTTGCCCTCTTCTGCGGCGGATTCTTGCGCGAGGACGCCTCTTTGAACGTGCTTTGGCAAAGGCGGCTGCGCGGCGGGCTCTTCACCCTCACGCGCCAGCAAAAAGTGCAACTTGTATGCGAAAATGAGGGGGGATTTGCCGTCGTCAACCTTCCCGACGCCTTTGAAAGCTGTGAGATTTCCGAGGCGGGAGAGCTCCTCCTTCTCGAGGGGGAGGACTGCTTTGCCCTTTTGACCTCTTCTGGGGAAGTGAAGGTGCTCTCCGAGGGAAGGGTGCTCGAGCGGGGCGCGTGCGTCAAGGCGGAAATTCCCTTCCATGACAGCATGGGACACTCCGCCGTCGCCGAATGGACAGAGGGCGTGATGACGGCCTGCTCCATCCGCACGGCAAGGGAGCCGAAGCCCGCGACGTACGCCCTCGCCCTCTTCGAGAGCGCCCTCATCGGGGCGGACTGCACCCCCTTCCTCTCCCCTGCGCTTCAAGAAAAGGCGGCGGCGCTCGGGGAATTTCTCGGGCAATACACCTCCGCCGTGCTCACGGAGCGGGAGGACGAAGTGGGGCTCGTCTATCCGCGCAAGAAGAACGTCTTCGACGTGCGCTACTTCCGCACGACGATAGAGGACGGGCGCATCGCCAACATCGAAGAGGTCCCGTAAAACTTTCCCGAAAATTCGGCGCCGCCCGTCGGCGTCTTTTTTTTGTTTCTCCCTTGTCAACGCGCGAAATTTATGGTATAATAGAAAAAAACAAACAAAAGGGATACGATATGAAAGAAACTGACATGCCCGAGGACGTAGAGCCCAAGGCGGAAGAGGCCGCGGCCGAGTCTTCGTTGCCCGCGCCCGAGGAACCGAAATATCGGGGATTTCTCGGCAAGGTGGACAACTTCTTCGGCATCACGAAGAGCGGGTCGGATTTCAAGCGGGAGACGGTTGCGGGTCTCACCACCTTCATGGCGATGGTCTACATCCTCATGGTGACTGCGGGGATGTTCGAAAAGACGGGCGTGAGCTACGGCGCCGCCTACATTGCGACGGCCATCGGGGCGGTCATCGGGACGATGATCATGGCGTTCCTCGCCAAGATGCCCCTCGCGCAGGCGTCGGGAATGGGCATCACCGCCTTCCTCGTGTACAATCTCCTCCTCAAGGGGACGGGGCTCACCTATGCGAACTGCATGGTGTTCACCCTCATCGACGGCGTCGTCTTCCTCATTCTGACCGTCACCGGTCTCCGCAAGAAGATTTTCGAGGCCATTCCCGCGGGGATTCGCCATGCCATTCCCGTCGGAATCGGGCTATTCATCGCCTTTATCGGCATGCAACAGGCGGGAGTCATCCTCAATGACGAGGGGACGCTCGTCAAGTTTGCCTCCTTTGACGTGCTCAGCGGCACCGCCCACTTCATGACCTTTGAAGAGGGCTCCGTCGGCGGCATGCTGCCCGCCCTCATCGCCATCTTCGGCGCACTCACCATCGCCGTCCTCTCCAAAAAGAACGTGAAGGGCGCCATCCTCTGGGGAATGCTCGGCTCCACCGCCCTCTTCTTCGCCGCGGCGGGCATCGCCTATGCCTGCGGCTCCACGGGCGCCCATGCCTTCTTCGCATCCATCACCTTCAACTCCCCCTTTGCGGCGTTTGCGGACTGGGGAACGCAGTCGGTGGGACAGGTCTTTGCCTCGGGGTTTGACTTCTCGAATTTTTCGGGAAATGCGGGCGAACTCGCCCTGCTCATCTTCACCGCCGCCCTCTCGGTGTGCATGCTCGACATGTTCGACACCATCGGCACCCTCTACGGGGCGTGCGTGCGGGGGAATCTTCTCGACGAGAAGGGCATGCCCATCCGCATGGAGCGCATGATGCTCGCCAATGCCCTCGCGGCGTCCGCGGGCGCCATCATGGGAACCTCCACCGTGACGACGTGCGTGGAGAGCTCCTCGGGCGTTATGGCGGGCGGAAAGACGGGCTTTACCGCCTTTGTCACGGGAATTTTGTTCCTATTTGCGATGTTCCTCTCCCCCATCGCCCAACTCATCCCGAGCTGTGCGACGGGCGCCGCCCTCATCTGGGTGGGTGTGCTCATGATGAACTCGGTCACCAAGGTAGACTGGTCGGACGCCGTTGACGCCATCGTGGCATTTCTCACTTTCATCGTCATGCTCCTCGGCTACTCCATCTCCAAGGGCATCGGCGCGGGCATCATCGCGTACATCTTCTGCAAGGTCTGCACGGGGAAAATCAAGGAAATTCACATCGCGACGTGGATTATCGGCGCGCTCTTCCTCGCGACCTTCCTCCTGAGCGCCATGTAGCGCGATTGGAATCGAAAAAGGCGACGCATGTCGCCTTTTATTTTTATCGGAGATAGCTGCCCTGCGCGCTCTCGCGGACGCGGAAGAGCTGCACTTCTTCGCCGCTCGCCGCATCGAGGTAGACGAGGTATTCCTCCTCCCCGTACTTGCAGGAGAACTCATAGGTGAGTACCTCTTCCTCCCCCACGGGAATGAGGGCGAGGTTGGAGGAGACTATCTCGAGGCTGTCGCTGAGATGCGCCTCCGCCTCCTTCTTTGTGAGACTTGCCGTGAGGGAGCGGTCTCTGTGGTTGAGAAGATAGCCGCTCGCGTCGAGCCCCACCACTCTGCCCTTCTCCTCGCACACGCGCACCCGAAGGATTTCGGGATAGAGGCGCACGCCGTCCTCCACCGCGGTGTAGGTGAGGTTGGCAATCATGCCGCCGTCGGAGAGCCACACGGCCTCCGCCTCGTCGATGCCGAGGGTCGCAAGATATTCGCGGGCGATGGCGTCGCAGGTCGCAAGGTCGAAGTTCTTCGTCGCGCACTCCTCGTAGGTGTCGAAGAAGACGAGTTTGCCGCCGTTCTTGGAGATTTGGGCGAAGATTTCCAGCCCGTCCTCGGTGGAGAGGGTGAAGTTATAGCAGGAAATTTCCCGCGCCACCGTCTCGCCCGTGTAGCTCGCTTCGCGGACATGGTATGCCCCGAAGAGCTCCATGGCGCGCTGCTGTGCCTCTGCGGAGGAGATTTCCTCCATGGCCGCGAGCCGATTTTTCCCGACGTTCCCCTCATCTATGAAGGGCGCCTCTTCGAGCTCGCCGATGGCCTTCCCCATCCCCGAGAGCTTTTCGCCGACCTCGCCGCCCTTGCCGTTGACAAAGGTGCGAAGCTGCCCTGCGTCGAGGTGGGTGATGAGCTCGTTGAGCTCGCGGTAGAGCGTTTCGTTGGTCTCATGCAGGGCGGAGAGGGAATGCCTCTCTTCCCCCGTGAGCGTGCCGCCCGCCGAAACCTTGGAGAGCAGTTCGCGCGAGAGGGTCGCCGTTCTGTTGACAAATCCCGAGATGTCCGTCCCCGTCACCGCGTCCACGGGAATCTTTTCGAGGGCGCTCTCCATGAGCGCGGCGTCCACCAAAAGGTTGGTGAGGAGCTGTTTTTGGGAATTCCCCGAGGAGATGCGCAGTTTCGCAAGGCTGTCGTCCATGTCCTCGCTGGCGGCGACCATCTCATAGAGGTTGGTGCGGTATCCGCTCTCTGCGGAGACCTGCATGTCGTTCATGCGGATGGATTCCGCCGTGACGACGGTGCCGAGGGCAAGGCAGGCGACGCCGAGGGAGATGACCGCGGCAAGCCAGCCGCCGAACCCGGGGGCATGCTTTCTGCGCTCCGTCTTCTGCTCGCGCCTGTGCTTTCTGTCCTCCGCTCTGCGCACACGGGCGGCTTCACGCGCCTTGATTTTGCGCTCCCGCTCCCGTTCCTTGGCCTCGCGCCGCTTGACTTTGAGGGCGAGGCGCTCCTTCTTCTCCCGTGCGATGCGCTTCTGCCGCTCCGCCTTGGATTCGTTTCTGAGCATCTCCTTGCGGGCGGTCCGCTCGGCGCGCTTCTCGACGCGCCGCTCCTTGAGGTCGGCACGGCGCTGTTGGCGCTTTTCGATGCGCTCTGCCTTCTTGCGGGCGAGAAGTTCCTTGCGCTCGAGCTTCTTTTCGGCGATTTGCTGCCGCTTTTCGAGCTGTCTCTGACGGATTTTTGCGCGGTTTTCGAGTTTTTCCCGCTTGATATCCGCACGGCGCTTCGCCTTTTCCTGCTTCTTGTCCGCGCGCGATTTCGCCGCCGCAACCCGCTTATTTGCCGCGGCGTGCTCCACCTTTACGGCTTTCGAAGAGGAAGTGCTCTTTTTCTTCGCGGGCTGCTTCGGTTGCTGCCGCGCGGTCTTTTCCACTTTTTCTGCCCCGCTCGATACATTCGTTCCGATTTCTTTCTTCATATCTCCTCCTTATATGGCAAAGACGTGCTTGCCGATGACGGTCACCGTCTTGCGGTCGAAAATCCACGCGCTCGTCGCAACGGCGGGATTGTAGTAGTAGAGTGCGCCGTAGGTGGGGTCCCAACCGTTCATCGCATCGCGGGCGGCGTTGTACGCCGTCTGGTTGGGCTCGAGGTTAATCTGTCCGTCCGTCACCGCCGTGAATGCGCCCTTCTGATAGATGACGCCCGAGACGGTGTTGGGGAAGGAGGGACTCTTCACCCTGTTCATGATGACGGCGCCGATGGCAACCTGTCCCGTGTAGCTCTCCCCTCTCCCCTCGGCGTAGATGGCCTTGGCGAGAAGATAGAGGTCGGACGAGGTGTACTTGCTCCCGCCCGAGGACGAGGACGAGCCGCCGTTTAAGACGTTGTAGGAAGCCGTCATGCCGAGCGCCTTGTAAGTAGCCTTCCCGACAATGCCGTCCGCCGTGAGGCCGTTCTTCTTCTGAAAGGCGATGACCGCCGCCTTGGTGCCCGAACCGAAGATGCCGTCCACCGCGCCCGAATAATATCCCCAGTTTTTGAGCCTGCGCTGGACTTCCTTGACTTCGGAGCCGCGGCTACCCTGCCGCAGGACCGCAGCTTCCACGGCGACCGCAGCAACTTCCCGAGTCCCTGCCGAAGTCGCGACGGCTGCGCCCGTTCCCGCCGCAAAACAGGCTGCCGAGAGCGCAATCGCCGCTGCCAAATAAATCTTTTTCATAAATTCCTCCTACGCACAATGTGCGCAAGAGAAATTTTTTTTATGCAAACCGAAAAGGACGAGAACTTATCTTCCCGCCCTTCTCGCTTATGAGTACTTATTTGTTACCCTTTGCCCGATTGTGCGTGGCGCACAGCATCGTGCAGTTGCCGATATCCGTTGCACCGCCCCGGCTCCATGCCGTAACATGGTCCGCGTCCATCTCTTTTAATTTGTAGATACGGCGTTGGTTGCTGTCGCGCCCCAGTGCGCAGAGCGGACAATTCGAGATGCCCTTCTCCTTCGCTTCCGCCGTCTGCCGTTCATAGACGACCTGTTTTGTGCGGTCATCGAAGACGCGTATTTCAAGGAGTTTGGTATCGACGCATCCGCCCAAAATATATTCGAAGATGCCCTTGGGGTTTCCGACGGAGAAGTCGGCAAAAAGTTTCGACACCTTTTCGTGTACATCGTTCGGGTCGTATGCGTTTGCGTGGAACCGCTCATAGAGCTCTCCCCAGTTCAGTCCGCGCATCTGCGGCTTCACATCGAGAAAGACGCTCGAAACCCAATCGATTACGCTATTGAAATACGTCTTTAATTCGTTGATATCGGTATCGTATCTGTGGCGCCCCATGTAATCGTCGATGTTGCCCTTGCTCACCCACATGAGTGCGGTGCGCAAAAAATCCTGCCGCTTGACGTCTCCGCCGATATACGCCGACCACTTTTGAATATTTGCATTTTGGCTGTTGGAAAATTCCGCCTTTGCGAGCGTGACGAACGGGCCCGAGAAGATGGCATTCAGAAGTTCCTGATCGTTGAGGGGGACGCCCGCGATATTGATTGTGCGGAACCATTCTTTGATTTCGCTCTCCGTGCCGCTGCATTCATAAATTGTCAGCTTCGTATCAAGAATTTTGCGCTGTAAATCCTCTGCCAAGCCGCGGAAGTATCGCTGTATCCCCCTGTCGTCCGAGATGGGGAATTTCATCGTCAGAAAGCGGCCGATGCTCGTGATGCGCTGCTGCCCGTCGAGAATTTCGAACTTATCCTCTGCAACCTTGGTAAAATAGATGAGCCCAATCGGATAGCCTTTGAGCAGCGATTGGATGACGGCAACGTCTTTTTTGCCGTCCGCGTAAATATAGTTGCGCTGGTATTCGGGCTGGATGACAAGTTTCCCCGCGAGCCCGAACAGCCCTTTGCCCTCATATTCGTTGTACACAAAGCCCTCGCACACCTTCTCGACGGTGAGGTCGATATTCAACCGCGTTATCATTGGTTCGTCCTCCTTTTGATTAAAATTCTGCCGTAGGGACAAGCGTGCGTTCCGTCAACGGTGAAAGATAAATCGGTTCGCCCCCGATAATTTTTCCCTATCCCCAATTCTTTTGCGCTGTCTCCTGTT
Source organism: uncultured Clostridia bacterium (assembly GCA_947631925.1). Classification (GTDB taxonomy): domain Bacteria; phylum Bacillota; class Clostridia; order Christensenellales; family Borkfalkiaceae; genus Gallimonas. The sequence continues at coordinate 21,436 of CANRNE010000014.1, forward strand.
CCTATCCCCAAGATTACAAATTGTTCGGGATTATATCGGTCTAAAAAAGTGGACGGCACGCCCATAATCCCATTATAATCTGCCGGAATTGCGTCGATATACGGCACATCAATTGCATCAAAATTGTCATAATGAAGATATCCGCCCCGTGCCACAATATCCGAATGCCTGCTGTACCGCAAATTGTCCGCCATGGTCATGAGCTCCAACGGCTGGTGCCTGCGGCCGTGGTCGAGGTTGGTATACCATGTGCAGTTGCGGAACTTTACCAGCTTTGTCACAGGGTCATAAACGCCGTCGGCATAATCGTTTTTTGCCCCCTCCGGAATTCCGAAGAAGGCATTGCCGTCCTGAAAGCCGCGCCCCTTCCATATTTTGTTGTCCTTTATCAGGGGAAAAATCTCTTTGTAGGTCGCCATCCCGATTTGCCCGATAATCAGGAATTTTTTGTTTGCCTCCAAAATCCACGCAACAAAATCCCGAAACAGCGAGAAGGGCGGATTTGTGACGATGAGGTCCGCCTCGTCGCGCAGTCTTTTGACTTCTTCCGATTGAAAATCGCCCGTCCCGTCCAAATACGACCATTCCAAATCGTCAAAGTCGATGTTTCCCGAGCGGTCGGCGTCCCTTGTCAGGGTGAAAATTTTCCCCTTCGTGACGGCTTTCTCCGCATCGTACTGCGGGAACGCGGTTTCAAATAGGGACATCTGATGAAATTTTTCGTACTTTTCTCGCTTCGATTCGATTGAATAGCTCGTGCTGATGAGCTTTTTCAGCCCGAGATTTTCGAAGTTCTGGGCGAAAAACTTCGTAAAGTTGCTCCACTCCGGGTCGTCGCAGGGGCACAGAACGACTTTGTCACGGAATGTGTCGGGGTCATACTCCAAATAGGCGTTGATTTCCCGTTGGATATCGTCGAATTGCGTATAGAATTCGTCGTTTTGCTGTTTCTTCGCATTCAATAACGCATCGTTTGCCATTTTTTACCGCCATTTAGTCCTATAGATATGAATATTGTAACACTATAAAACTAAAAAAGCAATCCTATAAAACTACATATTTTGAAAAAGGCGCGTAAAATTATATTTATAACACTAATTGCGAGGAAATATGGAAGTCGGGGCACGAATCAGGGAACTGCGCGAGCGGGCAGGGTTCACACAGAATAAGTTGGCGGAATGGGCAGGCGTATCGCAGACGCATTTGCGGCGGGTCGAGCTCGGACAGCAGGATATCACCGTCGGGCATTTGCAGCTCGTATGCGACGCGCTCGGCATCTCCTTAAAGGATTTCTTCAACATCAGCGACGACAAGGAAGAGATTTCCGTTGCGATGTCGAACTTAACGCCCCGTCAAAAAAGCCTTTTGATTGAATTTTTGAAAAGTCTGTAACAAGAAAGCGGGCCCGAAGAGATCGGGGCCGCTTTCTTCATAAAAAGACGAAAAAGCGGCGCCGAAAGGTCGGAGCCGCTTGGGGGAAGTAAATTTTGTTATTCGTGCTTTTCGGGGGAAGGAGCTTCCTTTGCGTCCTGTTCCGCCTCGTGGAAGTAGCGGAGATACATCTTGCGCAGATAGCGGCAGACCTCGTCGTCCGTTGCGGATTCCCCCTCGAAGGAGTACTGTCCGTTGACCCGCCAGAGGTTGAGCAGGGAGATGCGGACCGCATCTTCGGGGCAGGAGAAGGCGCACGCCATGCACCCCACGCAGTGCCCGCCGAACTTGGGCACGCCGTTCTTCATCGTAATATTCGCGCGCGGGCAGGCGGACACGCAGGCGGCACAGCCGACGCATTTCTTCTTGTCGATGTGGAAACCCCTGCCGAGGACGGGCATGGCGGGGTGTTCGATTCTCACGACCGCGGCCGCCGTTCTGCGGACGGGGCCCACCTTGCGGAGTTTGCTCCCGCCGTCGTGGGCGAGGAGGGCGTCGCGCGGAATTTGCATCTTTGCCGCCTCCCACATGCGCTTCGCCATCTTGTCCGAGTGGCGGAAGATGATGTTGTAGGGCATGACATAGGCGAATTCCCCGCGCACGTCGTAGCCCTTCTTCTTCAGGATGCGCTTGGGGGAGATGCCCGAGGCGTCGTTGAGTTTGGACGGCTCGCCCGAGGTGCGCAAGAGGTAGACGGGGACGCTCCCCGCGGGGAGTTTTTTGAGGAAGGTGAGCACGGGCTTGGGCGCGTTGAAGGCGTGGACGGGGTAGCCCACGATAATCTTATCGAAGCCCTCGGTCGCGGGCATGGGTACGTCGTCGCGAATCATGACGACTTCCGTTTCCTCGCCGAGCTCATGGAGCGCATCTGCAAAATACAGTCCCGCGCGCTTGGTGTTTCCCGTCCCCGAGAAGATGCAAAAGAGCGTCTTCATGCCTTGTCCTCCAACGGACGGGCGACGGCCTTTCCGCTCTCGTCGAAGTCATAGACGACGTCCTCGTCTTTTTCGTGGGAATCGTACCATACCTGCGCGTAGAAGGGATTGGACTTCGCGAGGCGGTCGAAATCCCACGGCGTGGGCTGGCCGCAGACGGGGCACCAATGCCCGCCGCGAAGGATGGTGTACGGGGAGGATTCGAAGGTGTGCCCGTCATGGCAGCGCCATTGCAGTTTATGGTAGGGGTCGCCGTCGTAGCTGTCCGAAAGGAGGGCGCCGCCGCGGAATGCCGCCGCACGGGAAAAGTCGGTGAGCGACCAGTCCTCCTGCGGTTTGCTCTCGTCGTAGCCGTGGTCCAACAGGACGGCGCTTTCGGTGTCGCGCATCTTGTCATAGTCGCCGAAGTCCCCCTTCGCGAGGAGCTTGTACCCCTCCCAGCGCGAGGGCAGGGCCTTGGCGGCCTCCATCGAGCCGAATGTCGCCTTGACGCGCGCCGTATCGCCGTTCTTCACCCAGCGGTAGGGCGAATTGGGGTGATTGCGGAGCCTTCTGAACAGGAAGAGGTCGATGAGGCACTTGGGGACGAATTTGCCGAGCGCGTAAAGTTTGTGCGCGGCGCCGATTTCCTTCCAATATTCATGCACGTCGTCCCGCTGGTAGCCGAAGAGCTCCTCGAGCTCTGCGCCGTCCGAAAACCACATGCCGTGGAAGTTGCGCGTTGCGAGCCATTTCGGCTGAAAGAACTTCTCCGCCGAGCCGCCGATGATGGCGAACCCGTCGTTGAAGGTGTCGTAGCCCGTCTCCATGCCCTTCTTGCCTGCGCCGATGTTGTAAATCTTCTTCCAGAACGAGGGGACCTCCCCCTTTTCGTCCCGTTCGAAGATGCGCTTGACGAGATAGCCGCTGTCCCGCGAGCTCACCCATTCGAGGGGGGCGTTAGGGGCGGTGTGGAACATGAGCCCGTCCGAGATGTTGTCGTGCATCATGTTGGGGTGGAGCATTGCCGTCTGGCGCAGGACGACCCAACAGTCGAGTCCCGCCTCGAGGCAGTACCGCTCGCCGTACAGCTTGTGCATGGCGTAGTGGTCGAAGGGGCTGACGAGGAGGGGGTCCCCCACCCGTCCGAAGGGATGTTTTTCGTTGCGGTTCCCGTAGAGGGCGACCGTCGAGATGTGAATGTACTTGGGCTGGGGCGAGCAGGCCTTCACCGCGTCAATGAGGGCAACGGCGCCCCGCTTGTTGCATGCCTCGCTCGCGGCGGGGCTTGCGTCGGATGCGGGCGGGATGACCGCCGCCATATGGAGGACGTAGTCCATTCCCTCGACGAGCGCGTCGCACGCCTTGCGATTTTCCAGATAGCCGCGCACAATTCCGATGCGCCCTTTATATAATTTCTTAAGTTTTTTGGCAAGTTTATCGTTCTTCTTTTTCGGGGTGAGGAAGACGCGGACGTACTCGACCCCCTCGAGCTCCATCGTCTGGCGGAGCGCTTCGCGCCCCATATTTCCGCTGACACCAGTCATGGCAATCTTCATCTGTTCTTCTCCTTCGCCGCAAAATTTGCGCGGCGGCGCGGATAGGAGGGCCCCTCCGCGCTACCTTAAGTATACTTCTTTTCGCGGGCGATGTCAACCTCGTAATACTTTGATATGACTATTTTTTGTCGAAAAAGTGCGAAAGGACGGGAAAATTGTCAAAATATGCCAACATCCGCCCGCAGGCGGATGTCTTTTTGAAAGCATTTATGCTTTCGGCTTCTTCATCGTGAGGGAGATGCGGTTCTTCTTTTCGTCCACTTCCTTCACCCAGACGGTGACGACGTCCCCCACCGAGAGCACCTCGGAGGGGTGGCGGATGAAGCGGTCGCAAATCTGGGAGATGTGGACGAGGCCGTCCTGATGCACGCCGATGTCCACGAAGGCGCCGAAGTCGATGACGTTGCGCACCGTCCCCTTGAGCTCCATGCCGACGGCGAGGTCCTTGATTTCGAGCACGTCGGTGCGGAGGACGGGCTTGGGCAGCTCGTCGCGGGGGTCCCGCCCCGGTTTCATGAGCTCGGTCGCGATGTCGTTCATGGTGGGGACGCCGACGCCGCATTCCTCGGCGGTCTTTGCCTCCCCGTGCGCCTTGATGCGGTCGCGGAGCTCGGAGAGTCTGCCCGCGCGCACGTCCTCTTCGGTGTAGCCGCAGAGGGTGAGAAGTTTGCCCGCCGCGGGGTAGCTCTCGGGGTGGACTGCGGTGTTGTCGAGCACCTCGCGGCTCTCGGGCACGCGCAAGAATCCCGCGCATTGCTCAAATGCCTTCGCGCCCACGCCCTTGACCTTGGTGAGCTGTCTGCGCGAAGTGAAGGCGCCGTTCTCCTCCCGATATTTGACGATATTCGCCGCGACGCCCGCATTCAGTCCCGACACGCGGGAGAGGAGGGGCGCAGAGGCCGTGTTGACGTCCACGCCCACCGCGTTGACGCAGTCCTCGACGACGCCCGTGAGGGCATCCGAGAGCCGCTTTTCGGGCATGTCGTGCTGATACTGTCCGACGCCGATGGACTTGGGGTCAATCTTTACGAGCTCGGCGAGCGGGTCCTGCAATCTCCTTGCGATGGAGACGGCGGAGCGGAGGTTGACGTCGTATTCGGGGAATTCCTCCGCCGCGAGTTTGGAGGCGGAATACACCGAGGCGCCCGCCTCGTTGACAATCATGTAGGAGACGCCGCTGCCGCTTCCCAAAGAGGCGATGAGCTCGACCGTCATGCGCTCCGTCTCGCGGCTCGCCGTGCCGTTGCCGATGGCGATGTGTTTGACTTTGTCCTTTCTGATGAGGGCAGAGAGCTTGGCGATGCACTCCTGCTTCTGCCGTTCCCCGTAGGTGGGATAGACGACGGTCGTGTCGAGCACCTTTCCCGTGCCGTCGACGACGGCGACTTTACAGCCCATGCGATATCCGGGGTCGAGCCCCATCGTGACGAATCCCTTGACGGGGGGCTGCATGAGGAGGGGCTTTAAGTTGAGGGCGAACTGCCCGATGGCGCCCTCGTTTGCCGCATCCGTGAGCATGGAGCGAATCTCCCGCTCGACGGCGGGGAAGATGAGGCGGTCGTAGGCGTCCCCCGCGGCGGCCTCCACAAGGGCGGTGGAGGCGCAGTCGGGTTTCTTCACCGAGCGGCGCGTGACGAGGGCGAGCGCGACGCTCCTGTCGATGGAGATGCCCACTTTGAGTACTTCCTCCCGCTCCCCGCGGTTGAAGGCGAGCACCTGATGGCCCTGCACCTTGCAGACGGGCGAGGAAAAGGCATAGTAGTTGCGGTAGACGGTGTCCTCGGGGTCCTTCTTCGCCGCCGCCGTGACGACGTTGGCGTACTTTATGAAGAAGTTGCGGAGCGCCTTTCTGATCTCCGCGCTGTCCGAGATGCGTTCCGCGATGATGTCGGACGCCCCCGCGAGCGCTTCCTCGGGGGTGTTGACGCCCTTCTCGGGGTCGACGTATTTTTTCGCCTCCTCTTCGGGGACGGGGCAGTCGGGCTCCTGCGCAAACAGGATGTCCGCGAGGGGCTCCAACCCCCTCTCCTTGGCGACGGTGGCGCGCGTTCTGCGCTTCTGCTTGTAGGGGCGGTATAAGTCCTCCACCTCGGCGAGCGTGGCGGCGTTTTCGATGGCCGTCTGCAGTTCGGGGGTGAGCTTGCCCTGCCCCTCGATGGAGCGGATGACTTCCCCCTTTCTCTCCTCGAGGTTGCGAAGGTAGGCGAGGCGGTCGGCAAGGGTGCGGATGGCCTGATCGTCCATCGCGCCGTGCATCTCCTTGCGGTAGCGGGCGATGAAGGGCACGGTGTTGCCCTCATCGAGCAGGGTGACGACGTTTCTCACATGGTCTTCCTGTTTTCCGAGTTCTGCGGCGAGTGTCTTGATGATATCCATAGTGTCTCCTTAGCGTCTGCGTTTCTTTTTCCCTTGGAAGAAGCCGCAGAGTTTGAGCATGCAGAATCCCGCGACGAGGAAGAGCAAGACTGCGGCAAAGAAGATGACGACGAGCCAGCCGAGCGCCTTGGAATTGGCGTCGTCGTTGTATTGGTCGAGGGAGGCGATGTTTTCCTTGAAATCCTCGATGCGGAAGGCGACTGCGAAGTTCTCCTCCCCCTTCTTGAGGCCGTAGGCAATCTTCTGCCCCACGGCGATATGGGTGGGGTCCCCCTCGATGGCGTTGGGGTCGAGGGTGAAGGAGAGCTCCTCCTTTTCCCCCTCCTTGGTCTCGTGTTCCACCGTGATGAAGTACCCCTCTTCCCGCTCTTCGCAGGAGAGGACGACGGCGTTGCCCGTCTCCCCCATCTGCGCCGCCCCGAAGAACCCGGGGACGAGCAGGAATACGACCAGAAGGCCGATGTCGAGCAAGAGACAGAGACAGATTACGGTGATGTAGGCAATGTTGCGTTTTGTCACGTCTGACCTCCGAAAAATTCGTCGTAGACCGCACGCACGGTGCGCTCGTAGTTTTCCTCCGCCACGCCCACGATGATGTTGAGCTCGGAGGAGCCTTGGTCTATCATGCGGACGTTGACGCCCGCACGGGCGATGGCGCGGAAGAGGCGGGCGGAAGTGCCCACGTTGCGGCTCATGCCGTGCCCCACGACGGCAATCAGCGCGATGTCGCCGAAGGTTGCAATCCTGTCGGGGTGCGCCTCCGCCCGAATCTCCTCGAGGACCTGCCCCAGCGTGTCCCCCTTCAGATAGTCGCTGTCGATGATAAAGGACATGGTGTCGATGCCCGAGGGGAGATGTTCAAAGGAAATCCCGTGCCGAAGCAGGACGCCGAGGACGCGGTAGGTGAAGCCGAGCTCGGTGTTCATGAGGGACTTTTCGAGCTGAATGACGGAGAAGTTCTTCCTGCCCGCGATGCCCGTCACCGTCCTGCCCGAATACTGATATTTGGAGGTGGGGACGATGAGCGTTCCCCTGTCCCCGGGGCGGAAGGTGTTGCGGATGGAGATGGGGATGTCCGCCTCCCGCACGGGGAAGATGGACTCGCTGTGCATGACGCTTGCGCCCATGTAGGACAGCTCGCGCAGTTCGCGGTAGGAGAGCGTGGGAATGCCCGCGGGCGCGGGGACGATGCGGGGGTCGCAGGCGAGAAACCCGCTCACGTCCGTCCAGTTTTCATAGAGGTCCGCCCCCACCGCACGGGCGACGACGGCGCCCGAGATGTCGCTCCCTCCCCGCGAGAAGGTGACGACGTTCCCCTCTTCGTCGGAGCCGTAAAATCCCGCGACGACGGCGCGCTGCCCCACCGCCCTTTTCACGAGGGGATAGGACGCTGCGGGGTCGAAGACGCCGCCCGAAAACTTCACGCAGGTCGCGGCGTCCACAAAGGGAACGTCGAGGAGGGCCGCCATGACGATGCCCGTCAGGTACTCCCCGCGGGAGGCGGTGAACGCCTCGCTGCGCACCGCTTCGATGCGGCGCCCGGTCTCCTCGAGAAGGGATTGGATATCGAGCGTGATGCCCGTCTCGCGGACGATGGAAGTAAAGCGCGCAGCGACTTTTTGATAGCTCTCGCCGACATGCCCCTCCCGCATGAGCTCCGCGTGGGCGGCATACAGAAGGTCGGTGACCTTGTTGTCCCCGCCGTACCGCTTCCCCGGCGCCGAGACGACGACATATTTTCTCGCGGGGTCCTCTTCGAGAATATCTTTGACGTGCAGCATCGTGATGCCGTCCGCCATCGAGGTCCCGCCGAATTTACAGACCTTAATCATACCCGATTTCTCTCACCTCGAGCGCATACCGCTCCTCGCCCGCGGGGAGGGCGAAATAGGGCATGGGGAGCTCCTTGGGGGAGACGAACAGGTCCCCCTTGTCGGGCACGGGGAGAAGGATTGCCGCGCAGTCCGCCCCCTCGGCACGCGCAATCGCCGCTCCCTCGTCCCGCTCATAGAGCACGGAGCCGCCGCACTCCTCTGCAAGACGGGCGAGCAGTCCGTCGCACCGCGCGATATTCTCGGGCGTCGCAAGGGAGAGACGGAAGACGTTCCCCTGCCGCTTGCAGCGAAGATTCCGGTTGAAGCAGCTCGCGACGAGGTCGGACGGGATTCCCTCCGCGATGCGGTGAATGGGCGAAAGACGGACGGCGTCGTCGTACGCATTGACGTACTCTGCCGTGACGAAGCGGGCGGGATGGTTGCGCAACGCCTCGCGGGAGATGCTCTTTTTCACCTCCTCCCAGTATGCCTTGGCGGCGACCGCCTCCTCGAGCCCGCCGATGACGGTGTAGCACGGGTCCCCGCGGGAGAGCGTCTCTTCGGACACCCCCTTCGCGAGGGGCATGGGGATAAACTTCCCCGTCACCTTGCCTTGGGACGGGGTGAAGGAGTACATCTGTTCGAGGTCGCTTCCCGCCTCGGAGAGCGCCCGTGACCGCTTGTCGCGGTAGAGCACGACGACGGTGGAACATTCTATCGGCATGCGTCTGCGGAGACGGAGCAGGGACTTCGCGCGGGTCTCGTCCCAGAGGGAGGAGAGCACGGCGAGGGAATTCCCCGTCCCGATGGAGAGCGCCTCGAGGTCGAGTGTGGCGACAAGCCCCCTTCGCACCCCGCCCTCCACACGGCGCTCCGCGAGAATGGAGCCGCGGCGAATTTTCTCCACCCTGTCCGAAGTCAGAAGGCGGAATGCCCGCTCGCGCAGGACCTCAATCGCCTGTTCCTCCTCTTCCTCGGAGAGCCCTTCGGGGAGAAAGAGGTCGGCTGCGGTGTCCTCTTCCGAAGTTCCGAAAGACGCGGGCCAGCGCTGTTCCCCCTTGACAGGCAAAATGAAGCGGGGGATTTTCGTGCAATCGCGTATCATACCGCCAACATGCGTGCCACGAAGACGGCGAGGGCGCACGCAAATCCGCAGGCGAGTGCGAGAAGTTTGAGGGGCACGTGCTGTGTGAACAGTCTCTTCAAGAATTCTGCAAATTTCATTTCTTACCCTCCGCGTTGAATTCCTTCCAGTAGTATTCTTTGAGGAAGCGTTTCAGCCCCTCGGAGTCGACATAGCGGGTGATTTCCCCGTGCTTTACGGTGGAGACAATGCCCGTCTCCTCGGAGACGACGATGGCGGACACGTCCGCAATCTCGGTGACGCCAATCCCCGCGCGGTGACGGGTGCCGTATTCCTTGGGGAAGTCCTTCTGCGTAAGGGGCAAAAAGCACCCCGCCGCCTGAATGCTGTCGCCGAAGATTATCATCGCGCCGTCATGCAGGGGCGCCTTGGGAATGAAGATTCCCTCGATGAGCTGGCTGGAAATCTTTGCGCCGAGCGCCACGCCGCTCTCGATAATCTCCTTGGGCAGGTTGCCGTTGGAGAGCACGATGAGGGCGCCGATGTCGTTCTTGGACAAATTCTGCACCGCCTTCACGATGCCTGTGATGTATTCGTCCGCCCGCACGGCGACTGCCGTCGAATGGGCTGCCGCGGCGGAGGAGGCCGCCTTGGGCGCGTGCTTGCCCGCATTCCAGATTCCCCTCTTGAGTTCGGTGTTGAACAGGAAGAGGAAAAAGAGGGAGAGCGTGAGGAAGCTGACATAAAATTCCGTCACGAAGGAATGCCCCGAGCACAGAAGGACGGTGACGAGCATGGCGACGAGGACGAGATAGACGGGCAGAAAGCGCCGCGCGTTGTTCTCCCACAGCGTGCGCATGACGAGATAGAGCACGACGGTGAAGAAGAGCGCCTCCAAAATGACGGTCCATTCGAAGCCGTCTGCCGTGAAGAATTGTTTGAGGCTTTCCCAAATGGGCATAAAATCCTCCTTTCCGCGTGCGGGCGGGCCCGCGCGCAACGTAGTTTCACTATTGTATTATAGCGGTTTCCGAAAAAAATTGCAATGCGTTTTCGGCGGCTTTTGCCTATGAGAAAAATATTTTTGCGATTGCGGTGTGCAGTGCGCCGTCCGGCTTCATCTGCCCGCTCCGAAAGGCGGAGAGCAGGGAGTAGAGGTCGAGGTAGAGCGCCTGCGCCCTATCCGCGCCGAGGCGGGAGAGCGCCTCGCGGTTCTTTTTGACGGCGTACGGCTTGATGCCGAGCACAGCGGCGAGGTCGGCGTCCGTTCCGCGCATGCCGCCGAGTTCGGAGAGCGTCTTGAAATGGGAGACGAGCGCGGCGAGCACGGATGCCTCGTCAAAGCCCTTTTCGAGAAGGTCGCCCTCTATCTCGAAGAAGGCCTTTGCGTTGCGGCGGGAGGCGGCCTGCGTGAGTTCGTAGATTTTGTATTCGACGTCCTTTGCGACGTTGTCTTCGACAATTTGACGCGTTATCCGCCCACCATGTCCGAGGAGGAGGCTCAATTTTTCCACTTCGAGCTTCATGCGCGCGGCGTCGAGATTGCAGTAGCGGACCATGAGCGCGGCGGCCTCCCCGTCGATTTCCAGCCCGCTTCTTCTCGCCACGCCGAACAGCCAGCGGCAGAGCGCTTCCTCGCTCTCGCGGGCGCAGTCGACAAAGGTCACGCCCCCCTTGCGCTTCAAATCCGTCCCCTTTTTCGCGCCCGCGTTGATGACGGCGAGCACGGTGGAGGGACAGGGCGAGGCGGCATACCCCTTGAGAAGTTCCCACTCCCGCTCCGTGGGGTAAAATTCATAGACGCGGACCAACCGCCTCTCGTCGAAGAAGGGAAGGGTCTGAAGGTCGGAGAGGAAGGAGAAGAATGCGTCTCCCTTGAGGGCGTCCCCCTCGTAGCGGACGTCGTTGAGGGTGGGGTTCGCGATGGCGCAGGCGGCGCGGATGGCCGAGAGAGCGCGGTCGCGGAAGAAGGTCTCCTCTCCCTCGATGAGGTAGAAGGGCTTGAGCCCCTCCTCTTTGAGACTGGTTGCGAGCTGTACGAATTTCATATCTCTTTGATTATACCATCCCGAAAGAAAAATATCAAGTCCCCGCACCCCGAATGCACGAAGAAATCGGAGCCGAGCGCCTCTTTTCCCAAGAAATCGATTTCGATGAGCACCCCTTCCCCCTCAACCGTCAGCTTTTCGCGCGTCAAAAAGGTGAAGGTGAGCCCGCCCGCCTCCGCTTGCTCCGTGAAGACGACGGGGGAATGTTGCAGACCCGTCTCCACCTCGTCCTTGGCGTAGATGACGCGCGTGTCGAGGAAGATGGCGTGGTTGATGCCGTCCGTCTCCTTCCCCGAAGCAACAAAGACCGCGTCGAGCGTCCCTTGATAGCGATGGGCGAGAAATTCGTTGCAATCCTCCGCCGTGATGGTGCCGTCTATGACGAGCACATGGGAGGACGGGGTCTGAATGAGGACGGCGCTCCCCGTGTGCGCGTCGTATGCCACCGCCTTCCCGCCCGAAAAGACGACATTCTCGAAGAGGCAGCAGAGGGCGATGAGAAGGGAAAGGCAACCCGCCAGGACGGTGCGGGGGAGCAGCTTGAGGCGGAATCGCTCGGAGAGCAAAACGCTCCCCATAAGCCACACGATGCCGCCCGCGCCGAGGGAGAACCCCGTGAGCACGGCGGTGAATTCTCCCCATGAGAGGACGAAGAGAAAGAGGGACAATAGCCCCTTCGGCAGAATGAGAAAGAACGCCGCGGCGGGCGGAATACACAATGCGATGACCGAGCAGAGGAGCACGGCGAGAAAGAGCACGGGCAGGCAGGGAATGAGGAAGAGATTGAGTACAAATCCCCACCACGAGAAGTAGCCGAAGGTCTCGAGGAGGATGGGGAGCGTGAAGAGCTGGACGGACAGATTCGCCGAAAAATAGGAGGAGAGAAAGCGCGGGAACTTGGGGATTTTTGCAAAGAGTCGGGAAAGGCTCCCAGAATAGAGCGCGAGCCCCACGCATGCGCCGAAGGAGAGGCGGAACCCGGGCGAGAGAAAGTCGGCGGGAAAGATGAGGAGCACGATGACGGCGGCAAGGGAGATGGAATTCAAAAAGTCATACTTCTTCCCGAAGGCGCGGAAGAATGCCATGACAAGGCACATGATGGCGGCGCGCAGCGAGGAGACGGAGAAGCCGCAGAAGGCGCAATAGAGAAAGGCGAGAACAGACGAGGGCAGGAAGGCATACTTCTTGAGCGGACGGAAGACGAGCATCGCCGCGCCGAACAAAATCCCGATGTGCAGACCGGAAACCGCAAAGATGTGTGCGATTCCGCCCCGCCGCACCTCCTCGGTGAGTCCCTCATCCATTCCCTTCGAACTGCCCGTGAGGAGCGCATAGGCGACATCGGCCTCGGTGCCTCCCATCCCCTCTTCGAGGCAGTCATAGAGGGCGGCATTCAGCCGAAGGAAGATATTCTTGCTCGTCCCCACCTTGTTGAAGGATTGGTCGGGGGCGAAATAGCGGATATCGGTGTAAAAATAATAATATTCCGCCTCCGAGTTGGGAAGTTCCCCGCGCAGAAGTTCGGCCTCGAAGCTGACGACGTCGCCCGGGCGGACCGCCTCGCTCTCGAGGCTGACGGAGAGCTTTCCGCCCACCCGCTTGCCGTCCACGGTGAGGTCGCCGAGCAGAACATGCGTCACGCCGACGGCGGGCGTGAAGGAGACGACCGTCCCCTCGACGGTATAGTCCCCCTCCGCGGGGCCCGAGAGGTAGGAGTTTGCATAGGCGTTTGCGACGAGCGCACCCGCTCCGCCGAAGAGGACAAAGGCAAGGGCCATCGCAAGAAGACGCTTCTTCTCGAGAGGAAAGAGGGCGCAGACGAAAAATGCGGCGATAAAAAGAAAATCCGAGGGCCGAAGACCCCCGAACATCAAGCGAAAACAGAGAAAGATACCGAAGAGAAGACCGAGGGCGCAGAAGATGAGAATCCGCAGATTGATGCGGGGAAGTTCTCTTGTGGAGCGTTTTCTGGGTCGGTGGGGCATATGCGCGCCTCGGAAAAAATGATGAATCCTATGAATAAATCGTACCATATGCGCGCCATTTTGTCAACCCGTTCGGTAAATTTTCCCGAAATTTTCAAAACTTTACGCCGCCCGCGCCGTGATTTTTCCCTCTAATCGAAACGTTTGGAGCAATCCGACAAAAAAATCCCCGAAAATACAAGCTACGCCGCGCAATTCCCCGCCCCGCGGGAGTAGGATAGGGGCAAGAGGTGAACATGCAACTTTCGACACTCATCGGAAAACCCGTACTCACACCCGCAGGCGAAGAGCGGGGCTATGTCCTCGCCGCGAATCTCTCCCGCAATCTCTCCAAACTTGCCTGCCTCATCTGCGCGGACGGCGAAGAGGAGGAATTTTTCCTGCCCGCAAGCGCGATTTCCGCCATTTCGGACGCCGTCATCGCAAAGGGCGCCAACATGGAACAGCAAAGCGGCGTCCCCTCCCCCATCGGGCGGGCGGCCTACACCGCGGGCGGCACCCTGCTCGGGGTCGTCTCCGACGTGCTCCTCTCCGAGGGCGCCGAGACCGTGCTCATCGTCACGGGAGAGCATGCGCTCACGCAGATTCCCGCGGCGAGCGCGGCAATCGGGGACCGCGTCATCGTCCATCCGAAAGAGGCGCCCCGCCCCAAGCGGGCTCCCAAAAAACGGCCTCAGACAAAAAAAGAGGCACCCATGTCCGAGGACAAGGTGCAAAATTTGAAAATTCCCGTGCGGACGGAGCTCCTCTCGGGAACGGATTTGCTCGGCAAAGTCGTGCGGCGGACCGTCTTTGACGAGCGGGGCGGCGTCATCGCGACGGCGGGGGAAAAAGTCACGCTCGCCGTGCTTTCGCGGGCGCGGCGTAAAAACAGGCTCGTCCGCCTTGCGGTCAACACACTGACGGGAACGGTTACAACTGATACTTCGCCGTGAGTTTGAGCGCGGCGGCGAGGCAGTCGTTGAGCATGGAGAGCTCCTCCTCCGAGAGGGGCTTTTCTCGATACAAATCGAGCGAACGGGCGAGGACGTCGACTTCCAGTCTGTCGGAGGGCGACAGGGGCAGCTTTTTGAGGCGCTCGAGCAGCTGTTCGGCGTGTCCGAGCTCCATTCCGCTCTCCTTTGCGGTCGTCTGCGGCTCGGAAAATTTCTCCACTTTAGGGGGAATGGGGCAGGTTGCGGCGAGGTCGGCGTGGAATTTTTCGTACATGCGCTCCTCGCGGCTCACCCTCTTTTCCCGTTTGGGGACGGGGATAAAAAAGAGGGCGGAGAGCGCCGCGGCGAGGGCAAAAAAGCACCCCATGTACGCAAAACCGCCCGAAATGTCCTTTGCCGCGGTCATGGCAAAGGCGATGCCGCCCAAGAAAATTGCGGCGACGGGATAGCCCTTTCTTCCGCCGAAGAGGCAAAACAGGACTGCCGCCATAGAGAGCAGGGCGGGGAGAATGATGAGGGGGACGAAATCGGGCACCGCGGCGAGGGCGGATAAGAAGGGCTGCAAAAATTCCATACGGGGAATTTTACCCCCAAACAGGGGTCGGATTCCCACTCTTTTTGCAATATGGTGTCGTTTATGCGAAAATAATCTCGCGGGCAGCGGCGATGTTGACAATCGTCACGCGGACGTTCTCCTCGGCGACCCGACAGATTTTCGCGACCGCCTTGCGGTAGAGGCGCATCTGGGGCGCATAGCCCGCGCAAATGGCGTCGTCGGAGCGCGCGGAGTCCTTATAATCGATAATATGATACCCCTTTTCGTCGAGGACGAGGAGGTCGAGCGCGCCCTGAAAGAGTACTTCGGTGTCCCCTTCCTCCGCCTCATAGAAGAGCTCGGCGGGGAGGGAGACGAGGAAGCGCTGTTCCCGCCACGTTTGCTTCCCTTCGAGGGCTTTGAGCGTCGGAATCCCGAGAATGCGGCAGAGCCGCTCCTCGTCGAGCAGGGCAATTTGTTCCGCGGAGAGCAGCCCCTCCCCCTTCATGCGGGCGAGTTCCTCCCTCGCGTCGGCGCCGAAGCGGACGTGCTCCAAGAACGCGTGGTAGGCGAGCCCCTCCTCGCGCGAGTGCGGAGCATCCCCCAAAACGGGCGCGAAGAAGTCCTCTTCGACAGAAAACGGGGCACCCATGTCCGAGGTAGAGCCCTCTTTTTCGTGCATGCGGCGAATGAGACCCGTTGCGGAATCCTTGACGGGAATTTCCGTCGCCTTGGGGAAGGGATAGGAAAACACGGCGCGCTCGATGTCGGCGAGCGAGAAAGCTTTTTCCTCCTTTTCTTCGGGCGGCGCCTCTTCCTGCGTCCAAGTCCCCGCGAGGGGCTCTAACAGGAAGCGGGGCGCGAGCCAAGCGAAACTTTCCGTCTTTTCGTTGGTCTTCTCCCTCTCATAGACGAGGTGCAGGCGGCATTTGGCGCGCGTCATGGCGACATAGAGGAGGTTATATTCCCCCTCCCGCTCGTCGTTGGAGAGGAGATTTTTCGCGGCGAGACGGGCGAGCGTGCCCCGCGTCGTGCGCGTCTTGAAATCGAAATACTTGGGCGCGGCGCCGAGCTCATCCGTCCAGAGCGTCTCGTCCTTTTCGTCCGGCATGCGGAAGGACGTGTCGATATCGGTGAGGATGACGACGGGGTACTCGAGCCCCTTGGAGGAGTGCATCGTAGTGAGCTTGACGGCCCCCTCCCCGCCGCTCTCGGCAAAGACAATCTTGTCGCCGCCGTCGGCAATTTTCTTGAGGAAGGCATGCACGCTCATCCCCGCCCCCTCTTCGGTAAAGCGGGCGGCACGGGCAAGCGCTTCCTCCCCGCCGCTCGCCGCGATTTGCGCCTCGAGCCCGTCCGAAAGGAGAAGGAACAAAATTTCCTGCGCCGTCTTGACCTGCGAAAGGGTGCGCATGCGCTGTGTATAGGACAGAAATGTGCGAAGTTTTTCCGCCAAACCGTCGTGGCGGGCGAGATAGCAGGTGCACGCCTCGCGGAAGGTCGTGCGCGGGGGTGCGGCGAGGCGGATTTGCCCGAGTTCGCCGTCCGTAAAGCCTCCCGCCGCGGAGAGCATACAGCCCGCGAGCGGAATGTCCTGCTCCCCGTTGTCGAGGAAGGAGAGCCAGTTGTAGAGGAGCTTGCCCTCAAAGAAATCCAAAACGTTGCTCTCTGCCGTCGCGGTGACGGGAATTCCGCGCTCTGCGAGCCGCCCGAGAATGGCGCGCGCCGTGGCGGTCTGCTTGCGCACGAGAATGGCGATGTCGCCGTACTCCGTCCTTCGCACCTCGCCAAGGTCGGGGTCGAAGAGCGGTCTGCCGCGCTCCGCCTCCACAATCTCCACCACCTTGCGGGCGATTGCGCTCTGCTCCTCATCCCCCGTCGCCTGCAGGACGGAATAGACGCCGCGCTCCACCGTCTCCTTCGCGTCTTTCGGCGCGGTGTGGAGATAGAGCTCCCCATCCGTCGGGAACCTGTCCCCGCCCGTCATGGGGACATATCCTTCGAGGACGGTCGAGAAGACGGTATTCACCGCGTCGAGCACGACGGGGGCAGAGCGGAAGTTGCGGTCCAGAGAGAGCGCGCCGCCCAGCGCATGCTCCTGTTCGGTGAAGAACTTGGCGCGGCTGCCGCGGAACCCGTAGATGGCCTGCTTCTTGTCGCCGACGAGGAAAATTTCCTCCCCCGAAACGGCCTCCAGAATGGCATTCTGCAGGGGGTTGATGTCCTGATATTCGTCCACAAAGACAAATTTATATCTGTCCCTCACGGCGGCGCGCACTTCGTCGTCGGAGAGAACCGCAAGGGCGAGATGCTCGAGGTCGTCGTAGTCGAGCACGCCGCTCTCCCGCTTCTCCACGGTGTAGCTCTCGTCGAAGAGAAGGACGAGGCGCAGAAGTCCGTCCGCCGTCTCCTTGGCGTTTGCGTAGTCGGAAAGCGCCTGCGCGCGGTCGGCCTTTTCGGAGAGAATGTTGGCAATCAGCGCGTCCCGCCGCCTTGCGAGAAGGCGCATGCGGTCGACACAGCGGGTGAGCGCGGGGTCGTTTTTGCTGCGCTTGGGAACGGCGGGGAAGGTAAACGTCGTGACGAGTTTTTGGAGCGCATAGAAGTCCTCCTGCGCCGCGACCGCGTCCGCGAATTCCGCCGTTGCGATGAGCGCGGGAACGCCTTTCGGAGCGTCTGCCTCGGACATGGGTATGAGCTCTCTGCTCGAGGCGGCGATTTTCCTCGCCTGCGAACGGTAGGATTCCATGAGACAGGCGAGCATGTCGGAAAAGCCCTCTTCGGGACTTTTTGCGATGTCTTCTTCGAGGCGGGTGCGATAATTTGCCGCGTTGCGCACGGCGGCATACAGCGACCGCACGACGCCGCGGAGCATGTCGTCCTTCTTTCTGCGGTAATAAATCTTGAGAAGGCGGGCAAACCACGGGGGATTCTCCTCATAGACGCGCTCGAATGTCGCGTCCTCGGCGCGTTTTTTGATGGAAGCGCCCTCCCCGTCCTCGCCCGCGATGCGGAACTTGGGGTCCTGCCCCACGAGATAGAAATAGGTGCGCACGAGCCGCCCGCAGAAGGCGTGAACGGTGCAGATATCGGCGAGGGGCAGGGCGTCGAGCTGGGCGTGAATGTGCGCTTTTTTGACCCCATCCGCACATTTTGCGCGCTCGAGGAGCTTTTTGCGCATGCGTTCGCGCATCTGCGCCGCCGCTTTGTTCGTGAAGGTGACGGCGAGCACGCGGTCCACGCTCTCCCCGCTCTCGACAAGGTCTGCGAGACGGTCTATCATGACCGTCGTCTTGCCGCTGCCCGCGGAGGCGGAGACGATGACTTTCCCGCGCGCGGAAATGGCCGCGCTCTGTTGCTCTGTATAGCTCATGACTCCTCCTTCGCTTTTGCATTGCGGACGATTTCGGTGACGGTGCCGCAGCCGATGTCGCGCTCCTTGCGCGGGGTGCCGCAGAAACCGCACAGCCCCTTAAATTGACAATAGGTGCAGCTTTCGCCGTAGGGCGAGGGGCGGATATTCCCCTGCCGCATCTCTCCCTCCGCCTGTTTGGAGACGAGGCGGGCATATTCGAGAAAGTCCTCGAATTCGGCGCGGTCCATGCCCTTTTCCGACCGTTCCCCGTCCGAGAAGAAGGCGCTCGCCTCCCCCTCCGCGCGCACAGTGTCCATGTCGCGCACCGTCTCGGGTTCGTTGCAGAAGAAGCCGAGCAGGCGGAATTTGCCGTCGAGCTTGTCCCCCGCCACGACGTCGTCCGCCGCGGGGAAGTAGAAGGCGCCCGCCGCCCGCTTTTTTCCCTCTCCGCGCTGTTTTTCCGCCGCAGCGAGGAGGTAGAGCTCGAGCTGGAGCTTGCGCCCCGTATAATATGCGGCCACCGAGGCGTCGATGTCGCCCGTCTTGTAGTCGATGACGCGCACGCTGCCGTCCGTCTCGTCCACGCGGTCCGCCTTCCCGCGGAGGGAGAGCCCCTCGAGCGAAATGTCGGATTCCGTCTCCGCGACGCGGAAATTGGACCCTGCGAGCTGGCGGTATGCCGCTTTCGCGACGGAGGCGGCCTCCTCGGCGAGCCGTTCGCCCGTGTACGCGCCCGCCTTGGTCTCCGAAAGGGGCGCATAAAGCGGGGCGGCAAGAAGGGTCTTTGCGATATCTCTTGCCGCGGTCTCACACTCCTCTTCGCTTGAAAAATTGTTGAAGAGGCGGGCGGTCTGCTCCAGAACGGTGTGCACGAAGGTGCCCGCGTCGGCGGCGTTGCCCGTCTTTCTCTGCTCGAAGAGATGCAGGCCGTATTTTGCAAAACTTTTGTAGGGACACTCGAAATAGCTCTCGAGCACGGTGGGCGAGACGGTGGGAGAAAACCACAGCCGCGGCGCCGTATCCTGCGGCGTCTTTTGCAGGCTCTTTTTCATCTCTTCAGGGTCTACGGGCATACCATGTCCGAAGATGTCCTTCAAAAATGCCTCTCTGAGCGCTTCGCCGCGGACGCCGTTTTCCGAAAAATATGCGGCGAGGGCGGGCGCAAACGCACCGTATTCGAAGGGATAGCGCGGCGGGGCTTCCCTGAGGGAAAAAGCGCGGCGCAGATATAAAAACAGCTCGCTCGGGGAGACCTCCCCGCTCTTTTTTCTGCGGGGACAGCTGACATACAGCGCCTCGGAAAAGGCGCAGACGTTGAGCGCGAACGCCTCCCGTGCACGGGCGTTGACGACGGCGATGGCGGGCTCCACTTCGACGCGAAGTTTGGAAAGGGTTCCTATCTCGGCGTCCGTGATGACGGCGGTGTCCTGCGAGATGCGGGGAACGGCTTCCGTCATGCCCGCGAGAAAGAGCACTTCGGAGCGACACAGACGGCTCTCCCCGATGTCGCCCACGAAGACCGCGTCCGCGCGGCGGGGCAGCATGGAAATTTCGAGCGCGTCCAGCCCGTTTTCGAGGAGATGGTAGAACTGCCGCGCCGTGAATTTCCCCGCGGGGACGACTTTCTCCGTCTCGTCGAGAAGGGTGGAAAATTTTGAGATGTCGAGGAAGGCGCGCTCCTCTTCGCAGGAGGAAGAGAGCCTCTCGGTAATCTTCTCCCCGTCCACAAGTTCCCAAATCCTGCGCACGGCGTTGACATAGCCCGCGCCCGTGTCCTTGGGACGCACGAGGGAAAGAAGGGAGAGAAGTTTCTCCCGCGCGGCCTTGAGCTCTTCGAAACCCGCTGTCCCCTCCCGAATTTCCCGCCTTGCCGCATACCGTCCGCCCGAGGCGGAGAGGTAGTTGCGATAGGCGCCGCCGTCCCCGAAATAGACGGAGGAGGCGATGTCTGCCGCGCTCGAAGTGATGCCGCCGTTTGCCGCGGCGTCGAAGACGGAGAGCACGAAGGCGCAGAAGGGATGACCCGCGTACTTTCTGCGCCGATCGAGATAGTAGGGAATGTTCTGGGCGGAGAAGGCCTTCTCTGCGGCGGGCAAGTCGTCCGCACTGCCGACGAGGACGGAGATGTCGCGATAGCGCCGCCCCATGGAAACCTCCCGCTTGATGTAGGCGGCAACGGTGGAAAATTCTTCGCGGTCGTCCGCGGCCTCGAAGACGAAGATGCTGTCCGACTCCTGCCGCTTTCCGCCGTCGGGATTGAAGAGTTCCCGTTGGAGAATGGCGGCGTCCCCCGAGAGGGTGCTCTTCTCCATATGTACTTCACAGCTTCCCCGCTCCTCACAGAGGGTGCGGAAAATATGCGCCGCCTCGTTGGTGTAAAAGCGTTCCCTTCCCGCGAGGAAAATTCCCGTCACGGAGCCTGCGGCAGAGAGGGCGGCGCGCACCCCCTCCCGCGCCTGTTTTGTGAAGGAGGAGAACCCGAAGAAGAGGACGGCCTGCGGGCGTTCGCGCTCGATTTTTTGGGGAAGCAGGGCGAGAAAGCCGTTCTCGTCGAGCAGATTTCTCTCCTGCAGAAAGGCTTCGTACCGCTCGAGAAGGAGGGCGAGGTCGGCAAGTTTGCGCGCGAGCATGCCGCCCGCAAGGGACGCGCTCTCGCGGAGCATGTCTGCGGTGACGCGGGAGGCGAGGAGCTGGGCGAGCGTCTCATACACCGCCTGCGCCGCCCCCACGCCGAAACAGCGGAGATTGTCCGCCTCTTCCTCCATGATGGCGGAGAGCGCCATGACGGAGCCGAATTTGGACACGGTATGCGCTTCTCCGCTCAGATAGCGGGCAAATGTGGTGACTTCGGTGAGAAAACTTCCCCCCGAGAGGCGGATTGCCGCCCGTTCGGCGAGCAGCGTGAGCCTGTCCTCGCAGAACACGAGAACATGCTCGTTTTTCGCTTCGTGATAGGCGACCTCCCGCCCGAGCGCCGTGAGCGCGTCGTCGAGGGTGGGCGCGCCGATAATCTTTGCCATGCGACTTCCCCTTTGTGAATTTCCTCTATTATAACATATTTGCGGAAAAAATTCTCCGATTCGCGCGTTTTATTTTTACAAAACGCAAAATTTATGCTATAATGACATCAACGACTACTGTTAGGAGTTCTTATGAAGCCCAAGAAACTCGCACCGCTCGCGCTCGCTCTTCCCCTTGCGCTGCTTGCCGCCTGTGCCGCAGCCGACCCCGGCCTCGCCTTCTCGGCGCGGTGGTTCCCCTCTCCCTCCCATCCCGACCAGACCAAGGCGAGCGAGACGCTCGAATATACCGTCTCCACGGCGGAAATCGAGAACAAACAGCCCGACGCCCTGTATGCCGAATATGAGGGCAATTATAGGGCGACGCTCGAGTACACCGTCTACAACTCCGTCCCGTCCTATCACTTCACGGGCGACTTCACCGCCGCCGTGACGTATACGGGGCAGGATGCAATCACAGAGACCGTGCGCTCCGAGGTGTGGTTTGCCTTGGAAAACGACAAGACGGCGCCCATGCGGCCCTTCTACAGCGTGCGCACCGTGGACAGCGTCGTGCCCGACGTCTCCGCGGAGGGCTCCCCGCTCACCCACTATCACTACACATTCGCCGTGACCTATGACTGGGAAGCCGACAAGGCGGCGGTAAAATTCGACAACCTGTTGGGGGACGGCACGGACAGCTTCCGCAAGGACGGAGCGAAGGATGAGGAAGCGACCGTCGACTTGCGCGGGAACGGGACCTATCTCGACAATGAGGAGATTTTGTTCGCCCTGCGCGGCGTGTCGCTCGAGGGCGGCGTGAGCTTCCGCTCCATCAACCCCGTCAAGGACAAGACGTACCGCTGTGTGCCCGTCTCCACCCAGACTTCGACGGCGGTGGAATACGAGACAAATTTCATGCAGAACGGGAATGAGGTCAAGGAGAAAATCGACGCGCACCGCATCACCATCGGCTACACGGAGGGCAATACGGGTTCGCCGCGGACGTATGTCTATGCCGACACCGTGAGCGGGGAAAACACTTACCGCAATGTCCTGCTTGAAATGCGGGAGCCGCTCATCGGCGGCATGGGCACCCTCGTCTATACCCTCTCCGCCGCAAAATTCATCGGATAACCCCCATCTTTTTCGCATCCTCATATGCACCCTCGCCCCGCGAGGGTGTTTTTTTGTAAAAAGAAACCCCTGCGTTTCCGCAGGGATTTCAGGGAGGAGGAGAAATGTAACAACTACATTTCAGGTGCATGCATGTTATTCATCTTCTTTGGCTGCCTTTTCGCGGCGGAAGCGGAGCACGACGGAGGTGACGCCCCAAGCGGTCAGAGCCGCGGTGATTACCCACACGGCGCCGATGATGAGCCAGTAGTAAGCGAACGGGGTATCCGCTATCTGCACGCCGTGGGTGATGCCGTTCATCGCGTTGGAGTTGACCACGGTGTAGAGAACGTGCTTCATCGCCTGTCTCATATAGTACTGCGTCGCCGCATTGTTTTGGTTGGGGCCGGAGCTCGTCGCGAAGTTGGTGAGCTTGAGGTCGCCGCCCGCGCGGAGGCATTGCTCGGTGTCCATATAGCCGCCGTTGTCGTAGTCGGTGATGACGGAGCCGTTGAATGCCCACTCCTCACGGAGGACCTTGGTGATGAGCTGATAGTTGCCGCCCGCCCAAGTGCAACCGATGCGGTTGAAGGAAGTCATGACAGCCATGACTGCGGGAATCTCGAGTTCCTTCTTGGTGAAGGTTTCCGTCTCGGCGTCATACTGCTGGACCATAATCTTCTGCGTGCCGCGCTCTTCGATGCAGGTCTGGAAGGGCTTGAGGTAGATTTCGCGGATGGCCTGCTCGTTGGCAAACGTCGCGACGCTGCTTCTGTGGTCCTCTTGGTCGTTGAGGCAGAGGTGCTTGATGTAGGAATACACGCCCTTGTAAGCCGTCTCGCGGGCAGCCTGCAACGCCATCTCGCCCGACAGGAAGCCGTCCTCGGAGTAGTACTCGAAGTTACGGCCCGCAAACGGGGTGCGGTGGATGTTCATCGCGGGAGCGTACCAGCCGGAGATGACGTCCTTGTACTGGTGTCTGCCGAAGTGGGTCTCGTCGGCATGCAGTGCGTCTTCGGAGACATAGTAGCCGTGGAGACGGGAGTTCTCGCGGTTCCAGCTCGATGCGATGTTGGCAGCGCAGGGATAGGTGATGGAGTACGGGGAGTGCGAGACGCCGCCCTCGTTGAGGCCGGAGGGACCGTCGTAGTCAATCGCTTCGGGCTTGCCGATGCTCTGTGCACGGGCCGTCTTGTAACCGCCCTGACGAATCATGCCTCTGATTTCGGTGAGGGTCATCTGGCTGATGTAGGCATCCCAGTCGACGTCCTCATACCTTAAGCCGCGGGCATCGACGAGCTCGAGATTGCCTTCCACGCCGAATGTGCCCGCCTTGGCGCCGGCTTCCTCTTCCGTCATCGGGTTGAGGGAGGCATCCGCGCCGACTTTATTGACCTCATCTGCGGTCGCTTGGTCGACCTCGACTTGCCATGTGTACCCGTTGAGTTCGCTGAAGCCCGACTTCTTCTGAGCATCTTGGTTGCCGTGGCGCTTGGGGAAGGTGCCTACCCAATCCTGACGGGTGAGGTACTTGCTGCGCTCGGTGATGTTCTGGTGGCCTGCCCAGAGTGCATGGTCGAACCGGTTGGTGATGGTAACACCTGCCGCAGACTTGGAGTACGTCGTCTTGTCGACGCCGCCGTTGTCGGTGTACTCATAGGTGTACTTGCCGACGAAGTTCTTGTCGCCTGCGCCGAAGAGACCGTCCGTCTCTTTGCTGTTGTACGTGAGGAAGTTGTTGTTCGCCTCGTGCGCGTTGTGCGCCGCGGTGAGGAGATAGTCGCCCGCCTCGAGGATGTACGTCTTGGCGTTCACGTCGTCGTAGGAGATGAAGTCCTTCAGGTTGACGGTGATTTCCACGGTCACGGGATCCGCATCGGGCTGAAGGGTATCCGTCTTGGCGAAGCCGACGAGGGAGGAGGACGCCTTCTCCACGAAGTTGGTCTTGTCGTACTGGGTGTAGGGAGCGTTGAGGTAGAGCTGGACGACTTCCTTGCCTGCGACGGTGCCCGTGTTCTTGACTTTGACGGAGACGGTGATGTCGCCGTTGTCGTCGGGCTGGCTCATCGTGAAGTCGCTCCACGTGAATTCGGTGTAGGAGAGGCCGTAGCCGAAGGGATACTGCACGGTCTTCGAATAGTCGTATTCGCCGACATTGGCAGCGCCGTTCTTCACGTCGTAGTAGCGGGTCTCGTAGTACTTGTAGCCGACGTAGATGCCTTCGTCGTAGAAGACGCCGTAATGATCTCTCTCCACCGTGCTGTTAATCGATTTTCCGTCATGGACCAATTCGATGTCGCCCATGTTCTGCATGGCGGGAGAGGAGAGGGCGTCGTATGCGAACGTGTCCACAAGGTGGCCGGAGGGGTTAATCTTGCCGGAGAGCACGTCGACGATGGAACGGCAGGTGTCGCCGCCCGCACCGGGCGCCCAGAGGACGGCCGTGATGTTCTCATAATCTTCGACCCAACCGAGTTCGAACGCATTGTTGGTGTTGACGATGATGATGACGTTGTCGAAATTGTCGTTGAGGTAGTCGATGACGCTCAGCTCGACGCTGTCGGGCTCGAGATAGTGCTTCGGCTGGTCCGCTGCAATTTCCGTCCAGTCGCCCATGTATCTGCCGAGGTCACGGCCTTCGCCGCCCGTACGGGAGAAGACAAAGATGGGCGTGGTGCCCTGCGCTTCCGTCTTGGCAGCGTCGGGGATATCGTTGATGTGCGTCTCGTTGATGGACCAATCTTCCGCGCCGCCGTAGGAGATGGCGCCGCCGCCGCGCTTTCTGCCCGTGCCCTTATAGAAGTCCCAGAGCTCCTTGTTGACGGAGAAGCCCTGTTCTTTGAACGCCGTCCAGAGGTCGGAGGACATCGTGCTCACGCCCGAGCCCGTGCCGCCCGCAACGGGGTCTACAGAGGACTGGGAGAAGAGGGAGACTTTGCTCGACGCTGCGAGAGGAAGTCCCTTCGCGCCGTCGGTGTTCTTGAGGAGGACAAAGCCCTCCGCGCCGCCCTCGCGGGTGTATTTCTGTTCGGCAGCTTCAAGAGTGTTGATGTCGGTAAAGTCGCTCTTGTAATATTCGGTATCGATATTTGCGTTCTGTTCCGTCCCCGTGTTCTTCGCTTCCGCTTCGCCGAAGATGGTGCGGAACACGCCGTCGTACATCGTCGCCGAGACGATGGGAAGGACGATGGAGATGACCCAAAGAATTGCGAGGCCGCAGCCGACGAGAATGGCCAGAAGCTTCGCGCTGAGTTTCGTACCCTTTGCCATATAACATTCTCCTTATGATTTTTGTGGGGAATCCCCCTTTGGTCAGAAAAAATAAGTCCCCGCCGCCGTGATGTGCGGCGGGGCGAGTTGTCATTCGGTGAGCCGAGCGATTAGCCTTGCTGGCCAACGCGGTCGCTGTTGTCGGTGGGCGTCCACGTAAGTTTCGACGGGGACTTGACAACGATTTTATCCACGTTGATGCCGCCCTGTCCTCCGTTCATGCCCTGCGCCGTAAGCACGATGGTGTTGTCGCCTTCTTTGAGGTCGACAACCACTTTGCCGGTGCCGATGTTCTTCATGAGTGCGCCCCACGTGCCGTCCATCATCCAGCCGAAAAGCCCCATGTCGCCTTCGGGGGGATCGAGGGTAAGTCCGGGAAGGGTGCCTTTGAGCTTCGCGTCGGTGCCGTTGACGGAAAGCTTCACCGCCTCGTCCTTAGAGAGGTCTATGGCATCGATGATAAACTTTTCGGGAGCTTCACTGCCGAAGAAGGCCCGCATGTTGCTGTTGGTCGACGACGCATAGAGCGTAATCTCAACTTTGCAAGCGGCCTCAGCCTTGATGTTGAACGTAATCGTTTCGTTTGCAGCCGTGAAATAGCCGACCATCGTGGCTTCGGTCGACGTGCTGGCCTTGTCGCCGTCCCACACGAAGCCCGTTTCTACCTGAGGAGCGGTAGACAGAACCGCGTTCTCAGCTTCGAAGGTGTAGTCATCACCCGAAACGCCGCAAGATGCGCAGGCAACTGCGATTCCGCAAGCCAACACGGTAGATGTGGCAGCAAGGACGATCTTTTTCCAGTTTTTCATTTCATTTCCTCCAAAATTTTTCTATGTTTTTTTATGAAATGTTATGACGGCCGCGCGTGAACTACCATCACGACTCATCCCCGCGCGGCGCGCCAGCTAAAAATAGCCGAACGTTATGCCTTCTTCTGCGCAGCCATCCACTCCCAGAGGCTGGCTGTCTTCGTGCAGTTTGCGGGGGTGAGATAATCCACGCCCGTCACTTTGCTGTTGTCGAATTCCTTCTTCACGCCGTCGTTGAAGACGTAAATCCAAGACCAGTGTCCGTCATAGGTCACGCCGGGGGCGTCGGTGCCCACAACGCTCTCGAAGAGGGTCATGTGCACGTCGGTTGCACCCGCCTTCAGAAGACGGTCGAACGTGGGCTTCTCGAAGTTGGCGGGGGCCACGGTGCCGTCGTCGTTGGAGAGGATGAACCAAATCTTGTTGTTCTTGATCTGTGCAATCATATCGTCCGAGATGCGGCCGTCGACATACGCCTCGCAGGTGGGATAGTACGCCGCGAAGTAGTCGCTGTGGTGGAACATCATGTTCATCGTCATGTAGCCGCCGTTGGAGCAGCCGCCGAGATAGATGCGGTTGGTGTCGACGTCCGTGTTGCCTTCCACATACGTCGTAATGGCCTGCCAAAGAGCCTCGGTGTACCAGCTCTCCTGCGGGGAGCCGTCGCCGACGTCGGTGTGATTATAGGTGCCCTTGCCGTCCTGATCCATCCACATGGTGGGCGTCTGCACCGCGAGCACGTACGCGCCCGCAAGTCCGTCCTTCTTAAAATAACTCTGAATGGTCGTGTCGGTGAGTGCGGTCACCTCGTTGCCAAGAAGGTCGATGTCGATGTCCGTGCCGCCCTCGCCCGCGCCGTGCAGCCAGATGACGAGCGGGTTTTTGCCGCTGTCCGTGGCAGCGCCGTCGGGCGTCCAGCTTGCGCGCTGCAGGGTGATGTCCTTCTCGTCCTCCGTGTAGCGGACGGTGTCCTTGGCCCATGTAGCCGTCTGCGGGACGATTTTATCGGTGGCGACGGTCGCCGTGTAGGTGAATTTGTCTCCGCCCTCGTACTTCTTGTCCCCCGCCGTAAAGTTCTTGCCGTCGGCGACGGTCACGGTGAAGGCGAACTTCTCCGACCAGTTGTTCATGTTGCTGTAGGTGAAGGGATTGCCGAGCACGTTCGCGCCCTTGTATCCGCCGAAGTTATATGCGGAAGCCTCATACTTCATCGTGACGGTGACATAGGACGATGCGGCCGTGGTCTTGTTGCCCGTAGCGTCGGAGACGAACGCGTCGACTACCGTGCGCTTGTCGTTCCCCGTCTTCACGGTGAAGGTGTCCTTGGAGACGCCCGAGACGTTGCCGCCCAACTTCATGACGATGCCGTCCACGGTGGGGCCGCCCTCGTAGCCGTGCACGATGATGCGCGACTCGGTGAGCGCCTCTGTGACGGGCGTGTGGGGCTCCTCGGGAGCACATGCCGCGATGGCCGCCATCCCGAAGGCGAACATCGCCGCGAGTGAAATCGCAACTGCTTTCTTCCTCATCTTACATTCCTCCAATCAAGCCGCTTTCCGACTTGTGCAAGCATTATAAAAAAAGAAGGGCGGCCCGTCAATGGGGTTGCCCTACTCTTTCTTTTTTTGTCCTATTCTTACACCGCGGAGGGGGATTTCTGTGCCTTTATGACTCAAGCAATGTGCCGCGATTCCGCCGTGGGGAACATCATGGTGATGGAGAAGATTCCGTCTTCAAACGAGAAGTCGAACTGGCCGCCGTACTTCTTCGCGAGCATGCGCATGCTCTTTAATCCAAATCCGTGGTTGACGACGTCCCGCTTGCTCGTTGCGGGCAGTCCCGCCTCGAGACGGAGCTTCCCGTCGTAGTAATTCACGCAGTTGACGAGCACGACGCCGCCGCTCTTTCTCACGGTGAGGTCGATGCACCGCCGCTCCTCGTCGCGGATTCTCCGCACGGCCTCGATGGCGTTGGAGAGCATGTTCCCAAAGAGGGAATAGAGGTCGTAGTCGCGGATATAGCCGAGCGATTTGCCGTCCACCATGCAGGAGAGGCGAATGCCCGCCTCGTTGCAGATGAGACTCTTCTCGGTGAGGAGCACGTCGATGGGCTCACAGCCCGTGGAGACCCGCGCGTCATAGATGGAGATGCACTTCTCCATCTCCGCCGCCTCCTCCTCGGAGAGCTCGCCCTCCTGCTTCATGATGCGAATCCGATGCTTCATGTCATGGCATTTGACGTTGATGAGGTCGATGGTCTCCTTGGCAATCTCATACTGCCGTCTGTCCTGCTGCCAGAGCTGGCGCACCGTCTCGACGTCGCTCTTGAGCACGATGCGCTCGAGCATGCCCGACTGAATCCAAAGAATAAAAATGTTGGCAAAAATGGAAAAACAATAGATGACGAGGCTGAGCTGCCAGCTCATATAACCGAAGGTGTTGGTCACCGAACAGAGGACGACGGTGATGACGAGGGTGACGAGGGAGAGCAGGAGCACATTCCAGCTGTACAAATTCTCCATGCCCTGCGCGCACACTTTGCGCACGAAAAACAGATAGAATAACAGGCCTGTGGCGGCAAAGATGCCGACATGGAGAATGCACTCCGCCCAGC
The DNA here is from genome assembly GCA_947631925.1 of uncultured Clostridia bacterium. Classification (GTDB taxonomy): domain Bacteria; phylum Bacillota; class Clostridia; order Christensenellales; family Borkfalkiaceae; genus Gallimonas. Next base: position 50,279 of record CANRNE010000014.1, read on the forward strand.
CGAGGCCGATTTGCCCCGCGAGCAAATTCAGAGCGCCCGTGACCTCGAAGATGGAGACGAGACGGTAGCAAAGATTCTGGAAGGCATACGCGCCCGCACCGTAGAAGAGCAGAATGCGGAAGGGAACGTCGTAGCAGACGCGGAAGACAACCAGCGTGCACAAAAAGACGATGATGTAGCCGAGCGCGCCGACGATGGGGTCACCGTCCGCAAGGGAGAGCAGACAGCACATCAGAAAGGAGACGGCGACGATGAGAAAAATCCCGGGGACGAGAAATACCCAGAAGAGCGGACGACGGCGGCAGGAGCGCACAAGCAGCCCCTCCGCCGTGAGCAATTCCACGAGGAACGTCGGATACATGAAGATGCACATCCAAAGGGCGGCTTCGACGTTCATTTGTTGCCTCCGGCGTACAGATTCATGAAGTCCTTCATAAACTGCCGATGGCGCGGATGGCTGATTTTGAGAACTTGTCCGCCCACATCGATGTCATAGCCGCGTACCCAGTTGACGAATTTCGCATTGACGAGATAGCAGTTGTTGCACCGCAGAAATCCGTAGCCCTGCAGGCGTTTTTCGATGTCCGCAAGGGTGCCGCGCACTTCGATGACGTCGTCGACGAGATGAAAGCGGAGCTGGTGCCCCATGACCTCGACGAACATGATTTTATCCGTCGTCATGCAGATGGCGCCGCTCCCCGTCTGCACGGCAATGGACTGCGTCTCGCGGGCACGGGCGACGTTGATGGCCTTCTTGACTTTGAGGCAAAAATCGGCATACCGAAGGGGCTTCACGATGTAGTCGAGCGCGTCCACCTCGTATCCCTTCTGCGCATATTGCGCCATGCGCGTGATGAACAGGAGCACCACGGCGGAATCCTTGTAGCGGAGCCTGTGCGCCGCCTCAATCCCGCTGATACCGGGGAGCTCGATGTCCATGAAAATGATGGAAAACTCGGACACGCGATAGGACGCGAGAAAGCGCTCGGCATCCGCAAAATGCCTGACATGAAATTCCATGCCCACTTGTGCACCGTACTGCCTGAAGTAGTCGGTTAAATTGGCGGCGGTGGATACGTCATCGTCGATTACTGCAATATTCATACTATTCCTCTCTCCTCACTGTGAAAGTATATCATGTACGCGCGACAAATTCAAGGGAGGGGGCAGATTTATGACGTAAACTTTCAAATTCTGTCCTAAACTTACTATACGGCGAAAAACCCGAAATCATTCCTCCCTTCTTCCCGAGCGGCGCGAGAGGGCGGGCGCATAGAATAAGGAGCGGGGCGGCATACTTCTTTCATGACACAGATTACAAAAGACCGAAAAAGAAGCGTAGAGGCGCTGAAGAGGCTTCTGCCCGCAGAGGACATCTTCACCTTCGACTTTGCCGCCGAGGGCGGACTGCTCTTCACCTGCGTCTACTCGGATGCCGTCACCGACAAGACGGTGCTCGGCGACCAGATTGTACGGCCGCTGCAAGGGTATCGCGGCGAGGCGCGGGCGGAGGAAATTGCGCGGCGGGTGGATTTTCCCGAACTGCGCCTCGAGGTCTCCCTCGAAAAGCTCGCGGGCGAGGTGCTCTCGGGCAATCCCGCCGTGCTCTTTGACGGCATGGACAGGGCGCTCATTGCGGGCACCAAGGCCGTCTTCGTGCGCGCCGTCGCGGAGCCCTCCACCGACGTCGCCGTGCGCGGCCCGCGGGAGGGATTCATCGAGGATATCAAGATAAATTCCTCTCTCGTCCGCCGCCGCCTCAAGACGGGGGAGCTGCGCATCGACATGATGCAAATCGGCAGGCGCTCGCAGACCGCCGTCGCCCTCTGCTATCTCGCGGGGACGACGCCGCAACAAACTGTGGATGAGGTGCGCAAAAAGCTCGGGGAAATCGACATCGACATCGTGGCCGACTCCTCCTATCTCACCCATTTCCTCTCCTCGCGCCCCTTCTCCCTCGTCAAGCAGGTGGGGACGACGGAAAAGCCCGACATCTTCTGTGCGAAAATTGCCGAGGGCCGGGTGGGGATTCTCGTGGACGGGACCCCCATCGCGCTCACCGTCCCCTACCTTCTCGTCGAAGATTTTCAGTCGAGCGAGGACTACTTCGTGCCGGCCTACCGCGCGACGTTCACCCGCGTTTTGCGCCTGCTCGCCCTGCTCGTCGCCGTCTATCTCCCCGCCTTTTACATCGCGGGACAGCTCTTCAAACTGCGGCTCTTTCCCGTAAAACTGCTCCTCACGATTGCGGGGAGCATCCGCGACATTCCCTTCTCCCCCTCCCTCGAGATGCTGCTCGTCCTTCTCGTGCTCGAAGTGCTCAACGAGGCGTCCATCCGCATGCCGAAATACGTCGGAATGGCGCTCTCCGTCGTGGGCGCCCTCGTGCTCGGCGAGACGGCCGTCTCTGCGGGATTTGTCTCCACGCCCGCCATCATCATCATTGCCTTCTCGGGGATTGGGCTGTATGCCGTGCCCAATCTCATCGAACAGACGAGCGTGTTGCGCCTCGCCATGCTCCTCGTCGCGGGAAGCGTGGGGACGTACGGGATTATTTTGTCGACGGCATTCGTCCTTCTCTACCTCGTGACGGCGGAGAACTTCGGCGTGCCCCTCCTTGCCCCCTTCTCCCCCGTCGTCAAAAACGATTTCAAGGATTCCCTGCTCAAATACAACCTCGGCTCCCTCAAGCGCCGTCCCGTGACGCTGGAGAGCCCGAATAAGAGGAGGCAGAAATGATTTCCCGCCGCCAACTGCTATTTCTGCTCGCCTTCCTCTTCCCTGTCTCCAAGCTCGTCATGCTGCCCGCGGCGCTCGCCGAGCATGCGGAGGGCGACCTGCTCCTTCCCGCCGCCCTGCACCTTCTTCTGCAGACGGGCGCCGTCTTCTGCGCCCTCCTTCTCGCAAAGCGGGGGCAAAGTTTTTCCGAGCTCCTCGAAAATGCCTTCGGGCGGGTGTTTTCCCGCATCCTTCTCGTCCTGTATGCCCTCTTTTTGCTCTTTGCGGGACTCCTTCCCATACTCGAGCAGAAGCTCTTCGTGCAGGCGATTTTTTATGATACATTGCCCTCTGTTGCGGCGTTTGCGCCCTTCTTTCTCTTCCTCGCCTATGTCGTCTCCAAGCCGCTCCCGTCCTACGGGCGGGTGTGGGACATCCTCGCGCCCCTCTCGGTGGCCGCCTATCTCGGGCTCATCGCCCTTGCGGTGGGAGAGACCGACTTCGGCGCCCTCCTTCCCGTGGGTGCAAGCGGGTCGCAGGGCTTTTTCGGGGGTACCATGTCCGCGAGTGGGTGGTTCTATGACGCGGCGCTCCTCCTTCCCCTTCTCAAAAAATACGAATACAAAAAGGGGCTCGCTTGGAAGGGTGCGCTCTCCTATTTAGGCGGGGGATGCGCCGTGCTCTTCTTCCTCGCCGTCTTCTACGGCGTCTATCAGGGGACTGCCGCCAACCGCCTCTTTGCGATTGCCACCGTTGCGCAGTATTTCTCGGGGATTACCATGCTCGGGCGGGTGGACTATCTCTTTGTCTTCGCCCTCTCGCTCACCCTCGCCTTTCTCGCCGCATTTCCGCTGCAGGGGGCGGCAGAGTGCCTTCTGCAGGCGTTCGGGAGAAAGAAATATTTGCCCACGGTGTACGGCGTCGTCGGCAGCGCCCTCTTCGCCGTGCTCGCAATCGTCCTCGACTACCGCTTCGGGGAAGTGCTCCTCGCCCTCGCGAAAGTGTTCTGGGTCTTCCCCCTCTTCTCCGTCGCCGTGCCCGCATGTACTCTGCTTTTCAGGAGGCGCCATGCGTAAATTTTTGAAGACAGTCCCCATGAAACTGTGGATATTGCTCTTTTTTGCGGTGCTCTTCTTTTTCTTCTCCAACGATTTCGGGCTCGTGGACATTCAGAAGACTGCCATCATTCTCGCCGTCGGAATCGATAAGGCGGAGGAGGGATTTGCCCTGACTGCGCAGATTGCCGTCCCCAAGGGGAGCGACCGCACGACGGGCGGGACCTCGAGCGTGGAAATCCGTTCGGAGGGAGAGACGGTCTCCGACTGCGTGACCGCCCTCTTCGCCAAGACGGGCTGGGTGCCCAAGCTCGTCTTCTGCGACCTCGTGCTCCTCGGGGAAGAGGCGGCAAAAGAGGACGTCGTGGACTGCCTCAACTACTTTCTCCGCAACGATTACATGCCCGACTCCTGCCGTCTCGCCGTCTGCTGCGGAAGGGCGGAGGAGGTCATCTCCTCGCAGAGCGCCATCGACGACGCTTCCTCGCTCGCCATCGGCAAACTCTTCTCGGATGCGGCGGAAAAGTCGGGCGTCGTCATGCCCAACTCCCTCAAGAACTTCGCCATCGGCTACTACGGACCCTCGGAGAGCAGTTTCCTGCCCTATATCCGCATGCAGACGCAACAGGGCGGACAGAGCGGCGGCCCGGAGGGGACGGGAAATATCGACATGCCGCAGAGCGGAGAGCAAAAAATCTACACCGCGCAGGAGACTGCCATCTTCCGCAAGGGGAAGATGGTGGGACTGCTCACCCCCGAGGAGACCTTTGCGTACAGCCTGCTCGAGGGGAAGGTGTTCACGGGGACGTTTGACGCGGAGGAAGCGGGAAAGCCCGTCACGCTCACCATCATGAAGAACGAGGGAAAGGTCTCCCTCAAAGAACACGCCCCGCCCCTTGCCGAGCTCTCCCTCAAAGTCACCGTGCGGCTGTGCTGCCGCGACATCTCCGCCCCCATCGCGGACATCGCCTCCGACAAGGTCTCGCCCGAGGTCTTGAGAAGCGCAAAGAACGTTCTCGAGCGGTCGGTGAAGTCGCTCTGGGAAAACAGCAAGGCGTGCGGGTGCGACCTCTTCGGACTGCGCCGCTCCCTCTTCCGCACTTCCCTCAAGGAATATGCGCAAAAGAAGGAACTGCTCCCCGCGTCGGCGGAGGCGAACATCTTCGCGGAGGTCGTCTCGGTCAAATAAAAAAATTTCCGAAAAAATTTTCCCAAACCCCTTGACAAATCCCGAAAGTATGTTATAATAAAGCTGAACTTGAAAGAAAACAACAAAAAACGTTACTTTCAAACGGAGGAAAGTCCCATGGGCTAACCAACTCCGAACTTAAGGAGCAACAACCGAAGCGCATCGATGCGCAATCACAGGAAAGCCGAGAGGAGGGCAGAAAGGCTTTCGAAAGTTTCATATCGGAGGTACGCGATATGAGAGTAAAGTTCCTTGAAATCACGTAAAAGGAGGAGCATTCCAGTGTACCATTTTATGACAGGGGCGGAACAGGCGTAAGCAGCCGTCGCGCGGACAGAAAATTGCCGCGCAGGGAACAATTCCCGCAACAAGCTGTGTAGCCGCCGCGGAAAAGCGCTCCTGCACAACTGAATAAAAACTTCACCCCGTGCGAGTTTGCACGGGGTATAATTTTTTGTTTCGGCGAAAAGCTTTGCTTCGCAAATCTTTTCGTCGAGGAAATTGGCGTTTGCGGCTTAATTTGTCTGGTCGTCGCGGTCGTTTCATCGGACAATAAGCCTGCGGTGGCGTTGCAAATTGAGGCGCGCAGCGCAAAAGCGTGGTTTTGCTCGCGCAAGTGGGTTTAGGTTTCGGCGAAAAGCTTTGCTAAAGCAAATCTTTTCGTCGAGCGGATAAACGTCCGCGCCTTCATATACTCTTAGCCGCGCAAGCAGAACTGTTTCATCCGACAATAAGCCTGCGGTGGCGTGGCAAATGGGGACGCCCACGGCGGAAGTGAATTCCGCCTAAGGCAAGGAATTCAGAACTCGTACCCACCCCCCTACCC
>CANRNE010000015.1 GCA_947631925.1 uncultured Clostridia bacterium
ATTTACAAGAAGCGGAAAAATCTTTCGATTGCCGTCCATGAAACGGAGTTCCCCGAATTATGGTCGTCCAGTTCCGTCGTCAACATTCTTGAAAATCCTGCCTACCTCGGACATACGGTGAACTTCCGAACGAGGAAGAAATCGTATAAAAGCAAGAAAACGATTGATTTGCCGCCCGAGGAATGGGCGACGTTCGAGAATACGCACGAAGCAATCATCGACGAAGAAACATTCTCAACCGTTCAAAAAATACGTGAGGCACGGCACAGACCGAGCAAACTTGGCGAAATAAGTATGTTTTCGGGGCTTGTGTATTGTGCCGACTGCGGGAAAAGAATGTATCTCTGCCGTTGTAAGGGGATGAAGCAGAAAGAGTATTTCAACTGCTCTTCGTATCGGAAAAAGAAGAAGAGAACCTGCACTTCCCATCAAATCAAGGTGGAAGCCGTGGAAAAAGTTGTGCTTGCAGACTTACAGCGGGTATTCGCTATGGCGACCGACAGGGAAAGTGAGTTCTTGGCTCTGATAAAGCAGAACGCCGATAAGGAGAGCAGGAAGAAACTTTTGGCTTCCGCACAAGAGAAAGAAACCGCAGAACAGCGAGTACAAACTCTCGACCGTATCATCCGAAACCTCTATGAGGACAAGGTGAACGGCAACCTCTCCGATGAACGCTTTCGCAAACTTTCGCAGGAGTATGAGGAAGAACAGGAAAAGCTGACTGCGCGGATCCGAGAATTGCAGGAAGTATTAGCAAAAGCAAAGGAACAGTCCGACAACGTGACGCGCTTCATGCGCATTGTGCGGAAGTACACGGAAATCACGGAGCTGACGCCAGAAATCGTGCGAGAGTTCATTGAAAAAGTGATCGTGCATGAGAAGCGGAAGGTTGACGGCGGCAAGCGGACACAGGCGGTGGAAATCATCTACAACTGCGTCGGGGCAATTCCCGACCTCGCGCAGGAAGAAGCCGCTTAAACTTCGGGAAGGGCAACGAATAAGCGGTTTGACTAACCGCCAAACCGCTTATCCATAGAATCCCTACCGCAACCCGCATAAACGCGGCGGGCTGTTTGTTTTATTTTGGTTTATTGCTTCATAGTTTAAATAAGGGTTACTTTTTCTTAAGTTCCGCCGCGGTATGCTCACATTCTGAGTGGCTGCGGCTTTCTTTTTTACGACTGCGCACCTGCGGCAATCCCATATTGAGGCCGCGCCGCAAATTTTTCTTTACGTCTGCGCGCCGCCCGCTTCTTCGCCGCTCACGACATAGACGCTGAGGCTGAAAAGATTGTCCTTTACCACGGCGGATATGTCGCCGCTGTACTTTCTGGCAATCATGCGCATGCTCTTCATGCCGAATCCGTGATAGCCCGCCTCGCTGTCCTTTCTGGTGACGGGCAGGTCGCCCTGGAATTTTATGCGGCCTTCGCAATAGTTCATTTCGCTGATATAGATTATGTTGCCCCTGCGCTCCACCGTCAGGCTTATAACCTTTTTATCGTCTGCGCTTAGTTTTTCAGCCGCCTCTATGGCGTTTGTAAGCATGTTGCCGAAAAGCGAATATATGTCCATGATATCCATGAACGAAAGGCATGAGCCGTCGCCCCAGAAGGTAAGTTTTATTCCGCTTTTTCTGCACTGATTGCTCTTTTCGTTGAGTATTATATCAAGCACGCTCAAGCCTGTGCGGACGGTGTTGTCGTAGGCGTCGACAAGGTTCTGCATTTCGCTCAGGCCCGCGCCGTCATTCTGCGCGCCCTGAAGAAAATGCTTTATATCGTGGCACTTTATATTCAGAAGCTCCATATTCTCCTTGCTTATCATGTACTGTTTGCTCTCCTCTTCGTTTATCCTTTCGAGAGTCATTTTTTCAGACTTTACTATGACGAAGCGGTAGACGACGAACTTCAGAATAAGCGTAAGCACGCAGCACGTTATGGCATATATGGCTATGCATGCCGTAGTTACGGGGTCGTAAGGGTAGTTTATGCGCCACAGTCTGCTAAGACCTATGCAAATAAAAAGGATGACGCAGCACAGCGCAAGAATGCCTCTGCTGCAATTTTTATACAATGAATTTTTTGCTATGAACATGCCCAGCGTAAAGAAAGCGGCAACGCATGTTGCAACCAGAGTTACGGGCTGAACCCAGGCCGAATCGGATATGGCAGGTATCAGCCTAAGCAACTCAGCCAGCTGGAAGGAGATATGCTGTATTGCCTGCCCGCCTATGCACACGGCGATTACCGAAGATATTTTGCAGTTGAAGCAGAATATAGCCGCAATTATGGTAAGGGCGAGCATAAACAGGAACCTCAGCATCTGATACCACTGCGTATATTTCAGCGAATCGGGCATGGGGAACAGAAATGCGAGCAGTATGCACGCCGCCAGCGAACCTAAAAGGCGAAGGGCAAAAAAGCTGCGCCTGGGGTACGGCCATATAAGCACGCTCTGGCAAAGAATTACCGTGGCTATATAATAAATATTTTCCACATGAAACATCAGCGCCCACCTCCGCCGAGATATTTTACATAACTTTTAATAAAATCGTTGCGGCGCGCGCTGGCAATAAGCAGTTCTTCGCCCGTATCAAGCACGCACACATCCTTTTTTATGCCCACCACATACCTTAAGTTTACAAGCGTGCCCTTGTTGCATCTTACCATTGTGCCGACGTTTATCTTTTTTTCCGCGGCGGAAAAAGTTATATATTCGCGGTATACGTTGTCGGGGAAATGGTAGCTGACATAATGCCCTTCCGTTTCTATATACCGCAGCGTATTCGCGTCTATCCTCACCAGATCCCTGGCAATGTTCAGCACTACGGAATTTTCCGCACGCGGAACAATTCTGCCGAGCGCCCTCTTCATTTTAAGCAGAAAAGACTGCTTGTCCACAGGTTTTACAATAAAATCGAGCGCATCCACATCATAGCCGCTCACGGCGAGCTGCGCCATATTTGTCACGAAAATAAGTATTACAGTCTGGTCTATCCTTCTCAGCGCTTTCGCCGCATCTATTCCGTTTGTGGCGCCCATCATTATGTCCATGAACACGATATCGAAATTGAAAGCGTAATTGAGAAGGAATTCCTCCGCGCCCGAAAATTCGCGGATATCGAAGGCAACGTTTTCCCGTATTTCGCAGAATCTGAGGCATTCACGCAGGCTTTTGCGCGCGCTCTCCTCGTTGTCCACTATCGCTATATTTATCATATATCTCTCTGACCCGCAATACATTTGCGTGCGGAAATCCGCCGCACATAATTATGGCTGAAATGCCGCACAAAAATAACTTTTTTATATAAAAAAATAATTATTTTAACAGCATTATTTGCGGCATATTACCGCATGAATTACCTTTTTTATTATATCATAAAACGTGCAGCAAATCAATACAATGCGCAGACTTTTAATATCAAAAAACACGGTATAATTATTTTCAATCAGCTCCTTATACAGCAGATACGCAGGATAAAATCCGTCTTTGCGCCTGTAACTTATGAATACCTGGTTGCCCATATTTGCCCCCTTATCATTTGTTCCTATAAATAATCCTTTATGCTTTTATAGTGCGCTACGGCAATGAGACATCAACATTTTTCCGTCCCGCACGCAGTCAATCAGAACTTTAAACACGCATGCAAATAAAGATTTTCAGCTTATACCCTACATTAATACATTTTAGTTGCATCAACAACCAAAATCTCCAAAACCGCGATTATCAGTTTTATTATATCAGTTATCAGTGCCCGTGTCAATATCGGTTGCAGTGCTTCTTTCCGCACTTTATAGGAGCCGAGTTTGATAAATGGCAGAAGTTTTGCTTTTCTTAACTTGTGGACGTAATCCACGTTTGTTTTAAGGATTTCTGCTACCTCAGCCACGGTAAACAACATCGAGCTTTCAATATTGATAATTTTATGTATTGGCTGAGGAGCACAACTAGTGTCATTGTATTTCATCTTTACCTCTTGAAATAGTTAATGACCTTGTTCTCCTTGTATGTCCTTGTAATTCAGTGCCTGTAAGGGCGATTTACTTCGTGGGAATAAACGTGTGAAGGAAATCGACGTTGCGCTTTTTGATTACCGCGTAAGAGTGATCTCCTGCCGGGATTTTCACAACTCTCTTTTTGGTGTTCCATAAATAACATCAATTCTGCCCTTATATTGAATTAAAAGATTTAACAGTGCATCATAATTATCACCAATTATGAGTTTATTCGGAACATCACCACTTCCGTCAGAAAAACTTAATTCATCATTCTTCTTGAAGTATTTTATCGTATTGCCAACCTTCTCAAGCCTTTTATCAAAGTGAAATCCGGTGCGTTTATAGGTAGTTCCAAGTTCAGCGATGGCAATAGCCTCTGTCAAAGTTTCAGCCTGATTTATCAGTTTAATAAGCAAATCGGCATTACTCTTCTCAAGAATTTTATCGTCAACTCTGCGGTTTATTTCATCAACAAGATTTTGTTTATTTATAGAAAGGTTATTTGTCATTATAAAACTCCTTTTTTCTTTCACTCTTATAATTTAATGATATTGGTTTGGTGAAACACGACGCTCGTACTAAGAAGATCAATTTCAATTAGAATAACACTGAACAACGTTTGCGATATAATGTCGAAGCAAATCTATGAAATTGTCTGGCCCGATTACTCTCAACTTATCCCCGAAGGAACAGCACCAGCCGAGAAAGACAGGGCTTAATTGCACAGTTGCGGTAAAGCGGAAAGTATTTTCACCGCGGGCGCTTAACCGCGTATCAAAGCCGAACTTATCCAGAACGGTATCGATAAGAGAATTGTCCGCTTCGAAAGTAACGGTACATTCTTCACCGGTGAACATTCCGAAAAGCTGCTTTTTATGCTTTTGAATAGAGCAAACTTCCGAAAGTTTTGACGGCGTAATATTTTCAGCCGAAACTTTCATCTCCGCTATCCTGTCAATGCGGTAGTGCGAAGGGTTGCCGTGTTTATCGTCATAGCAGAGCAGATAGTATTTATCGTCAGAAAAGATGGTCGCAACGGGATTGACTTTATAAACCTTATTCCCTTTGCGGTATATCCTTCGTTTGGATATATCGTAATCAAAATACAGAAATTCTATTTTCTTGCCTTGTTCCAGTGCCTGCGTAATAGTTGCAACTGTTCCGAAAATATCTTCGTTATGGCTTTTGACCGTATTAAAAGCCACAATGTTCTTCTTGATTGCCTCTGCTTTGCGGCTGCCCGCAAGCTCTGCAATTTTATCGACAAGCAACTTTGTCTTATCGTCAGTGATAAATGACGCAGCCTGTACGGCGTCCATCAGAATTTGTATTTCCGCCATACTGAACTCACGGCGCTCTACAAAGTATTCGTTGGTCTTGCGGCGGTTGCAGTTGATTTTATAGCCGCTTTCATTGAGAGCCTGAATATCGGCATAAAGCGTTCTGCGGTCGCATTTTATGTCGATTGTTTCCAGCCTTTCGAGCAGTTCGACCGAACTCATAGGATGAGCCTCGTCTGTTTCCTGGCGAAGTATTTCCCATATTTTTAATAGCTTTAACCGTTGTCCTTTTTCAACCGGCATAGACTTCTCCGATTTTATGATAATACATTTTAATTATAGCACATCTGAACTCATTTGTAAATAGTAAGTTGTACAAATAATACGACTTTTGCATAGTTACTTTTTCTTTTTCCTTTCGGCAAAAGGTTTTTGCGGATTTTTGCCTGCGCCGTCAAGGACAGGAAAATATTGCTCTTAAAAATACCCGCCGTATGTGCCTTTATTCGGACATATATGGCGGGTAATTCTATGCAACAATATTTTCCGCACGTAAGATATGAAACAATAAACAAACCGACCTCCCTTATCCTTGACGGTGCGAGCGAATCCGCCTTTTTGAGGTTGCCGAAAGGTAAAAAAAGACAAGGAGGTCGTCGGATGAAAGGTTACGTTTTATCCCGTAAAGGTTACAAAATGAGCGGTTTCTTCCACACCGGTTGCGGTTTTGGGTAGAGAAATGCGCTATTATTTTCCAACTGAATGTAGTACACTGATTGCGCCGAAAAAAATCATTCGATTTAATTAAAATGACCTATAAGGAAATGCAAAAGCTTATGGGCTTGGTGCAATATGCCCCGGAAGAGGAGCAGAACGAACTTGCTACTCTTCTTGCCAAAGCTGCGTCCACAAAGACTGTCCAGCGAAAAGTTACGGACGAAAAAAAATTAACGGAACGCGGCTCGATCACTTTTACCAAAAAGGAGTTATCGCAAATGTCTGACGACACGAGAAAACTTTTTATTTACAATAACAATATCGTGCGGTACCGCTATTATAAAGGAATGTATCAGGCACGATTCCGCCGCGACGGATACAACATTGAAGTCGCGTCCAAGGACTTCGACGTCATGAAGAACAAATTCTTTGCGGCGCTCATGGAGCAAACAGTTCACAAACCCTCCAAAAAGCCGCTCATGAAAGATTACCTCATGCAATGGCTTTCCGAGAAGAAGCCGACGCTCAAAGACGGCACTTACAAAAGTTACGAAAGTCTGATCAAAACAGAACTGATCCCCAACCTCGGCAGTAAACATATCGACCAGATCTCCCGCAAGGAAATTCAGGAGTATCTGTTCCGCATCGTGGAGCAGGGGAAAAACAGAACGGCTCAGAAAGTAAAGCAGCTTCTCGGCGCCGTATTTTCTCTCGCGGTAGAGGACTACGACTTCAAAAACCCGATGACCAAAATCAAGTTGCCCCATTACGAAGTCAAGAAGGGCTCACCCCTTTCAAAAGCCGAAGAAAAGCAGCTCGTCGAGTTCTGCAAGAGCAACCCACATTTATACGGCATACACTCGTTGTTGGTGCTGCTCTATACCGGTATGCGCAGAGGAGAACTCGCTTCGATGAGGATCGAAAACGAAAACGGGCGCACCTTTATAACGTGCGAGACGGAAAAGACCAGAAAGGGCTATGCGACGATACGCAGGCGCATTCCCGTTTCACCCATGTTCCGCAAAGTCTGGGATATGATCGATTTCGAGAAAGCTAAAAAGGCTTCCAGCAAAACGCTGTCCGACACCATCAAAAAGGTATTCCCGGAACGGCACGTCCACGAACTCCGCTATACCTTCATCAGCCGATGCAAGGAGTGCGGGTGCAATTTGGAGCTTGTCATGCTCTGGGACGGGCACGAGTTCGACAAAGATGTGCGCACTTCAAAGGTTGACCGCGGATACACCCAATATTCCGACGAGATCTATTTCGGCGACATTGAAAAAGTCAATTATGAACTGTAACGAAGAAGGCTGCCTGACATTTACATCGGGCAGCCTTTCTTTTTAGCTTTTTACTTCCCAATTTTTTTGTATGTAAAAACAGAACATGCATATTTATGCATAAACCCATTGAAAAGGGGCTGTTTTACTTCCCAATTGGTTCCCAATGAGGTTTAATAACAAAAATGAGAGGTATTTTTGTGAATACCTCTCAAAATTTTTGGTGCCCGCGATCGGATTTGAACCGATACGTTCTCGCGAACTCAGGATTTTAAGTCCTGTGCGTCTGCCAATTCCGCCACGCGGGCATATTTATTCAATTATACACATATTTATGCTATTCGAAGGATTTTAAGTCTGAGGCGTCTGCCGATTCCGCCACAGCGGCGTGTTATGATAAAGCAACGGGCTCCGCGAAAAACCGAACATTTCGGGAACGGGTAGATTGTAGCACAATTTTTCGCCGCTGTCAAGCATCGGAGCGCGGCAAAAAGGGGAGATGCAGGCATCAACGCGGCGCAAAAAGCCGCCACCCCAACAAAAAACCGCAGAAATCAACGGCGGTGCAGGTATCAGAGGGCAACGGCGGGGCCGTCGGAGGAGGCCAGCAGGACGCATTCCGTGAACGTGGGGTCGGAGCCCGCCTCGTCGGCGCGCACGATTCTCTCGGGCAGGACATACCCCCGCGGCAGGGTCGTGGGCGTGTAGCCCGTGATTTCTTTGAAGATTCTGTTGAAGTTTCGTATCGTGGAGAACCCGCACCGCGTGGAAATCTCCGCAATCGAGAGGTCCTTCCCCGACTGCAGCATTTCGACCGCATTGCTCGTTTTCATATAGTTGAGATATTGCGAAAAAGTCATCCCCGCGAGCCTGTGGAACAGGCTGGAAAAGTACGCGGGGTTCATGCTCATAAACGTCGCCGCCTCCGAGAGACTGAAAAATTCATACTTCTCGTCGATTTCGTCGAGAAGATGCTTGAACGTCTCCGTGGTGGGTGCGCCCGTCTCACGCTCCGTCGTCTGCTCGCCGCGCAGAATTTCGATGAACTTCTCCGTCACCATCGCCTCCGTGCGCGACTGGTAGAAGGGCTTCCGTGCGCGCAGTTCCGCGAAGAGGTCTCCGAAGAAGGGCAGGAGGGCATACTCCCCCGAAAGAACGGGGCACGCAGGCGTCTTGTTCTGTGAGATTCTCCGCACGAGGTCATAGTCGAAGATTGCCATCGTGAGCACGGTGTCGGGCTGCAGCGCGTGCATGTGATGCACCTGCTCGCTGTCGATGAACGCGCTCTGCCCCGCGCGGAGGACATACCGCTCCCTGTCGCAGATGAGCTCCAACTCTCCCCGCTCGACAAGAAGCAGCTCGCAGTCATAGTGCCAGTGCGGCATGTTGTGCGAGTTGCGGTATCTCCCCACCCAGACCTTCGTCCCGTCGGTGTACTTCCATTGTTCCCTGCTTGCACGCATCCTTCTCTCCCCCAAGGCGGCGCAAGCGCGCGCGCCCGTATTCCCATTTTACTATACGCGAGGGGCGATGTCAATGATTTATCTAAAAAAATGTCCAAAATCCGCAAAAAAAGTTCTTGATTTCAGGGGGACAAGTGTGTAAAATAAAATCAAAATCTGTGACCTGTGAAAGGTGAAGGGGCATGCCCCTTCTTTGTGCGCCGTGTGGCGCACAAAGGGGAAAGCCATTTATAGGCACAAAATTTGGGGAAGGAGGATAAAAATGCACAAAGTTCGTTTGTGGCGTGGCCTCACCGCCGTCATGGCAGTTGTACTTTCCTTGGCAATTTTTATGACGGCATTGTTATTCAGCCCCCTCGTGGAAGGACAAGTCAATATCATCTTGGGGATTGAAGCGCCCACCGTTGATGTGGGTGGGGACACGCTGTATATCGATGTCGGTTATGAGATGAGCAAAGAGGGGCTGCAGGAAATGCTTGCGGATTCCGATGCACACGATATCCGAACGATGGAAGAGGGCAGTGTTCTTTTGAAAAACGATAGGAACGCGCTCCCGCTTGCGTCTACAGAGCGCAGAGTCACGCTCTTCGGCCGTGCCGTTGCCGACCCCGTCTATAAGGGCCGTTCGGGCGGTGCGATGCGCGATCCCGCGCGGCTTGTGAGTCTGTACGACGCCTTGAAGGGGGAGCAATTCGTCATCAACGACACGCTCTTTGACGCCTACAAGAACAGTGCCACGAAGCGTGTGGCAGAGGGCGCCACGGGGGACAGCACGGGCAGATTTGCGACCGATATCGGGGAAGAGACGGCAGCCTTCTATACGCAGGATTTGCAGAAAAGCTACGAAGACGACTATCATGATGTCGCAATCGTGATGTTCGCGCGCGAAACGGGCGAAGGCGCAGACTTGTCGCTCAACGATAAAGACGGCATCTCCCAGCTCGCGCTCCATCCGCAGGAAGCAGACCTTCTCAAAATGATTAAGAACTCCAACAAGTTCGGGAAAGTCATCGTTCTCATCAACAGCGCCTATCCCATGGAACTTGGCTGGCTGTATGAAGAGGAGTACGGCGTAGACGCCGCTCTGTGGATTGGTGGCACCGGGCTCAAGGGATTTGCGGGCGTCGCGAACGTTCTTGTCGGGAAAGCCGACCCCTCGGGCAGGCTTGTCGATACTTATGCGGCAGATTCGCTGTCGGGCGCTGCCGTGCAGAATGCCGCCTCTTTCCGCTTTACCAACAGCGACTTCAACAGGAGCTATCTCATCAATGCGGAAGGCATCTACGCGGGCTATAAGTACTACGAATCCCGCTATCAGGACCAAGTCCTCGGTCTTCACAATGCGACGTCCGAAAAGGGCGCGTTCGCGTCGGAAGGTGGTTGGAACTATGCGGACGAAATGATTTACACGTTCGGCTACGGCACTTCTTACGCGCAGTTCAAACAGGAAATCAAGAAGGATACGAATGGCGACCCGCTCTTCAAGTGGGATCGTGACACGCACAGAGTGAGCGTCACCGTCACCGTGACCAACCTCGGCGCGCCCGAAGGAAATCTCTATACGGGCAAGTCCAAGTCGGTGGTAGAACTTTACGCCCAACTCCCTTGGGAAGAGGGGCAGGCGGAGAAATCCGCAATCCAGCTCATCGGCTTCGGCAAGACGGGTGAGCTCGCCAAGGGTGACAGTGAAGACGTCATTATCGACGTAGACGATTATCTCTTTGCGACCTACGATGAAAATGCCGAGAACGGCGCAGATGCCATAAAGAAGGGCTGCTATGTCTTCGACGAGGGCGATTACTACTTCGCCATCGGAAGCGACGCCCATGACGCCCTCAACAACGTCCTTGCGGCACGCGGTAAGACGGGCATGTTCGACAGCTTCGGCAAGAGCGTAGACGGCGATGCGGATAAAGTTCTCCATGAACCCTTGGACGCGCTTGACAACACGACTTATGCGCGCTCCCGCGAGACGGGCAATGTTGTGAGCAACCTCTTCGAGAATGTGGATTACAACTACTGGGTCGAAGATGCCGTTACCTATATGACGCGCAGCGACTGGAACACCTTCCCGAAGGCCTATACGGGACTGTCCGCGACCTCGGAAATGATTGCGGAATTCAACGATAAGACTTGGGACGTCCCTGCCGACGCACCCTCGTTCGAATCCATCAAGCAGGGAGCAAACGCCACCATTAAGTTTGTCGAGCTCAAAGATTTCGACTGGGACGACGAAAGATGGGACACCTTCCTCGACCAGCTGACGATTGCCGATATGTGCAAGATGGTCGGCGAAAACTTCGGCCAGCCTGCAATCAAGAGCGTCGGGAAACCCCTCAACAAAAACTGCGACGGCCCCTCCGGTACGCAAAATTCTTACTTGACGAAATACGGCGGCGGTTCTGCGACGCAGCATGTAAACGAAATCGTCGCGGCCTCTACATGGAGCAAAGAGCTACTCGAAGAGCGCGGAAAATTCATCGCTTGCGACTGTGCGTTCTCGGGGACGACTCAGATTTGGGGGCCCGGCGCAAATCTGCACAGAACGCCGTTCTCGGGAAGAAGTTTCGAATATTACAGCGAAGACAGCATCCTGAGCTACTACTGCGGAGCCTATCAGACTGCGGAAGCGCAAAAACTCGGCTGCAATGTTGCAATCAAGCATTTCGCGGGCAACGATCAGGAGACCGGCAGACAGGATATGCACAATTTCATGACCGAGCAAAAGTTGCGCCAAGACCCCTTGAAGGGATTTGAAGGTGCATACACCGGCGTGTACGGAGCAGATGGGACAGAGGGCGCCGCACTTGCTTCGATGATGTCTTACACAAGTTTCGGAATGCAAAGCGAATTCTACACCGACAAAGCCGTCCTCACGGACGTCGTCAGGGGCGAATGGGGCTGGAAAGGCGTAAACATCACCGATAACGTCGGCGGAAACAGCACAATGAATGGCGTGGAAGCCATTGTCGCGGGGACAGATACCTTCAATGCGGGCCCGCAGTTCGGCGATGAAATCAAGGCCTACCTCAACGACGCTTCTCACACCGACCGCGGCTATGTTCTTTCCTGCTTGCGGCAGGCAAACAAGCGCTTCTTCTATGCGATGTCCCGCTCGAACATCATCAACGGCTTGACTTTGGAGACGGAAGTCACGGATTTCACGCCTTGGTGGAAGCCCGTCGTCATCACAGCTTGCTGTGTGGTGGGGGTCGTGACATTGGGTTGCGCCGCAATGTACGTAATTGGGAATTACGGATTAAAAAAGAAGGAGGGGGCAGAGGATGCTGAATAAATTATACACGAAGTTTGTAAAGGACAGGACGGTCGGATATTGGCTTGCGGTTGCAGCGGCAGCGGTCTTACTCATAGCCGATATCATCTTCATCGCGACCGATGTCGGAGACAGAACGTTTTCCGTCGTGACGTTTGTGTTCGTTCTGCTCGGCGTTGCGTCCGAAATCGTCTACATTGTTCTCGATAAAAAAGTCTTGGATTTTCTTCCCGTTCTGAGCTGCGTGTTCTACGGCGTGGCAATCGGACAGCACTGGAATTTGGGACTTGGCACCCTTTCCGATGTCTGGAACGGTGTCACTTTCGTCGGGGGCAATCCCACTGCGGCACTTTCTTTCGGCATCATCTTCACAATCTGCACCGTAGCGGCAGTAGTATCCTGCTTCATGAAGCAGAAAAAAGAAATCAAATAAAAAAATAAAATTTAAGGAGAACTATCATGAAAAAACCAGCAAAAATTCTTATGATCGTAACTGCGCTCATCGCTTGCCTCGCAATGACCATCGGCCTCGCCGCTTGCGGCGGCAATGCCGCTGAAGTCAAGGACATCTATGTCGCCAACGGCACCTGCACGGGTCCCGCAGACGACGGCGGCCCTCATGTCATCAATACGAGCTCCACAAACGTTATCCTCTACTCGGACAACACCTACATGCTTGTCGTCACTGCAAACGGGTATATGAATGCGTACGGCAACTCGCAGGTCATGAAGGCTTGCACAACCAGTTACGGAACATACACCCTCACCGTGAGCGAGGACGATGAAGAAGTTGCTACGCTTGAGCTTTCCAAACCCACCCGTATCATTTCCAATACGACGATTACCTCCGTTGGTTCAACCTACTTCGACACCGCGGACGCGAGCACCTTTGAAGAATCCGAGACGACCGCAGAAGATATGTTGAACGACGGAAAGGCGTACACGCTTACCGTCAATGTCGTCACCAAGACGGTTACGTCGGGACTCAATTGACGCGGCAGTTCAATCTTTGAAAGCATAACCTTTCTCTCCTCCAAGGCAGCTCGTCCGCTCGTCGGACGGGCTGCCTTCTCATGGTGGGGAAGACCTAAAAAAATGTCTAAAAAATACAAACGGTTTTCTTGATTTCGCGCGCGCGAAGGAATAAAATATAATTGTCCTCTTGACAAACGGGGAATTTTGTGAAACAATAGGAGGGAACTTTATGAAACGCAATGATTTTAATAAAAATTGGAGATGGCGCAGGTGCGGACAAGAGGCTTGGCAGGATGTCACGCTCCCGCACGATGCGATGCTCTCGGAAGACCGCACGCCCACGGCGCCGAGCGGGATTAACGCAGGCTGGTACGAGGGTGCGGACTATGAATATGAGAAAAATTTCACGGCGGAGGGGGACTGCGTGCTCGAGTTCGAGGGGGTCTACCACAATGCCGAAGTGTATATAGACGGCGAGAAGAGGGCATTCCGTCCCTACGGCTATACCAACTTCTACGTTGAAGTCCCCAAGGGGGAGCACACGGTGCGCGTCTTCGCCCAAAACGCCGACCAGCCCAACAGCCGCTGGTACACGGGTGCGGGCATCTACCGTCCCGTCGCCCTCTGGACGGCGCCCAAGGAGCACATCCTCTTAAACGGGGTGCACTGCTCGACGGTGTCCATTCGTCCCGCCGTCGTAAAAATCTCCGTGAAGACGAACGCCGAGGGCGAGGTGAACGTAAAACTCTTTGACGGCGAAACGCTCGCTGCCGAGGCGGTCGGGGCCACCCATGCCTGCGAGGCGGTGTTCGAAATCCCCGTCGAAAACGCAAAACTCTGGTCGCCCGAGACGCCTTTTTTATACGGCGTCCGCGTGGATTTCGGGGAAGATTCTTATGAGGGCACGCTCGGCATCCGCACCATCCGCTGCAACGCCAAGGAGGGGTTTGTCCTCAACGACAAGCGGGTCATCTTATACGGCGCGTGCATTCACAGCGACAACGGCATTCTCGGCGCGCGCAGCTATCCCGAAGCGGAGGAGCGCAGGGTGCGCATTCTCAAATCCTGCGGCTACAATGCCATTCGTTCGGCACACAACCCCTGCGCCAAGTCCCTTCTCGACGCCTGCGACAGGCTCGGTATGCTCGTCATGGACGAGTACACCGACATGTGGTACATCCACAAGAACAAATACGACTACGCCCTGCATCTCGCCGATTGGTGGGAGAAAGACCTCGAGGACATGGTGGAGAAGGACTTCAACCACCCCTCCGTCGTGCTCTATTCGACGGGCAACGAGGTGGGGGAGACCTCCGAGAGGCGGGGCATCGAGCTGGTGGAAAAATTTGCCGACTTCCTGCACGGGCTCGACCCCGACCGCTTCGTCACATGCGGCATCAACATCTGGTTCAACGCCATGTATCACATGGGGTTCGGGCAGTATTCGGACGCGAAGGCGGAGAAGCAGGCGAAGGCGGCGGCAGGGAAGAAGAAACCCGCCGTCGGGAGCGAATTTTTCAACAACCTCGCGGGCATGGTGGGCGCCGATTTCATGAAACAGATGGCGCGCCTTCCCATCTGTGACCGCGTCACGCGGGAGGCCTATGCGCGCATGGACGTCGCGGGCTACAACTACGGCATCGGAAGATATCGGCACGACATCAAGAAATATCCCGACCGCGTCATTTTAGGCAGTGAGACGTTCTGCTCGGACGCCTACAAGTTCCGCAAGTTGGCGGAGGAGAATCCCGCCATCATCGGCGACTTCGTCTGGGCGGGCATGGATTATCTCGGCGAAGTAGGCGTCGGGAGCTGGGAATACCGCGAGTACGCGCCCGACTTTACGCACGGCGTCGGCTGGCTCACGGCAGGCAGCGGCAGAGTGGACCTCGTCGGAAATCTCCTCGGCGAAGCGCTCTACACAAGGGTCGCCTTCGGACAGGAGAGCACGCCGCAAATCGCCGTCGTCCCCGTCTCGCACACGGGGGAGAAGCATTCCCCGTCCGCGTGGAAGTTCTCCAACGCCCTCCCGAGCTGGAGCTGGAACGGCCTCGACGGGAGGAAGGCGCACGTCGAAGTGTACTCCGAGGCCCCCAAGGTAGCCCTCTTTGTCAACGGCAAGAAGGTGGGGGAGAAGAAGCGCGGCAAGAACTGCAGGTTTGACTTCAGGACCCGCTACCAAGGCGGGGAACTCTGCGCCGTCGCATACGCAAAAGACGGGAGGGAGCTCTCCCGCAACACCTTGAAGACGGCGGGGGAGGAGACGGTGCTCTCCGTCCTTCCCGAGACCAAAGAGGCCAAGGCAGGCGCGCTCGTCTTTGTCAACCTTCGGTTTACGGACGGTGCGGGCACCGTCAAGCCCTTGGAGCGCGGCAGGGTGAAAGTTTCCGCCGAGGGCGGGAAGCTCCTTGCGGTCGGCTGTGCCGCGCCCTACAACGAGCTCGGCTACACGACGGACGAGACGGACACCTACTACGGCGAGGCGCTCGCCGTCGTCGAGATGGGAGAAGCCCCTCTCACCGTGCGCGCAACGGACGGCAAACACGAGGGGAGCGCGCAAATTTTCGTAAAATAACTTTTGGGGGAACGGATATGGACATCCGCGAACGTTTCAAAGAGCTGTACGGGGCAGAACCCACCGCCATCTATTCCGCGGCGGGGCGGGTAAACCTCATCGGCGAACACATCGACTACTGCGGCGGGAGGGTGCTCCCCGCGGCGCTGTCGCTGCGCTGTCGCGTGGCGGTGCGTCCCAACGGGACCAACCTGCTCCGCGTCGCCGCAACCGACCTCTCCTCCACGGCAGAGCTCTCCCTCGACCGCTTGGACGAGTATCGCGAATTGCGCTGGTGGAAATATCAGGCGGGGGTGGCGCACGTCCTTAAGAATGCAGGCTACCGCCTCGTCGGATGCGACATGCTCTATGAGTGCACCGTGCCCTTCGGCTCCGGGCTCTCCTCCTCCGCCGCCATCGAAGTTTCGACGGCGTATGCGCTCGCCAAGCTCGGGGAGAACGAGATTGACAAGCGGGAGCTCGCCGTCCTCTGCCGAGAGGCGGAGAGCGTGTACTGCGGCGTCAACTGCGGCATCATGGACCAGTTTGCCTCCGCAAACGGCAAGCGGGGGTGCGCCGTCCTGCTCGACTGCGCCACATTGCAGTATGAATATATTCCCATCACGCTGAACGGTTGCGTGCTCGTGCTCACCGACTGCAACAAGCCGCACAGCCTCGTGGCGAGCAAATATAACGAAAGAATCCGCGAGGTGGAGGAGGCGAAGTCTTTGCTCTCGCGCAAAGTGCCCGTCGACCGCCTCGCCGAGCTCGCCTTCTACCAGCTCGAGGAGTACCGCCACCTGCTCCCTCCCGTCATCTACCGCCGTGCGCGGCATGTTGTCACCGAAAACGCACGGGTCCGCCGCGCGGTGAATGCCGTCCGCGAGGGGAATTTGGCGGAGTTCGGGCGCATTCTCGTCCAATCGCACGAATCCCTTCGCGACGACTATGAAGTCACGGGTTATGAGCTCGACGCGCTCGCCGATGCGGCTTGGGCGCGTCCCGAGTGTCTCGGCTCCCGCATGACAGGGGCGGGCTTCGGCGGCTGTACCGTCTCTTTGGTGCGGCGGAGCGGGCTCAACGACTTCATCTCGCACGTCGGCGAGACGTACAAGCGCCGCACGGGGAGGGAGGCGTCCTTCTACATCGCGGAAATCGGAGACGGCATCACGGAGGAGACCTTGTGATGGAATTTGCAAGCCGCAGTGAGGCGCTCGTCTCCCTCGTCAAGTTCGCCCGCCGTCACCTGCTTCTCGACGAACGGGACGAAGGCTATGCCCTCTCCCGTCTCCTCGCTGCCGTGGGAGGGGGGTTCTCCCCCTGCGAAGGGAAAATATGCGACGACCCGCAGGACCTCATAGACGGCATTCTTGCGGGCACGGAGGGGGACCTTACCGTCCTCGGGGAGCGGCTCATGGACGCCGTCATGCTGCGTCCGAGCGAGTTCGAGCGGATTTTTTGGGGAAAATACGCCCAAAGTCCCATCGCCGCGACAAATTGGGCGAACGCCTATGCCATTCACAGCAACTACGTCAAGGCGGCGGCAATCGCCAAGAATCTCCGCTGGCATGCCGACTGCGGGCTGGAGATTACCGTCAACCTCTCCAAGCCCGAAAAGAACAACGCCGACCTCAAAAAACAGCTGGCGGCGCCCAGTCTCAGCTATCCGAAATGCACCATCTGCCGCGAAAACGAGGGCTTCGAGCGGGCGGGTTTCTCCCGCGCAAACCTCAGAACAATCTCCTTGACGCTTGCGGGCGAGCCTTGGTTCTGGCAGTATTCGCCCTATGCGTACTTCAACGAGCACGGGATTGCCGTGCGCTGCGAGCACACCCCCATGGTTCTCGACGGGAGGACGGCGGAGCGGCTCTTCGACTTCGTCGACCTCTTCCCGCACTACTTCATCGGCAACAATGCCCCCCTGCCCCGCGTCGGCGGCTCCATCCTCATGCACGACCACTTTCAGGGCGGCGCCGAGACCCTTCCCATGCAGAAGGCGCCCGTCCGCATCCCGCTCCGGAGCGAACGCCATCCCGCCGTCCGCGCGGGGGTTCTCGACTGGTACGACACCGCCCTGCGCCTCGAGGGGACGAGAGGGGAAGTCTCCGCACTCGCCTATGAGATTGCGACGGCGTGGGAAACCTTCTCCTTCCCCGCGGCGGAAATTCTCCCCGCAACAGACGAGCAGCACTCGACGGCGAGCTTCATCGCCCGGAAGAGAGGGGAGGGGTACATCCTCGACGTCATCCTCCGCAACAATCGCTGCAGCAGCGTCCACCCCGACGGCATCTTCCACGCCCACCGCGACAAGCACCACATCAAACGGGAATCCATCGGGCTCATCGAGGCGATGGGACTGTTCATTCTGCCCGCCCGTCTCAAGCGTCAGCTCGGCTGCGTCTGCGACGTGTTGGAAGGCAAATCGGAGGGTCTTCCCGCGGACATGGGTGCCTTCGAATCGATGACGGAGCGTCTTCTTGCCGCCCATGGCAGGTGCTCCCCGGAAGAGGCGAGGCTGGCGGTCAAGGCCGACGTCGAAGCAACTTGCAGGGAAATTCTCGAGGACTGCGCCGTGTTCAAGCGGGACAGCGTGGGCGACGCTGCCCTCGAAGCATTCTTAAACGCATCAAACCTCAAAAAGGAGTAAACTATGAAAATTCTGGTAACGGGCGGCGCGGGCTACATCGGTTCGCACACGGCGGTGGAACTTCTCCTCCGCGGCTACGACATCGTCGCGCTCGACAACTTCTCCAACTCTTCGCGGGAGAGTCTGCGCAGCGTGGAGAAAATCACGGGCAAGAGCATCGTCTTCTATGAGGGGGACGTGCGCGACCGCAACTTGCTCTCTCGCATCTTTTCGGAGAACGACATCGACTGGGTCATCCACTTTGCCGGGCTCAAGGCGGTGGGGGAATCCTGCGAAAAGCCCGTTCTGTACTACGACAACAACATCGGCGGCACGCTCGCCTTGCTCGAGGCGATGAAGGAGGCGGACTGCAAGAAGATTGTCTTCTCCTCGTCGGCGACCGTATACGGCACGCCCGAGCGCCTTCCCCTCACCGAGGACTGCGCCGTCGGCGGCACCACCAACCCCTACGGCACGTCGAAGTACATGCAGGAGCTCATCTTAAAGGACGTCTATGCGGCGGACCCCGCGTGGACGGTCGTGCTTCTGCGCTATTTCAACCCCGTCGGCGCGCATGAGAGCGGCCTCATCGGCGAGGACCCCAAGGGCATTCCCAACAACCTCACGCCGTACATTGCAAAAGTCGCCGTGGGACTGCTCCCCGCCCTCAACGTCTTCGGCAACGACTATCCCACTCCCGACGGAACGGGCGTCAGAGATTACATTCACGTTGTCGACCTTGCAAAGGGGCACGTCGCCGCCATCGAACATGTGAAAGAGGCGGGCGTCTATACCTACAACCTCGGCACGGGCACGGGATACAGCGTGTTCGACGTCGTGCATGCCTTCGAACGCGCCTGCGGGCATGCCATTCCCTATGTCATCAAACCGCGCCGCGCGGGGGACATCGCCGCCTGTTACGCCAACTGCGACAAGGCCGCCCGCGAGCTCGGCTGGCGCGCCGAACACAGCCTCGACGACATGTGCGCCTCCCTCTGGAAGTTCGCCACGACGCACGGCTTCGGAAAATAACCGACACGAAAAAAACCGTCCCGGGATTGCGGGACGGTTTTTTCATACAATTCTCGTTTTATTTGTTTGGCACGGCGAGTTCGCAGAGCTTCTGGAAGACGGTGGAGACGGGGAATGCCGCGAGCGACACGCAGACGATGTAGAGAACTTGCGGGAAGGTGAGCACGAGGTCCGCCCATGTCGTGACGGCTTCCCCCTCCCCATAGGAGTAGACGAGGTTGCCGAGCATGGGCACCGAGAGCACGATGATGCAGATTGCCACCGACACACAGTACACCCCGAAGCGGATGACGTTCATGGGCTGGAGAATGCGGTACAGCGTCACGAGCCCGCCGAAGGTGAGCGCAAGCAGGAAGAGCGCACTGCGCGTCGCGGGGTCGGAGAAGCCGTACGCCGCGGGCAGATACAGCGAGGCGACATACACCGCCATCACGGACAGAACGAGGGTGAGCGAGTTGGGGAAACTTCGCGACAGGACGTAGGGGATGAACTTCCCCTTGACCCGTTCGCCGTTGGGTTGGAGGGAGACGACAAAGGAGGGGAGCGCCGCGATGAACATCTCAAAGAGCAACATGTTGTTGGTCTTGAAGAAGTAGGGCTCGCCGAGCGCGATGCAGATGACGGCGAGCATCGTGATAAACAGCGTCTTGGTGATGTAGAGCGCGGCACACGACTTGATGTTGTTGATGACCCGTCTGCCCTCATAGACGACGGTGGGAAGGCTCGTGAAGTTGTTGTCCATGAGCACGAGGTGGGAGACGTTGCGCGCCTCCTCCGCACCCGAGGCGACGGAAATCGCACAGTCCGCTTCCTTGAGGGCGAGAATGTCGTTGACGCCGTCCCCCGTCATGGCGACGGTGTTGCCGAGCTTTTTGAGGGCATTGACGAGCACCGCCTTCTGTTCGGGCGTCACCCGTCCGAAGACGGTATACTGCCCCGCGACCGTCTCCACCTCGATGTCGGTGAGCCCGTCGAGGGAGATGTATTTTTCCGCATCCTTGACGCCCACCCGTTTGGCGACTTCGGACACCGTGAGGGGATTGTCGCCCGAGATGATGCGAATGTCCACGTCGTTCTTTCGGAACCAGCGGACGGTTTCGGCGGCGTCGGGACGGATGTTATCCGCGAGCGCGATGAGGGCGGCGGGACGGAGCACTGCGGGCGGCTTGTCCCCCGCGATGGGGTTGGGCGAATAGGCGACGAGCAGCACGCGCAGCCCCTTCGCCGCATAGCCCCTGATGGCCTTGTCGATTTTGGGCGGCATGGGACGGAGCACGAATTCGGGCGCGCCGAAGACGTACGTTCCCACCTCCCCGAAGGTGACCGCCGAAAGCTTTCTCCTCGAAGAGAAGGGAATGACCGCCGTGGCCTTGAGCTCGGCGGAGGCGGGGAAGCGCTCCTTGAGCGCAATCGAGGTCTGGTTGTTGTCGTCGAGGGCGGCGAGCATGCTCCCCATGATTTCCTCAAAGGGAACCTCGCTGTACTTGTTGAGCATGCGCACGTCGCTCACCGTCATGCGCCCGTCCGTGATGGTCCCCGTCTTGTCGAGGCAGAGCACGTTGACGCGGGCGAGCATCTCGAGGGAGTAGAGGTCCTGCACGAGGGTCTGCTTCTTGGCGAGCCGCCTCTCGCCAATCTCCATCGCAAGGGAGGTGAGGAGCATGAGCCCGGAGGGAATCATGCCGATGACGACGGCGCCCGTGAGCTGGATGGACTGCGGAATGTTGCCGCCCGTTGCCTCCCAAGTCCGCCAGAACATCAGCGCGGCGATTCCGACAATGAGAATGCCGATGACGCGGATGAAGAGCTTGATGGAGGACATAATCTCCGAATGCGGCTTCTTGTACTTCTTCGCCTTGGAGGTGAGCGAGCTCAAATAGGTCGCCCCGCCCACGCGCTCCACGCGCACGCGGCACTTCCCGCCCGCGATGTACGTCCCCGCATACAGCATGTCGTCGGGACGCTTCTTTACCGGGACGCTCTCCCCCGTGAGAAGAGACTCGTTGACTTCGGCAATGCCGTCGGCAAGGCGGCAGTCCGCGGGGACCTGGTTGCCCGTCTCGAGGAGGAGCACGTCGTCGAGCACGATGTCCTTGGTGGGAATCTCGCGCAGGTGCCCGCCCCGCATGACTTTGGAGGTGGGGGTGACGAGCACGGCAAGTTTGTCTATCTGCCGCTTGGCGAGAATCTCCTGCACGATGCCGATGAGCAGGTTGACGCCGAAGATGAGCACGAACAGGAACTGCGTCCACGGCGCGCCTGCATAGATGAGCGCGATGGCGACGAGCACGCAGAGCAGGTTGAAGAAGGTGCAGATGTTGCCGAGGAAGATGCTCGTGTACGACTTGGAGTATTTTTTGTTGACGTCGTTGAAGAGGAACTGCTCGAAGCGTTTGTCCACCTGCTCCTGCGAAAGACCTTCGCGGAGCGCGGGAGAGAACCGCTCGACCTCGTCGGCGGAGGGAATATTTTTCGCGTGACGGAATTTTTTGCGGATTTGTTTGAGTTTGTCCTGCGGGGACCGTTCGTTGTTCATACAGCCTTCTTTGAGAAGAGGATACTCTTATTATACACCAAATGCGCGGGAAAGTCAAAACGTTGCGGGCAACAGTTTGCGCTTTGGGGCGGAAATTTGCGAAGCGGGAGATTTGTCCGCCCAAAAGCGTTGCCTTTCCGCCCGAAAAGGTGTATAATGGAGAAAACATTGCAAGAAAGAGGCAGGAAATGATTGATATCGCCCTTTTGCGCGCCGACCCCGACCGCGTGCGCGCCAACCTCGAAAAGAAATTCCAGCATCACAAACTTCCCCTCGTGGACGAGGCGCTCGCCCTCGACGAACAGCGCCGCGCCCTGCAGACGGAGGGGGACAACCTCCGCGCGAGCCGCAACGCCCTCTCCAAGCAGATAGGGCAGCTCATGCGCGAGAGGAAGACGGAGGAGGCTGAGGCCGTCAAGGCGGAAGTTGCAAAGGACGCCGCCCGTCTCGCGGAAATCGAGAAGGAGACCCCCGAAGTCGAGGAACGGCTGAAGCGCGTGATGATGCGCATTCCCAACTTCATCTCGCCCGAGACGCCCATCGGCAAAGACGACAGCGAAAACGTCGAGGGGCAGCGCTTTTTGGAGCCCAAGGTCCCCGATTTCGAAGTTCCCTATCATCTCGACATCCTCGAACGGCTTGCAGGCATCGACATCGACAGCGCGAGAAGGACGAGCGGGCAGGGATTCTACTACCTCACGGGGGACGTCGCCCGCCTGCACTCCGCCGTGCTCACCTATGCCCGCGACTTCATGATTGACAAGGGCTTCACCTACTGCATTCCGCCCTTCATGATTCGCTCGGACGTCGTCTCGGGCGTCATGTCCTTTGAGGAGATGGAGGGGATGATGTACAAGATTGAGGGGGAGGACCTCTTCCTCATCGGCACGAGCGAGCACTCGATGATCGGGCGGTTCATGAACACGACCCTTGCCGAGAGCGAACTGCCGCTCACGCTCACGAGCTATTCCCCCTGTTTCCGCAAGGAGAAGGGCGCGCACGGCATCGAGGAGCGGGGCATCTACCGCATCCACCAGTTCGAGAAGCAGGAGATGATTGTCATCTGCAAGCCCGAGGACAGCGCGGTGTGGTACGAGAAGATGTGGAATTACACCGTGGAGCTCTTCGTCTCGATGGGCATTCCCGTCCGCACCCTCGAATGCTGCTCGGGGGACCTCGCCGATCTCAAATACCGCAGTGTGGACGTGGAGGCATGGTCGCCCCGCCAGAAGAAGTACTTCGAAGTGGGGTCCTGTTCCAACCTCACCGACGCACAGGCGAGAAGACTGGGCATCCGCTACAAGGGAGAGGGGGGCACGAAGTTCGCGCATACCCTCAACAACACCGTCGTGGCGCCCCCGCGCATGCTCATCGCCTTCCTCGAAAATCACCTCCGCGCGGACGGCAGCGTGGAAATCCCCGAAGTTCTCCGCCCCTACATGGGGGGGAAGAGCGAAATCTCACCCAAGACCAAGTAAAGACGGATGAAATATCTCTTTTTCGACATCGAATGCGCCTGCGTATTCAAAAATGTTGCCAAGATGTGCGCGTTCGGGTACGTCCTCACGGACGAAAACTTCAACGTGCTCGCCCGCGAGGATATCCTCATGAATCCCAAAGGGAAATTCCATCTGATGGGCAGGAAGGGCAAGGAGGGACTGGTCCTTCCCTACGACGAGGACTTCAAGGAGTTCCCGCCCTTTCCCGCATCCTATAAAAAGCTCAAATCGCTCCTCGAGGACAGGGAGAGCATCGTTTTGGGACATGCGACGCTCAACGACGTCAACTACCTCAACCTCGAGACCAACCGCTTCAAACTCCCGTCCTTCACCTTCGAATATCACGACACGCAGTTCTTCTGGATGAACGTGACGGGGGAATTCTCCCATCAGGTGGGGCTGGGGGCGATGGCAGAGGCGCTCGGCGTCGAATTCACCCCCCACCGCGCCGTGGATGACGCCTATGCCACCATGCGCGTCTGCGAGGCGCTCTGCAAGCGGGAGGGGACGGACGTCGCGGGGCTCATCTCCCGCTACAACATCCGCGGCGGACGGCTGGAAAATCACCGCATCCGCACCTGCACCTCCCTCGGACAGAAGAAATATTACGCGGAGAAGGCGCGCGAGCGCGAGCAGTACCACCGCGCGCACGAGGAATTTTACCGCTACGTCAATAAATACATGCACAGGCGGAGAAAGGGCCCCCTCGAGGGCAAGGTGTTCTGCTTCGCCAAGGACGTCGAGGTGGATGTGCCCCGCTCCGTACAGCTCGTCGCGGACATCTTCGCCGCAGGGGGAAGGTACACCTCCCATCCCGCGGAGTGCAACGTCTACGTCGCAAAGAGCGAGGAGGGGATGCGCTTTGAGAGCGCCATCAAGGGCGGCGCGCGCTATCTTCCCTACGAAGAGGCGCTCAAAGGAATCGAGGCATGAAACTTCCCGAAGAATTTTTGAGAATCATGCAAAAAAGGCTGGGCGACGCATTCCCCGCCTTTTTGCATTCTTATGAGACGCCCGCCTGCCGCGCCCTCCGCGTCAACACGGGCAAAATTTCCGCCGCGGAATTTGCCGCCCGCGCGCCCTTCCCCTTGGGGGAGAGGGTGGAGTGGGAGCAAAGCGCCTTCTACGTCGACGGGGAGAAGCTCGGGGCGGACGTCTACCACTTCGCGGGGCTGTACTACCTGCAGGAGCCGTCCGCGATGTGCGCCGCGCCCCTTCTCGAGGTGAAAGAGGGGGAGCTCGTGCTCGACCTCTGCGCCGCGCCGGGGGGGAAAACTACCCAGCTCGCCGCGGACATGGGTGGCTCGGGCGTGCTCATTGCCAATGAAATCGACTTCAAGCGGGCGAAAATTTTGTCGCAAAATGTCGAACGCATGGGCATTTCCAACTGCGCCGTCACCTGCGCCTCTCCCCGGACGCTTGCCGAACACTTCGGCGCCATCTTCGACAAAGTTCTGGTGGACGCCCCCTGTTCGGGCGAGGGGATGTTCAAAAAAGAGGAGAGCGCCGTCCTCGAATGGAGCAGGGAGAATGTTCTGGGTTGCGCCGCAAGGCAGAGGGGCATTCTCGACTGCGCGGCAAATCTTGTCAAAGCCGGCGGGCGGATGGTGTATTCCACCTGCACGTTCTCCGAGGAAGAGGACGAGGGACAGGTGGAGGACTTCCTCCGCCGCCACCCCGAATTTGCCCTGCTCTCCATGAAAAAACTCCTCCCGCACGAGGTGAGAGGAGAGGGGCATTTCGCCGCCGTCTTCGAAAAACAGGCGGGGGAGACCCGCCGCATAAAACCCTGCAAAATTTCGTCGAATTCCGACGCAAATCGCGCGTTTTCGACATTTTCCGACAAGTTTTTCGGGGAAATTCTCCCCACGGACCGCGTGCACTTGGGGCAGGACCGCAAGATGTCCCTCGTCCCCGCGGGCATGCCGCAGCCCTCGGGCATGTTCCTGTTCCGCCTCGGCGTCGAATTGGGCGAATGGGACGGGAGAGTGTTCAAGCCCGCGCACGCCCTCGCGATGGCGCTTGGAAATAGGGCCGCGCGCAAAGTCGTCCTCTCCCGCGAGGAGGCGAAGACGTACCTGCGCGGCGAGACGGTGGAAAACAATCTTTCGGACGGCTGGTGCGCCGTCTGCGTGGAGGAGTTCCCGCTCGGCATCGGGAAATGCGTCTCGGGCACGGTGAAGAACCACCTTCCCAAGGCGCTCCGCCTATACCATGGCTGAACTCAGCGCCGCTTTTCCCGCTTTTTCTTGACGCGGTCGAGCTCGGGAAGATAGGCGACACTCCAGTCGTAGCTCTTGCAGAATTCCCCGTTATAGTCCCCCTTGCCGCTCCGCAAAAACGTCCAATAGTCGCAGACAATCCCCTTTTTGTCGAGGGTAAGTTTTGCGCGCTCGTACCCCACGCAGTGAATGCCGTGCTCGTCGAGCGTCTTGCGGAGGCGGAAGACGGCGTTCCGATAGGAAATTTTTGCCTTCTCGACGTCGGAATTCTCCCAGAGGTGGTCGATGGCGTCTGTCATCGTCAGCGTCTTGCCGTTGTAGGCGAGGAGAAGGGCGAAGAGCTCCTTGGACTTGGCGGAGGGGAAGTCGATGAGCTCCCCGTCCACGAAGCAGTCGAAGACGTCGAACATCTTCACGGTGAGCACGGGCGTGCGCTTTTGCAGGATGTTGAGAAGCTCCGCCAGCCGCGCGGACTTGAAGGGCTTATACAAAAATCCGACGGTGTGCGAACGCACCCGCTCGCTGAGGTCGTCCTCGGTGACCGCCATGCCCGTGATGAAGACGAGGGCGACGTCGGGGCAGACGCCGATAATCTTTTCCGCAAGGTCCAGCCCGCTGACCGAGGGCATGCCGATATCCGTAAACACCGCACCGACGGTGTTTTCTTTTACATAATCGAGGATGGCGGCCTCGTCGTCCTTGAAAAATTTATATTCGACGTCATAGCCGATGCTCTCGCCGAGAAAGGACTGCAGGGCGTGCATCTCGTCGTCGATGACCACGATTTTCATGTAAGGTCTCCTTTGGGGGGAAGGGGAATGAGGATTTTCACCCTGCAGCCCGCATCCGGGCGGCTTAAAACCTCCGTCTTCGCCCCGAGGGTGAGGAGCAGGCGGTCGGACGCGTTGCGGATGCCGTGGGAGGAGGGGGAAACGGTTGCGGGGTCAAAGCCCTTGCCGTTGTCCGAAATTTCGAGGACGGCGAAGTCTCCGTCGCGAAGGGAGGAGACCACGACGCAGCCGCCCGTCGCCTCCACGCCGCTGTACTTTATCGCATTCTCGACGAAGGGCTGGACGGAGAGGGGCGGGACCGAATAGTCGGTATATTCGATGTTGAAGAGCACATCCACCTTTTTATCCCGCTTTAAGTTTTCGAATTCGGTATAGCTGAACACGGCGTCGAGCTCCTCCTCGACGGGGACGAGTTCGCTGTCGAAGGCGCGCACGCTGTCGCGGAGAAAGTCGGACAGGTGCTTCACGCCCGCATCCCCCGCGGCGAGGTCCTCATGGTAGAGGGCGCGCACGGCCTCGAGCGCGTTGAAGAGAAAGTGCGGCTTGATTTGCCCCGAGAGGGCGCGGCTCTCGAACATCTCCGCGCGGCTTCGGTACTCCGCGGACTTCACCGCCTTGCTGTCCGAGCGGATGGTGAAGGTGAGATAGACGAGAAGGTAGAGGGAAAGGCTCGCCGTAAGATAGGCAAAGGTGACCCCGGGAAGGAGGGACGTCGCCCCCGAAAAGCAGAGCGCATTGACCGCCTGCGCGCCCGAGACAAGGCAGAACATCAGCGCGGTGATATACGTCGTAAAGGCGATTTTGTGCGTCTTTTCCGCCTTGAAGACGATGGTGCAGAAGGCGAGCGAGAAGAGCAGAATGAGCGCAAATCCGAAGGGATAGCCGTATCCGAAGGGGAGCGCCGCCGCATAGCCCGCGAAGAGGAGCACGGCGGGGATAAAGATGGCGTAGCACCACTTGGCGCGCATCTTCAGCCCGTACAAGTACATCACATAGCCGCAGCAGGCGAGCGCGACGAAGAGGTAGGCGCATTCGCTCACATAGCCGAAGAGAAGGGGGGAGAGGGGTGCATTTGCGCTCTCGAAGAAGAGGGCGGTGTCCGCGGAGAAGAAGTAAAAAACGACCGTGCCGCCCGCAATCAGCATCGTGTGGTAGGTGCTGTCGTCGATTTTGAACACGGAGACAATCTCGACGCCGAAGACGCAGAGAAGGAGGCCGACGACGGTGAGATGGACGATGCCGACGGCAAGATTCGGGACGGACGGCACGCCGCAGAGGGTGGGGACGGCGACCGCCGCCGCGCCGAGCAGGACGGAGACTGCCACCCCAATCCCCGTAAACGTCAACGCCTTGTTTTTCATACTATCATCATACCATACTCAAAAAATTTTTTCAAGAATTTTTTCGGAAAACCCCGAATATTAACGCTTCTTTAACGGTTGGTATGATAAAATAGGGGAAAATCGGGCCGAAATCGGCGAAATTCTTGCGTAAGGGATATATCCCTTATTTGTGCGCCTTTGGGCGCACAAATAAAAAATTCGTAAAAAGCCGCCCGAAGGCTCAAAAAAATCCAAGGACATCTGTCCGAAACAAGGAGGATTTATGAAAAAGAAATGGCTTCTTGCGGCATGCTCCGTCGCCATGACGGCGTGCTGCGCGCTCGCGCTCGTCGCCTGCGCGCCCGATGACGGAGAGGGCAAACACAACTTCTCGGACCGGTGGGCGAGTGACGAGAAGTTCCACTGGCACGACTGCCTCGACGGCGACGGCGCAACATCCGATTGGAACCCGCACTTCGACAGTGACGGCGACAGCTTTTGCGACGATTGCGGCTTCCCGATGGGCGGCAAGTACAACCCCACGGTGGATTCCGTCAAAATTTACGGCTCCGACGGCATTTTGGTTTCCCTGCGCAATGAGGAAAGCGGGGACATCCACCTCGAAGTCGAGGGCGACATCGAAGACTTCGGCTCCCTGAACTTCGAATGGGACGTCGAGGACGAAACCGTAGCCACCGTTGTCCCCTATGAGGGCAACTCCTTGTGGTTCCGCGCCATCGGGCACAAGGAGGGCTTCACGGACGCGACCGTCACCGTTGGCGGCAAGAGCGCGACCGTCACCCTCTACGTCGTGGACTGCAACCCCTTCGAGGTGGGCGAGCTCGACATCCATGTGCCCCAATTTATCCGCATCGAGAAGGGCGAGACGGTCAAAATCCCCGCCACGGGCGAGTATTCCTGGCTTCCTCTCACGATACGGCTCTCCCACGGGGAGGAATCCGACTCCTTCCGACTCAACGATGACGGAAGCATCACGGCGCTCGACGAGGGCGAATGCGAATTTTCCTACGAGATTTTCGGGATGTGGGTTTCCCTTGTGGATTACCCGACCGTCTATTGCAATCAGGGCTCTGAGGGACTGCATTACCGTGCCGTGTTGGACAGCCCCGACTATGACGGCCCGTATTCGGAGCTTGCGGGCATCGATGCGTCGTGCGAAAAGGACGTCGTCATCGCCGACACCTACCGCGGCCTCCCCGTCACGCGCCTCGCTTCCTATTCGCAAAGCACCTACCTTGACAGGTATATTTCCTTCTCCGAAGCGGGGATTACCTCGGTGAAGATGTCGGAGAATCTCCAATATATCTCGGCTTTTGAATTCAAGGACTGCACGCAGCTCACTGCGGTGGATTTCAACGGCGCAACGTTTGATGCGGAGGACAGCGGCCTTGACAGCGAGGTATTCGCGGGCTGCACCCTGCTCGAAGGCATCGACCTCCCGGACGGCATCAAATTCATGTATAACAGTACGTTTACGGGTTGCACGAGCCTCTCGGAGATAGACCTTCCCGGCAGCCTGCAATACCTTACGAGCTCCATCTTCGATGGCTGTACCAATCTTTCGCGCGTCGGCCTGAACGACGGTCTCGAAATCATCTACGAGCATGCGTTTGACGGCTGCACGAGTCTGACGCACATCACCATTCCCTCCTCGGTAACAAAGATTGGCTACGGTGCGTTTGCCAATTCGGGCCTCGTGGAATTTGTCTTCCCCGAGACGGTCGAAACGGTTGAGAATGCCATTCTCGAGGGCTCGCAGGTGGCCTCCATCACCTTCCCCACCGACTTCGGCATGTTCAATGTGCCGCTGTCCTACAGAGCCGGAGAATATTATGAATATCTGTTCGGCTCCACGCGCGACACCAACTCCCGCTCCGTCGCCCCGTGTCCCAACCTGAAGGCGGTGATTTTCCAAGAGGGCACCACGACGATTCCGTATTATGTCCTCAACGCCGTCTCGCATATGGTAGAAGATGGTTATGAGGGGACAGCTTACGATACGGTGACCAAAGTCTCCATTCCCGACTCCTTCCTTGGTTTTACGGGAGAGGAAGTCTACGGCAGCAACGATAAAGACACGAACGACAACGGGCAATATCATTACATGTGGAATCTCATGCGGATTGCGACGAAGGCGGGCAGCGGCTGCTATCTCGGCAACGATGACAATCCCTACGTCTTTCTGCTGGGGATAGACAGAGACTTCGTGCCGAACGCAGAGAGCGTCACGACCATTCATGAAAACACGAAGGTCATCGGCTGGCAATCGGTGTGGGCGAAAGGGGACGTGACGGTTCCCGACGGCGTCGTCGCAGTGGAAGAGGACGCCTTTGTCGTCAACGAAGACGAATCGTCCTCGTACCAACACACTGTCACTTCAATTTCCTTGCCCGCCTCCCTCAAATCGCTCGCCGTTCCCTTCACCCAAGGCACCAAGGTGGCGACCGTCGAGGTGCGCGGCGACAACGGGGAATATGTCTCCGAGGGGAACGTCATTTATCATCGGAATGAGGTCTGCTACGTCGCCCCCGCCATATCGGGCGCACTGGCCTTCGCGGAGGGCACGACTTCCATCGGGGAGGGCGCCATGTCGGGCACGTTCAACGCCGTCACCTCCCTCTTCATTCCGAAGAGTCTGACGACCCTGCCCGAATTCGAGGGGAAATTTGCCGCCCTGCAGTCCATCACCGTGGCGGACGAGAACGCGGAATATGCCTCCAAGACGGGCGTTCTGTACGATGCGGACCTTGCAAACATTCTCTATATTCCTTCAGACCTCGCGGGCGACGTCGTCATCTCGGACAAAATCACCGAAATCGGAACGCAGTTTGCGGGCCACAGCCGCATCACCTCGCTCGTCATTCCCGACGGCGTGACCGTCTTCGAAAAGAGCGCAATCGCGGGTCTTACGGGCCTTGAAAAGCTCACCCTGCCTTGGCTCGGCGCGGGGGAGAACGTCACAACGTATGCACAGACCGTCGAAGAGGAAGTCAACTTCTACTTCGGGTATATCTTCGGACAGGACTACCTCAACCGGGAACGCTACCCCGACCCCGCCTTCAATGGCGTTCCCGAGACCCTCAAAGAGGTGGTAGTCACCAAGCAAATCAACGTTTTCGCGCGGACATTCTATGTTGAGAGCCAAAACATCGAGACCATTCGCTTCATCTCGACGGAGCACTGGAACGACAAAACAACCGATGGGCGCCCGCTTCTTTCGGGAGTTATCGACAGCAATGCCTTTTCGGGCGGCTTGAAGAATTTGTACCTTGCCCGCGGCATCGGTAAACTCGGCTATCTCGGCACGAAGCTCGAAGTACTGGTACTTCCCAACATGAGCGCCGTGAAGGACGCGACGGGGGACATCGGAGGGATTGCCAAGACGGTGTACTATGCCGAGGCGACGACAAGCGGAACCTACGGGCAGAGCTACAACGCTGTTGCGGACCGACTGGTGGTGCGCGCGAAGGAACAATCCACGCGGGAAATAACCATTTATACGGGCACGCAGTGGCACTGGGAAGACGGACAGGGCAAAACGATTGGCGACGGCAGTGACGACGCATCCGTCTGGGCGCTCGGCGTCCCCGTCCCCAACGACGCGAGCGTATGTTATTATAAGCAGTAAAAGGTTTCGACAAAAATCTTTGCTTGTTTCGGCGAAAAGCTTTGCTTGGGGCAAATCTTTTCGTCGAGCGGATTGGCGTTCGTACCTTCTCCTGCTCTTAGCCGCGCAAGCGGTACTGTTTCATCGGACAATAAGCCTGCGGTGGCGTGGCAAATGGAGTGGAGCGCCGCAATTCTCGCTCAACAGCACGGGGTGCTGTGAGCGGCGGCGCGACATGAGCGGTGGCCTCCGCGAAGAGGCGTGCGGCGGTCCCTGCCGCCCACGCAAAAGCGCAAAAGCGTGGTTTTGCTCGCGCAAGTATTTGGAAATGACACCCCCTCAGTCACTGCGTGACAGCTCCCCCTCAAGGGGGCGCCAAGTTGCTTGCCCGAGTCTCAAGGGGGCGCCAAGTCACTTGCCCACCCCTTGAGGTGGAGCAACGCGTTCTGCGAAAAGTCCAGTGAACTTTTCGCGCGTTGCGACAGGAGTGAGCGCATTTGCCGCGCGAACGGTGACCGAGGGCAGGACTCTACCTGCCCGAGAAGGGTGGCGCGAACGAAGAGAGCGACGGAAGGGGTGGCGCTTGTTCACACGGCACCCCCTACCCCCCCTCAGGTATAAGGGGGGAGGTGAAAGACCTCCCCCTTTTTGCAGAGCAAAAGGGGGGAGGATGTCGCGTCAGCGACAGGAAGGGGGTCATTCCACTTCGTCATGCTGAGCGGAGCGTAGCGAAGTCGAAGCATATCCGCATTATATTAAGCTTCGACAGGCTCAGGGTGACGGATTGGGAAGCGGCACCCCCTCCTCTCACATGGGGTCGGTTCGCGAAGCGAGACCGGTGGGGGCATGGCGCCCCACGGAGAATCCTTCAACCGCAATAAAAAAATCGGCGCGAATGCGCCGATTTTTTTGTGTACCCTTATTCGTTGTAGGGGTCGTTTTCGTCCTTCTTGGCAGGGGCGGGAGCGGGGGCGGGAGCCTCGTCTTCGGGAGCGGCTTCGCGCTTCTCGGGGACTACCCGCTTCGTCGCTTTCTTTGCCACCTTCTTCTTGGGCTTGTAGTACTTGCGGACGATGACTGCCACGATGGCGAACACGAGCGCCACGACGAGCAGGATGGAGACGATGGAGAGCCAAAGCGCACTGCTGTCGCCGTCCTCATCGGTATCCGTATCCGTGTCGGTGTCCGTATCCGTATCGGTATCCGCGGTCGGGGCAGGGGTGACGGTGACTTCGTTGGAGGCAAAGCTCATGAACTTGCTCACGGAGGGTCCGAGCAGGCCGAGCAGGTCGCCGTTCACGTCATTCACATACAGATAGACGAGCTCTTCGGAGTAGGCGGACTGGTCGTAATCTCTCCACGGGTCGCCCGCGTTCTTTTCGTCCTGCGTCTTGTCGTAGCGGGCAAATTCGGGGGAGTCGAAGAAGGAGAAGGTGTAGTAGACCGCATTCTCGGTGAGGTTTTCGTCCTCGGCGATGTCCTTTTCGCGCTTGATTGCCTCTTCCGCGGCGTCGCGCTCGGCATCGTAGTTGGAGTAGCTCGTCGAGGTCTGAATTCTGTCGAAGAACGCATAGCTGTTTGCGGGAATCTTCACGGTGCCGTCACGGCTGCCCGTCCACAGCTCGATGCGATAGTCCTTCGCCTCGCTGCCCGTTTTGATATAGAAGGAAACGGTCACCCACTTTTCGCCGTACAGCGAGCCGTCCACTTCGATGACGCCCTCGTACTTGTCACTGTCCGTGACGTGCGCGCGGAGGATGTCCTCGATGCCCTCTACCTTGGTGAGGTCGGAGACTTCCACCGAGTAGGTGTCGCTGTCCTTGTCGTAGTAGGCGTAATATTTGTCGTTGTGCTTGTAGAACGCCGTGCCCGAAGAGGTGATGAGGTTGCCGTCGTCGTCCGTGTCGAAGGGGGCGAGGTTGGCATAGTACTTGTCATCGGTCGTGACGCGTGCGTTCTTGTAGAGGCCGTTCTCCTGCTTCGTGAACCAAATGTGGTCCGCGCTGTCGTCGTAGTCCTTGTCCGTGGGGTCGGTGTCGACGATGTTGCCGTCCTTGTCATACCAGAAGGTATATTCGGGCAGCGTGGAGGAGAGGAAGTTGTCCACCTTGATGTCGGAGGCATCGATGAGGTAGAGGTACGCCTTGACGCTCTCGGAGAGCTTCATGCGGACGCTGACACGCGTCGTGGAGTTGGCGGAGAATGTCGCCTTGTTGCCGTTGGTAAAGCCGTAGCCCGGCATCTCTTGCTGTGTGTTGATGACGACGAGGGGACGGTATGCGGGGTTGGCATTGCTGCCGTCGCCGAACGTCGTCTTCCACCAGTCTCCTCCCGTCGCGCCGATGAGTGAGGACCAAGGCTCGCCCGTGTATTTATCCGCAAATTCCTCGGAGAGGAGACCCGTGTAGAAGCCGTCGGCCTCCAAAGCCTCGCGGGTGGGATTTTCGGGTGCGCCTTCGTCGGAGACGAGGCGGTCGCAACCAGCCTGCACGCCCTGATAGTTGGCGGGGGTTGCAAGCCCTTCTTCCAAAGAGGTGCCGCTCGCCGCCGCATCGTCGAACTTGGAGGAGTCGCGCACGGTGGAGGTCAAAGAGACCTTCTGTGCATAGGTGCCCGTCGCGGCGTAGCTGTACTGCTTGGTCGTGAGCGAGCAGGTGCGGAAGTTCGCGAATGCCGCATAGCCCATGCAGTAGTCGTCCTTGGTGGCGCTTGCAACGGACGTGGGTCCGTAGGTGAGTTCGAGGTGGTATTCCTTCGCTTCGTCGGTGTCGTTCTCCACGAAGAAGAAGCACTGCACCCAGCCGCTGTAGATGTCATCCTCGCTGTCGATGTCCACGGTGGGGACGAGGGTGGAGTTGAAGGGGGTGATGGTGGAGGTGTTGTCCCCGTCCACGAGCTTGGCGCCCGCGCCGTACGCACCCGAACGGAGCGCACTCGTCTTGACGAAGAAGGAGATGAGCTCGCGGGTGTTGGGAGCGACTTTCCAAGTCTGCAACTCTACCGTGTACGCCGCACCGTTCGTCGAGAGGATGAAGATGATGTCGTCGTCGCCGACTGCGTCGTGGGGGAAGGGGAAGTTGACTTTGTCGTCCGTGTTTTCGAAGTCATCTTTGATGATGTTCTTCGCATAGCCGTTGGTATCGGCGAGCTTGAGGAGATTTGCGTAAGAAAATCTGTCCACAATGCTCTTTCTGTCGCCATCGATGCCCGTGGTGCGGTTGTCGCCCACGCCGACCTCTGCAGAAGTGAAGGTCTTGCTTCCCTGCGTCTCGGTGGTGAGGCGGGGCTCGCCGTTGAATTCGAACTGCTTCGCGACGTCCGCGTGCTCGGAGGAGCTGCTCCAGTCCGTGAAGGTCGTGAATTCGGAGGCAAGGTCGATGGCAAATTTATCGGTGGTGTCGAGCGTGCCGTCGGAGTCGATGACGGAGAAGATTTTCTTGTTGCCCGTCGAGTTGAGGCCGCACTTGGCTTCTTCGGGAAGGGGGGACGCCAAAGTTGTGTATTCGTCCGTTCCCACGATGTCGCACTTGAGGTCGTCGAAGAAGGCATAACCGTCAACGAATTCGGTGCGCTGCGAGGAGCTGCCGAGGCCGAGGCCGAGCTCGACGCGGAACGTCGTCGTCGCAAAGGTATTGGCGCGCAGGTACACGGTGTACTGCTTCCAGCCGTTGGTCTCGTCGAGGCCCGTGTACTTCTCGGTGTTGATGTTCTTAATCTGCATCGCATCGAGAGTGGTGCCGCCCACCGTCTGCGTGATGCCGATATAGGCGCCCGCGCCCTTGTCCACGTCGTCGTTTTCGAAGTGGACGAGACCCGCCGTCTTGACCCAGACGGAGAGGACGGCCGCCGTGCCCGCCGACACCGTGACGGAGGTGGAGGTGTAATGCTGTGCCGTGCCGTACTTGTCGTCGTTGTCGTAGCGGTTGTGAATCATGAGGATGCCCGTCTCGGGCTTCTCCCCCGTGGCCTTGTCGTCGTCATAGAGACCGGGGCCCGCGAGCTTCTTCGTCTTGTCCGCGCCCTCGTAGTAGTCGGCAAAGTCCTTGATGTCGTCGAACTTGACGGTGTAGTAGTCGTCCTCGTACTTTTCGAACTCGCTCTTGCTGTCGATGCCGTAGAAGGAGTAGAACTCGATGCGGTCGCGCAGGGAAGTCGAATTCCAGACGGAGATGGCGTGGTTTATGGCTTGGTCGGAAAGCGTTCCGCTCGTCGCCTCGATGCGCTTGCCGCCGTTTTCCGCGGCCGCGTCAAGTTTGTAGCCCTCGTCGTCCTTGTAGGAGTCGCTGCTGCTCGCCTTGACATAGCGGTCTTCCTCGAGGATGAGGGAGCTCCTCGACGTAGAGAGCTCTTCCCACTCGTCCGTCTTGACGATGCCCGATTTTGCCTTGCTCGAGACAGCGGACGAGAGCGTCCAGTTGTAGCTCGACGGGTCGTTGATATAGTCGTGCTTGTCCGCGTCCTCCTTGTTCATCTCCGCGAAGAACTCGAAGTTGCCGTTCTTGAGGAGTTGCACATCGGTGGGCGTGGGCGTGGAAGAAGAGCTGCCCCCATCCTCCCCGTCGTCGGGCGCGCAGGCAGCGACGCCCATCGCCAAAGTCACGGAGAGGGCAGAACAGAGCAGCGCCGTCCAGCGCTTTTTCCGATTTTTCGAATCAAAGAATTTTGCCATATAACACCTTGTATGCGGCGGCGCCATGGTTGGCCGTCCGTTATTTTTCCGAAGCTCCGCGCACGGGAAAAGGACTCGTGCTCGGGCGAATTCTTCTCTATTTTAATATAAAACGCCGAGAGTTGCAAGCAGTTTCGCGCGAAATCTGAAAAAAAGGAAAAGTTTTTTTGACTTGGCGCAAACTTTTATCGTCAATTGCCCGCACGGCGGGGTACATATATGCTTCTCTCCCTCTTCGGCGGCGCCGCGGTGGGGGCGGTGAACGGTCTCTTCGGCGGCGGAGGCGGCATGATAGCCGTCCCCGTCCTCAAAGCCGCAAAAAAGAGTACGCACCAAGCCCATGCGACCGCCATCGCCGTCATCTTTCCCGCCAGCCTCGTGTCCGCCGTCGTCTATCTCCTCCACGGGCTCGTCCCCATGGACATCTTTCTCCCCGCCGCCTGCGGCGTCCTCCTCGGGGGAATGTTCGGCGCGCGCCTTCTCCCGCGCCTTCCCGTCCGCATTGTCACTCTCATCTTTGCCGCCTTCATGCTCGCGGCGGGCGTGAGGATGCTCTTTTAATGTCCTTTCTCGTCTTCTTTCTCTGCGGCATCGCGGGAGGGGTGCTCGGGGGGATGGGAATGGGCGGCGGCACCGTGCTCATCCCCCTTCTCACCCTCGTCTGCGGGGTGAGCCAGTCCGCGGCGCAGGGCGTCAATCTTCTCTCCTTTCTGCCGATGTCCCTCGCCGCCCTCTCCGTCCACGCAAAGAACGGGCTCGTCGCAAAGGGCGACATCTTGCCGCTCGTCCTTCCCGCTCTCCTCTTTTCCGCGCTCTTTTCCCTGCTCGCGGCCCGTCTTCCCGCCGCCGCACTCGGGAAAGGTTTTGCAATTTTTATCATTTTTTTGTCAATTTGTTACTTTCGCGAGGCGGTTTGCGGATTTCGGAGCGAAAATTCACAAAAAAAATTTGGAAAATGATATAAAATTTTCGCCAACCCTATGGACAAACCCGTTAAACTGTGTTAAAATAGGGTATAGTTTTAGAATAGGGAATTTTGTAGTCTACCCGCGCGAGAACTCGCGGCGGGGAAAAGGACGGGACTTGCAATTATGGAAAAAATCGGCATCATCGACCTCGGCTCCAACTCCGCGCGCCTCGTGATTGTACAGCTCTTCGGCGACGGACATTTCATGGTGGAGGACGAACTCAAGGAAAGCGTGCGTCTCGGTCAGGATATGGACCGCGACGGCTTCCTCAAACCGCAGCGCGTGACGGAGACCATCCGCACGCTCAAGATGTTCAAGCGCCTCTGCGACGCAAAGGGGGTGGAGCGCATCATCGCCGTTGCGACGGCGGCGGTCCGCCGCGCCAAGAACCAGCGCTCCTTCCTCGACGAGATTCAGGCGACTTGCGGCCTGCGCGTCTCCGTGCTCTCCGAAGAGGAGGAGGCGACCCTCGTCTACCGCGGCGTCATCAATTCGATGGACATCCCCAAGGGCATCATCCTCGAAATCGGGGGCGGCAGTACCAAGATTATCTACTACAACCGCCGCAGTATCCTCAACTTCGTCAATCTGCCCTTCGGCGCCGTCACGCTCTCCGACCTCTTTGCGGACGAGGGCGTCTCTCCCGAGGAACAGACGGCAAAGATTGAGGAATTCTTCACCGAGCAGTTCAAGAAGATTGACTGGCTCAAGGAAGTGGAACCCGACACGCAGATGATAGGCGTGGGCGGCTCCTTCCGCAACCTCTATAAAATCAACCGCATCATCCGCAAATATCCCCTCAACATCGTGCACAACTACCAGTTCACGACGGAGGATTTCCGCTCCGTCTACGGCATGGTGC
The DNA here is from genome assembly GCA_947631925.1 of uncultured Clostridia bacterium. Lineage (GTDB taxonomy): Bacteria > Bacillota > Clostridia > Christensenellales > Borkfalkiaceae > Gallimonas. The sequence continues at coordinate 37,703 of CANRNE010000015.1, forward strand.
GCGTGCTCGACGTCGAAAAGCGGATGCGCATCCGCGGTCTCTCCCCCGAACGGGCGGACATCATGCCCGCCGCGCTCGCCGTCATCAAGGCGTTCACCGACTATCTCGGTATCGAGAACTTCGTCATCGGCGGATGCGGACTGCGGGAGGGGATTATGTTCAATCAGGCGCTCCCGCTCACGGTGGAGCGGCCCATCTCCGACGTCCTCAGCTACTCGCTCGGCACCCTCGTCACCTACTACGGTTGCGACCCCGCGCACGTCGAGAACGTCGTCCATCTCTCCATTCAGCTCTTCAAACAGCTCCGCGTGCTGCACAAATTCCCCCGCGTCTATCTCAAGGTCTTGAAGATTGCGGCGAGCCTGCACGACGCGGGACTTCGGGTGCGCTACTACAACAACCAGCAGCACAGCCGCTACATGATTCTCAACAGCAGCATCTACGGGGCCACCCACAAGGAGATTGTGCTCGCCGCCTTCGTCGCGGGCTGCCACAAGAAGGAGAACATCACGCCCGCCGAGTGGAACCGCTACAAGGACATCGTGACGGACGAGGACCTCGACGTCGTCAAGAAGCTCGGCGTGCTCCTCCGCGTCGCGGAGGCGCTCGACAGGAGCGGCCTCGGCATGGTGAAGGGCATCAACTGCGACGTCTTGGGCGACAGCGTCATCATGAAGACGGAGCTCGCGGGGGATGCCGCCCTCGAAATCCGGCAGGCGACGCTCGCGGGGACGGAATTCAAGCGCGCCTTCCACAAGAATCTCGAGATTCTCTGATGCTCATTCTCGCCAGCAATTCCCCGCGACGGCGGGAGATTCTCGCCTCGCTCGGGGTAGCCTTCACGGTACAGCCCTCCCTGTTCGAGGAACGGGGAGAGGGGCTCTCCCCCGCGGAGACGGCGCTCGTCTTCGCGAGAGGGAAGGCAAAGGACGTCTTCTCGCGCAACCCGCACGCGCTCGTTCTCGGCGCGGACACCGTGGTGGCATTGGACGGGCAGATTTTCGGCAAGCCGAAGGACGAAGAGGACGCGGCGCGCATGCTCCGTGCGCTCTCGGGAAGGACGCACAGCGTGCTCACGGGGGTCTGTCTTCTCGGAGAGGACTTTTGTTCGGAGTGCGTCGCCGAGACGAAAGTCTCTTTTTTTGCGCTGGACGAAGCGCTGATTGCGCGGTATATCAGAGAAAAACGCCCCCTCGACAAGGCGGGGGCATACGGAATACAGGACGAATTTCCCCTCGTGCGCTCGTATGAGGGGAGCTATACCAACGTCGTGGGATTGCCCGCGGAAAAGGTCCGCGAAATGCTCACGGCACACGGAGGAAAGGAATGCTGAAAATTGCCATCGATTTTGGGACTGCCGTCACAAAGATTTATCGGATTGGGAGCGGAATCGTTCTCGCCGAACCCACCTGCGTCACCGTCTCGCGGGATACCAACATCCGCGCGTTCGGCTCGGACGCCAAGCGCCTGCTCGGCAAGACCGCGGAGCTCTCCGAAGTCGTCTTCCCCGTCTATGAGGGGGAGATTGTCAACGAACAGCTCGCGGGCGCCATCCTCTCCTACTTCCTCGGGAAGGCGTGCCCCCGCAAATTCGGCGGCATCGAGGCGCTCTTCTGCGTCCCCACGGGCTGCACGGAGGAGAGCAGGGCGAAGTATTACCGCGTCGCGAAGGCGGCGGGCATCTCCCGCATCAACTTCGTCGAGGCGCACTATCTCGCCGCCCTCGGGCAGGACGTCCCGCTCTCGGAATCCAACCCCGTCTTCACGGTGGATGTGGGCGCGGGGAAGACTTCGCTCGCCGTCTTCTCTCTCGACAGCACCATCGCGGGGCTCACGATGTGCGTGGGCGGCAACAACATGGATATCCACATCATCGACCACATCGCCGACCTCTACAACCTCAAGATAGGGGCGCTCACGAGCGAGAAGCTCAAGAACTCGGTGGGGAGCCTCATCCCCGGGGACAACCAGAGCGTCATCGTCAACGGGCGGGACATCGCAACGGGCAAGCCGCGCGCCATCTCCGTCTCCTCGGAGGACGTGCTCTTTCCCATCCGCGTCTATGTGGACAAGATTATCGAATACGCCGAACTCATGCTCGCCAAACTCCCCGCGGAGGTCTCTGCGGCGATGTGCAAGAACGGCATCCTGCTCTCGGGCGGCGTGTGCGCGATTGCGGGCTTTGCCGACTACGTCTCGCGCAAATTGCAGATGGAGGCCCACCTCGCAAGCGACGTGCAGACGGCGGTCGTCCTCGGCGGCGGCAGGGTAATCGGGAGCGCTTCCCTCACCAAAAAACTCTGCATGGAATAACGGTTTTGAATGGCAAACCCCCGACATGGTCGGGGGCTTTTCGTTGGGATTGGGGGATTCGGCTCACGCCGTGAGCCCAATTTCTCATTTCTTCAGACTCTGGAGCACGGTATCGGGCGCCTGTTCGTAGCGCGCGAATTCCTGCGAGAACTTGCCCCGTCCCTGCGTCATGGAGCGCAGCGAGGTCGCATAGGTGAGAAGTTCGCCCTCGGGCGCCTCTGCGGTGATTACCTGCAATCCGTCCTTGGTGTCCATGCCGATGATGCGGCCGCGGCGCTTGTTGAGGTCGCCCATGATGTCGCCGACGTACTGCTCGGGCACGACAATCTGCATGCTCGCGATGGGCTCGAGAATGATGGGCTTCGCGCGCGGAATGCCGTCCTCATAGGCGAGGCGGGCAGCCGAGACGAAGGCAACTTCCTTACTGTCGACGGGGTGGGATTTTCCGTCGAAGAGCGTCGCCTTGAGGTTGACCATGGGATAGCCCGCGAGCACACCCTTCTGAATGGCTTCGCGCAGACCTTTTTCGACGGCGGGGATGAAGTTCTTGGGCACAGAGCCGCCGACGGTCGCGTCTACGAATTCAAACACGCCGTCCGCAGCGCCCGGTTCGAAGCGGATGTTGACGACGCCGAACTGGCCCGCGCCGCCCGACTGCTTCTTGTGCTTGCCCTCTGCCTCCGACTTGGAGAGGATGGACTCGCGGTATGCAATCGTGGGGGTGGTGAATTCCGCCTCGGCGCCGAACTTTGCCTTGAGGCGTTTTTTGATGATGTCGAGCTGAATCTCGCCCTGCCCGCAGGCGAGCGTCTCGCCCGTCTCGTGATTCTTGCGGACCTGAAAACTTCTGTCCTCTTCGGCGAGACGGTTGAGCCCGCCGAACACTTTGTCCTCGGTGCCGCGCACGACGGCGTTGACCGCCATGGAGAGCACGGGTTCGGGGAAGTGGATGGGCTCGAACTGCACGGGGTTGTTCCCGTCGCAGAGGGTGTCGCCCGTGCCCGTTGCGGCGAGCTTGGAGACGACGCCGAGGTCGCCCGCGCTGAGCTGCTGGACGGGTTCGAGCTTCTTGCCGCGCATGATGTAGAGGGAGTTGATGCGCTCCGTCGTGTCCGAGTTGGGATTATAGGCGTCAATGCCCGTCTTGAGCACGCCGCGGCAGACGCGGACGTAGTTCATCTTGCCGACGAAGGGGTCCACGGCGGTCTTGAAGACCTGTGCCGCGAGGGGAGCCGAGGCGTCGCAGGAGACGGTCGTCTGCTCCTTCGTCTTGAGGTCGGTAGCGGGAAGGCCCGCCCGCTCCGCCGCCTGCGGAACGTATTCGACCAGCTCGTCGAGGAGATTGATGACGCCCTTGTTGAGGAGCGCGCTGCCCGCGAGCGCGGGGATGACGCTGATGTTGAGAATGCCCTTGCGGAGACCCACCACGGTGTCTTCGGGGGAGAGGGAGCCGTTCTCGAAGTACTTGTCGAGCAGTTCCTCGTCGTTCTCCGCCGCGGATTCCTGCAGAATGGCCTGCATCTCTTCGAGTTCGCCCTGATAGGAGGCGGGAACCGCAACTTCTTCGACGCCCTTGGCGGCAAAGGTGTACGCCTTCCCCGAGATGACGTTGATGTAGCCCGTCATCTTTGCGCCGTCCATGATGGGGATTTGCACGGGCGCGATTTTGCCCTTATACTGCGTCTGATATGCCTCGATGGTGCTGCGGTAGTCCGCATTCTCCTTGTCCATGCCGTTGATGAAGAGCACGGTGGGTTTTTTCTCTTTGAGACAGAGGTTGATTGCCTTCTCCGCACCGACGGTCACCGTCCCGTTTGCGCCCGCCACGACGAGCGCCGCGCCCGCGGCACGCATCGCAGAGGAGCATTCGCCCTCGAAGTCGTAGAAGCCGGGGACGTCGAGCAGGTTGATTTTGACGTCCTTCCAGACGAGATAGGCGAGTGCGAGGGAGACGGAGGAGTGCCTTGCAATCTCCTGATCGTCATAGTCGCACACCGTCGTGCCGTTCTCTATCTTGCCCATACGCTCGATTGCGCCGGCGTCATAGAGCATTGCTTCGCAGAGGGTGGTCTTGCCCTCTCCGCTGTGACCCATGACCGCGATGTTGCGGATATTCTTTGCCGTGAAGTCCATATTGGGAATTACCTCTTGCTTGAAATTGCGGACAAGCGAAAAGCCCGCTTACGTTCTATTGTAACATCATTCCACGGAAAAATCAAGAGGGATTTTCAAAAAAGCTACCATTTTATGAAAAAAATTTGCGGCGCCCGCCTTCTAACCGCCCGCAGCCGCTCATAGAATACTCCGAAATCCATCTTTCGGAGGTCGCCATGCGAAAAATTGCATGCGTCATTTCGGCGGTTTTGCTCCTGTTCGGCGCCGCGGCGGGGCTCTCTTCCTGCGCAGGCGGTGAAAACCTGACGGTCTACACGATTGCCGCAACCTACGACGACGCCTCTTCCACCCTCTCCGCCGCTTTGCAGACGGACGTCGCCCTGCCCTTTGCGACGGACACCCTCAAGTTCCAGCTCTGGGCGAATGCCTACCGCGAGGACGCCGTGCAACGCCCCGTCTCCGACCTCTTCGCTCCCTCCGCTTACTACGCGGGGAAGAGCTACGGACACATCACGGTGCATGCCGTGGAGGGCGCCGCGGAGTTCGAAGTGGGCGGCGAGGACGAGAATATTCTCACGGTCAAACTTCCCAAGCCGCTCGCGGCGGGGGAGAGGGTGGCGCTCACCGTTGAGTATGAGGTACTGCTTCCAAAAATCAACCACCGCCTCGGCATCACGGAGACGGGCGTCAACCTCTCCGGGTTCTATCCCGTGCTCTGCGCCGCCGAGGACGGCGCCTTCCGCGAGTGCGTCTACAGCGCCTGCGGCGACCCGTTCGTCAGCGAAATCGCCGACTACGAGGTCACGCTCACCGTGCCCCAAAAGTATGAACTCATCACGGGATTTCCCTCCGAGGAGAGCGCCTCAGACGGAAAACGGACATACCATGTCCGAGCAGAGGGGGTCAGAGACGTCGCCTTCGTGCTCGGAGAATCCTACTCCTGCGTCCGCGGGGAAGCGGGCGGCGTGCCCGTCTCTTACTACTATGTCTCGGATAAAAATGCCGAGCGCACCCTCGAAGCCGCCTGCCGCAGCCTCGCCTTCTTCGCGGAAAATTTCGGAAAGTACGACTATCCCGCCTACACCGTCGTCGAGACGGGATTCGTGTACGGCGGCATGGAATTTCCCGCCCTGTCCATGATTTCCACGGGGCTCTCCGAGCAGGAATCGCCCGCCGTCGTCGCCCATGAGACCGCCCACCAGTGGTGGTATTCCATGGTCGGGAGCGACCAGTACTGCAGGGCATGGCAGGATGAGGGGCTCGCCGAGTTCTCCTCCGCTCTCTTTTTGGACGCCTACCCCGAATACGGAACAACATATCGGGACTTTGTCGCCGCATCCGAGCGCTCCTTCCGCGCCTATTTTTCGGTGACATCCCAGCTCGACGGCGCCGCGGATACCACGATGAACCGCGCCCTTCCCGCCTATTCGGGGGACTATGAATACCGCAACATCGCCTACGACAAGGGGGTCATCCTATTCGACCGCGTCCATGAGACCGCAGGGCACAAGAAGTGCATGCAGGCGCTCCGCCGCTACAAGGAGAAATTTTGCGGAAAAATCGCAACCGACGGCGACCTCATCGCCTGTTTCGACGCCGTCGGCGCCAACACCCGCGCCCTCTTCGGCTCCTTCATCGACGGGAAATGTGTGATATAAAAATTTCGACGAAAATCTTTGCGTGCGCAAATCTTTTCGCCGAGCGGATGGGCGTTCGTACCTTCTCCCGCTCTTAGCCGCGCAAGCGGGGTCGTTCCATCGGACAATAAGCCTGCGGTGGCGTGGCAAATTGTGTGAAAAAGCAAAAAGCGCGGTTTTTGCTTTTTCCGTTATTTAGAAATGACACCCCCTCAGTCACTGCGTGACAGCTCCCCCTCAAGGGGGCGCCAAGTCACTTGCCCACCCCTCGAGGGGTGGGTGGCGCGAACGAAGAGAGCGACGGAAGGGGTGGCGCTTGTTCACACGACACCCCCTCAGTCTCACGCGGGTAGACCCCCGCGTTCGGGCACCGTTCGCGCGGCAAATGCGCTCACTCACCGCAAACGCCGCGCACAGCGCACTGTGCTGTGCGCGAGAAATGCGTTTGCGACCCTCAAGGGGGCGCCAAGAAGGCTCTACCTGCCCGAGAAGGCGTCTCGGGCAGGATTTTTGTTAATTTTGTTCCCGATTTTCCGCGGGTTTCACGCAATTTTCACCGCATGTCCGCCGTTACGGTTGCAATCTGCCCGAAAACGTGGTATAATACCAAAGAGCAACTGTTTTCGGAGGCGCATCATGGAAGGGAAAACCGTCTATTCCGCAGTCCAACCCACGGGGAGTCTGACCATCGGCAACTATGTCGGGGCGATTCGCAACTGGGTGGAACTTCAGAGCGGGTATAACTGCTTTTTTGCGATTGCAGACCTGCACGCCATCACCGTAAGGCAGGACCCTGCCGAACTGCGCCGCCGCACGGTGGAGCTCGCCGCGCTCTATCTCGCCTGCGGGATAGACCCCGCGCAGTGTGCGCTGTATGTGCAGTCCCATGTCCCCGCGCATGCCGAGCTCGCGTGGGTGCTCAACACCGTCACCTATGTGGGAGAGGCCTCCCGCATGACCCAATTCAAGGATAAATCCGCCAAACACGCGGACAATATCAACATGGGGCTCATGGATTATCCCGTCCTCATGGCGGCGGATATTCTGCTCTACCGCACCGACCTCGTCCCCGTGGGCGCCGACCAGAAACAGCATGTCGAGCTCGCCCGCGACCTCGCCCTGCGCTTCAACAACCGCTATGGGGAGACCTTCACCGTTCCCGAGCCGCTCATCGGCAGGAACACGGCGAAGATTTCCTCCCTGCAGGACCCCTCTAAAAAGATGTCCAAGTCGGACGAGAACCCCAACGCGTCCGTCTTCCTCTCGGACGACCGCGACGCCATTCTGCGCAAATTCAAGCGCGCCGTGACGGACAGCGACAACTGCGTGCGCGCCTCTTCGGAGAAGCCCGGCATCACCAACCTTCTCAACATCTACTGCGCCTTTGCGGGTGTCACGTTGGAGGAGGCAGAGCGCACCTTCGACGGCAAGGGCTACGGGGAGTTCAAGCTCGCGGTGGGGGAGACCGTCGCCGACAGGCTCGCCCCCGTTCAGGCGGAGCAAAGGCGCATTTTGGCGGACAAGGCGTATCTTTCGGAGACGCTCGCTGCGGGCGCCGAACGCGCGTCGCGGGCGGCGGGAAGAACGCTCGGGAAAGTCTTCCGCAAAGTGGGCTTCTATCGGGGGGAGTGATGTTCGGATACGTTGGCTACGACCTCCCCAACCTCTTCGTCAAGGATGCCGTACTCTATAAGGCATGCTATTGCGGCCTCTGCCGCGGAATCGGCGCCTCCTGCGGGCAGACGGCGCGCACGGGGCTCTCCTATGACGTGACATTCCTCGCCGTCCTGCTGCATAACATCAAGGGGGAGGATATCGTCATCGAGGAGCGCGGCTGTTTCGGCCACACGGTGCGAAAGAAGCCGATGGCAAAGGTTGACCCCCTCTTCGAGGAGCTGGGCGCCTTCAACACCGTCCTCTGTTACTACAAATTGGCGGACGACGTCAAGGACGAGGGGAAGGGCAGGGCGAAACAGCTGGTATTCCGCAAGGGATTTCGCCGCGCCAAGCAAAAATATCCCGCCCTCGTCGCCCTCGTCGAGCAATACATCAGCGAGCAAAACGAGGCGGAGACCTCGGACATGGTATGCCCCGATTCCGCCGCAGAGCCGACGGCAAAGCTCATGGAGCGCACCTCGGATTACTTTCTCGGCGAAAAGGCGACCGAGCACACCCGCGCGCTCTTCTACGGACTGGGCAAGTGGATTTACCTCATCGACGCCCTCGACGACTGCGACGAAGACGCGAAAGCGGGGACGTTCAACCCCTTCCTCGGCGCCTACGGGGCGAGCGGGAGGGCAGACCTTCTCGAAAAGAACGGAGAGGACGTCCGTTTCCTCTTCGACACACTGTTCTATTCCATTCGCGAGCACCTCGCGCACATCCCCTTCCCCTTCAACCGCGACCTCTCCGACAACGTCATTCTGCGCGGCCTGCCCATTGAGACGGAGCGCGTCATGAGAGGGGAGCCGCGGCGCAAGATGAAGACGGTCTGAGCGCAAGACGGAAATCATGCAAGGAGACGATAATGGTCAATCGTGAAAATTATGAAATTTTAGGGCTGGACGAGAGCGCGACGCTCGAGGAGATTGAGGCGCGCTATCAGACGCTCAAGGCCCAATACGACGAGGAGAAGTGGCAGGACGGGGAAGCGGGCAACGCCGCGGCGCGCAAGCTCACCCGCCTCAATGCCGCCTACGAGGAGATTATGGAGGAGCGCCGCAGCGCGCAAAAGCCCGAGACCTCTTCATCGGACGCCTTCGAGGACGTCTCCGCCGCCATCCGCGGGGGAGATTTGTCCCGTGCGCAAAATCTTCTCGACGCCTTCAACGAGCGGAACGCCGAGTGGCACTATCTCCAATCCGTCGTGTTCTACAAGAAGAATTGGATGAATGAAAGCAAGAAACAGCTCGAAATCGCCATGCAGCTCGACGAATCCAACGAAAAATATAAGGAAGCGTACGAAAAACTCAAACACCGCGCGGAGTATCGCAATGAGACGGGCGGCGCGCCCAACACCGACCCCAACCCCGTCCCGCCCGAGGGGCAGATGGGGGGCAATTGGTGCTCGACGTGCGCGACCGCTTGCTATACCTACCTCTGCGTGGACTGCCTCTGCAACCTCTGTATGTGCGGGTGCAGATAGGGGAAGGGATGAACCGCCCGAAGAAAAGTTTTGAAATCGCGCTCTCCGCAATCGCCTGCGCCCTCGCGGCGGTGGCGCTCACCGTGGGGGCATGGGTGGATTTTCTGCTCCCGTCGGGGTATCTCTTTGCGATTTTTGCGCTCATGCTGCCCCTTTCCCGCGACTTTGTCTGGGGAGAGGCGCTCGCCCTCATCGGCGCGGTGCTCCTCGCCCTTTTGTGTGCCATGCCGCACATTCTTCTCCTTGTTCCCTTTGCGGTCTTCTTCGGCTGGCATCCGCTCCTCAATTATCTGCAGTTGAAGTTTACGAAGAAGAAGCCCCTGCACGCGCTCTGGCTTCTCTTAGAGGCCGCCCTCTTCGACGGAACACTCCTCCTCGTCTGGTTCACCTTAGGGGACGTGCTCGGCTTTACGGGCTCGACATGGTACCCCTTTTTCGAGCAATATCTCTACTATCTCGTGTTCATCGGCGGCACGGTGCTCTTCGTCGTCTATGACGTCCTCATCTTTCTCTGCCAGCGGTCGGTAAATCGCATCGTGGCGCGCATACGGAGGTAGCCCATGGAAAAAAATACCGTAATCACCGTCACGGCGGAGGGTTTGGGAAGCTACGGCGAGGGGATTGCCCATGTCGACGGCTTCACCGTCTTCGTACCCTATCTTCTGAAGGGGGAGCGGGCGTCCGTCAAAATTCTCAAGAGCAAGGGGAACATCGCCTACGGGAAGGTGGAGGAACTCTTCACTCCCGCCGAGGAGCGGGTGCGTCCGCGCTGTGCCGTCTTTCCCCGCTGCGGCGGCTGCCAGCTCCAACATCTTCGGTATCGCGACCAGCTCGCCTTCAAGGCGGAACTCGTCAAAAATACGCTGAAAAAGGTAGGAGGGGTGGATTTTCCCGTCTCCCCATGCGAGCGGAGCGACAGGGAATACGGCTACCGCAACAAACTGCAACTCCCCGTGGGGAGGGCGAACGGCCAAAACGCCGTCGGATTCTTCGCCGAGCGCTCCCACCGCATCATTCCCATCGAGGACTGTCCCATTCACCCCGCATGGACCAAGCCGCTCATCTCCGCCCTGCTTTCCTTCATGGAGAAGTGCGGGCTGGACGGATATGACGAAGCGACGGGGGAGGGACAAATCCGCCGCATCGTCGTCCGCGAGCTCAAGAGAAAATACCTCGTCACCCTCGTGACTACCGTCCCCGAACTCAAGGGGATTGACTACTTTTGCCACCTTTTGGAGGAAATTTTCCCCGAATTCAGCGTCTTTCTGAACATCAACACCTCGACGGGCAACGCCGCGTTCGGCGAGCAGTTTCTCCTCGTGCGCGGGCAGGAGACCTATCCGTGCAGCGAGGGGGGGATTTTGTTCGAGGCGGGACCGAATACCTTTGTGCAGGTCAACGACAACGTGCGCGCCAAGCTGTATGCACGCGTCGTCGAGGGGATTGACGCCCCCGTCGCCATCGATTGCTATGCGGGCGGCGGACTTCTCACCGCAATGCTCGCCAAGAAGTGCGGGAAAGCGTACGGGATTGAAGTTGTCCCCGAGGCAACGTCCTGTGCGGATACCCTCGCCCGCGCAAACGGGCTCGAGGGACGCATGACGAATATCTGCGCACGCGTGGAGGACGCGCTCCCTGCCCTTCTCAAGGAGGAAAAGAATGCCGCCGTCGTGCTCGACCCGCCCCGCGCAGGGGTGGAGCGGTCGGTGATTTCCGCCATCCTTGCGGCCGCGCCGCCGCAGATTGTCATGATTTCCTGCAACCCCGCAACGCTCGCGCGCGATGTCGGTCTGCTCTGCGGAACGCTGACGGAAAATGAACGCGGAGAACTCGTCAAGACGGAGAATCCCCATACCATGTACGAGATTGAGGAGATAAAACCGTACGACATGTTCGCCCAAACCCGCCACGTTGAGACATTGGTCGTGCTTTCCCACAAAAAACCCGACGGACATATCGGCGTAAAAGTCGAGTTTGGAGAGGAAGAAGGACAAATCTCTTTGAAAGAAGTACAAAAACGCGCCGAGGAACGCAAGCCGAAAGAGAAAGTTACTTATAAGATGATACAGGAATATACCGAAAAGACTTACGGCTTCAAAGTTCATACCGCTTACATTGCCGAAGTCAAGCGCAGTTTGGGTTTGCCCATGTACGACGCTCCCAACGCCGTGGAAGAACTAAAAAGACCTCGTTCGCATCCCTCGCCGCAAATGGTCGAGGCAATCAAAGAGACCTTGAAGCATTTTGAAATTATATAAGAAAGATAGAGCACAGGAGAAATCTTGTGCTTTATATTTTATATGACACTATTACCGTACAGCGTAAGCCGTGCGGTTATTTTTATTTATAAGGATAATGTTCTACAATAGGTTTGCGAATTAAGGCAGACCTATTTTTTTGAGCTTGTAGCTCCTTCTTTTCAACATTATGAGCTCTGACAAACAGGAAGGAGCCAGATTCCCCTTCGACCGTTACAAGTCGCTGAAGAAAGGCGCGCGCTGGAGTTTGGAGCATATCCATGCACAGCATTCGGAGGGCATGAAGACGGAGGCCGAATGGCGGGAATGGCTCACGGTGCATCGGGAGGCGATAGCCGCAATTTCGGAGGGGGACACATCCATTCTCGATGAAATCGATAAAGTCCTCGGCAAGGCGCGCATCTCGGGTTTGCGGTTCGCCGAACTTCAGGAGAGGATATTTGCTGAGCTGTCCGCAGGCGGAGAGATGAATTTGGACGGCATCGGGAATTTGGCGCTCCTCGATACGGGGAACAACGCCGCATTGAGCAATTCCGTCTTCGCCGTCAAACGCAATCATATCATCGAAATGGATAAACGCGGCGAGTTTATTCCGCCCTGCACCAAAAAAGTCTTCCTGAAATATTACAGCATGTCCGCGGGAACGCAACTTCATTTTTGGGGGAAGGCCGACGCGGACGCCTATGTGGATGAGATGAACAGCGTACTGCGGCCCTACCTGAGCGGGTCGTTATATGCCGAAGCCGAGGGGGGAGAGGAATGAGATGAGCACCGGGGTTGGCACGAAATTACATTCTTTCATCAGCATTTTCGAAGAAGTGGATAAAATCGTAATCCCCATCATTCAGCGTGACTATGCGCAGGGGAGACGCAATGCATTTGTCGACCGCGTGCGGGCAGCCTTTCTGGATTCCCTGTATGAGGCAATCGTCACCGCCCCGACAACGTTAGACTTTGTTTACGGCGATATCCCACCAAAGAGGCGTGGAGAAATCTCTTTCACCGAAGCGCATCCGACAACTTCGAAGAGACGAAGAGAATCTTACACGCATTGCTTTCGGAGCGGGAAGAGATGACGGATGAGTATCTTGTAGAAAAGAAGAACGCGTATCTTGCCGAATGCGAGCGGATGGGGGCATATGATTGGAGATATTATTATATCAAATATGCCGAATTCCGCCCGAGAAGATACGGCAAATATTTGTGGGGAGATTATTGGAATAAACCCTACGAGATGTCCGTGCTTTGGACAGCGAGCAAGGAATCGGAGAACGCCTATCAGCCGTTTTTGCGGGCAATCGGAGAAGTGGACAGGAACGACCTCGGGAGAAGAATCGTCTGCCGGCATAGCTATATCCGTGCGCAAAACGACTGTTATGCGGCGTACGATTTGGAGACGGGCGCGGAGATAGCGAGGCTCACGATACCGCAAAATGACGACGGAATCGATACTGAGGATCGAATTCAACTTGCTTCCGCATGGCTCTCGAAATGTGATTTTTGGTTTTCTGTCCAACCCAACCGGTCAATTTCGGGCCCTTGGAGCAAAAACGGGCATACCATGTCCAAAGGGGAGGGAATGGGTAGGCTAATTTACAACTGCGCCGATTTGCAACACGGCTGTGCGGCATGACAGACTTTCGGGAAGAAAAACCCCGCGGGGAAAAAAATCAACCCCAACGGGTTGACGGCGGAGCGGGTTTTCGGCTATAATAAAAGCGCGAACACGTGAGAGGTGAGACTTTTTCGGTTATTATAAAGGCGAAAACGCGCGAAAGGGGGAGGACATGATAGGGGCGATTATCGGGGACATTGTCGGCAGCAGGTTCGAATTTGTCGAGCACGACAACCGCGGAAAAAATTTTCAACTGTTTACGGGCGCCTGCCGCGCCACGGACGATACTTTCATGACGGTGGCAATCGCCGAGGCGCTGTATCTTTGCAAGGGCGACTATGCAACGCTTGCGGAAAAAACCGTCCACTGCATGCGCGCGGTCGCAAAGGCGCATCCCAAAACGGGCTGGGGGGAGAAGTTCTACCACTGGCTGTTCGACAGCAATACCTCTTCGCCCATCAACAGTTATGGGAACGGCGCGGGAATGCGGGTAAGCCCCGTCGGCTGGGTCGCGGATTCCGAAGCACAGTTAAAATCGCTCGCAAACATCGTCACGGGGGTGACGCACAATCATCCCGAGGGGCTGAAAGGGGGCGAGGCGGTGGCGCTCTGCGTCTATCTTGCGCGCATCGGCGAGGAGAAGGAGACCATCAAGCGCCGCGCCGCCGAATACTATCCGATTTTGCGTGACAAGACCTTCACGATTGCCAACCTGCAGCTCTCCTACGGGTATGACGAGCGCGGGGATTGGGTGACCTGCCAAGGGAGCGTCCCCCACGCCATCCTGGCATTTCTGGAGAGTGACAGCTTCGAAGATGCCGTCCGCAACGCCGTGTCCATCGGCGGAGATTCCGACACGATAGGGGCGATGGCGGGCAGCATTGCGGAGGCCTACTACGGGGTGCCGCCGCACCTCGAAGAACAGGCGCTCTCCTATCTTTCCGACGATTTGAAGGGGATATATTATGCGTTTGAGCTCATCAGAAAAAGGCGCGTCCGAAGATGAGCTCGCTCTTTTTTACAAGTCAATGTTTGCGATAATGGAAATCGCCTGAATGAAGCACCCGAGATTTCTTTCGACATGCAGGGGGCTGTTTGTCGGCATTTCCATGACGAAGGCGCCGTTTTCTTCCTTGATTCCGAACCGCTTCATGATGGCGTCCAATTTTTCCCGATATTTTTTCAGACTGATTTCCCGTATGTCGAGGTAATCTTTGGTCGTTCCGCAGTCGGTGAGGACGGGCCTGCCGTCCGCTTTCTCGGAAAACCGCAGCGCGATGCTGTCATCGCTTTCCAGATGAAAGAAGGGCGGGGTGACAAAAACATATTCCCCGCTGCGCCGTATCGTCGTGCGCTCTCTGTACTCGTCCAACAACTTTTCGATATCCATCATAATTGCCTCCTTACGGCCGTTTTTTTTATTATACCATAAAATTGCCCGTATGTAAAGTTTCGACAAAAATCTTTGCGTGCGCAAATCTTTTCGTCGAGCGGATGGGCGTTCGTACCTTCTCCCGCTCTTAGCCGCGCAAACGGTACTGTTTCATCGGACAATAAGCCCCGAGGTCGCAAATTGTGGCGCGCAGCGCAAAAGCGTGGTTTTGCTCGCGCAAGTGGGTTTAGGTTTCGGCGAAAAGCTTTGCTAAAGCAAATCTTTTCGCCGAGCGGATAAACGTCCGCGCCTTCATATACTCTTAGCCGCGCAAGCGCTACTGTTTCATCCGACACTAAGCCTGCGGTGGCGTTGCAAATTGAGGCGCCCACGGCGGAAGTGAATTCCGCCTAAGGCAAGGAATTCAG